>URMK01000063.1 GCA_900548905.1 uncultured Lachnospiraceae bacterium | reverse complement strand
CGGTGGATACGGCGGGTATGGCGGATGCGGCGGTCCCGGTGGATACGGCGGGTATGGCGGATACGGTGGCTCCGGCGGATACGGTGGTTCCGGTGGATATGGCGGGTATGGCGGATACGGCGGTTCCGGTGGATATGGCGGGTATGGCGGATACGGCGGGTATGGCGGATACGGTGGTTCCGGCGGATATGGCGGCCTGGGTGGATAGGGCCACACCGGCGAACAAACACAGTATGGAGGAATCTGCCATCCACAGTTAATCAATCCCGGCATACCTGTATTCTGGCTGTTATTATTGTTATTATTATTGTTATTATTGTTATTATTATTTATCTGTATCCCGGACTGTACCATGCATCCGTCGTCTTTTTCCATAAAACCTGCAGACAGGCACACGCAGACGGAAGCGTTAACCTCTATCGTTTCATCCTGAAGAGATGCTCCGATAGGCTGATAATTTGGTGAACTGACAGGCTTCATCGTGATTACCCGGGTGATCGTTGCTGTAAATGCGGCTTCTACGGTAAAGCATATACAGGTACGGGCCGCCCGCACCGCTATATAAAATTCCTGCCCGATAACAGGGGCTGTTATTACATTTCCGCAAAAATCCATAAAGGAAGCAGCAAAGCCTTCCTGGCAGACGCACAGAGGCCGGACTGTAATGACCGGCTGGCCTGTTAAATTGGACTGAAGCCGGAACGGCCCTATAAGAAGCCTTCCGCACAGGGAACGCACTTCATCCGGACAGCCGCTGAATACAAGATAGGACTCATTGACAGCATCCGGAATAGTGCCGGCATTGCAGCATTCAACAGGAGAATCCTTGCAGCAGCACGCGGTATTTACCGCTGTCGGCGGCAAAGGATTGGCAAGGGAATCCGCGAAGTCCCCGGCCATCTGCAGAAGCTTCAGCACAGTTGCCCGAAGCCTCTCCGACTTTGGATGCGTTTCTCCCGACGTGCAGTCCAGAAAATAGACTTCATCCTCGGCAATCTGTCCCAAAAGGACCCACAGGGCAACCTGTACCGCCGCATAGGCATCGTTGTCGTCCAGCACCGGGCTGGATGTGTAGTCCGTTCCGGTCAGCTGAAAGGTTTCTCCCGCACTCACCGCAGGATACCCGTTGGCAAGTATCCAGGCAAGCATCTGTTTCTGCCTTTCCGTATCTGCCGGGAATATCGTTTCAAAGGGCGCGCTCTCATAAGGGACATCATTATAAGGGCCGTCCGCAAATTTATCAAGACAATAGGCCATTCTCGTTACTCCGTTTTGTGTCAGGCGGAATTGAAATATATTATTATGATCCGCTCTGTCCAGCCGGTATCTTGATTCCGAAGTATAAGGCAGTGCACAATAGCTGCGAACCTCTGCATCCCCGGTAGCCGTACCGGTCAAATCCGTACCGGAATAAATAACAAAGGGGCGGGACACCGGAATAACGGCTTCTAAATTATTCTTTTGCATCATTCTCCATTCTCTCCTGTAAAGTATTCTACTATTACGGTATTCCCATTGTTCCCATCGGTTCCTCTTTCTCACAGAATACTTTTCATCGAAGAATACTTGACATTAAAATATAAGCTTTATATAATGAGCATGGTTCAACAGGAGGATAAATGATGAACAAAAATGTTACATCCCGTCAGGAGCTTATTGACGCTGCTATGGAAATCGCCCGTACCGAGGGAATACATAAGGTCAATATCCGCAACATAGCCCGGAAGTGCTCTATCTCTGTGGGTGTTCTCTATAATTACTTTCCCAATAAGACAGAGCTTATTTTTGCTGTAGTGGATTCCTTCTGGGCAGATGTCATCCATAGTCTGTCCGGCATCAATCCCCGTACTGTCTGTTTCACCAAATTCGTATCCCAGTTTTACGCGGTTATCAACGAGCAGCTTTCCGAATTTGAACGGGACTGGCTGACTCAGCTGGAAACCATGCCCCCGGAAGATAAAAAAAGAGGAAGGGAGCTGGAAAACGAGTGCTTTCAGGTTCTCCTGGATCTTCTTCGCAAGGCTCTCCTGAGGGATACCGGCATCCCCGCATCCGTTTGGTCGGAGGATTACACACAGGAGGAATTCCTTCAGTTTGTATTCCATCATCTTATCGTCCTTCTTCATTCCGGCCATAAAAACTGCGATTTCTTCGAAAAAACCCTGCAGAAGATTCTCTATTAAAAGAATTTTCTGCAGGGCATACCTGTTTTTGCTCTTCCGTTTTTTATTATTTCTGCACCCGGAACTGTACGGGGGTTATACCATAGGATTTTTTAAACAGCCTGTTAAAATGCTCCACGCTTTCATACCCCACATCCTCGGCAATCGATTCCACCGAATGCCCCGATTCCTTCAAAAGCATCCGCGCTTTTCTCATTCTGGCTTCTCTAACCACATCCTGAAAATTCATACCAGTCTTGTCTTTGATATATTTAGAAATATAAGGCCTGGAAAGATTGAAGTTTTCCGACAGATTTTCCAGGGTCACCTCTGCATAATGTCCATTAATATATTTGATAATATCCACGATTCGTTCCTCCCTGCCTTCCCGAAGATTTTCACTTTCCGCCAGTTTATTGCCTGCTGAAACAAGAGCGGCCACGGAGCTTTTAATAATATCCTCATCAATTCCCACGCCCCAATAGTTCTTTCCCTTGCAGGTAATTCCCACATAGGCCGCCGCTTTGGAGGAAGAACCGGTGGAAATCGCATGCTCCTCATAAACTGTGAGTTCATAGGTTATGCCGAAATACATTTTTACCGCATTGCTGACCGCATCGAGACGGCCGTTTCCCGAAGCTTCTATCACTCTTCTCTCTTTTCCCTGTTCAATCGTCACCTGTGCGGTAATCCCGTCTTCCTGGCGGAAATGACATTCCGGGATATGAAAAATCGATCGCGGAGCGATATAATTTTCCTCAAAGATCTGATAAATATCCGCCGGTGTCAGTTCCTGATGTCTCTTATCGGATACTCCTTTCACCAGGTAGCCTACTTCTTCTTTCATCCCGTCAGGTATGGAAAAACCAAAATTCTGCTTCAGGATAAAAGCGATTCCTCCCTTTCCTGACTGGCTGTTAATACGGATGACGTCAGATTCATATTCCCTTCCCACATCCTTTGGATCCACCGGCAGATAAGGCACCGTCCATTTACTGCCGCTCTTTCCTTCTTTCCACCATGTCATTCCTTTGGAAATCGCGTCCTGATGGGAACCGGAGAACGCAGTGAATACCAGGTCTCCGGCATAAGGTGTTCTCTCGTATACCTTCATACCGGTCAGAAGCTCATAACTTTCCCTTATTTCCATAATACGGCTGAAATCCAGTCCTGCTTCCACGCCGTGGCACATCATGTTCATAGCCAACGTAACCAGATCCACATTTCCCGTTCTTTCCCCATTTCCGAAAAGAGTCCCTTCCACTCTGTCCGCTCCCGCAAGGATACCGAATTCCGCATCGCTAATCCCGCAGCCCCTGTCATTATGGGGATGTACGCTTAAAACCACACCGTCCCTGTACTTCAGGTTTTTGTGAATATATTCCACCTGACAGGCAAATACATGGGGCATGGCGACCTGTACAGTAGTGGGAATGTTAATGACTACCTTGTGCTTTTTATCCGGCTTCCATACATCCAGGACCGCATTACATACCTCCACAGCATAATCCACTTCCGTTCCCGGAAAACTCTCCGGACTGTATTCAAAGGTAAAACTGCCTTCCGTTTCCTCCGCCAGCTTTTTCAAAAGCACCGCTCCGTCCACCGCCAGCTGCTTCACCTCATCCCTGCTTTTTTTGAAAACCTGCTCCCGCTGCGCCACCGATGTGGAATTGTACAGATGAACGATCGCATGGGGCGCACCCTTTACGGCTTCAAATGTTTTTCTTATGATATGTTCTCTGGCCTGGGTAAGCACCTGGATCGTCACATCCTCCGGGATCATATCCCTTTCGATTAACGCCCTTATAAAAGCGTACTCAGTGTCGGATGCGGCAGGAAATCCCACCTCGATTTCTTTAAAGCCGATTTTGACAAGCATTTTAAAAAACTCCAGCTTTTCTTCCAGTCCCATTGGTTCAATGAGTGCCTGGTTCCCATCCCGCAAATCCACACTACACCAAACCGGCGCTTTTTCAATCGTATCCTTTTTCACCCAATCATATGTCACCACCGGCGGCATAAAATAAGATCTTCCATACTTTTCTGCTGCTTTCACTTATGCTTCCTCCTGTTTCTGTCCGGGCACAAAAAAAGTCTCTATAAAAATGACTTTTCTGTAATCCGGTCATTTTTATAGAGACGCAAATTCACCTTCGCGCGGTACCACTCTATTTCATGGCGCAACACCATGCACTCGTCAGCACTAACATGCCTTTCCCCCTTTCTACGGCGGGTGTTCCGTCTGCGCCTACACAACCCTGCGGTCTTCAGCCAGCTGCTCCAAGGTCAGTTCACGGTCCGCTTCAGACTGCCTCGCACCACCCGGCAGTTCTCTGTTTTCCAGCATTCAGCTACTACTCCTCTTCCTTGCATTTGCTTTCTTATTCAATTTTCTAAATAGTAACATAGATTTCGAGTGACTACAAGGTGCAATTTTAATCAATTTGATTGATTTATTTTATGCTGTAACAGCCAGGACTTGTCTGAACCGTTACGGCATCCGGTCAATGAAATTGCCGGACATTATACCGCCACATTTTCCGCAGCCTGTGCGGTAAATGCACAGGCCTGATTGGCCCTTCCTCAGGAGACCGCGGCGGCCAGTGCTCTGCCAAGCTCTTTGCACTTTTCTTCGGCTTTTACATCCGGGGCACCATTGACAATAATCCCTTCCTCACCGATAACTGCTGCTCCGGAATTCTTGACTCTTTCTTCCCAGTCTCTCATCCATTCTCCGCCGCCCCAGCCATAAGAACCGAACAAGCCTATCTGCCGGCCGCCTATTGCACCATCCAGTTCACACATAAACGGTTCCATCAATGTTTCTTCCAACTGTTCCGCTCCCATGGAAGGACAGCCCAGTGCAAACGCCTTTTCCTTCTTCAAATCAGCTGCACTTGCCGCTTCCACACTGCATACGACAGCATCCTGTCCGGCCTCCCTCACGCCTTCCGCGACCATTTGCGCCATCAATTCCGTGTTTCCCGTACCACTCCAGTATACAATTGATACCCGTGCCATTTTTCTATTCCTCCTTTAATCCAGCTGTTTTATATGGATGTGCATAACTGCAAAAGCTCTTTTCCTTCCAATACTTCCCGTACAGTCACTTCCCTGGCTTCGTCGAAGGCGGCAAATATCTGTTTTGCCCGCCGCTCATTCTTGTATACCTTCCAATAGCCTGTGAGCAGACAATTCCTGCCTTCATTAGCAATAAAGCCTTCCACATCCTCCGTCGGATATCCGAGAAGCACACCTATCTCATGAGGAAAGTTTTCTTTTGTCCTGTAATAAGACTCCACTCTTTCGGAAAGTTCGGACAGAATCTGACAGATAGGAAACGGATGAGTCTTACCGTTCTGCAGATATCCTCTTTTCTTCAGGAATACTGAAACATCCTCTTTTTGCAGAAATCTCTCCAATTCCTTTCTTCGGTAAATAAATACCATATCCTTTCCATCCTCATGGAGCAAAAAGTACCAGTTCAGACCAGCCCGGGCTGCCAGGCCGGAAAAGGCAACGGACTGCTCTCTTGGAAGGCTGACGACAGCACTTTCCTTGATTCCTTTTAAAAACGGTGCGCAATGGATTGCCAGCTGCATATGTAACGCCTTTTGACAGCTCTGCCCATTGGTCCGTAAATACTGCGTAATTTCTTCTACAGGCATATGTTCCTTCCTCCGGGATCCGGAAAATTATCTTCCGGCGTCCATCCATACGCCGGAAAACAATCTCCTTTTAGTACATGTCAGGCTATAGTTAGTTTTAACTAACTTCATGATACAGATTACCACAGAAAACCATTTGCTGCAATATCATTAGATGATAAGATATATCAATCAATACACTGTCACCAGGAATATATAACGCAGGCCGCCTGTTTATTCAACAAAACCCGTTTTCTTCCCTAACGGTACACGGAAGAAAACGGGTTAAGCTTTCAGCGGCTATTGACTTACAAAGCTGCTGTTATTTATAATTGACGATTTTTCCGAAGTCAGGCTTCAGAGCCGCACCGCCGACAAGACCTCCGTCGATGTCAGGCTGAGCGAACAGTTCTGCTGCAGTCGCTGCATTAACAGATCCGCCGTACTGGATACGGATTGCTTCCGCGGTTGCTTCATCATACATCTCACCGATGCAGACACGGATGGCAGCACAAACCTCCTGTGCCTGTTCTGTGGTCGCCGTCTTGCCTGTTCCGATAGCCCAGATAGGTTCGTAAGCGATAACTGCAGTCTTAGCCTGCTCTGCACTTACACCCAGGAAAGCGATCTTAATCTGCTGACGGATCCAGTCAATGGTAATTCCCTGCTCTCTCTGTGTAAGGGACTCGCCGCAGCATACAATAGGGGTAATACCATGCTCAAATGCCTTGAGAACCTTTTTGTTAACGGTCTCGTTGGTCTCCGCAAAATATTCTCTTCTTTCGGAATGGCCGATAATAACATATTTCACACCTGCGTCAGTGAGCATATCAGGAGCGATTTCTCCGGTATATGCACCCTTCTCTTCGTAATACATGTTTTCAGCGCCAATTTCAATGTTGCTTCCCTTGGCAGCTTCGATAGCCGGAATGATATCGATAGCGGGTACACAGAAGACAACGTCCGCATCTTCCGTAGCCACAAGGGGCTTTAAGGTATTGATTAATTCTACGGCCTGGCTGGGAGTCATGTTCATCTTCCAGTTGCCGGCAATAATTTTCTTTCTTGCCATGATTATGGTCTCCTTAACATTTATTATTTATCATTTGCTGCTGCAACACCGGGAAGTTCTTTGCCTTCCAGGAATTCCAGAGAAGCACCGCCGCCGGTGGAGATGTGGCTCATCTTATCACCATAGCCCAGCTGGTTAACTGCTGCTGCGGAATCACCGCCGCCGATGATTGTGGTTGCATCTGTTTCAGCCAGCGCTTTGGCAACTGCAATCGTCCCTTTTGCGAGCACAGGGTTCTCAAAAACGCCCATAGGTCCGTTCCAGACAACAGTCTTCGCGGTTTTAACAGCCTCTGCATAAGCGTCTGCTGTCTTAGGTCCGATATCCAGTCCCATCATATCTGAGGGAATGGAATCTGCCGCAAATACTTCCACATCGATTTGGGCATCGATAGGGCTGGGGAAAGATTTGGCAACGACAGCATCCACGGGGAGAAGAAGGCTCTTGCCCAGCTTTTCCGCTTTTTCCATCATTTCTTTACAGTATTCAATCTTTTCGTTATCCACCAGGGATGCACCGATTTCATAGCCTTTTGCTTTCAGGAAGGTGAACGCCATACCGCCGCCGATAATCAGGGTGTCACATTTTTCAAGCAGGTTGGAGATAACATTCAGCTTATCAGCAACTTTGGCTCCGCCCAGAATCGCTACGAAAGGTCTTACAGGAGACTCTACCGCATTTCCGAGGAAGTCGATTTCCTTCTGCATCAGATAGCCAACGACTGCGGTATCAGCCAGCTGTGCCACACCAACATTGGAGCAGTGTGCCCTGTGGGCGGTACCAAATGCATCGTTTACAAAAACATCGCACAGAGAAGCCAGTTCTTTGGAGAACGCTTCGCCGTTCTTTGTCTCTTCCGCCCTGTAACGGGTGTTTTCAAGAAGGATTACATCGCCGTCCTTCATGGCTTCCACAGCAGCTTTCGCATTAGGGCCCACCACTTCAGGATCCGCAGCGAATTTCACTTCCTGTCCAAGCAGCTCGGAAAGGCGTGCTGCAACAGGCGCTAAAGACAGCTCCGGTTTGGGCTCTCCCTTAGGCTTTCCCAGATGGGAGCAAAGGATAACTTTTCCGCCGTCCGCAATCAGTTTTTTGATGGTAGGCAGAGCCGCAACCAGACGGTTTTCATCTGTGATTTTGCCTTCTTTAAGCGGAACGTTGAAATCGCATCTGCAAAGGACGCGTTTGCCTTTTACGTTGATATCATCAACGGATTTTTTATTTAATGACATGGTATGAAACCTCCTTATTTCTTTATTTCTTTCTATTCACACTCGGTGAATCTGCGGAGAACGGCTTTTGGGGCAATCCCGCTCCCGCTTATCATGAGAAAAAAGGGCCCGGCCCTCATCAGACCGGACCCTTTATGAGCCTATGCCTTTACACAGCTGACTGCGTATAATTATTAAGCGTTCAGCAGTTTGCCAAAGTGTTTGATTGTACGAACCATCTGGCTTGTGTAGGAATTCTCATTGTCGTACCAGGAAATAACCTGTACTTCAGATGTATTCTCGTCAATAGGAAGAACCATGGTCTGAGTAGCATCAAACAGGGAACCATATCTCATTCCGATAACATCGCTGGATACGATTTCGTCTGTATTGTAGCCAAAGGACTCATTAGCAGCTGCCTTCATAGCATCATTGATAGCTTCTTTGGTAGGCTGTCCTTTTACTACAGCTGTCAGGATGGTGGTGGATCCTGTAGGGGTAGGAACACGCTGAGCGGAACCGATCAGCTTGCCGTTCAGTTCAGGGATTACCAGGCCGATAGCCTTGGCAGCACCTGTGCTGTTGGGAACGATATTCACTGCTGCTGCACGGCTTCTTCTCTTGTCGCCCTTTCTCTGAGGACCATCCAGAGTCATCTGATCGCCTGTGTAAGCATGGATTGTGCACATAATACCGCTCTGGATAGGGAAAGCATCGTTAAGAGCTTTTGCCATAGGAGCCAGGCAGTTTGTTGTACAGGAAGCAGCGGAGATGATATGATCATCTTTGCTCAGAGTCTCATGGTTTACATTGTAAACGATGGTAGGCAGATCGTTTCCGGCAGGAGCGGAAATGATAACGTGCTTAGCGCCGGCATCGATATGTGCCTGAGCTTTTGCTTTGGAGGTATAGAATCCGGTACATTCCAGAACTACGTCCACACCGATTTCTCCCCAAGGAAGCTCTGCAGCGTTAGCCTTTGCATAGATTTTGATTTCTTTTCCGTCAACTGTGATGGAATCTTCACCGTAAGATACTTTGTCGCCCAGTTCATATCTGCCCTGAGTTGAGTCATATTTCAGTAAGTGAGCCAGCATCTCGGGAGATGTTAAATCATTGATTGCTACGATTTCAAATCCTTCTGCTCCGAACATCTGTCTGAAAGCAAGACGTCCGATACGGCCAAAACCATTAATTGCTACTTTTACTGCCATTTTTAATTCCTCCTAAAAATGATTTAATATATTATTTTGTCAAGCGTAGCAAATGGACCCGCGCACAGCGCAAGTCCTTACTCCGGACACACCAGAAGCTTATCCGGGCTTGTCCCCATAGCTTGACAAAATTTTATCAGCAAAATCATTTTACCTAATTTACATAAAAATATCAAGCCGAAAATAAAAAAATATTGGAAATAACGCCTTATTTTACAGAAAGTTTATAAATGGCAGCCATTCCGACCTGTCCGGACGGTTCCTGTAAATGCCCTTTTTTTCTTTGCCTTTTCCCGTCCTATACGCTATACTTTTGTTTGATCGGACAAACAGATAAAAAACAACAGTGAAGAAAGGCGGCAGACATGGCTATCAAAGCAGATTTTCATTTACATTCTTCTTTTTCCGGTGACTCGCAAGCCCCTATGGAAGATATGATACGTAAAGGGATTTCCCTGGGGCTTTCCCAGATGTGCTTCACGGAGCATATGGACTTTGATTTTCCCGTTTCCACGGATACCCCCGCAGGATTTTTTGAGGTGAATACGGATTCTTATCTGTATGACCTATTGAAATATAAAGCGGAATACAGGAACGAAATACAGATTACCTTCGGCATCGAGCTGGGGCTGCAGGCTTATCTGACACAGCTGCAGAGCGCTTATACAAACGCCTACGATTTTGATTTCATTATCGGCTCCTCCCACTTATGCAACGGCAGGGATCCTTATGATGCACGCTTTTATGAAGGGCGGACGGAGGAAGATGCTTACAGGGAATACTTCTCTTCGATTATAGAAAACCTGGAAACCTTCCATGACTTTGACATATACGGCCACCTGGACTATGTGGTCCGCTATGGTCCGGAAAAGGACAAGAACTATACCTATGAAAAATATCAGGACTTGTTCGAACGTTTGCTGGAGCTTCTGCTGGAAAACGGAATCGGCATGGAAATCAATACGGGAGGGCTTCGGTATGGATTAAAGGAGCTTCATCCCTGCAGAAAGGTGCTGGAACGTTACCGGGAAAAGGGAGGGGAAATCGTAACGGTAGGATCCGACGCCCACCGGCCGGAGGATATCTGCCGGGAATTCGGCCGGGCGGAAACGCTGCTGAAGGACTGCGGCTTCTCTTATTACACGGTTTACAGCAAAAGAATCCCTTCGTACATAAAGTTATAGCTTACCTTCGTGCACCGGCCCGTCAGTCCGTATGACAGGCATCCTTATGCCCTCCTGCGAACGGGTCATATCCCGTTTCTGCAAAATAGGCTTCCAGGGCCGGTTCAATGAAAGAATGCACCACCGCCTGTTTTTCTTTCCATCTTCCCTTGGGATCCTCAAAGGTTTCAGCTTCCATAAGATTGGAAAGCATGCTCATATCCCCGTCCGTAAACGCGGTGACCATCTCCCAATATGCCTTCGCAAGGCGCTGCCCTTTCCCGCTTTCCGGAGATACCCCTTCCCTCTGAAGACGTACTGCCTCCTCCTGCAGAGAGGTGAAGGTTTCCAGCATGGCCCTTCCGCTGTCTTTATCAAACCGGCTGCGGAAATGATCCAGTGTCCTGTTATCAAAATTCTTTATCAGCCAGTAATATTCATTCTTCATCTGCAGATTCACCACGATATCGGCGTATTTACCGAAGTCCACCGCATTCATCATAAGCACCTCCTCTTTCAGCGCTTCAATGGCTTCCAGGGAACCGGTAAGCTTATCTATTTTTTCCCGCAGCGCGGCAGCCTGTTCGGAAAGAGCTTCTCCCACATCCTCAGGAGTGTCAAGAGGTATCAGACGGTTCTTAATATCATCCAATGAAAAACCGAGGGATTTCATGGACAGAATCTGGTGAAGCCTGACCACATCTTTGTCCGTATAAAGTCTCCGTCCGCCTTCGCTTTCTGCCGACGGGGACAGCAGTTCCATTTTATCATAATACTGCAGGGTGCGCACGGTTACGCCGGTTTTCCCGGCAACCTGGCCAACAGTCATATACCCCGGGGGAATTGCTTTGTTTTTTTCCATTTTATCACCTCTTTCCATCATTATACTCCATTCCCCTGCGTCACAGGCAAGGAATTTTATTCCTTGCCTACTTTTGGGGCAGCAATCGGCCGCATTCCTATCTGAAGGATATCAGGGCATACAAAAAGACAGCGTACCCCCATGCCGGTCCCTTTTCCCTTTGGGATACCCGTATGGCTGTACGCTGCCCGTTCTTATGTTTTATTGCCCGCAGAGCACAATAATTTTTTCAGGGGTGGTCTGTGCCGGTATGCTTCTGGTCGTCTGGCTGTAAAGCACCACCAGGGTATGGTTTCCGGGATTTCCCATAAAGGTCTGGTTATTTGTAGTCACGACCTGGGTCGTAGGTGCGAGGTTCAGCTTCAGGCTCTGGTCGCTGCTCATGAGCAGGTTGTTGAAATAACCCACAAATACCATCTGCCCTTCCTGCTGCGGCGCAACCACCGCTGCCACATACTGGGGCGGATAAATTAAGGGAGCCGCTGCGTTCCCGTTATAGAATACGGTTACCGGCATGCTTTCATACATGGTGGCGTAGTCCACCACAAAGGTATCGGCGCTGACAAAGAAATTCACGGTATTCCCCGCCTCATTTTCCACAGTGATCATCTGGTCGCATGCATCGTAGCGGCCCCGGTCTCCTCCCGCCACTTCCATATGGGTGATCACACCGGTAAATGACATAAAGGCAGGACGCTGCCTCATTCCGTATAACTGATTAAATTTAGACTCCAATTTATTCTTCCTTTTTTGTCTTTATTTATAGTTATGCACAAAAAAGAAAAGAGGTACCAAACGGCCTCTTTTCCTGTATGCTTATTCGATTGTCCCTCCGCCCAGTACAAATCCGCCATCGTAAAATACTGCGGCCTGTCCCGGAGTAACCGCACGGACCGGCTCATCAAAGGTACATTTCACCCTGTCCTCCCCTATTTTCTCAATCAGGCAGGATGCTCCCTGATGGGCGTAACGTATTTTTGTTTTTACCCTTAGCGGTTCCGTCAAATCCGGTACCGCCATGAAGTTAAGTTCACTGCATGTCAGACTTTGTGTAAATACTTCCCGGTTTTCTCCGATAACCACTTCATTGGTTTCCGGTCGGATCTCGGTTACAAAAACCGGATGGCCCAGGGAAAGGTTCAGCCCCTTCCTCTGACCCACCGTATAATGGGTAATACCTTTATGTGTTCCCAGAATCATACCGTCAGCGGTAACAAAATTCCCGGGACCGGGTACTTCTGTCCGGCTTTCCCGTGCAATGAAAGCGGCATAATCATGATCCGGTATAAAACAGATCTCCTGGCTGTCCTTTTTATGTGCCACCGGAAGTCCCGCTTCCTCTGCCATACGGCGGATTTCCTCTTTGGTATAACTCCCCACCGGCATCAGCGTATGGGCAAGCTGATCCTGCGTAAGATTATACAGGGCATATGTCTGGTCCTTGGCCGCCGTAACGGAATTGCGGATGGCAAACCTTCCTCCCGGAAGCTGTTCGATCCTGGCATAATGCCCGGTGGCTATATAATCGGCCCCCAGCCCCAGGCTTTTGGCAAGAAGGGACTCCCATTTTACGTACCGGTTGCAGGCAATACAAGGATTCGGCGTCCTTCCCCTGACATATTCCTTCACAAAGTAATCGATGACATTCGCCTGGAATTCCTTTTTGAAATTCATCACATAATAAGGAATATCCAGCTTCTGTGCCACTCTCCGTGCATCGTCCACCGCGCTCAGTCCGCAGCAGCCCCCGTTTTCTTCCCGGATCTCTTCCGCCTCATCCTGCCAAATCTGCATGGTGACGCCAATGACATCATAGCCCTGTTCCTTCAGCAAAAGGGCCGCCACGGAGGAATCCACTCCTCCGGACATGCCCACCACTACTTTTTTGCCCATATTTTAGTATTCTTCCTCTGCTTCTTCTTCGCCTTCGTGGATATCGGACTTCGGCTTCTCCAGGCCCTCAATGCTGATGCCGTTCTTCTGCGCATAGTCCCACAGCGCCGCATGGATAGCTTCTTCCGCCAGAAGAGAGCAATGCACCTTTACCGGCGGCAGGCCGTCAAGCGCTTCCATGACCGCTTTATTGGTAACCTCCATGGCTTCTCTGACACTCTTTCCCTTTACCAGTTCGGTAGCCATACTGCTGGTCGCAACGGCGGCTCCGCAGCCAAAGGTTTTGAACTTCACATCCCGGATAATCCCGTTCTCATCAATATCCAGATATATTCTCATGATATCGCCGCATTTGGCATTCCCTACCGTACCCACGCCGCTCGCGTTCTCTATTTCCCCGACATTACGGGGATGCTCAAAATGATCCATTACTTTTTCGCTGTACATATTTCTTCCTTTCCGTATCATGGCGGCCGAAACCGCCGTCTTTCTTATTTATTCTGCTTTTTAATAAAATCCTCGTAAAGAGGGGACATATTCCGGAGCTTGGTAATAATTTCTTTGATCGCTTCCACCGTAATGTCCAGCTCTTCCTTCGTATTTTCCTCGTTCATGGACATACGCAGGGAACCATGGGCGATCTCGTGAGGAAGCCCTATGGCAAGGAGCACATGGGAAGGATCCAGGGAACCGGAAGTACATGCGGAACCGCTGGAGGCGCATATCCCTTTCATATCCAGCATAATCAGCAGTGATTCCCCTTCCACGAAACGGAAACTGAAATTCACATTATTAGGCAGTCTCTTATGCCGGTCTCCGTTCAGACGGCAGTAAGGGATTTCGGCTTCGATACGGCTTATTAGGTAATCCTGCAGTTCCAGTTCCTTTGCAGTCTTTTCTTCCATCATGGCAAAGGCCCTTTCCACAGCAGCGCCAAGCCCCACGATTCCGGGCACATTCTCAGTGCCTGCCCTTCTTCCTCTCTCCTGCTGCCCTCCATGAACAAAGGAACGTATTTTAATTCCCTTACGGATGTACAGAAAACCTATTCCCTTCGGTCCGTTCAGCTTATGGCCGCTGGCACTGAGCATATCAATATGGCATTCATCCACATTGATCGGCAGCTGTCCGTAGGCCTGCACCGCGTCCGTATGGAACAGGACATTGTGCTTCTTTGCGATTTCCCCAATTTCCTTTATGGGCTGGATCGTCCCGATTTCATTGTTGGCATACATTATGGAAATCAGTATAGTGTCCGGACGGATTGCCTTCTCCAGCTCATCCAGCTTTACTATACCATTTTCATCCACATTTACATAAGTTACTTCGTATCCCTTTTTTTCCAGATACGCGCATGTATGGAGGACCGCATGATGCTCAATCGCAGATGTGATAATATGTCTGCCGTTCGCTTCATAGGCCTCTGCCGTGGCCTTCAGCGCCCAGTTATCCGCTTCCGATCCGCCTGCCGTAAAATAAATCTCATTGTTGGCGGCTCCCAGTGTCCCGGCAATGGCCTCCCTTACCTGGCTTACCGCTTTTTTGCTTTCCGTTCCAAGGGAATAAATACTGCTGGGGTTCCCGTAATGTTCGGAGAAAAAAGGTAGCATAGCCTGTACCACTTCCGGTGCGGTTTTTGTTGTTGCCGCATTATCCAAATAAATTAACTGACTCATATTAAACTCTCCTGACTGCATGTCTTCATGCTTTTTCTATATTTCCAGGGTTACCGGCTTTTCCATTTCCTAGTAAACCGCTTCGTTTTCTATGGTTAATATAACACCGCACCTGCGTTCTGTCAACAGGCTCTCCTGCATATATTTACCAAAAGAGCTATAGCCTACAGATTGGAGCAGCATGCGCATCAAAAAAAACACCCTGATCACCGGAACGATTATCCTGACAGTAACAGGACTTGCCAGCCGCCTTATCGGTTTCTTTTACCGGATTTTTCTCTCCCGGCTGTTCGGCGAAGAAAACATGGGAATCTATCAGCTGATTGGGCCGGTCATGGCTCTTGTTTTTTCTCTTTCAGCAGCCGGACTGCAAAATGCCATCTCAAAATTCGTGGCAGGAGAAACAGCCACTCATGATTATAAAGCATCTTTACGCATTTTGCTAGTAGGATTTGCATTCTCTCTTATATTATCCATGGGCTGTTTAATCGGTGTATATCATTTTTCAGACTTTATCGCCTCCTATCTTCTCTTTGAACCACGCTGCGCCCCTCTTTTGCGGATAGCAGCACTATCCTTCCCCTTCGCCTGCGTCCATTCCTGTGTCAACGGTTATTTCTACGGGGTGAGGAAAACCGCGGTTCCTGCCGCGACCCAATTAACAGAGCAAATTTTCCGGGTGGGAAGCGTATACATAATTGCTTCCTGGTGCCTGGCGCAGGGAAAAGAGCCTACCATAGCTGTTGCCGCCGCCGGGCTTGCCATCGGGGAGCTTTCCTCCATGCTTCTCGCCCTTCCCGCTGCTTACCTGCATTTTATCAGGAAAGCTTACCCTGCCGGACGCCTTCCCTCCGGCACAATATACCGCAAGGCCTCCGGGGCAAGTCCCACACGGCTGGTGCTGGTATACGGAAAACTGAGCCGTCAGATCATCGGTTTCGCCGCCCCCTTAAGTGCCAACCGGTTGTGCCTGAATCTGCTGCAGGCCATTGAAGCTGCCTGCATTCCCGCAAAGCTGCAGGTTTACGGCCATACGGTCAGCGATTCTTTGAGTGTTTACGGTGTTCTTACAGGGATGGCGCTGCCGCTTATTTATTTCCCCGGCACCCTGACGAATTCCGTTTCCGTCCTCCTCATGCCCGCTATTTCCGAAGCGGATGCGGTCAACAACCAGAATGCCATACGCAAGGCCGTGCGCAAATGCCTGGGCTACTGCCTGCTTCTCGGCTGTGTCTGCTGTATCGGTTTCCTGGCAGTGGGAAAAACCGTGGGGCTCATGCTGTATAACAGCGAAATGGCCGGCCATTTTATTATCATACTCAGCTTTATGTGTCCGTTCCTTTACCTGAATACCACCTTAACAAGCATCCTGCATGGCCTTGGAAAAACCAGCTACTCCTTTTTCTTAAGCCTGACCAGCCTGATGCTGCGCCTTGTTTTCGTATTCCAGGCGATCCCCCTGTACGGCATCAAGGGTTATCTGGCAGGTATGCTGTTAAGCCAGCTCTATACCACTATCTGCTGTCTTCTGCCGCTCCGGCAGTATCTTCTGCCCGGATGAGCCTGGGCGCAGATAAAAAAAGTTGGTGACGCCATGATCCCCCTGCCGCACCAACTTTTTTTATCTGCCCCCTATAAGCCGCCGGTACTTGCACTTTACGTTTTTCTATATTATAATGTACGCGAACAGCCACACCGGTCCTCCGGCAATGGCCGTTCTTACAGGAAGCTGCCCGGCAGGCCTGTTTCCGGCCTGCTCGGTTTCTATTTTACAGACAGGAGAAAATGCGTCATGAGTTTCGAATTCATAAGAAAATTACCCACCCCGGATGAAATCAGGAAAGAATATCCCATGCCGGAAAAGCTTATCCGGCTGAAAAAAGAAAGAGATCAGGAGATCCGGGATGTCATCACCGGAAAAAGCAGTAAGTTCCTGGTTATCATCGGCCCCTGCTCCGCCGATAACGAAGATGCCGTATGCGACTACATATCGAGGCTTGCCCGTATGAATGAAGCCGTTAAGGACAAGCTGATTCTGATTCCGAGGATCTATACAAACAAACCACGTACCACAGGGGAAGGCTATAAGGGCATCGTTCACCAGCCGGATCCGGAAAAGAAACCGGATTTCCTTCAGGGACTGATAGCTATGCGTAAAATGCACATCCGGGCTATCGAAGAATCCGGCCTCACAGCGGCGGATGAAATGCTTTATCCGGAAAACTGGCGCTACCTGTCCGACATTCTTTCTTATGTTGCTATCGGTGCACGATCCGTTGAGGATCAACAGCACCGCCTCACCGTCAGCGGCTTTGATGTTCCCGCAGGCATGAAAAATCCCACCAGCGGGGATTTCTCTGTTATGCTGAACTCCGTACACGCCGCCCAGCATGCCCACTCCTTCATCTACCGCGGATGGGAAGTCAACACCACCGGAAATGAGCTGGCCCATACCGTGCTTCGCGGAGCCACCAACAAGCATGGACGAAATATTCCCAATTATCATTATGAAGATTTAAACACTCTTCTCAATCTTTATAACGAAAGGGATCTGAAAAACCCGGCCTGTATCATTGATGCCAACCACAGCAATTCCGATAAAAAGCATGACCAGCAGATCCGTATTGTCAAGGAAGTCATGCACAGCCGCAAGCTGAATAAGGACATCCATTCCCTTGTCAAAGGTGTTATGGTGGAAAGCTATATTGAAGAAGGCTGCCAGAAAGTAGGCGGCGGCGTCTACGGTAAATCCATTACGGATCCCTGTCTTTCCTGGGAAGATTCGGAGAAGCTTATTTACGATATTGCAGAATATGAGTAAACAACGGTTACCACGCTTTGCGGGTTATCCCCATGCGCAGCAAAGGCTGCTTCTCTCCCCGGGCCGGTCTTATGCCCCGTAAAAAAATGTCTGCCGGTTTTCGCCGGCAGACATTTTTTAGTCCTTCTATTCATCTATCCTTCCCAGTCTTCGGATATACGCAGCCCCGCCGTATCCGCCACCGGCAGGGAAAACACAATAGACTTCGCCTTACTTTCCATGCCGGCATTTTCCATCACCGCTTTCATGATCTCTTTCTTTTTCTCCGTCCTCGCCACGATAAATATAATTTCTTTTTCCGCAGCAAGGGAAACGCCCAGAAATTTCTCCGCTTTCTCCATCCCGGTGCCTTTGGCATGTATGACGGTTCCGCCGCCTGCCCCGGCCTCCCTGGCCGCATCCATGACCATGTTTGTATATCCGAAATTGGAAACCACAATAATAAGTTCATATTCCGTTTCCTTCAATACCGTTTCCTCCTCTTTTTCAAACTCCTGTCCCGCCAAAAGAAACTGGAGCGTCTTCTTTCCTCCCATGCTGCTTACAGGTACAATAAAAGAAATACCCGTGCCGGGCACATCAATATTCAGCTTTGTCTCCATTCCTTTTTTTACCTGTTTCCAGACTTCCCCGGTAACCGCGGTAAAAAGGACAATTTTATCGCTTTCTTCCAGCCCCAGATAATCCAATACCTCGCTGCTGGCCGTTCCTTTTCCCAATGTGACCAAAATGACGGGAAGCTTCTCCGACTTATGCATGGAAGAGAACCGTTCTCCCTGGTCACGTCCGGTGATAGTCACCATCCAATAGATTCTGCTCATATACGTTTCTCCTACAAATCGATGATATCATAATCGCCCCATGCCGCCTCTTCTGCAGGTACGGAGGCAAGCTGCGCTTCCTCGCTTTCCGCTTTCCTTGCCCGCAATTGGAAAACCAGCCCCAGTATCTGTATCGTTATAAGAGGAGTCATGGCTACCATGGCCACTACGCCAAAAGCATCCGCGATAATATCTCCTCCCACCGCCAGACATGCTCCCATCGCAAAAGGCAGAAGAAAGGTGGCTGTCATCGGGCCGGAAGCAACGCCGCCGGAGTCAAAGGCAATCGCCGTGAATATTTTGGGGACAAAGAAGGACAGGCCCAGCGCTATAAAATAGCCGGGAACAATAAACCAAAGAATAGAAATTCCGGTAAGGACCCGGATCATAGCCAGTCCCAGGGAAATGGAGACACCTACGGACAGGCTCAGCCCCATGGCCCCCGAAGAAATGGCCCCGTCCGTTATTTCCTCCACCTGTTTGGTAAGGACAAAAACCGCAGGTTCCGCCCGGACAACGAAATAACCGATAAGCATGCCTATGGGGACAATGATCCAACGGTAGGGAAGCCCTGCGATTACCTGGCCCAGATAATTCCCTGCAGGCATAAAACCCACATTCACCCCGGTCAGGAACAACACAAGCCCCACATATGTATAAACGAGACCGACCCCTATTTTAATCAGGCTTTTTCCCGGCACCAGTTTAAATATGAGCTGAAACAGGAAAAAGAACAGGACTATCGGCAAAAGGGAAAGTGCCATTTCTTTCAGGTAATCAGGAAAACCACCCTGGAAATACTTCCACAATTCCACGGAATCGGCTATTTCCGGAATTTCCACAGGTACATAATCCCCGCCCGAAGGACGGTAAATCATCCCCAGCAGCATCACCGCCATTATTGGACCGATGGAACAGAGGGCCACCAGGCCGAAGCTGTCGTCCGAAGCATGCCGGTCACTTCGGATAGAGGAAATACCGATACCCATAGCCATGATAAAGGGAACCGTCATAGGCCCTGTCGTAACACCGCCGGAATCAAACGCTACGGCCAGAAAATCCTTGGGAACAAAGAACGTAAGAATAAATATCAGGCCATAGAAAAATACCAGCAGCGGGGGAAGCGCTATGCTAAAAAGCATACGCAGCAATGCCACTATCAGGAATACTCCCACACCGCAGGCCACCGACAGAATCAATATTGCATTGGGGATGGAAGGCACCTGTTCCGCCAGAACCTGGAGATCCGGTTCGGATATGGTAATAATAAAACCAAGAATAAAACTCATAGGTACAATGATCCACAGCTTTTTCGACTGTGTCATACAGGTTCCCACCCGTTCTCCCATCGGCGTCATAGCCATATCCACGCCCATGGTGAAAAAGACCATCCCCGCAATGAGCAGCACCGCCCCGACAAGGAAAGCCATTAAAATTCCCGGAGACACCGGTGCAATTGTAAAACATAAGAGTAATACAATCACGATTACAGGTATTACGGCTTTAACTGTTTCTTTTAACTTTTCATGGAGGATTTTACGAAAAAACTTCAAATATACTCTGCCTTTCTGCTTTGTCATTGGCCGAGAAGCCAACTTCATTTGAGGTTACCAGATATACAAGATATGCTTATCTTCTATGATTATAACATATTTTCACATTATAAAAACAGAAAAAAAGTGGGGCCGCTTTAATATTTAACACTTTCTTAGCGTTAAGAAAAACAGGGAGGGGCCTTCTCTCTGTTAAGGAACCTATCTTCTTGGATGTGTCCTTTGATATACGGTTCTCAACTGCACGCCATTACGGCCGGCATACACCTGCGTGGAAGAAATATCAGAATGCCCCATCATTTCCTGGACACTGTGTAAATCCGCACCGTTTTCCACCAGATGGGCCGCAAAGGAATGGCGGAGAGTATGTGGTGTAATATCCGCTTCAATTCCTGCCTTCTGTGCATATATCTTAATGAGCTTCCAAAAACCCTGGCGGCTCATGGGCTTTCCCGAACAATTTACAAAAAGGGTATCGACACCGGACCCTTTCGTCAGCTGTTCCCTGGCGTCCTTCAGATAAAAAGTAAGCGCCTCTTTTGCCTTGTTTCCAAAAGGCACTGCCCTTTCCCTCGCACCATCCCTGCAGATAATATATCCCAGACGCAGATTCAGATCCGAGCTGCGCAGGGAAATCAATTCCGAAACACGGATTCCTGTAGCATACAGCAGCTCCAGCATGGCCTTATCCCGGATATCCTTCGGGGAATTATTACCGGGCTGCTCCAGCAGCCGGACAGCCTCCTCCACCGTCAGCACTTCCGGCGCCTTTTTCTCTATCCTGGGAGCCTTCAAATGCTCCGACATATCCTCAGAAATCATCCCTTTTTTGAGCATAAAATGAAAAAAAGCCTTTACGGCCGCAATGTGGCGGGATACGGTAGCCGGTGCAAACTGGTTCTTTTCCAGATATAACACATAGGAATTCAGGGAAGTTTCCGTTATTCTGCCGGTCTCCTCAATTCCCTGGTTCCGGAGAAATGCCTGCAGCTTCTGCAGATCCCGCTTATAAGACAGCTCTGTATTAACTGAAGTTTTTTTCTCCTCATGCAGATATGATATAAAATCCCTTATCTCGTTTTCCATGCCCCATTGCCTTCCCGAAAAATGTTTATGTAAACCAAAACCATATGTAAAAAATATTATAATCAGTTTTTCGAAGAAAAGCAATGCGCATTTTCCCTGATTTTACGGGATTTTCCTGTTCAATTTGCCTTAGGCACCAGATATCGGCAATCGTTATTTTGTCATCACAATATATGGTAAGTCCTTCTTAAAAAAAGTGAAAAATTTTTTGAAGAAAAATAGGATTAACATAGCTTTCCACCAGACACCCTGTAAGAAGCATTCCTAAAATAAAAATAAGAGTCCCCGCGCGTACGGCTGACAAGCCTCCATGCTTCCCTGCTGCGGTCCCCGGATAGCGGGCAGTTCGCATACGTTCCTGGAACCCCTGGCACCACCGGAACAGAAGAAGGTAAGCCGGAGCCAGAAGCAGTATCTGCGGGAAAATCCCTCCTGTAAAAATGAGAATACCCCGTATCCCATATCGTATTGACAGAACGGACAGGATGGTACCCGCACAGAATCCGGCCCAGATCAGGTACACACTTACCGCAATGCTTCCCACTCCCGCAAGGGTAAGGGCGATCAGCAGTACTGCCGGTGAAAACCGTTCTTTCATACTGTAAAAAAACAACATGGACTTATCTATATCCAGTACTCCCATACGTCCTACACTGAAGCTGTCCAGAAAATCCGCGTTTCCCACAAGGCTTTCCTGCCCCACATAAATAAGAGCAAGTCCTGCTAAAAAACCGGCTATAAAGAGAGCCAGGATACGTCCATTCAATTTTGTCTCGGCCAAACCGCCTCTTTCCATACAAAAACCCCTTTTGCCTGCTTTTTTCAATATATGCACCGTATCGGGCGCACATGCATGCAAAGGGGCCGTAACAGTTCAGACAAGCCTGAACCGTTACAAGGGCTCAAGTGCTACTTCCTGTATTTGGCACGGTAACTCATAATTGCAGAAATAGTTTTTGAGTCTTCGATTTCTCCCGAAAATATTTTTTCGCATAATTCATCAACCGTATAAGCTTCCACATCAATGGATTCATCTTCATCCAGATGCTGGCTTCCCGGGATTAAATCCGTTGCCACATAAATATCTATCTTCTCATTGCAAAAGGCTACGGTAGTCCGGATTGTAATCAGCCACTGTATCTTTCCCGCGCGATAGCCTGTTTCTTCTTCCAGCTCCCTTGCCGCCGCTTCCCCTGTGGGTTCATCCGGCCCGTTCAGGCCCCCTGCCGGGATTTCCAGAGTATACCGGTCAAGGGCATTCCGATACTGTCTCACCAGCAGTAGCTTTCCATCCTCTGTCACCGGGACAACCGCCGCCGCCCCCTGATGCTTGATAAAATCCCATTTGACTACTCTGCCGTTGGGTACCTGCACGGTATCCTTGTAAAAATCAATAATAGAACCTTTATACACCAGTTCCCTGTCCAAACGTTTAAATTCATCCGCCATTTCTCTATACTCCTATCCTCAATATTTAAAAGCCTTGCAGGAACACCTGCAAGGCTTTTACAATTGCTATTTTGCGTAATCAGAAACACGGCTTTCTCTGATAACATTAACTTTAATCTGTCCGGGATATTCCAGTTCCGCTTCAATCGCTTTGGAAATATCACGTGCCATCAGTATCATGTCCGCATCTGATACCTGCTCAGGAACTACCATAACGCGAATCTCTCTACCTGCCTGAATAGCAAAAGATTTGTCCACACCTTTGAAATTGTTTGCAATGTCTTCTAACTGAGTTAATCTGCTTGTATAAGTTTCCAGGGTTTCTCTTCTCGCACCCGGTCTTGCCGCAGAAATCGTATCTGCCGCCTGGACAATACATGCAATCAATGTAGTAGGCTCCACATCTCCATGATGGGATTCTACTGCATTAATAACCGTTGCGGATTCCTTATACTTTTTACAAAGTTCCACGCCAAGCTGAATATGGGAACCTTCCATTTCGTGATCCACAGCTTTACCAATATCATGCAGTAAGCCGGCACGTTTGGCCATTCTCACATCTAAACCAAGCTCTGATGCCAAAAGTCCTGACAGCTGAGCCACCTCTATTGAATGCTTTAACGCGTTCTGTCCATAACTTGTCCTGAACTTTAATTTGCCCAGTAATTTAACGAGTTCCGGATGAACACCATGAACACCAACTTCCAGTATCGCGGATTCCCCTTCCTCTTTAATCATAACTTCTACTTCTTTTTGCGCCTTCTCCACCATTTCTTCAATTCTTGCCGGATGGATACGTCCGTCAACAATAAGCTTTTCAAGCGCAATTCTTGCCACTTCCCTTCTGATTGGATCAAAAGAGGATAAAATTACTGCTTCCGGTGTATCATCAATAATTAAATCCACGCCGGTTAAGGTTTCAAGGGTTCTGATATTCCTTCCCTCTCGTCCGATAATTCTTCCCTTCATCTCATCATTAGGAAGCTGTACCACGGAAATAGTCGCCTCCGACACATGGTCAGCCGCACATCTCTGAATAGCTGTAACCACATATTCCCTGGCTTTTTTGTCTGCTTCCTCTTTGGCCCTGCTCTCCATATCCTTGATCATCACGGCCGATTCATGCTTCACTTCATCTTCAACAATTTTCAATAAGTAATCTTTTGCCTGTTCGGAGGTCAAACCTGAGATTCGTTCCAGTTCCTGTACTCTCTGCTCATTCAGCTTCGCGATCTCTTCCTTCTGCTTTCCTAATTCCTCTTCCCTGGCTGCCAGCACGGATTCCTTCTTCTCGATGGCATCCGACTTCTTGTCCACGTTCTCTTCCTTCTGCTGCACTCTTCTCTCAAAGCGCTGCACCTCGGCTCTGCGTTCCTTGATCTCCTTATCCAATTCGTTTTTGGCACGAATGGATTCTTCCTTCACTTCCAGCAGTCCTTCCCGCTTTTTGGATTCTGCGGTCTTTACCGCATCATCGATAATCTCTCTTGCCTTGTCTTCGGCGTTGCCGATTTTGGTTTCAGTTTCTTTCTTCCTATATGCAGAAGTTACTGCAAACGTAACCGGGATAGAAATCACCAAAGTAACCGCTACTGCTATTACATAACTAAGCATAGACAGGAGCACCTCCTTATTAAATTTTCATTGTGCGAATATCTGTTATAGAATGTATGTACGCCAAACATTCTTATAAGCGATTTTACAACACTTCAATTTTAATAAATAACAGGTATTATGTCAAGTAGAAAAGCATATTCTCACCAATTTTCATAACTTTTGCACAAGATTACCTGCTATTCCCAGGAGTTTTCCGCTCCGCAATCCTCACAATTCATGGCTCTGCGTATCTTATCGGGCGAAAAACCTTTCCGGTATAAAAAGGCCTGCACCCGTCTTTTTTCCTTTAAATCGGCATGTTCTGCGTCATAATGCTTCTTTTTCAGCAGCTCTTTGATCATCGCTTCCTCATCCTGAAGCCCATCTTCCTCCTGAACGGTACGCATGGCTTCTTCAATACAGTTTCTGTCGATCCCTTTGCGCCGCAGCTCATCTTCCATACATCTGCGGCTTTTGCGTTCCATGTAGGCGGACACATAGCGTCTGGCATATGCCGCATCGTCGATATATCCGAAGGACTCCACATAGGCTATGGCTTCTGCTACTACTGACGGCGGATATTTTCCCTGGCGGAGCTTGTCCTCCATCTGCTGTCTGGTATATTCTCTGGACTTCAGCAGATTCATGCAGCGCAGTTTAGCCCTTTTGGGAAGCACATGTTCCATAATTTCATCATATACATCCTGTGCCAGCTCCCGGTTATCGGAAATGCCGTATTTATGAAGTTCGCCTTTGTATAATACAAAGGCGAATTCTCCGTCAATACTGACCGCATATTTTGTTTTATTAACTGGTTCTATTTTTGAAATAACCATTTTCACTCTGTCCCTCAGGCCTTTTCCGCGTCCTTGGCCTTAGCAGGTTCTTTTCCTTCTTTTGGCGCTTTACCATCCGCAGCATCCTTCGCTGCCCCCGCCTTCTTGACGGGTTCTTCTTCTGTCTTCTTCCCGTCAAGCTCATAATGAGAACGCACCTTCCGTTCGATTTCATCACAGATGGCTGTATTCTCTTTCAGGAAGTTCTTTGCATTCTCCCGGCCCTGGCCGATTTTATTTCCTTCATAGGCAAACCAGGCGCCGCTCTTGTTTACAATATTCAGATTGGCTGCCAAATCCAGAATATCACCCACTCTGGAGATCCCCTCACCGAACATGATATCAAATTCCGCTTCCTTGAACGGAGGAGCGATCTTATTCTTAACCACCTTGACACGGGTACGGTTACCAACCACTTCCCCGCCCTGCTTCAGGGATTCGATCCTTCTGACATCCAGACGGATGGTGGAATAAAATTTCAGTGCACGTCCGCCGGTGGTAGTCTCGGGATTACCGAACATAATACCCACCTTTTCACGCAGCTGGTTGATAAAAATAACCGTACAGTTGGACTTGCTGATTACCGCCGTCAGCTTTCTGAGGGCCTGGGACATCAGCCTGGCCTGCAGACCTACGTGGCTGTCCCCCATGTCCCCGTCAATCTCGGCCTTGGGAACCAAAGCTGCCACGGAGTCCACTACAACAACATCAATCGCACCGGAACGCACCATCGTCTCCGTAATTTCCAGAGCCTGTTCGCCGTTATCCGGCTGAGAGATATAAAGGTTGTCAATATCCACGCCGATGTTCTTGGCATAGACAGGATCCAGCGCATGCTCCGCATCAATAAAGCCGGCAATTCCGCCTCTTCTCTGTACCTCAGCAATCATATGTAAAGTGACCGTAGTCTTACCACTGGATTCCGGTCCGTATATCTCAACAATTCTTCCCCTGGGAATGCCTCCCAGGCCCAGCGCGATATCAAGGCTTAAAGACCCTGTGGGTATCGTCTCCACATTCATCTGTGTGGAAGGATCCCCCAGCTTCATTACAGCACCCTTTCCGAACTGCTTCTCAATCTGTGATAACGCGGCATCAAGTGCTTTTAATTTTTCTTCTTTTTCCATTGTTTTCTCCTTCTCTTCCAGAACAAATGTTCTCTTTTCATATAATAAAACATCTGTTCGTATTTGTCAATTCCCAACTTTATAATCAGTATATAAAATCCGGTGTCCGATAAAACTCCCTCACAGGCATCCCTCCTTCCTTATGTATTTGCTTTGAAATTATGGGCGAAATGCCTGATATGCAAAGCAGATGTAACAGACAAGGCAACTCCGGGAACGAAGCGCCTTCAGCTAAGATATGCTGTTATGATTGTAACACAGACGTGCGGGAAATTCCACCTAAAAGTACGGTATGTATGCCTGTACGCCTGTTCCGGATAAAAGGGGAAGCAGACTGCCTGTTTTCCGGCCTGCCTGTGGTTATCAGCGTAAGAAAAACAGCAGATGCCGCGCTGCGGAACTTTGGTTCCGAGAAAAGCAAAACGGCCCCTGGCTGCCGCCCCGGAACCGTTTTGACCGCCGTCCGGACACGTCCTGCAGACAGACATGCTTTCCGGCGCTAGATTTTTTTCATATAACGTTCGTATTCCTTGATTGTGGCTGTAACCCATCCGCTGCTGGTACTTGTAGTATAATTAAATCCGATTTCCAGGCCCACGGGCGTATAGAAAATAATATTGGTATCGGAATCCGACAGGAAATCCTGCAGCTGTTCATCGGTCATTTCCTCCACCGCCTGGGCCGTCCCGTTCTGGTAGGCATCCTGTTCGCGGAACGCTTCGGCAAGCTGCGGCGTATACTCAATCATCTGCCCGTTGTCCATGAGTTCGCCGCTGACCAAATCTATATTTATACTGTAAAGGGAAATATAGGACTCCATATTCATGGCATAGGATTCCCTGAGTACAATGCTTATTTTTTCTTCATCCATATAGGTTACATAGCCCTGGCTGGCGGAAGCGTAATACAGATCCTCTTCCTCCTGCTGCTGCCTGTAATACCCATAAAGATTGCTGTAATAGGTAGCCTCATACTTGATTTCTTCATTTAATTCATCAAGATGAGGAATGTTTCCGCCCTTCAGCTGCGGATATCTTCCCTGGGTGGTTGCCCCGGTTTCATCATCCACATAATCATATTCTTCCCATTCTACGGTGTAGCTGAGATCATTTCGGATGGAATCGGCAAGCGTGACATAGTAATCATCCGCAGGGCTAGGAATATAATCCTCTTCTTCCGGTTCGGATTCATATCCGCCGTAATTCTCTCCCTTCTCGTCATACCCTCCGTTCTCTTCCGGGCGGCTCTCCGGCTCTGCCGTTTCCGCACTGCCATACACTCCCTTGTAATTGGACAGGCCGCTTCCGGCTTCCTTCACCGTCCCCCGCACAATCACATATACAAGCACCAGGACAATACAAAGAAGAACCGCTATAACTGCAATGATAACCGCCGCCAAGGTCCGTCCGTTATTCCGTTTCTGGGGACCGCCAGGATAAGCGCCGTAAGGGGGATAAGGCGGGATCTGTCCCTGGTACCCTCCCGTTTGCCCATAGGGTGTGCCATAGGAGCCGTTCTGAGCCCCGGGCATCCCGTAGGAGCCGTTTTGCGGGCCGTAGGGCGGCACATTCTGCTGTCCCTGCTGTCCGTAGGGAGGAACGTTCTGCGGGCCATATTGGGCGTTTTGCGGCCCATATTGGGCGTTCTGCGGGCCATAAGATGTATTCTGTGAACCGTAAGGGCTGTTCTGCGCACCATACGGGACATTCTGTGGACCATAGTTCTGTGATCCAGAGGAAGGATTCTGCGTCCCGCCGGAAACGTTCTGTGAATCACCGGAAGGATTCTGCACGTTACAGGAAGCATTTTCTCCTCCGTACACAACCTGCCCGTCAGGTATTTGGGATTCGCCGGATAAAGGCCCCTCACCGGCTGCGCTTTTCTCTGCCGGATCTCCCGCGCCCTCTTCCCGGCTTTCCTCCGCCGGTAATTCCCCGTTTTCCTCAGCCGTATTAAAAAGAGAATCCGTTTCTTTTTTATTTCTGTCGTATCCGCAGCTGATGCAGACGCCGTTTTTCATCAACGCCCCGCATTCCGGGCAGAAACCATATTCTTCATCCTCGTACATACTATTTCCTCCATGCTCAGGCAGAATTCATGCCGAAAGCTCTTTTTTGCAGGGCGGGTCCTACACTTATTTTCCAAACGTCTTCTGACTGTAATATTCCAAAATGCACTGTCTCATCATGGTTAAAGCGGCGGATACCGCCGTTTCCCTTATTTTAGCCCTGTTTCCGCTGAAATGGAATTCCCTGACCTGCGTGGTCCCGCAGACATAACAGCCCATATACACCAGTCCAACCGGTTTCTCCTGGCTTCCGCCATCCGGTCCTGCAATCCCCGTTATGGAAAAAGTGACATCCGCTTTGGTGAGCAGCGCCGTCCCTCTCGCCATCTCCTTGGCTGTCTGGGGGCTTACCGCTCCGTATTTGTCCAGGGTTCCTTTTTTCACGCCGGCTATTTTCCTTTTCGCTTTATTTGAATAGGTAATATAACCGGACTTGAACACCTCGGAAACTCCTGGTATGTTAATCAGTCTGGCGGCAAGCATTCCCCCTGTGCAGGATTCAATGGTGGAAACCGTAAGTTCATTTGCAAGAAGCAAATCCACCACCGCTCCCTCCAGGGAGACCTCTTCCTCCGTGGTATACACCGCGCTGCCGAAACGGGATTTCAGTTCCTTCACCACCGGCTTCACTTTTCTTTTGGCCTCTTTCTCATCTGCCGCACGAGCCGTAACCCGCAGATGAACCTCTCCGGTCTTGGCATAAGGGGCGACTGTGGGATTTTCCATATTTTCCAAATCCGTGATCAGGCTTTCCACCTTACTTTCCCCCATTCCGCAGATTTTCACTGTCCTGGAGAAAATAATACCAGGTTCAAGCGGATTCTCCAGTCCGGTAAGATAGGGGGCTATACTGTTTTCAAACATGGGCTTCAGTTCATTCGGAGGTCCGGGAAGCAGAATCATACGCTTCTCCCCTTCCGTAAGGATAAGCCCCGGAGCCGTTCCGTTGTCATTATCAACCACGAGGGCACCCTCCGGCACAAGAGCCTGTTTCTTATTATTGTCCGTCATTTCCAGATTCCGCTCTTTGAAAAAAGCTTCGATCCGCTCCAGGGAATGGCCGTCCATTTTTAGCTCCCTGTTCCACACGTCCGCTGCCGTCTCCTTCGTCAGATCATCCTGCGTAGGCCCAAGTCCTCCTGTGAGAATCAAAATATCAGACCGCTCCAGCGCCGTGCGCATCACTCCGGCCAGCCTTTCCCGGTTATCGCCCACCACTGTCTGATAATAGCAGGACAAACCCAGCCCCGCACATTTTTCCGCCAGATACGCTGCATTGGTGTTGACGATGTTCCCGAGCAGAAGCTCCGTCCCTACTGAAATTAATTCTACTACCATACCGAACCTCTTTTCTTTACTTCTGGTCAGCCAGGCAATCTTTGTTCTTAACCAGATAGTCTACCAGTGAAATTACCGTGAGTATCAATGCAATCCACATCACAATGGCGGTTACCAGGGAAAGTGCCTGGATATCAGCAATCATCAGGATAATCATCACCATCTGGAAGGTGGTTTTGAATTTACCCCAGTAGCTTGCCGCAATAACAACGCCGTTATCCGACGCCACAAGCCGGAAACCGCTGATAATGAATTCCCTGCTGATGATGATTATGACGATCCATGAAGGGATTTTTCCCATCTCCACCAGACAGATCATCGCGGAGCAGACAAGAAGCTTATCCGCCAGGGGATCCATGAATTTCCCGAAGGTTGTCACCAGATTATATTTTCTGGCAATCTTGCCATCCAGCAAATCGGTGAGGCTGGCTATTACAAACAAGGCCAGGGCGATCCATTTCGCCACACCGGCCCCTCCTATGGGAACCAGCATAAAAACCACAAAGGGTATTATCATTATCATTCTCACTATTGTCAGCTTATTCGGTAAATTCATCTTCCAGCTCTCCTATCAAATCATATTCATACGATCCCGTAATACACACATTCACGAAATCACCGGTCATCAGCTCCCTTGAGGTATTGATAAACAGCAGTCCGTCCACATTCGGCGCGTCCTTGTAGGTTCTTGCCACATAGGCGTTCTCCCCGTCCACCTTTCCCTCAATCATGGCAGGAAACCTCCTGCCCTTCATATTTTCCGCCTTTTCAAAAGCGATTTCCTGCTGAAGCTCCATAAGCTCTGCCTGGCGTTCTTCTTTTATTTCCTGGGGTACCTGGTTCTCCATCTGTGCGGCGGCCGTCCCTTCTTCCAGGGAATAGGTAAATACCCCAAGTCTGTCAAATTCCAGTTCGTCCACGAAATGATATAATTCTTCATGATCTTCCTGTTTTTCACCGGGGAAACCGCTGATAAGCGTGGTGCGCAGGCAGATATCCGGGATTTCCTCCCGCAGTTTCCCGACGCGTTCCCGCAGCTCGGCCTGATTGGTACGCCTGCCCATCTGCCTGAGAATCCGATCCGATGCATGCTGGATCGGCATATCCAGATAATGGCAGATCTTCGGTTCGTTTTTGATGGTTTCGATCAGCTCATCCGTAATTTCCTCCGGATAGCAATACAAAAGGCGGATCCAGTAAAGCCCGGGGATACGGCACAGCTCCTGAAGCAGCCGGGGCAGCCTTTTTTCGCCATACAAATCCTTCCCGTAAACGGTGGTTTCCTGGGCAACCAGGATCAGTTCCCTTACCCCGCCTTCCGCCAGCTCTGCCGCTTCCTTTACCAGAACCTCCATGGGAACGCTCCGGTAATTCCCACGTACTTTGGGGATGATACAATAGGTACAGCGCTTATCACAGCCCTCCGCAATTTTCAGATAGGCGAAATGGCCGCCTGTCGTTACGCTGCGGTGCTTTCCGTAAACCAGTGCCGCATCCGGATCCGTAATGTGGTTGCGTTTCTGCCCGCCTGTCACCTCTGCGATAGCCGCCACCACACTGTCGATAGCCATCGTTCCCAGGATCTCATCCACTTCCGGTATTTCCGTCTGTATCTCTTCCTTATAACGTTGTGCCAGGCAGCCGGCCACAATCAGTGCCTTCAGCTGTCCGCTTTTTTTAAGTTCCGCCATCTCCAGGATGGTATTAATACTTTCTTCCTTGGCGTCCCCGATAAAGCAGCAGGTATTAACCACCGCCGCTTCCGCCTCCGCTTCATCATCCGTGAAGGTATGCCCGTTTTCCGCCAGCATTCCCAGCATCATCTCGGTATCCACAAGATTTTTATCGCAGCCCAGGGAAATAAATAAAATTTTCATATTTTTTTACGAAAAAAGAGAAATGCACACGGCAATTTCTCTTCTCCCTTCCCCCATTTTACTCTTCTGTTTCTTCATCCCCGAGAATCTTAATCTTGCCTTCATTCAGTTCTTCCACTGCAACGGATAAAGGCTTCATGCCTGTTTTCATATTTACCAACGGCTCATCGCCTCCGATAATCTGCCTTGCCCTTTTTGAAGTGGCCATAACGATGGAATAACGGCTGTTGACTATATTGGTTTCGCCGGGCTCCACATCGCTGTTCACTACTTTCATTAAATCGGTATAAGAGGGATGTAACATGTTTCATTCTCCTTTCACTAACGCGTCCAGTTCGGAACGCATATCAGCTATCAATTCTTTATTTCTCTGCGGGCTTCTGCGTGCGGCGTTAATGATGCCGTGCATCTCCTTCACACAGTCGTCCAATTTATCATTGATTATGATATAATCATAATTTTCAATGCCTTCTGCTTCTTCCGCCGCGCGGCTGATCCGCTGGCAGATGATTTCTTCACTCTCCGTCCCTCTGCCCTCCAGCCTTCTGCGCAGTTCCTTTGCGCTGGGCGGCATAATAAACAGGAGAAGGGTTTCCGGAAATTTATCCTTCACCTTAAGGGCTCCCTGGATTTCAATTTCCAGTATCACATCCCGCCCGTTTTCCAGGCAGGCCTCCACATATTCCCTGGGCGTCCCGTAGTAATTGCCGCAGTAGCAGGCATACTCTATCAGCCCGTCCGCTTCAATCGTCTGCTCAAAGGTTTCCTTATCCACAAAAAAATAAGACTTTCCTTCTACTTCTCCCGCTCTGGGTTTTCTTGTGGTCATGGATACCGAAAGTGCATAATTGTCATAGGTATTGATAAGCTCCTTCATCAAGGTTCCTTTGCCTGCTCCGGAAAAACCGGAAACGACAATCAGAATTCCCCTATGCTTCATCATTATCCTCCCGTTCGGCCTGTGCCCGGTTTGCAATGGTTTCCGGCAAAAGCGCGGAAAGCACCAGCTGGCCGTTTTCCATCACGAGCACCGCCTTTGTCTTTCGTCCCTGTGTTGCGTCCACGGCCGTCCCCGCCTCCCTGGCAGTCTGCACCATTCTCTTAATGGGTGCGCTATCCGGACTGACCACCGCTATAATCTTTGCTGTATTTACAATATTGCCAAATCCAACATGAATAAACTGACTCATATCTTCCTCCGGATCTATACGGCTCCCGCCGCCGTTATTCAATATTCTGGATTTGTTCCCTGACCTTCTCAATCTCGGTTTTCAGCTCTATGGCACGGTTGGAGGTCTCCAGATCATTTGCCTTGGAAAGAATGGTATTGGCTTCCCTGTTCATTTCCTGAGCGATAAAGTCCAGCTTTCTGCCAATGCTTCCGCCCGTCATCAGGGCATCCCTTGTCGTTTCGATATGGCTCCGCAGGCGGACCAATTCTTCATCCACACAAACTTTATCGGCAAAAATAGTCACTTCCATAAGCAGCCGGTTCTCATCCACCTGGGTATCTTCCAGAAGTTCCTTTACCTTATCCCGCAGTGTCTGTCGGTATTCCGCAATTATCTGAGGGGAACGTTCTTCAATAAACGCCACGCTCTCCAGCATACTGTCCAGCTTGGACGTCAAATCCTGTTTCAGGTTCTCCCCTTCGGCAAGCCTTGTCTGGGCCAGGCCTTCCGCCGCCCCGCGAAGGGCCTTCTCCAGGCTCTTCCATATTCCCTCTTCGTCTATGTTCTGCTCCTCCATGGAGAAAACCTCGGGAAATCTGGATAAGGAAGAAACCCTGATATCGTTGTCCAGGGAAAACTCGCCGGCCATCCGGTTCAGATACTCCATATATTCAGCGGCGATATCCCTGTTGTACTTAATAGTAACATTGTTCTCTGTAAAGTCTTCATAAGATATGAACACATCCACTTTGCCTCTCTGGATATATTCCTTTAAAAGGCTCCGTATGGATGACTCGAAGAAATTCAGTTTCTTCGGCATCTTAATGCTCACATCCAGGTACCTGTGGTTCACGGATTTCATTTCCACAGTAAATTTACGCTCGGCCCCGCTGATCTCACATCTGCCGAAGCCAGTCATACTTTTTATCATCAGTATTCCTCCAGAAGATACATTCCCATAATTCATTTTATTATAAAGCACCTTCCGAAAGTAGTCAAGGATTTCATTTTCTGCCGTTTATATCTACCGTTTATATCGGATTTACCAAACTTTACAAAATCCCTGCAATAGTTGACACTTCCCTTCCTATATCCTTTCCATCAAAAACGCTATAATGATACCATCAAAGCAAACAAAGAAAGGTGCATAAACAATGAATACAAATACGAACATAAGCCCCGGCAAGCCTCTCCTTGCTACCAATCTGGACACAAACTTCCTGAAGCTGATCGCCATAATCAGCATGCTGATAGATCATATGGGAGGTGTTTTCTTCCCGGAATACCCTGTTTTCCGTTGGTTCGGCCGTCTTGCCTTCCCAATCTTCTGTTATTGCATGACGGTAGGCATGCTCTATACCAAAAATATCCGCAGATACCTGGGCAGGCTTGGTCTGTTCGCCATCATCTCCCAGCCCTTCTGGATACTGGCCTTCAATCCCCAGGATATTCTGGGAAATCTGACAAACTGGAATATTTTCTTTACTTTATTTATAAGCCTTCTTTCCGTATGGGGCTTTAAAGAAAAGAAATGGTGGCTTTTTATCCTTGCCTTCCTGGTTATTGCCCTGTGGAATTTTGATTATTCCTATACCGGCATCATCCTCATGCTCATATTCTATCTCTGCAGAAGGAAACCGGTTCTTGGTGCCTGCCTGTACGCGCTGACCTATCTCCCCGCCCTGTTTATGGCATCCCCCGGGGATCCTTTGAATCTGGTGCTTGGCGGACATAATATCGGCTTTGAAGCAGGGGCCCTGCTTGCCCTTCCCCTGATTTTCCTGCATACCAACACCTCCCTGAAAATTCCCAAATGGTTTTTCTATGTTTTTTATCCCGCTCATCTGGGACTGATTGCCCTGGTGCGTTACCTGCTTGGCTTCTGAGCACTTGTTCTCTTTTCCATCTTCTGCTATACTGAATTCAACAGCATTTATTCTACCGCACAGAGAACACAGCCGGTATTACACGCGGCTGTGTTTTTCCCGCAGAAAGGACTTTTGTATGGCATTTGACGGCATAACCATTGCTAATATAAGAAAAGAACTGGAGGATACGCTGAGCGGAGGACGTATCTTCAAAATCGCCCAGCCTGAACCGGATGAGCTTCTGCTTACCATAAAAAACAATGGGGCACAGCACCGGCTTACTATTTCCGCCTCGGCATCTCTGCCCCTTATTTATCTGACAGAAAAAAACAAACCCAGTCCGATGACCGCACCCAATTTCTGCATGCTGCTGCGCAAGCATATTCAGAACGGGAAAATAATAAGCATTACCCAGCCGGGGATGGAGCGTATTCTGAATTTTGAAATTGAGCATCTTGATGAAATGGGCGATCTTTGCAGGAAACTGCTAATTGTGGAACTGATGGGCAAACACAGCAACATTATTTTCAGCAGCCCGTCAGGCACCATTATCGACAGTATCAAGCATATTTCAGGACTGGTAAGCTCGGTGCGTGAGGTTCTTCCCGGCAAGGAATATTTTATTCCTCATACACAGGATAAAGAAAATCCACTTTCCGTAACCAGGGAAACCTTTACGGCACGCTTGTCCGCAGCCGGCATGCCTTGCTTCAAGGCGCTGTATACCAGCTTCACCGGCCTGTCTCCCGCAATAGCTCATGAAATCTGTTACCGGGCGGGAGGAAACGCGGAATTTTCCACAGCGGCCCTGGACGAAGCAGGCAGGGAAACCCTCTTCCGCTGCTTTCAGGAAATCATGGATTCGGTGCGTGCCGGCAGTTTTGCGCCATGTATTGTGTATGAAAACAACGCGCCGTCGGAGTATGCCGCCCTGCGGCTCACCTCTTATCCTGAAAGTGCAAGGAAGGACTATGACTCCATATCCCGGCTGCTTGAGGATTATTATGCAGAAAAAAATACCATAACCCGCATCCGTCAGCGTTCCTCCGATCTGCGCCGGATCGTATCAACTGCGCTTGAACGTAATGTAAAAAAATATGATCTGCAGCTGAAACAGATGCAGGATACGGAAAAAAGAGATAAATACCGGGTTTACGGCGAATTGCTGAACACTTACGGCTATGATGCGGCGCCAGGTTCCCGTTCCCTGGCGGCATTGAATTATTATACCAATGAAGAGATTACCATTCCTCTGGATCCCACTCTAACGCCGGGAGAAAATGCAAAAAAATATTTTGACAAATATAATAAACTGAAAAGGACCTATGAAGCCTTATCCCAGCTCACACTGGAAACAAAAACGGAAATCGAGCATCTGGAATCCATCAGCAACTCACTGGATATCGCCCTGAAGGAAGAGGATCTGGTACAAATCAAAGAAGAATTGATAGAAAGCGGCTATATCCGAAGAAAAGGCGGAACAAAAAAAGTAAAAATCACAAGCCGTCCCTTTCATTATCTGAGCGGCGACGGATATGATATATATGTAGGAAAAAATAATTTCCAAAATGATGAGTTAACCTTCAAGTTTGCCACAGGCAACGATTGGTGGTTCCATGCCAAAGGGATCCCCGGCTCCCATGTGGTAGTGAAATCCCGTGGTGAGGAACTCCCTGACAGCACTTTTGAAGATGCGGCACGTCTTGCGGCCCATTATTCCAAAGGGCGCGGCCAGGAAAAGGTGGAGATCGATTATACGGAGAAAAAGAATGTGAAGAAGCCCGGCGGCGGGAAACCCGGCTTTGTGGTATACTATACCAATTATTCCATGATGATAGACTCCGATATCACCGCTTTACAGCAGCTTGAGTAAAATACCCGCAGGAATAAGGAAAGGTCCCAATTATGAAAAAAATTTGCAGACCATTAAAACAGGATGAAATTCTAACTGTTTATGAAACCTGGGGTTCTTCCCATTTTCCGTTCGATGAGCTCAAACCGCTCTCTTCCATACGCAGCCTGATCGATCGGAAACAGTATTCGGGCTATGGTTTGTTTTCCCGGAAAGGGGAAACGGAATCGCTTCTGGGATATGCCCTGTTGCTGCATGATGCAGAAAAAAGGAAAATGCTATTGGATTATTATGCTTTTCTGGAGGAACAGAGGAACAAGGGGTTTGGCAGTATTTTTCTGCAGAATATGAGAAAGCAGACGGATTTCCCCGGATGCTACCTGGAATGCGAAGACCCTGATACCGCCTCCTCCGGCGAGGAAAAGTCGCTTCGGAGAAGAAGAATCGGTTTTTATCAAAGAAACGGTGCTTTTCTTACCCAAGTACGTGCCTGTCTGTTTGGAGTAACCTACCGAATGCTCTGGCTTCCCTCCTCTGGAGATGTTGGAACGGAAGATGGTTTTGTCGAGGCTGTCGGAACGGATAGCGTTTCTCCTGCCGAGGATCCCGGTGCGGACAGCATTCGTTCTGCCGAGGATCCCGGTGTGGACAGCATTCGTTCAGCCGGCGGCAGGAAAAGGAATCGAGAACCGGAAGGAGACGAAGCATTTTTGCAGGATATTACAGATTTTTATCTTTCCGTTTTCCCGCGTTCTGTGTTTGATAAAAATATGAAGCTCTGGCTTCCCTGAAAAAAAGCCATTGTACGGCGTTTATGCCGCGCAATGGCTTTTTCAGCTTTTCCTACAGTGTTCCTGAAGTAAACAGACCCTTTACATGGTCAATTTCTTCCTGGCTGGCCTTCTGGGCCGGTACATAATAGGACTTATCCCTTGCGATCTGGTAAAGCTGCTCCTGGGACTGCTCACATGCTGTACGCATCTGCTTCAAAGCGCTTTTCAGTTCTTTATTTTCTGTCTGAGGAATCATTTCCCCAAATCTGACAAGTTCACCGTTAATACCTGCCAGAGTATCAGATACCATTGTTTTTTCCTGCATCATGGTTATTCTCCTCCTTACTGCAAAAATTTCATAAGCTGCTGTTTATTTTCCATTGCGGATTTTGCACCCTGTTCAAAGAACTGCTTTACTTTCGTGTCCTCTGCACAGGAAGCGTATTCCTTCATTTTGCAATGAGAAGTGTCATAACCGCCAATCAGATGGCGCAGGTTCTGAAGATCGAGTTCTGATAAATTTGCCATGTCCATACCTCCATTCATTTTGCTTCTGCCTTTATATTGTGCGCATTCATGAACGAGAATATACCGGCAAGTTTTTACATACCCAAATCCGCATAAGGAATAGTTACTTCCGTATAACCTGCCGCATAAGGTGCGATTTCATAAGGGGAGGAATAAAATACCACACCTTCCTCATTGAGGTAATAGGAATCAATGAAATCCGTTTTTGCGTTCAATGTCTCCGCTGCGTCTTCAAAAAATCTGTTTTCCGTATCTTTTTCTACCAATTCCAGGAATTTTCCTCTTACCAGGGTATTCAGTTCATCACCAGATTTGTTAATCAGACCGGACAAGGTCAATTCTTTTCCCGTTTCCGAATCAAAAAGGAAATTAAGCCTTCCCGGCATACCATGTGCGCCTCCTTCATAGGTATAGGATTCATGGAATACAGATATTATATTATCCCGTGCGACTACTCCGCCCACCGTAAAATCTTCTTCACTGGGCGGCATGGTAAAGGTTTCTGTTTCTTGTGTTTCCGACGTCTGGGCATTTTCTTCCTCTGTGCGGTATTGAAGCGCATAGCCCACAATGGATTCGGGATCCGTTTCATAATCTTCCATTTTGCCGGAAATCCACTCCTGGTAAAATTCGTTAATTTTTTTCTCGCCTTCCGTATCCCCTTCAAAAACCGGGTATTGGATTTTAACGGTACACGCCAGCTGGCCTTTCTGTGTAGACCATGACTTTTCTTCGGTTTCCAGATGATACGAATACACTCCTGCTTTCATGCTGCCGGCTTCCGAAGAAGTCTGGGTCTGCGTTTCCTCCTCTGCCGTCTGTGTGGCTGCCTGCGTGGTTTCTGAGGGACTTGTGGTTTCCTGTACTGTACTGCTTTCTGCTTGTCCCGCGGTTCCAGCGCTTTCCTCATCTGATTTTCCCGTACAGCCCGTGAACAGCAGGGCTGCAGTCAATGCCAGACACATAATTTTTTTCATATGATTTCCTTTCCTCTCTGTTTTATTCTATTTTTTATCCTTCCCAATGAGAAGGTTTTTAAACGTACGAAAACCATCCGGAACCGGTTTTTTCAACCGGCCCGGATGGTTTCCCCCCTTATTAATACTTATGCATCTCATACAAAATCTGAAAATCCTTATCCAATCAGCCAATCATACATTTCCTGGTATTTTGTTGCAGATACCTGCCAGGAAAAATCAGCGGCCATTCCTCTGTCCACTATCTTATTCCATTCTCTCTTTTTATCATAGAAAATCCGTTCCGCATACCGGATGGCACCCAGCATTTCATGGGCATTATAATTCATAAAGCTGAAACCGGTGCCCGAACTTTCGAATTCATTATAAGGCAGTACCGTATCCTTCAGCCCGCCGGTCTCCCTTACAATAGGGACGGTCCCGTAACGCAGGGCAATTAACTGGCTGAGTCCGCAGGGTTCAAAAAGGGATGGCATCAAGAAAGCGTCACAGGAAGCATATACCCTGTGGGATACAGCTTCCGAATAATAAATCTGTGCGGATACCTTGCCGGAATACTTCCATGCATAGTGGCGGAACATGTTTTCATATTGTTCTTCGCCTGTTCCAAGCACCATAATCTGGATATTGTCCTGACAGAGTTCATCCATGGCATAAGCGACGAGATCAAAGCCCTTCTGATCGGTCAGCCTTGATACAACGCCGATTACCATCGCCTTATCATCCTGATTCAGACCGAAATCAGCCTGAAGGGCACGTTTATTTTTTATTTTCTCTTTGCGGAAATTGACAGCATTAAAGGGATGCGTTATATACTTATCCGTTTCGGGATTGTATTCCTCATAATCGATACCGTTTACGATTCCTCTCAGATCACCGCTGCGTGCGCGGAGCAGGCCGTCCAGCGCTTCTCCGTAGAAAGGGGTCTTAATCTCTTCCGCATAGGTGTCGCTTACGGTAGTAACCGCGTCGGCGTAAACAATGCCGCCCTTAAGCAGATTGGCATCTTTATAAGCCTCCAGCTTATCCGGCGTAAAAAATGACATTGGCAGACCTGTGATATCCTGTACCTCCTTAATGCTCCATTTCCCCTGGAATTTCAGATTATGGATCGTCATTGCCGTCTTAATTCCGCGATAGAAATCGCTTCCCTGGAACCGCTCATGAAGATAAACGGGAACGAGCCCCGTCTGCCAGTCATGGCAGTGAATTAAGTCAGGGCGGAAATCAATGACCGGGAGGATGGAGAGTGCCGCTTTGGAGAAAAATGCGAATTTCTCAATTTCGAACAATGCGTTATCACAATATGGTTTGAAACCGTTGAAATAAAATTCATTATCTATAAAATAGTACTTTACTCCGTCATATTCGGCTTCCAGGATCCCCACATATTGGTTCTGCCAATGGAAATCCATATAAAAATGGGTTTTGTAATTCAGTCTGTCCTTCATTTCCTGGGACATACATACATATTTGGGCAAGATTACACGTACGTCATAATATTTCTTATCGATGCATTTGGGCAGTGAACCTACTACATCCGCCAAACCGCCTGTCTTTATGAACGGTACGCCTTCCGAGGCCACAAATAAAATTTTCTTCATGCTGAATCCTCCCGTAATTTCTTAATACCTTCCCTGCTGGGCTTACAGATATTATACATCATTACGGCATTTAATAAAAGGTTAAATTTTATATTGAAGCCTTATTTTGTCTGCAATGAGGGCAATGAACTCGGAATTTGTCGGTTTCCCTTTGCCGGTATTGATGGTATAGCCAAAGAGGGAATCCAGTGTTTCCATCTTTCCCCGGCTCCATGCCACTTCGATAGCATGTCTGATCGCACGCTCCACACGGCTGGGTGTAGTCTGGTATTTCTTAGCTATTGTAGGGTACAGGATTTTGGTGATGGAATTGAGCATCTCTATATCTTCCACAGACATCATGATGGCTTCGCGCAGGTATTGGTAGCCTTTGATATGGGCGGGAACGCCGATTTCATGAATCATGTCCGTTACATCCTTTTCCAGGTTGTGGGCAGCGGCAGGTTTGGCGGCGGCTTCTTCCTCTTTTGTTATCTCTGATAAAGATGAGGTACCGGACGCCGGTACGGTTATCATTATCTGGAATTCTTTATTCGTCTTCATCAGATCCGTGAGAATCTGCACCACTCTTTCGTTGTCTTTTCCTGCACTCATGCGTAACTGTTCCATATATATCCTCCATTCCAACAGAAATCTTTTTCTTTCTGTCTCTTCCTGCATTAATTATATAAGAATGACAATTTATGGCAACCTTCTTTCGTCGCATAAAAGGCGGTGTATCGTGTTTTTTCGGGGATTATCGCAGGATGAGAGGGCGAAATATGGCGAAAGGTGGGGAAAGCTGGCGATAGATAGCGGGAAGGTGGGGTGGAGAAATGAGGGGGGAGAGGGTGG
>URMK01000062.1 GCA_900548905.1 uncultured Lachnospiraceae bacterium | reverse complement strand
GGAAAACGCCAGGGACTTGAGTTGGGAAAAAGGCGGGGGCTGGAATTAGGAGAGGATTATTTCGCTGAATTGTCGGAAAAGCTTCTTGCCGATTTCCGTATGGAGGATCTTCGGAAAGCGATCAAAAATAAAGAATATAGGAACAGGCTGTACCGGGAATACAGGATTGAGAGAGGCTGATTGGTACAGCATGATTGAATATTGTCTGGAGAATATAGAGGTCTGTGTACAGCGTATACCTGATAGGTATACTTTGAATATATTATTTAATCTTCAGTCTGCCTCAAACGGCGCTTTTAATCAGATAGTGGAATTTTTTTGCGGTGACCCTGTTTCGTTTCTGCGTCATCCCGAATATTTCAGAAATGTTATGTTTTTTTCGTGTTATAATAATCACATATCAGCTATAGCGATTCTGTTTTTACTTTCGGAACGTTCTGTTCCATTTAATCCCGTTTTATTTTTATTGTGATGTTGTAAATACTACACATATTATGTATAATTAAGGAGGAAATCTGTCTGTTTCATCAGACAGAAATATGTTTATGGGGAAAATAGATATTTCACTGTCATCCTACCTGTCACACCCGCCTGTATTTGCCGATTTATTTAATGCCTGGCTGTACGGGGGCAGGCAGGTAATTGATTACCGCGAACTGCAGGCGGAGGATCCGGTACAGAACCGGCCGGAATATGCTGCCGCATACAAACATGTGCGGGATGTGGTGAAGATGTATTACCAGGACGGGATGGAGCTGGTTCTGCTGGGTATAGAAAACCAGGAAGAGATTGATTATACGGCTCCGGTGCGGATCCTGCAGTATGACGGGGCCGATTACCAGAAAAAGATACGCAGGGTGGAAGCGGAAAACCGTATGCGGCAGGTATTCGGATTTCTTCAACGCCAAGATGACAGAAAGGCCTTAAAAGATTATGTAAGGGAAAACGAAGATGTTTTTTCCTGTCTGTCTACAGACGCTGCCCTTTTCTTGGCAGCTGCCGCCAAAGGGACGCGGCTGCTGACAACACTGCCTGTAAAGGAGGAAACTTGTAATATGTGTAAGGCTTTGGATGATTTATATAATGATGGAGTGAATCAGGGGCTGGTACTGGGAGAAGATTGTTTCGCTGCATTGTCGGAAAAGCTTCTTGCCGATTTACGTATGGAGGATTTACGGGCAGCGATCAAAAATAAAGAGTATCGGGACAGGTTATACAAGGAATATAGGATTGAGAGATGCTGAAGGATGCGGTTCACCATAAGCAGCTTCGGAGGAAGAGATGAAAAACGGATAATCTCGGTTCGCCCTGGATACGCCTAATTACATGGAAAAACATAATTGGTAGACGGAACGATCGTTGATGGATACCGTCGGCAGAAATGCGGTTTGGTATATCGGGGGAATGATCAGGTTCCGCTTGACGAATTGTAAAACATAATATATCATATGATATATAACAAGCGATATATTAAAGGGGTGAGAGATTTGGCGCCGAAACAGAAAATCACAAAAGAGCAGCTGTTAGAAGCAGCCTTTGAAATAACGAGAAGGGAAGGATTTTCCGCCGTCACGGCAAGAAGTGTGGCGGAGGCGGCAGGCTGTTCCATCCAGCCGGTTTTCAGCCAGTTTGCTACGATGGAAGCGCTGCACCAGGCGGTATTTTCCTATGCCTGCCGGCGTTTTACAAATGAGATTATGAAAAATAAGGATAGACCGGATTTTATCGCCTGCACCAACAAGTGGGTTTTGAATCTGGCGCGCAGAGAGCCGAACCTGTTTCATCTGTTATACCTCTCAGACAGCTTCCAGGGGCAGAATCTGTGGGAGGTGATGATGGGATATGAGACCAACCGTGAAATGGCGGCTGTTTTTCAGGAACGCTATGGTCTGACAGAGGAAGAATGTAAAGATATTTTTTTACGGGGGTATCTTCTTCTGCATGGGATTGCCGCAATGATCGCTACGAATCACATGGATTTTTCCGATGAACAGGCGGCCGACATGGTGAAACGTACGGTGGCGGATATGGTTGAAGGGGCCCGGAGAAGGCAGAGCTTGGGGGATGGAGGGGAGAAATGAAGAAAAGGAAGATGGAAGAGAGCGGATTAGCGAAAGCGCTGCTTATGACCGTTCAAGCGGACAGGATGACGCCCGTCGGACGGCAGAAGCTTGCAGAGGAGCGGCTGAGGAAGCTGGTGGCATATGCCAGGCAAAACAGCCCATATTACAGTAACTTGTATAAAGGACTTCCGGAGAAATGGGAGCTTACCGATCTGCCTCCTGTGAATAAACCGGATTTAATGGCCAGCTTTGATCAGTGGCTGACTGATCGCAGCGTATCGGAGGAAGAAACAGCGCTTTTCATAGAGGATAAATCCAATATGGGGAAATGCATGAACGGAAGGTATCTGGTGTTTACAACATCCGGATCCACCGGATTTCCGCTGACGGTTCTTTATGATAAAACCTGTATGAATATATCTTCGGCGCTGTCCGTAATCCGATCCTATGCCAGAAAAGAAGATATGGCCGCATTTATTAAGAATGGGAAGCGTACGGCCAGTATTTTTGCCGAGGGCTTCTATCTGGGCAGCGGTTCTATTGCATACCAGCTGCGCCGGATGCCATGGAAAAAAGGTCTGATGAAAAATCTGGATGTGAGGATGCCGATAACGGACATTGTGGAGCAGCTTAACCGTTTTTCACCGGTCATGCTGGGAGGATATCCCAGTGGGCTGGAACTGCTGGCAGAGGAGCAGGAGGCAGGGCGCCTGCATATTGCGCCGGCTGTCACAATGACCGGCGGCGAACTTCTGCGGGATGATGTGAGGGAGAAACTGACGAAAGCCTTCGGCGGGTTTGTGCAGACCAATTATTCCTGCACGGAAGGCGGGATCATGTGTCATGAATGCGTTAACCGGCACCTGCATCTGAATGAGGAATGGATTATGATAGAGGCGGTGGATGAAGAAAACCACCCTGTGCCCGATGGAACGATGTCCGCGAAAATCCTGCTTACCAATCTTGCAAATAAGGTGCAGCCCTTCATCCGATATGAGGTGACCGACCGTATTGTTATGCATCATGAAGCGTGCGGCTGCGGCTGCCAGGCCCCATGGCTGGAAATAGAAGGCCGCAGGGATGATATTCTGCGATTTGAGGAAGGCGTGCGGATCCAGCCGCTGGCAGTGTATGCCCAACTGAAAGAAGTCCCCGGGCTTAAGCGTTTTCAGTTGGTACAAAAAGAACGTAATCTCCTTGAACTGCGGATCCTCGCCGGGGATCCACGCACGGTTTATCAAAAGGCAGAGAGGATTCTGCAGGATTTTTTCGTGACAAACGGTGTGCATGTGACTATTTGTGCAGGAGAGGAATTGCCGCAGATCCATCCGGAAAGCGGGAAATTTAAACATGTGGTGGGTCTTAAGTGAGTGGTTTGGGATGTGTGAGGGATGTCTGAACGCATTTATTTCCAGTGAAAACAATATTTATTTTTCTTCTGAAAAATAGTACTTGAATTGCATTTTTAATGGGGTTACTGTTTATTGTAAGGATGCATCCTCTAATAATATCAAAGGAGAAATCACATATGCCTCAAGAGAAAATAAGAGGACTTGAAAAGACAATCAGCAGTAAATATAACAATATAGCGGGTATTGTTGTCTTAAAAAACGGGGAAAAGCAATTTGAGAATTATTTTAACGGATATACGCCAGCAGATACCGTTCATGTATTCTCGGTAACAAAAAGCATTATTTCGATATTGGCGGGCATTGCGGCTGACAGGGGATATATTAAGAGCGTTTATCAGAAAGTTCTGGATTTTTTCCCTGATTACACGGTTAAGAGGGGAGAGAAAACCATTCAGACCATCACCATCAGGAACCTGCTGACCATGACGGCGCCATATAAATTCCGTTCGGCGCCGTATACCAGATTTTTTTCCAGCACAGACTGGGTGAAGGCTTCCCTTGATTTGCTGGGCGGAAGAAAGCCTGCCGGCGAATTCCGGTATATGGAAATGGTAGGACCGGACATTTTGTCGGGGATTCTTGTAAAGGCCTGCGGTTGCTCCGTACTTGATTTTGCACAGGAAGCGCTGTTCTCCCCGCTTGGTATTGCCGTAAAATCCCCTATCATTCTGGATACGGCCAAAGAGCATGTTGCGTTTGTCAAAACGAATAACGCCAGCGGCTGGGTCGCCGATGAATGCGGAACCAATACGGCGGGCTGGGGCCTTACTTTGACTGCCATGGATATGGCAAAAATCGGACAGTTATATTTGGACGGCGGAAAATGGGAAGGCAGACAAATCGTATCCGGTGCATGGGTTACGGAAAGCTTAACGGAGCACAGCCGATGGAAAAAAGAAAATCTGTCTTACGGATATTTGTGGTGGACAGGGATCGGGAACGGATATGCGGCTATGGGAAACAGCGGAAATGTGATTTATGTCAATCCGTCGGAAAATCTGGTTATTTCCGTAGCCGCGCTGTTCAAGCCAAGCGCGAAGGATATTATAGATTTTATAGTTAAAGACGTGGAGCCATTATTTAAGCAGGGATTGTATATTCCGGCATCTTGACAGCGGCACTGCTAACCTAGTCACCATTCTGGCAACCTATTTTAACTGAGCAACACGGTTGAAACAGGATCCGGCAGGCCAGGGATGGTCTGTCGGATAATGCCGGCGCTGTGATTTTTACACAGATATTTATTCAAAAAAGGGCACCGGGTTAAAAGCAACATCCATGATCGCAGTATCAATCTTCTTCCCATCTAAATAAACCCGGAAATCCATCTCCTTATCCGAATGAAATGTAAGGCAGAAAACGGAATTGCCGGACTGTCCGCCGGAATCAAGATTCAGCTTGAGATAACGGCGGAACACAGGGCCGGAGGTTTCCAGTCCGATGGCTGAAGAATCACCGGCACCTGGAACATACACTGCATAATAAGCAGAAGCCGGAAAGCCGATATCACCTTCCTCAGTATACCGCAGAACACAGGCAATATCATACCTGCCGCCTGTATTTACAAACAATTCTGACAGCTCTTCCTTATCCATTGCTTTCAGGTATTCATCTGTCCCGTAAGTCCTGATACCGGAGGCGGATCCGCTTCCGGGAAAGAAAAAGAGTAAGATAACCGGTACGATAAGTACAGCCGTAAACATAAACACGGTATAAATTCTTTTTAAATTCTTTTTTTTCATTGTGTATCCCCCTGAAAGATAAAACGGATCCTTTCATAATAACAGCGGTGTCGGAATCATTATAACAAAGCATAAATAAGTTTGCACGACAAAAGAAAACAGCAGCAGTTTATAGAAAGATTGTAAAAACGGAGCAGGCTGTCTGTGAAAGAGATGAAACAAAGCAAAAAATGTGAAAAACATCCGCTGCGGAAAGTGTATAGTATTCACAGGGAGGTACGGCCAATGAAAACAAATTTGGAAACAATTCAGGATATAGTGGTTTATATGGAAGGGCATTTGGAAGAACGTCTGGATTTGGACAGCCTATGCCGTGTGGCAGGTTATTCCCGCTATCATTTAAGCCGGATGTTCACGGCAGTTGCCGGTTTTTCCGTGCATACGTATATCCAGAGAAGGCGGCTGACGGAGGCGGCCCGGCTGCTGGTATTTACGGATAAGCCGGTTATGGAGATTGCCCTGCTTGCCGGATATGAAACACAGCAGTCTTTTACAGTCGGTTTTAAGGCCATGTATAAATGCAGTCCGCTGGCTTACCGGCGCAAAAGGGAGTTCTGTCCCTTACAGCTTACATTGACTGTGGACGGATCCGGGAAGCTTAAAGGAGACAGGATTACGGATGTTCAAATGGTGGAAAGCGGCAGAATATTGTTGGCCGGGTATCGGAAAAATACCAGCTTGGGTTTCTTTGTAATCGGACAATGTTGGAAAAAAATGCACACATGGAAAGCGGGGATACCTAACCGGATAAATACGGATTTTCTCATTGGCCTGAACGATTATGCACGATGGGATGCGGATGCCCAAAAGCAGCCGGCTTTTGCTTATTATGCAGCATCGGAGGTGGAGCGGTTCGGCGAACTTCCAAAAGGCATGGTGGGCAGGGAACTTCCTGCCGCAAAATACATTGTGTTTTGTTTCAGGGGAATAAGAGAGGACAGCATGCAGCCGGCGGCAGATTATATATACAAAGAATGGTTTCCGCAGTCAACCTGCCAGCTGAATGAGGATGCGCGGTATGATTTTGTGCGGTACGGTGAGAAAACGGAGGAGGACGGCAGGAGCAGGATTGAATATTGGGTTCCGGTTTTATAGGAACCTCCACAGCGCGGCTGCGGATTGTAACCATCACCTGCCCTTTTCTCTCCTTTTTATAATCTCTTCTTTCCGCCATTGCCTTGCTATGATAAAATAGCAGTATAAGGAATACGATCGTACAACGGTACTCAATTTGTGCAAAACGACGGGAGGGTGTTATTATGACTAACGTACAGTGGCTGCTTTTGGTATTGGCAATTGTGATTCTTGTGCCGGTTATAGGTACCGTGACGGCGGGCCTGCTTCGTAAATGGGATTTTAAACGTCAAATCGAAGGTAAACGTCCGGAGCGCAGGGCTGACAAAAGCATGAAGCTTCCCGGGGAGAATCCGGAAGTCAATGTGGATATGGATACGGAGAGACTGCGGTTTGAGGCGCAGATGAAGCAGAACCGCCGGATGCCATAGCGACGGCGGCCATACCTATGGAAATAATAATATCTCACAGACTTTTCATAAGGGGACCAATCGGGCCATGCAGACCTACACGCCACCTACAAAGGGGCAGGGCGTGATTGGATCTTGGTGGTAACCGCAGGAAGATAAATTTAATAGTTTTTTTGAAAGGATATCCTCCTCCCATTCGTATATCTATCAGAACAAAGAAAAATGGAGGAACCAATCATGAAAAAAACAATCGCTGCTCTTACCCTGTCTGCTATCCTGGTTATCGCCATGCCTTTAACGGCACTGGCGCATGGTCACGGACATAACAACGGCGGAAATCTGCCGGCAGTCACAGTTTATTCCCTGTGTAATACAGCAGACTGCAATACTACCGGGAACCATCAGCATGACGGGACTACTTATGCCGGACATTATCTGGGAGACGGACACGACTATCACCAGGCCTGTACGGCGGAGGGCTGTACGGAAACCGGATCACACGACCACAACGGAACCGTCTGCCTGCCTCATAATACGAACGGCGGCAGCTGCGGCAATGCTTCCCATCATAACGGAACCCATCATTAAGTAACAGGAAATTCCCCTCTCTGATAAGCAAGCGGGAGATGCCATGCACAAGGAAGCTGAGGTGAACCGTGCCCTTGATCTTTATGCGGACACGGTCCGCCGTATCTGTTTTATGTATCTGAAAAACGATGCGGATGTGGAGGATGTATTTCAGGAAGTGTTCCTTAAGTACCTTCTCCATCCCTCATCTTTTGAAAGCGATGCCCATGAAAAGGCATGGCTTATTCGTGTTACCATCAATGTATGCAAGGATGTGCTGAAGAGCTTTTTCCGCAGAAGGGTCCGTTCCCTTGAGGAAATAAATACCGAGCCATTCTATATGCAGGAGGAGGAAAAAGAATTACTGGAGGTAGTTCTGCAGCTTCCTCCCAAGTACAGGAATGTCATCTATCTGTTTTATTATGAAGGCTACACGGCGGTCGAAATAGCCGGCATATTGAAACGGAGTGAAAATACAATCTATACATGGCTTGATCGGGCGAGAAAAGAGCTTAGGAAACAGCTGGGAGGTGAGTGGAATGGAAAATAAGCTTCGCAATGCCTTTGACAAAATCCAGGCCGGAGACAGCCTGAAGGAAAAAACGGCAGACTATCTGAAGGCGGAAGCACGCAAGAGAAACCGTCCCCGCCGGATTTACCGGCAGCGGTTAGCAACTGTTTGCGCCGCTTTTGCTGTTTTCCTGCTCATAGGGGGATTTTCCTTTTTCACTCCCAGTGCCTATGTGGATATGGATGTGAATCCGTCTGTCGCGCTTACGCTGAACCGTTATGGCTTTGTTCTGAAAGCTGCTCCCTATAATGACGACGGCGCGGCGATCCTGCAGAATATGGATGTCCGCTGCCAATCCTGGGAAAAGGCAGTCCATCTGCTTTTGGATGAAATGATCCGTCAGGGATATCTGGCTCCGGACGGCCTGGTATCCGTTACCGTACAGACCGGCAATGGGGATACGGAACAGAAAATGCTGGGAGAGATCCGGGAATCGGTGGATACGCTGCTTGATTCCCATCATTCCACGGCTTCCGCAGATGTTTTTGCAGTATCCAGGGAGGTCAGGGACTGTGCCCATGACTACAATCTCAGCCCTGCTAAATATCTTGCCATTACACAGTTGCAGGAGGTGGATCCCACGGCGTCTTATGAACAGTGCGCGGAGCATTCCATAAGTGAAATCAAAGAGCTTACGGAGGAGCATTGCGGCGGGCATCTTGGAGAAAATGGCATAGATGCCGGGGGTACAGATGAGAGCCATAAACCGGTTCAGGAGAGTATGGATCATCATGGGCATGGGGATGAGGAAGAACATCACTGATAGGTATATCCATATTACTGCTCACGGAGTGAACAGCAGCGTTTTGTGGTAATAGCGGTACGGAAGGCAGAGGTTCCGGTTGCTTAATCAGAACCTGTTGCGATATAATAAGAGATAGATTAAAGGGCGAAAAGGATGCAGTTTATAAAGGAGCAGGCAGAATGGAACAAAATAAAATGATTCACCTGTTAAAAGACAGGCTTCATATCGAAGCAAAGAGACATGACAGGAGCGGAGTCTACGCGCTTACACAGAGGAAGCTGGCATATAATTCCAACCGGATCGAAGGAAGCACGCTGACAGAAAAGCAGACGGCATCCATTTTTGAGACAGGTACCATCCGGGCAGACGGCAGCATTTTTCGAACTAAAGATGTGGAAGAGATGACCGGGCATTTTACCATGTTTAACTATATGCTGGACACTTGTGAGGAACAGCTGAGCCAGGAACTGATCAAGGCATATCATTACCGCTTAAAAGCAGGAGTGTTTGAGGACATCGCAAATGGCTATCCCATTGGGGAATATAAAAACAGAAGGAACATGATTTCCGACATCACAACATCATCCCCTGAAAATGTAGAGGAAGATATGCGTCGGCTTCTGGAAAACTACCATGGAAAAGAACCCCATGATTTAAAAGATCTGGCGGAGTTCCATGCGATGTTTGAGAAAATCCACCCCTTTCAGGACGGCAATGGGAGGACGGGCCGGCTCATCCTGTTCAAAGAGTGCTTAAGGAGTAATGTTATGCCATTTATTATCGGGGACGACAGAAAAGCAGAATACTATGAGTATCTCAACCGTGCACAGCAGAATGGGGACTATGGGTCATTGATCGGATTCTTCGGGCAGGAACAGGAAAAATATACGGCAATGGTAAAGGATTTTATCTGTCCGGTGGCGAAGACGGAAGAAGCTTTTTCTAAAACAGAAAGAATGGAATAATTGGCTTTAGATCTATATTACAATGGATAACAGGTATTCCTGTCAGCATGGCGGTATATTGATTTTATATACCGCCGTGCCCTGCGGTTAACACGCCGCGTTGATAGCTGCGACCGCCCCGTCCGAAACCGCGGTGGCGACCTGGCGAACCTGCTTGACGCGGATATCTCCGGCGGCATAGACACCGGGGATTGCCGTTTCCATCTTTTCGTTTACCGGGATATATCCGTTTTCCAGAGAAAGTTCGGTATAAATATCGGTATTGGGGACGGTTCCTGCGTAAACGAATATGCCGCAGCCAGGGTCAGTGAGCAGTTCCAGGCTTCCGGTCTTTTCATCTGCTATTTCCAGGGCTTCCACCTGTTCCCTGCCGCGGACAGCCTGAAGGCGTGAGGAAAGGCGCAGGGTGATATTACAGCTTTTTTGTATTTTATCTTTAAATTCCGCAATACAGCCCAGTTGTTCTTCAAAATGGAGGATAGTTACGGTTTTGGCAAATTGGGAGAGGTAAAGGGCTTCTTTTACCGCACCGTCGGCGCCGCCTATTACGTACATATTTTTGCCGGCATAAACCGCGCCGTCCCTTGCGGCATTCAAACCCATCCCTTTGCCTGCGAGGGCATCTTCACCCGGGATACCCAGCTTACGGGGTGTGCTTCCGTTTGCCAGGATAAGCTTACGGGCCTGATAGCTTCCGTTTTCTGTGAGGACGCTCTTAATATCTCCCGTAAGAACGGTGTTTACCACATTTTCATAGCGTATCTCAACCCCTGCATGAAGTGCCTGCCTTTTGAGGCGTTCGGCAAAGGTCATGCCGGATTCATTTTCGATAATAGCGGAATAATGGGTAACGGTGGAGACCTTACCGATGATTCCTCCTATCTGGGCTTTTTCCAGGATAAGTGTCTTTTTTCCGCGGCTGACCGCATAGATTCCCGCGCTGATTCCGGCGGGGCCTCCGCCGATGATAATGATATCGTACATGATATTCCATTCCTTTCCGAATCGATTTTTGCCTGCAGGCAAAGCGCCGGGAGGCGTACCTGTTCCGGGGCGTTTCCTGCTTTCCTGAAAAAATTATACCGCAGATAAACTAAAAATAAAAATTATCTATTTTAATATTCGGATAATATTTTGTTATGATAGCACATGAGAAACAGGTGCCTGAAATTCTGTATGTTCAAAGTCATACGGGCCGGGACAGCGTTTTCCATTCCATGAGTAAACCTGTCGCATTTTTACTATAATAGGAAGGAGATGTATTATATAATTTCCCCGGACAAGGAATGCAGGTAAGAAATATCTGCATCGATACAGGAGGATGCTTATGAACTGGGAACCGTGGACAGGCTGTTACAAGATTAGCGACGGTTGTACGAACTGCTATTTTTATGGACCGCATGCAAAACGCTATGGTCAGAATACCATTCAAAAGACGGATAAATTTGATTGGCCGGTCAGGAAAAATACGAAGGGCGAGTATAACATTAAAGGGAACAAAATCCTTGCGACCTGCTTTGCGACCGATTTTTTCCTGCCGGAAGCGGATGAGTGGAGGAAAGAAGCCTGGGCTATGATCCGGGAACGGACGGATATTGATTTTTTGATCCTGACAAAACGTATCGACCGTTTTCCCATATCGCTTCCCTCTGATTGGGGGGCGGGTTACGATAATGTGAATATTGGCTGTACGGTTGAAAACCAGGCATTGGCGGATTACCGGCTGCCTCTGTTTTTATCCTATCCCATCAAACGGCGGTTTATAGCCTGCGCCCCGCTTCTGGAAGCCATGGATTTAACTCCGTTTCTCCATGGGGTGAACCATGTTACCGTTGGCGGTGAGACGGGAAGGGATGCGCGAGTGTGTGATTATGACTGGGTGCTGGATATCCGTGGGCAATGCGTAAAAGCGGATGTCACTTTTTGGTTTAAAAATACAGGCTCATTTTTCAGGCATGACGGAATCGTGGAAAAAATAAATCCATATATGCAGACCGGCAGGGCAAAAGAGCTTGGCATTGACATTTCTGACGGAAAACGGTTATTTTAAGTAAAACCGGCATTGCATATCCGGAAACTAAAGAGGAAAGATGTAGCAGCATGGGCAGCCGGGTGCTATAATCAAGACAGATAGAATTCCGGTTGAATCCGTAAGGAAAATTCCTTTTGGCGGTGCTAAGGGATAACAGGAGTTGAACGGGGCGGCAAAGAGGAAGATAAGGAGGCTGTGCAAATGTCTGATAAAAAGGTGGAAGATGGAGAATTCCTGATAGAAACAAAGCGTCTTTTTATTCGGGAAATGACGCAGGCAGATTATGATGCATTATGCAGGATAATGTGTGATGAGGAAGTGATGCGTGTTGCTTATGAAAGTGCATTCAGCTTGGAAGAAGCACAGAATTGGCTTAACAGGCAGTTTAAAAGATATGAAGAATATGGTTTTGGACTCTGGGCTGTTGTATTAAAAGAAACGAACGAAATGATTGGGCAGTGCGGTTTAACCATGCAGGGTTGGAGAGAAAAAGAAATTTTGGAAATAGGATATTTGTTCCAAAAAGCGTATTGGCACAAAGGGTATGCAACGGAAGCGGCAATTGCATGCAGGGAATATGCTTTTTCAGTTCTAAAAGCAAGTACGGTTTATTCCATTATCAGGAACACAAATACAGCCTCTCAAAATGTTGCCGTTCGAAATGGTATGAATATTATCGATAAAGACAGTAAAAATTTTAGGCATGTAGATATGGAATTTTATTTATATGCGGCAGATCATAGTGTGAGAAAGCCGGGCGCCGGCGTAAAGCCTGTAAATATTTGGTAAAACAGGAGGGGATACATGACAGCCTGTTCCGGGGAAGTTCAGAGAAAGACGTTGCACGATAATTGCCGATATTATCAGATGTAATACCCGGCACGCAGCTTCTTATTTGCCGGGAAGATAAGCAGAACGACTTATGGGGAGTTATCAAGGAGGGCTAAATGAAAAGAATTAATTGGAATATTTTTAATTGTGCATTTTGGATAGAGATTGTTTTGTCTTATATTTTACCTTTTACTGTCCATAACGGTTCTCAATATAAAGTTGGATTTCCGATATCATTTCTTTCGATTCATAATGGGAGTATGGGAATAAATCCGTTGATGTCAATGCATTTAAATCCTTTCGCACTTCTGATTGATGGTATTATAATCTACTTAATTATCGGATTGGGAATAAAAGTATATAATAAATGCAAGAAGAGGTAACCAGTTTAATTCATGTCTGCCGGCAAGTGTAACAGAGTATAGACGATAGAGTTGAGGAAGCAGCAATGAAAACAATCCGTCCTATACTGTTGGTGAGAAAGGAATATATTGTGAACTATAAGAAAGCCAGAAACTTTATTTATAAAAATGCGAGGCCGTTGGATATTGCCCGATGGAAGTATTTATTTGAAGGCGGTAGTAAAGAAGATATTTTATCCGCATTGGAGGTATATCAAAATGACGATGGCGGCTTTGGCCATGCCCTGGAACCTGATTGCTGGAATCCGGATTCTTCTCCAATCCAGACATGGGTTGCAACGGAAATCATCCGGGAGATCGGGCTTGAGGATAAAAGGCATCCTGTCGTGCAGGGCATTCTTCGTTATTTATCCTCAGGAAAGGATTTTGACGGCCATACCTGGGCCAACACCATAATATCTAATAACGACGCTCCTCATGCGCCGTGGTGGGAGTATGCCCCGGCCGCGGAACCGTCCTATAACCCAACCGCGTGTCTCATTGCCTTTATTTTGAAATTTGCAGATTGGGAGAGCCAACTCTATACAGTAGCCTGTAATCTTGCAAAAGAGGCTTATGATTATTTTAAAGCGCATTTTCCAATGGAATCCGCCCATACAGTTTTCTGTTTTGTAAAATTGTATGACTATCTGAAGGAAAGCTCTACAGACACACTTATAGATTTGGAGATATTCAAAGACATGCTGCAAAAGCAGCTGCAGCATGTAATAACTTACGATACCGATAAATGGGCCACGGATTATGTATGCAAGCCGTCCCTTTTTATCCGTTCGAAAGGAAGCGATTTCTATGAGGAGAACAGGTTGCTATGTGAGTATGAGTGTTCGTTCCTTGAAAATTCGCAGGAGCCGGATGGAACCTGGGCCATAACCTGGTCGTGGGCAGATTATCCGGAGGAATGGAGTATCAGTAAGAATTGGTGGAAATCTGATTGGATCATAAAAAACCTTCATTATTATAAAACGATTCAGGGACATTTTTAAGACATTGATACAAAATGTAAGTGAAAAAATGAATTATCAAAGCCGGTTTGAATCGGCGCTAATTCTAACATGGAGGCGGTCAGGCAGAATGATAGAGAATATATCCTGGGTATTTTTCGATATTGGTTCAACGATTATTAATGAACAATCTGCATATGAGCATAGATTCAGAGAAATTGCCGAAGCTGCAAAGATACCTTATGATAACGTGTATCAGATGGCAGTTAATTATTATAAGCAAAATAAAAAAGGTGATTTAGAAGCGGCCAGGGCATTAGAAATCGATCTGGCTGCCTGGCATAATGAGGACGAAGTGTTATACGATAATGTTCCTCACTATTTGGAAATAGTAAAGAAAAAATATAAGATTGGTATTATTGCAAACCAACCATTTGGCACGGCAGAACGTTTAGAGAAACATGGTATATTACAGTACTTTGATTTGGTGATTGCATCTGCCGAAGAGGGAGTGGCAAAACCAGATAAGCGGATATTTGAAAGGGCACTGGAACGTAGTGAATGTAAATCTGAAAATGCAATTATGATTGGAGATAGAATTGACAATGACATTGTTCCGTCAAAAAGATTAGGTTTTCATACTATTTGGGTAAAGCAAGGATTTGGACAATATTGGAATGTGTCATGTGAGGAAGAAAAACCTGATTATACGGTTGCCTGTTTATCGGATATTATATCTATTCTTTAAAATTTCGTTTATTAAAGAGAAAAACCAGGTTTGCCGGTTCTCTCTTACTTATTACAAATTATAATTCTACAGTTGCCTTGCAGCTCATCAAGCAGTAAGTCTTTCATAAAGACTTGCTGTTTTTTTGTGCTTTCCTGTAACCATTGGGGAATGGATACATGCTCCCATTCCTGTTTCAAGAAGAACGTCCAACACGGGACGCTTACGTCAAAAAACGATATTATTGGAAAAAAATACGACAGATAAAAAAATAATTTCGTAGTAAGGTTAGATTGTAAAAACGAAATAAAAGACAGAGGGAACAGTTGCTGTTGTCCCGCAAGGGGATGGGACGCCACAGCTGAATATAAAAAAGGAGAGGTTAAAATGAAAAGGAAAACAGTTGCAATTTGTATGAGTATTATGCTGGCGGCCGCTGCGCTTGGGGGCTGCGGCAGTACCGCGGCAAGCGGGGAAACGGAAAAGACGCAGGAGAGCCTGAATGCAGGGGAAAGCGGCACTGCACTGGCGGAAGGCCTTATTCCGGTTACCTTTGTCAGGGCACAGGATTCCACAATAGAATCCAGTGTTTTTGCAAAAATGGAAGGCAGTACATACGAAGATAATATCTGGACAGAGTTAATTGCAGACACATTAGGATATGATGTTTCCTATCTTTGGATCGCATCGGATGGGGATCTCTATAAACAAAAATTCAATGCGGCAATTTCAAGCGGCGAAATCCCGGACATAGCGAGCGTGGGAAAAGATGACCTGAAAAGGTTGGTGGATGCGGGACTGATTGTGGATTTAAAACCCTATATTGATGAATATGCAAGCGATTATGTAAAACAACTGTATGAAAATGTGGGGGAGAGCGCCTTTGATGCAGTTACCTATAATGGAGCGGTCTATGGCCTGCCGATTTCCGACTGCGATATTGAGAGGGCGCAGATCCTGTGGCTTCGCCAGGACTGGCTGGATGCCTTAAATCTGCGTGCACCGGAAACTATGGAGGAATTAAAGGAAGTGCTGCGTGCATTCAAGGACTATGCAGGGGAAGGCGGCGTAGGGCTTGAAATGGGGAACGATCTGTATGGGAACCAGTTTGATATAAAGGGGATTTGCAACGCATACCATGCATACCCCACCTATTGGGTAGAAAATGAAGAAGGCAGCCTGGTTTACGGCAGTACGACACCGGAGATGAAGCAGGCGCTGGGCGTTTTGGCACAGCTTTACGCGGACGGATTAATCGATCCGGAATTTTATGTCAATGATAACCAGAAAGCGGCGGAAGCGCTTGTGAATGGTAAGTGCGGAGCCATGTATGGTTTTCATGCAACCCCTCTGGATTTTCTGCAGACGGTTAAAAATGCCATCCCGGAAGCGGACTGGAAGCCGTTCATGATACCGATGGAGGAGACCGGCGAAAAAGCTGCGCCCGGCATTGAAATGGCAACCACAAGCTGGTATGTGGTCAGCAAAAACTGTGAGCACCCGGAAGCGTTAATCCAATTAATGAATCTGTATTGTGAAAAAGTATTTGATCCGGAAAAGAATGAATATACAGTGTATGCAAATCCCGGAAACGGAGTGGAAGGGGTATGGAAACTCGCACCGGTTGGGATAACGAGCACGCCGGACAAAAACCAGGCCACAACCAAAGCGATTGCGGAGCCGTTAAAAACAGGAGAACCCGGAGACTTAACAGGAGAACAATATTCCATGTGGGAATACTGTTATAAGGCTCTGCAGGGTGATGACAGTATGTGGGGATGGCTCGGCGTATTTGGGGAAGAGGGCGGTCAGAGTATCCTGCTGCAGTATCAGGACCCGGAAAAAGCAGCTCCTGTGTATAATAAGTTCGTTTCAGCACCCGGGGAAATTATGACTGCCAGAAAGTCCACTTTGGACGATATGCTGGATCAGACTTTTATCAAGATTATTTCCGGACAGGAAACGCTGGATGCATTTGATAAAGTGGTTGAGGAATGGAAAACCGCAGGCGGTAATGATATGACGGCAGAGGTTAATGAATGGTATTCTGCCAATAAATAAAGAGGTGGCAACGTGAACCGGAAAAGAAATAAATACTCCTTATCCAAATTCAGAAAAGAACTCCCCCTGCATGTAATGCTTTTTCCCGGGATCCTTCTGATTCTTATCTTTAATTATGTTCCTATGGCGGGGCTTGTGATTGCTTTTCAAAAATTCATTCCCAGCAAGGGGATGTTCGGAAAGCAGGAATGGATAGGGTTCGATAACTTTACTTATGTGTTTTCCCTGCCGGGTTTTAAACAGGCGATGGTGAATACCGTTATTATTGCTGCCTGGAAAATAGTGCTCGGCCTGTTAGTTCCTGTTGTTTTTGCCTTGCTGTTAAATGAAGTCCGTCATATGCGATTCAAAAAGACCATCCAGACCATTGTATATCTGCCATATTTTTTATCCTGGGTGGTTTTGGGAGGGATTTTCATAGATTTGCTGTCTCCGGGATCGGGAATTGTAAATGGCATCATAACCTCCCTGGGAGGGGAAAGTATCTTTTTTCTGGGGGATAACAGATATTTTAAAGGGACTTTAATTGTTACGGATGTATGGAAAACCTTCGGCTATAATGCAATTGTATATCTGGCGGCTATTGTGGGCGTGGATACCAGTTTATATGAAGCGGCGGAAACGGACGGGGCCAACCGCTGGCAGCAAATATGGCATATTACCCTTCCCGGAATCCGGGGGATTGTTGTACTTATGATGGTATTGAGTCTCGGTAATGTTTTGAATGCAGGTTTTGACCAGGTATTCAATTTGTATACAAAAGCCGTTTATGAGAGCGGGGATATTCTGGATACCTTTATTTACCGGTTGGGCCTTATTGATGCACAATATGGTGCTGCCACGGCGGTGGGGTTATTTAAATCGATTATTTCAACCATTTTTATTTCAACCTCGTATTACCTGGCATATAAATTTTCAAATTACCGTATTTTTTAATGAGAGAGAAGGGAAGGAAGCGCCTTCCGAATATTGAATGAATGTCCGCGGAAGCGGACAAAGGGTATATATATGAAAAAAATAAAAAAGAGCCGCGCAGTTTTCTGCGTTATCAATTATATGATTTTATCGTTGCTGGCATTAGTATGTGTACTCCCTCTGCTGACTATTTTGGCAATGTCTTTTTCCAGCGCAACAGCGGTAGCCGCAGGAAAGGTTACACTTTGGCCGGTAGAATTTACGACAATGGCATATCAATATGTTATTGAAAAAAAGGAATTCTGGACATCCCTGTTAAAAAGTGCGGAGCGTGTCTTGATCGGGGTGCCGATGTCGATGATTCTTACGATCCTCATTGCCTATCCGCTGTCAAAGGAGAAGGAACAGCTTCAGGCCAGGGGAATTTATGTATGGCTGTTTTTCTTTACCATGCTGTTTTCCGGCGGGCTGATCCCGGGGTACCTGCTGATAACCAACCTTCATTTAATGGATACCATATGGGCATTGATCCTGCCTACGATTCTGTCGGTTTATAATATTGTACTTATGATCAATTTCTTCCGCGGCATACCAAAAGAATTAGAAGAAGCGGCGATTATTGACGGGGCCGGCCAATTTACCACATGCTTCCGCGTATATGTTCCGTGTGCCAAACCATCGATTGCCACATTGACTTTGTTTTCCTTCATAACACAGTGGAACAGCTATTTTGACGGACTGATTTTTTCAAATTTCCCGTCCAGCTATCCTCTGGCCTCTTATTTATATACGGTTGTTGTGAAAAGAGACTTGAGTCTGTTAAGTATCGATGAGATAAAGCTGCTTTCTGTTGTGGATGACAGGACCATCCGCTGCGCACAAATATTCATTTCGCTCATTCCGATCATGCTTATCTATCCGTTTGCACAGAAATATTTTGTGAAAGGCATGACCGTCGGATCCGTCAAAGGTTAGGGGAAAGCTTACATATATGAAAATTACAGAATGTAAAACGAATCATTATAACAATCCTTTGGGATATGGTTTTGAAAGTCCGGTATTTTCCTGGAAGGTGGTTCAGGCAAAAGGGAAAAAGATGACGGCGGCAAGAATTCTGATAGCAAAGGATGAACTTATGACGGCTCTTATCCGGGACACCGGATATCAGCCGGATAGCAGTCCTCTGGCGGCGCCGGTAGAGATGGAAATGGAACCGAGAACAAGGTATTACTGGAAGGTATATGTCCGCACGGATGCAGGGGAAGAGGCAGTCAGTGATGTACACTGGTTTGAAAGCGCAAAGAAAGATGAGAGCTGGGAAGGAAAGTGGATCGGCTGCCCGGCGAAAGATCTGGCAAGCCCTGTGTTTTATAAGGAAATAGAAATTACCGGAAGGGTCAGCTGGGCACGTCTGTACATAACAGGACTTGGGCTGTATGAGGCCATGTGGGACGGGGTTAAAATCGGGGAAGAGCTGCTGACGCCCTATTGTAATAATTATAACAGCTGGGTTCAATACCAGACCTTTGATGTGACGGATAGGATCCGGCAGAGCGGGACATTGTCTGTAATGCTGGGGACGGGCTGGTATAAAGGAAGATTTGGTTTTTCAGGCGACAGGGAAAAAGGGTATTACGGCGATGGATTCCAACTGTTGTCCGAACTTCGTATCGAATATGAGGATGGATCGGAACAGGTCATCGGTACGGATGACAGCTGGAAAGTAAGGACATCCAACATTGTTTTCTCGAATATTTATGACGGGGAATGGAGAGATGATACAAGGGAAACGCAAGAGGCCGGAAACGCAGTATATGTACAGGCGCCAAAAGGAAAGCCGGCGGCCAGGCTCAGCACACCGGTAAAGGTGAGGACAGAATTTCCGGTTGAAAACCTGATCCATACACCGGCCGGCGAAACCGTACTGGATCTGGGACAGAATATAACCGGAATTTTTTCACTGCGTGTAAAAGAGCCAAAGGGGACGGTAATCCATGTACAGACAGGTGAAATCCTGCAGCAGGGGAATTTTTACCGGGACAATCTGCGGTCGGCGCGCTCGGAGTACTTTTATGTTTCCGATGGGACACAGCAGACGATTATCCCTCATTTCACTTTTTACGGGTACCGTTATGTGAAAGTGGAAAAGCTCCTTTGTGACGATCCGGCGGAAGCCTATGCGGTAATGAGAAGAGAAAAAACGGAGGTTATCTATACGCCGATGCCGGATACCGTAAAAGATAACTTTGTCGGCCTTGCTGTTTATTCCGAGCTGCCGAGAACGGGAAAGCTGGTTACCGGAAACCCTTTATTGAACCGGCTCATAGCGAATACGGAATGGGGACAGAAGGATAATTTTGTGGATGTGCCCACAGACTGCCCCCAAAGAGATGAACGGATGGGATGGACCGGAGATGCGCAGGTATTTTCCGCGACGGCATGTTATATCAGAGACTGTTATTCCTTCTATTACAAATATATAGCAGACATGGAAACGGAGCAAAACAGCCGCGGGGGAATGGTACCGAATGTGGTGCCGGCATTTGATGTGGACGCTGCTTCCGCTGTCTGGGGGGACGCAACAACAATCATACCCTGGAATATGTACCGTTTTTACGGGGATGCCGGCATATTGGAGAAGCATTACAGCAGTATGAAGGCATGGGTTGATTATATAACAGCGGTGAACAATACCGCAGACGGCAAAAAGGACGGGTGGCGCAGGGCGGTACATTACGGGGACTGGCTGGCACTCGACGGGGCCGGCGGTACGGATGGCGTGAAAGGCGGCACGGATGATGGATTGATTGCGGGCGTATATTATAGGGTAAGCGCGCAGCTGGCGGCAAAAACGGCACGGATTCTCGGTAAAACGGAAGAGGCCGAAACGTATGAGGCTTTGTCGGACGAGCTCCTGGAAGAAATCCGGAAGGAATATGATTTCCGGAACGGACAGAGCGGCGTAAATACCCAAACGGGATATCTGCTGGCCTTACGTTATGGATTATGCCGGGATCGGGAACGGATCGGCCTGGCTTTGAGAAAGCTGTTTGAATCCAATGGAAACCGGCTGCAGACAGGTTTTGTGGGAACGCCGATTCTTCTGGAGGAGCTTACGAAAGCAGGGATGAGCGATCTGGCGTATCACCTTTTATTAAATGAAGAGTATCCCGGGTGGCTGTATGAGGTTATCCTTGGGGCTACGACCATATGGGAACGGTGGAACAGTGTTTTGGCGGACGGCAGTATTTCTTCCACAGGGATGAACAGCCTGAATCACTATGCATATGGTTCTGTTGTGGAATGGATGTATTCTTATATGGCGGGTATCCGACAGGCGGAAGACTCCGTCGGATTCCAAAAAGTGATCCTTGCGCCGGTTATCGATCCCCGTGTGGGACAGGTCAGATGTGAGTATAATTCGGCCTCCGGATTATGGAAATCGGCATGGGAGATCAGAGAAGGAAATCATATAAAGCTGTCGTTTTCGGTCCCGTTCGGATGTGAGGCCGTCCTGTATCTGCCGAAGGCCCCGAAAGAAGTATTCGCGTATACCGAGAATCCCATTTTTGCATGTGTGCGGGATCAGGTCTGTTACCTGGGGGCAGGGGACTATGAGACGGCTTATAAGCTCCGGGATCCAAGTAAGGCCGCAAAGGCAGAGTAATCCTGCCCCGGACAGATACTGTGCGCCTCACGGTCTGCGGTTCTGTATGATATTCCTGAACTGCAGGGGCGTTATACCGGATAACTGCTTAAATTTGTGGATGAAATGCGAAGAACTGTTGTAGCCGACGGACAGCGAAATATCCAGTATGGATAAATGGGTGGTGGCTAACAGGTTTTTGGCATGATTAAAACGTAATTCATCAATGTAGGACTTGAAGCTTCGCTGAAAACATTTTTTGAATGTCTGGCAGAAAAAAGTATGCGAATAAAACGATAAATTGATGATTTCATTCACCGACATGGAAAATATTTCAGGACGCTGGGTTTCCTGTAAAAAGGATTCAAGCCAGGGGGGACAGTTAAACTGCCGGGTATACAGGTTATCAAACAGAACCCCTAATATTTCAATGATAACGGAGAGGACACATCTTTTATAGGTTTCCCGCATGGCATCATCTTTGGCGAGGATGTAATTCACTTCCAGTTTCCGTACTTTTTTAACAATCACAGTGAATTCATCATAAGTGATATTGCATTTTTTTTCGGAAGCATCCTTCATCAGGAAGTCATATAATTCTTCGTTAAACAGCTTCAGACAGATCTGTTTGAGCTGCTGGCAGGTGATATACAGGTCAATATGTTCATGATCGTCACTTATGTTGGTAATGCTGTGCTGAGGAAGGTGATTCAGGAAAAAGACGTCGCCGTTGACAATGGTTTCCGATACGCCGTCCACCGTGTTGAGCGCTTTGCCGTTTGTGACCAAAACAAACTCACAGTTTACATGGACATGTTCCGGGGCGGCGAGGTGATGTGTATATGCAGTCAATACATCGTGTTCAAAAATAAGTTTTTTATACATAGCATTTCCTTTCGTAAACGGCTGCTTATACGAAAAATATCATAGCGGCAAAAATCTGTCAATGAGATCCTTTCTTATTTACGGATTTGACGATCTGGGCAACTGCGAAGTGCAAAAATAAGGAAAGAATCTAAAGCAGGGTATCCGTTTTTTATAGAAAACGGATACCCTGCTTTTTAGGCAGCTGCGCCCCAAAGGTTATAAATTTTAGAGGGTACGAAATTTTACAGGTGCAAAGCTGGGGGACTTCCTTCTTTCAAATGATTGTAAATACTGCTTATAAAGAAGCTTTTAAACCTGTAAAAATGGTCAAATTGAGTGAGAATGGAGGGGATAAAATTTATAACGTTGAAAATATGCTGAATATTACGTATGATTTTACTATGCGAAGTGCATGAAAGTTACAAAAAAGAAGGGAGCGGTTTTTAGTGAAAGCATGGGAAAAACCGAAGACCATGAAAAAGAGACTGGGTTTTAAAGCCGTTTTGAAGAATAACTGGCAGCTGTATCTGTTGGTTCTTCCGGCAGTCATTTATTTTGTGGTTTTCAATTATCTGCCGCTGTACGGAATCCAGATAGCCTTTAAAGACTATAAGGCGGTGGACGGAATTGCGGGCAGCGCATGGGTGGGGTTGAAGCATTTTAAGAATTTCTTCAACGCTTACTATTTTAAGAGGCTGTTGTCAAACACCTTACTGTTGAATGTGTATTATCTGTTGTGGAGTTTTCCTGTGCCGCTGATTCTGGCCATACTGCTGAATCAGATCCGGGGAACAAAGAAAAAGAGGTTTATCCAGACAAGCATTTATGTTCCCTACTTTATATCTACCGTCGTGCTTGCAGGTATGCTTTACATTTTCCTCTCCCCGACAAGCGGTATCCTGAATTTTGCCAGAACGGCCCTCGGCCTGAAGGCTGTTGATTTCATGTCGGATGCCTCTGCCTTCCGCTCCATTTATATCATATCAGGAATCTGGCAGGCGGCCGGCTACGGGACAATCCTCTATATCGCCACATTGACCGGTATTGATTTATCCTTATATGAAGCGGCGGAAATTGACGGGGCCAGCATCTGGCAGAAAATACGGTACATAGATATCCCCAGCCTGATTCCCACGGCAATGATGGTGTTTATCCTGGACTGCGGCAAGATGCTTGCCTCCGATACGAATAAAGCGCTGGTCATGCAGACGCCGGGAAATATTCCCACCTCGGATATCATCGGCGTATATGTGTACAATGTCGGCCTGGGGAGCGGGCAGTTCTCTTATACGGCGGCAATCGGCCTGTTTATCAATATTATCAATTTCATTCTGATTGTATCTGTGAACCGGCTGTCCAAGCGTATGACGGACGTGGGATTGTTTTAAAGCAGCTGTGAAGGTTCCGGTCAGCTGCGTTTCAGCAAAATGATAGAGAGGTTTTTAATATGAGAAAAAAGGCAAGAAAGCAGATGGGCTTCAGCAACCGCATGTTCCATATCTTTAATTCCTTATTCTGGGTTGTGGTTATGCTGATTATATTATATCCGCTTTACCTGGTGTGCATCGCATCCGTATCGGATCCGGATGCCATTGTAAAAGGAGAAGTCCTGCTGCATCCGGTGGATTTTTCCCTGATGGGTTATGAAGCGGTTTTTAAATATAAGGAGCTTTGGTCTTCTTATGGGAACTCCCTGTTTTACACCTTTGTCAGTGTGGTGATCAGTATCCTGGTGACGCTGTCGGCAGCTTATGCGCTGTCCAGGCCCAAATTTGCAGGCAAGGGGTTTCTTAATTTTTTCTTCGTATTCACCATGTTTTTTAACGGCGGGCTGATCCCCACCTTCCTGGTGATGAAGAATATCGGTTTATATAATACGAGAGCGATTATTATCCTGATGGGCTACGTGAGTGTCTGGAACCTGATGGTTGCACGGACCTACATACAGACCAACATTCCGGGAGAACTTTATGAAGCCGCCATGCTGGACGGAGCCACTCATTTCCAGTATTTTTCCAAAGTGGTTCTGCCTCTGAGCAAGACCATAATCGCGGTGCTGGCCGTTTACTACGGCGTGGCGAAATGGAATGATTATTTTAACGGGCTTGTGTATCTGCGTGACAGGAACCTGCTCCCTCTCCAGACGGTGCTGCGGGAAATCCTGGCAACCCTGCAGGTGGACAAATCCGGCGACTACATGATGTCTATGGCGGACAGCTCGGCATCTATGCAGGAAGCGATGCGTATTGCCAATGTATCCAAATATTGTATTATTGTGGTGGCGACGGGGCCTGTGGTATTATTATACGCCCTGATGCAGAAGTATTTTGAAAAGGGTGTCATGATTGGCTCTTTAAAAGGATGACGCCCGGCACAGGTAAAGGTATCAGCACAAAATGTGTTGTAATAGAAAAAGGAGGTTTTTCTTTATGAAGAAGAAAGCACTGGCACTTATGATGGCAGCGGCGCTGGCGGTATCGGCCCTGGCAGGCTGCGGAAGCTCTTCCGGAACGACATCGGCAACGGGGACGGCTTCCGGTGAAACGGCAGCGGAAAGCGGGGCGGCGGGGGATACCGCGGCGGCGCAGGCGGACGGCAATTTTAATGAAACCGGTTATCCTATCGTGAAGGAACCCATTACGTTAAAGGTGATGATAGCGATCCGGGATTCCGATTCCCTTACGGATTTTGACGAGATGCCCGGCGTGAAGCGTCTGGAGGAGGAGACCGGTATCCATGCGGAATGGGAGGTAATCAAAGGCTCCGACTGGAAAACAAAGCTGAATCTGGCATTTGCTTCCGGTGAATATCCGGACGTCATTCTGGCGACCAACGGAGAAGGCCAGCTGGATGATGAAGAATATGGTGTGACTCAGGGGATCGTGATCCCGCTGGACGATTTGATTGACCAGTATATGCCCAATTTCGTGGAAAGACGGGATGCGGAAGACAATGATCCCACTACCAGCCTTGTGGCTTCCGATGGAAAGATTTATTCCGTCGGCTATCTGGTGGGACAGAATATTAACACAAACCAGCATTATTTCATCAATCAGGAATGGCTGGATGCCCTGAATCTGGAAACACCCGCCAATGTGGAGGAGCTGACGGAGGTCCTGCGTGCATTCAAAACAGGCGATCCTAACAGCAACGGGGAAGCGGATGAGATTCCCCTGGAAATGGGACTGGATATCGGCTTTAACGGCATCCGCTACATGCTCCCTCTGTTCGGGCTTCCCTGCGATCCTGACAAGTGGATCTATATCGACGACGACAAGAAGGTGCAGTTCATAGCCACCCAGGACGGCTTCCGCGATTGTATGGAATGGCTGCACATGCTTTATGAGGAAGAGCTTGTGGATCCGGAAATCGTTTCCCAGGATTTCAATACCGTAGAAACAAAGCTGAAAGAAGGGAATGTAGGTTTCTTCACTGCATGGAGACTTGTGGCGATGGCTTATGACGAAGGCGTTGCATCCAATTCCGTACTCTGGATGCCCGACAGCAGTGCCAGCCTTTACCGCTATCTTGAGCTTTGCAGGCCCGGCGCCTTTGTTACCAGCTCCAACCAAAATGTGCCCGCCACCATGCGCTGGCTGGATGCCCTGCTGGAAACCGATATGATGTTTTCCCTCTATTACGGGGAGCAGGATGCCGGAGAGGGCCTCGGCTGGATATATGATGAAAACAATAAAATCACCGTTACCAATGACGGAAGTGCGGAAGTGAAAAATTACATAGACTGTAATACCTTGTTCTTCGCACCCGGCAAATATCTCAGCGAAACCTTCAATATGCCGGAACAGCGGACCGAAAAGACAGAATACTGTGAAAAGTATGATACAGCCGGCATCATTCAGAAATATTCCAATGATTATCTGGATATGGCGCCGCTGACCTCGGAACAGCTTCAGGACAGCTCGCTGAAAGAAACGGATATCAACAATGCGGTTGTGGAAAATATTGCGGCCTTCGTTACCGCCGGCGTGACGGATGATAGCTGGAATTCCTTTGTTTCCATGTTTGACGGAATGGGGATCGCAGATTATGTGCAGATGTACCAGGATGCGGTGGATACCATGGGGCTGGAATAAACGTAACCGTTCACACCTGTCTGAATGCTTACGAATCAGCCGTAAAAAATACAGATTGCTCTGCTGCCGGATGGCGGCAGAGCCGTTTGTGTGTTATTATTGAAGGGAAAAACGGGGGGCTTACATGTGAAAAAAATCTGGAATGAATTAAAATCACAGAATGTTTTTTACTATATTACTGCATTCAGCATCACGGTGATACTGATTATTACCGTACTTGGAAGCTATTTGTACCGGTTTTATTACAGGACGATCTATTCCGATTTCCTCGTTTCCAACGAAGAGCATCTCAGGTCGGAAATGAGCAGACATGAAAATGACATGCAGATTGTAAGCGATATTGTTTACCAGATGGGCCTGGCGGCCGAGGTGACGAAATTCAAGCTTTCGGAAAAACCTCTGGCGGCGACCCAGCTGGAGAAGCATCTGTTTCAATATACTACGGTAAGCCAGTTTTTCCAGCTTCTGCTTTATCAGTATCATGAGGATGACTACCTCTACAGCAGCACGACCTCTGTCGCTTCCGATTATTTTGCCAGACAGGGCTGTGTGTTGGAGAGTATGGACGCGCAGACGGTATTGGAGGAGCTGTATGCCCCTGCAAAAGAACTGCGCGTGTTTCCGGAACAGTCTGTTACCGGCCTTTGGGTGCAGAGTTATATCGGTGTTTCCAGGGTGGTGCTGTATATGCAGGCGATCCCTCCCGGATTTCAGGAGACGCTTTTATTTTTTGTACCCGATTCCTACTATGATTCCCTTTTGCGGAATGATGCGGAGGACATGCGCTCGGATTTTATACTGTACAAAGATCAGGTCATTGTTTCCAGAGAAAGCCGGGAAACGGATCTTGCCGCGCTGCTGGAACTGGTAAGGGAGACACCGGCGCAGAGGCAGGTCAGGCTGGACGGGGAAAAGTATCTGCTGAGCGTACAGCAGGGAACGAGCGGGCTGACCTACTGCTCCCTGCAGTCCATGGATATTTTTTATAACAAAATTGTAACCGGACAGTGGGGAATTATCGGCCTGCTTATTGTCTGTGCAATTCCCACGGCCCTGTTTATCATGGTGCTTTCCAGAAGGATGGCGGCCAAAGTACGGAAAATGAACCAGCTGCTGGATTCCCAGGAGGAGACCAATTATAACCTGAACAGTATCGAAAGCGGAATCCAGCTGTTGGTGGAGGCCAATGAACTGAAGGAAAAGGAAAATCTCCAGCTGAAAAAAACACGTTTTATCCGGAATTTTGTACGCAATGACTTCAAAGATCAGGAAGAGGTGCTTCAGGCATCGAAGATAGCTTCCCTGGAAATCGGGAACGGCATGTATGTGGCGGTTTTATTGGGAGAACGCAGCGACAGCAATGAAAACAGGGCGCATACGCAAATGCTGGAGGTGATTGCCAAAGAAGCGCAGCTGGACGGCTATGGCATTCATCTGGTCAGCAGTAACCAAAGTCTGTTCGTCCTCTTTTCCGAAGCCAGGGAACGGATTGAAGAAACGCTGGACATGCTTTTTTCCATCGGCAAGGACTGCTATGAGGAATTCGTCATGTCGGTGAGCAGCTTTCACAGTGATCTTACGGAAGGCTCCGCCGCGTACCTGGAGGCGGACACGGCCTTTGACAACCGTTTCCTTCAGGACAACAATAAAATCATCCGCTTTGAGGATGTGTCCCTTGGGGATGTGGGGAACGTGCTGCCGGATTCGTATCTGCAGAAGCTGCGGCAGGCATTGCGGAGCCGGGATAAAGCGGCTGTGGAGCAGGCAGTGGAGGATATCTGCATGCGGATGACCAAAAAGAGCCCTTCCCTTCCCATGTTCCGGCTTCTGTACAATGATATCATCCATGTGCTGATATCCGAATGGAAGGCGGAAAATACGGGCCTGGAAAGCATCTATAACGTATTTACCCTGTCCCAGTGCCTTACGATCCAGGACTTTAATGATCTGCTGTGCGAAGCCTGCAGTCTCATCATTGAAACAAAACCGGAAGAAAACGTGGACCGTTCCCGGGTGGTGGAGGAAGCGGTTCTGTATATGAAGGAGAATTTCTCCAAATCGGAGCTGACCATGAGTTCGCTGGCGGACTACCTGCATATCAGTTCGGTTACCCTGGCGGTGGAGTTCAAGAATAAAATGGGGATCCGTCCGTCGGACTATCTGGCGAACCTGCGCATGGAGCGGGCAAGGGAGCTTCTGGTATCCACCGATATGCTGATACGGGAAATCAGCAGGTCGGTGGGGTATGAGGACGATCATGTGTTTACCAGGAGATTTAAGAAATATACGGGCAAAACGCCGGGGCAGTACCGGGAAGAGCATACATGACAGAAACTGCTGTTCATTGCTTAAATGAAATAAAAAGGGTATAATCTTACTATAGTTAGCGTGATACAGAAGGGTAAGAAGATGAGGTGTAGCATGAGACCGCTGCCGATTGGTGTCGATGATTTTAAAAAAATTAGGGAAAATGGATACTATTATGTAGATAAGTCACTTTTTATCAAAGAACTGATCGACAACAGAAGTGAAGTGAGCTTATTTATGAGACCGCGCCGGTTTGGGAAAACGCTTGGTTTAAGCATGTTAAAATACTTTTTTGAAAGAACCTGTGACCAGAATGGCTGCCGGATTGATAACAGATATCTCTTTGAAAACTTAAAAATTATGGAAGCAGGAGAGACTTATACTGCGCATATGGGACAGTATCCGGTTATAAGTCTTTCTTTAAAGTCGGCAAAACAGCCGGATTTTGATAAAGCCTTTGTTATGATAAAACGTCAGATTGCTGACGAGTTCCGCAGACATCGTTTTGTAATAGACAGCATTATGGATGAAGGCGATCGGGCCAGATATCTGTCTATCATCAATGAAACAGGAGAAGAAGGGCAGTATTTGGATGCACTCACATTCCTGTCCCGAATCTTGAAAGAAACATCGGGAAAACCGGTTATTATTCTCATAGATGAATATGATGTACCATTGGAGAATGCACATTTCAGGGGATTTTATGAGCAAATGACAGACTTTATCCGTTCTCTGTTTGAGTCGGCAATGAAGACGAACCCAAATCTGGAGTTTGCGGTGGTGACAGGCTGTCTGCGAATTTCAAAAGAGAGTATCTTCACCGGTCTGAACAATCTGGATATGATAAGCATACTTGACCAGACCTATGCGGAACACTTCGGCTTTACTCAGCCGGAGGTGGAAAGCTTGCTTATTGATTACGGAATTACAGAAAAACGGGAGGAAGTCAAACGGTGGTATGATGGATATCTTTTTGGAAACACGGAGGTCTATAATCCCTGGAGTCTGCTCAATTATACAAAAGCAGCAGAAAACGGGGCTTTCCCAAAGCCATATTGGGCCAACACTTCCTCCAATACAATTGTCCGCGAGTTGATTGAACAGGCGGACAGCAGTGTAAAACAGGAGATAGAAACACTGATAGCAGGCGGTACCACAGAAAAACCGGTACACGAAGAAATCACTTATGATGAGGTTCATAAGACCAGAGATAATCTGTGGAATTTCTTGTTTTTCACGGGGTATCTGAAAAAAGTGAGTGAGCGGTTTGAAAATCGCACCATATATGTGACACTGGCGATACCAAACGAAGAAGTGACCAGTATTTATCAAAATACTATTCTGACATGGTTTGATCAGAGAAACGAAAAAAAGAATTTTACAGATCTGTTTAAGGCATTATTGGAAAAAAATACGGATTCTTTGGAAAGACAGATTTCTGAGAACCTTATGGAAACTATCAGTTTCTATGATTACAAAGAAGCTTACTACCACGGGTTCCTTGGAGGTTTGTTAAAAACAAATAAAGACTTCACGGTTAAGTCTAATCGGGAAAGCGGGTTGGGCCGAAGCGATCTGATGCTGCTTTCGGCGCCTTATGACGGTATTGCAATTATTATTGAAATAAAAGTGACAGACACATATGCAGAGCTGGAAAAGGCAGCACAAAAGGCATTGAGACAGATTGAGGAAAAAAAATATGATATGGAATTAAGGTTGGAAGGATATCATACGTTCTATGTATATGGAATTGCCTTTTTTAAGAAACTGTGTAAAGTAGTTATTAAGTAAAAAGGAAACGGTACCGGGAAGAGCATACATGAACGGCCCATCAGGGCATGTAAAGGGAAAATCCGATAAAAAGGATTTTCTTTTTTTGATCTGAATTCTTCCCCCCCTTCATTTCCGGCTCTTTCCTGAATCCCGGCGGGAAAATGGTTAAAATTGGGGACATGATCTTAAAATCGAGGTGTTTTTTGTGGATATTCAATCATATATAATGAATCCATAAATACGAAAACGAGGTGATAGGGATTTGAAAAGGGAATTCAGCCGTAACTGGCCTCTGTACATGCTTGTGCTGCCGGCGGTCATACTGGCCGTAATCTTTTGTTACATCCCCATGGCAGGGCTTATCATGGCTTTTCAGAATTATAAGCCCTGGCTGGGGATCTTTGGTTCGGAATTCGCAGGGCTGGATAATTTCCGGCAGATTTTTGAATTCCGGGAATCCTATCAGGCGATTATCAATACGCTCATTATTGCTGTGAGCAAGATTATATTGGGCCTGATTGTACCGGTAATTATGGCTTTGCTTTTAAATGAGGTAAAGCAGCTGGGATTAAAAAAAAGTATCCAGACCCTGGTTTATTTGCCTCATTTCCTTTCCTGGGTTACCGTTGCGGGTATGCTGCGGGATATTCTGGGACTGGACGGTATTGTAAACGCTTTTCTGCAGAAAATCGGTATGGAACCGGTTTTCTTTCTGGGAGAGGCGGGGATGTTCCGCCAGATAGCCGTACTGTCGGATCTCTGGAAAGGGTTTGGTTTCGGGATGATAGTATATCTGGCTGCGATTTCCAATATTGACCAGAATCTGTATGAAGCTGCAGAAATGGACGGTGCAAATAAGTGGCGGCAGACCCTTCATATCACGCTGCCGGGTATTATGCCCATGGTAATTGTCATGGCGACGCTCAGTCTCGGAAATGTCCTGAATGCGGGCTTTGACCAGATATTCAATCTGTATTCCCCTCTTACATACAGCACGGGCGATATTATCGACACTTACGTATACAGGCAGTCGCTTGTGAACGGACAGTACAGCTTCGGTACGGCCGTGGGGCTGTTCAAATCCGGGATCGGGCTGGTCCTTACCGTAGCCGCCTACAAGATAGCCTACCGGTTTGCGGGCTACCGGATTTTTTAGAAGGGGAGGGGAAGGAATATGCGTCGGACATCTGTCAGCAGAAAGATATTTGTGCTCGTTAATACAATTTTTTTGGCAGCGGTGGCCCTGCTGTGCTTACTGCCTCTTGTGAACCTGTTCGCCTTGTCACTAAGCGGAAAAAGTGCGGCCAACAGCGGCACCGTCACCTTCTGGCCGGTTGACTTTACCTTGCTTGCCTATGAGAAAACCTTTCAGAATAACAATTTTATCCGTTCCCTCCTGATCTCCTTTCTCAGGACAGGCATCGGGACAGTGCTCAGCATGTGTGTAATCACTACGGCCGGGTATGCGCTTTCCAAGGATTTCAAAGGGAGAACGCCTCTCATGTGGTTTTTTGTATTTACCATGCTTTTCAGCGGAGGTTTAATCCCCTCTTATCTGGTCAATTCCACCCTGGGGCTGAAAAATAATTTCCTTATCTATGTGCTGCCGGGTGCGTTCAGCTGTTATAATCTGATACTGATTATGAATTTTTTCCGTTCCATCCCCAAATCCCTGGAGGAAGCGGCATTGATTGACGGGGCGGGCTTCTTTACGGTATTGAGGAAGATTTATCTTCCCCTGTCCAAGGCAGGGCTTGCCACGGTAGCGCTTTTTATTATGGTGGGGAACTGGAATGAATGGTTTACCGGTATTCTTTATATGTCGGATACCAAAAATTATCCTCTCGCTTCCTTTCTGCAGGTTATCGTTGTACAGGGGAACCAGCAGGATTTGGCGCTGGATCCCACGTCGGCGGCAGCCATGTCGGAACGAACTATCAAGGCGGCGCAGGTATTTATAGGGGCGCTTCCCATCTTGTTGGTGTATCCGTTCCTGCAGAAATATTTTGTAAAGGGTATTGTTATGGGGGCGGTTAAGGAATGACGGACAGGAAGCATAGGAAATGGTTTGGTAAGAAGGCTTATGCCGACGGTCAGGCTTGCCCGGACTGATAAGGCGTAGGATAATAATTTCAGAAGGAGGAAGGTATTGATGAAGAAAGTGGTAAAAGCGATTTCCCTGGCACTGATGGCGGCGGCAGTCCTTACAGGATGCGGAAAAGACAGCGCAGGGGCGGAGGCGGTCAGCACAAAAAATGCGGAAGGCAGGTACGATCCAGTCCTGACGATCCGCATAGCAAAACAGCTGGACGAAAACACAGGAAGATATGGGGAGGGGGAGGACATCAACAAAAACCCCATGGTGGATCTGGCGGTGGAAAAGCTGGGAATTAAGATGGAAACTATTTTACTTGGAGGAGATGCGGGCAATTATGATACAAAGCTCCGCCTGGCGCTTACCGGTTCGGAGGAGCTTCCGGATGTTTTCCCGGTTTACGGGACACAGATGATAGCCGATATGATTGAGTCCGGGAAAGTGAAAGCGATTGATGAGGATATCGAGAAGTACATGCCGGACAGGCTGAAGGAAATTTATGATAAGTATCCCCAGACCTTTTACCCGGTCATCAAGGATGGAAGGACCTACGGCATTGCCTGTACCCCTCTCCTGACAGAGGGCCAGGTCATGATAATCCGGCAGGACTGGCTGGATAAGCTGGGCCTGAAGGCACCTTCCACGTTGGATGAATTCGAAGAGGTTATCAGGGCGTTTACGGAGCAGGATCCGGATGGAAACGGGAAAAAGGATACCTATGGTTTTACCTATGCAGGCGACAGTATCTACAATACCGGCTGGGTTGCGGATCCCGTTATCCTTTTCTCCGCGAATGCAGGGAAGCATTTTCCGGGAAGCTGGCAGGAGGATGAAAACGGTCAGCTGGTATACGGTTCCATACATGAAGGAAACAAAAAGACGCTGGAACGGATGGCACAGTGGCACGCAAACGGATGGATCTTCCAGGAAGCCGCAGCAACCGGCGCATGGGATGCCATGATGCAGTTTACCGAAGGGAAAGCGGGGATTTTTATCGGAAGGCCATGGGCGATCGGTTCGGTCAGAGATGTGGAAACGGTCTGTCCCAAGGCCGTGATCAAAGCATATCCCAATATCCTGCAGGATAACGGGGAGCCTTCTTACCAGGGGGCCCAGATCAACGACGGCTGGCTGATGTTCAATAAGGATTTCAACAATATGGAGGCCTTCTTTACCTATTATGACTGGATATATGATGCGGCATTCGGAACAGGAGACTTCAAATACGGCTATCTGGAAGGGTATGATTATGACATTGTCGGGGACACCGTTGTTTATGATTCCAAATTATTTGATCCTCCGGTAACCGATCCGTTTATGCCGGGAAAATCAACCGTTCTCAAAAATACGCCTTCTATCGATACCATGCAGCCCTATATGGATGTCAGTACGGGAATGACACCGGAAACCAGTGCCCAGATCAAGGCCGCGGCCGATTTTAAGGCTTCGCCGGATATGGCCGAAGGATATGTGGCGGCGGGTGAACACAAAGAAGAGCTGCTCCCGAACCTGTTTAACGGGGAGCCTACGGCAACCATGAAGAAAAAATGGGAACAGCTGCAGACCATGGAAAAACAACTCTATACCAACATTATCTATGGGAAGGAGCCTGTGGACGCCTTTGACAAATTTGTGGAAGAATGGAAAAACCAGGGCGGCGACCAGATAACCCAGGAAGTGAATGAATGGTATCAATCCGTTAAATAGTTGGTTATACGCGGGACTGTCAGAAGCTGGCAGTCCCTGCATCTATGGTAAAAATAAGGAATTCCTGTTATAATTTTGGGGGATAAGACGAAGGCGGACAGAGGATCCGGTAATGGGGTGGGGTATGAAAAAAATAAAGTCAATTTTTATTATATTTGGTTTTTTTCTCATTATGATAATTGCGAGCTTTTTGATTTTATACCAGTACAGTGCCGTCAGCCTCAGGGAATCCCTTATGCGTGTGGCGCAGATCCAGATGGAATATGCCAGGGCTCTTCTGGAACAGAAAATCAATGAAATAGAGATAGAAGCGGATGGCATCCTAAACAGCAATGATTTTAAAGAATTGCAGCTTATGGTCATGGAGGAGTACGATCCCTATGACTATGTCATGGGCGTAAAAAATATCAAAGAATACCTGAACAGACGCCAGAGGAGTAATGTGGGCATGTCGGAATTCATATTGTACTGGCCGGAACCAAACTACCTCATCTCCACATTGAATAAATCGGATGTAAGCCGGAATATGCTGGACAGGGCGGAGGATAACAAGTGGTTTTACTGGGAAAAAGAAGTGTATTTCGTAAGGCGCTATTCGGCAGACTGGGTACCGGCGGAAGAACAACCCTATCTCTTCATCAAAATGGAGCGTGATCACCTCTATAAGATAAAAAACATGGCATCAGGCATGGGTACCGGAGGGACACTTCTTGTGTTTCCCGACAGGCAAAGCCTTTTTTCCGCCGACGGTATGGAACAGGCCCTGCTGACAGGGCTGGCGGAAAAACAGGATAAGGAAGCCTTTGAACTGGCTGCTTCCAACGAAAAGTACCAGATTATCAAATCAGGAGCTGTAAAGAACGGGCTGGAGCTCATCGCCTATTATCCCCTGAATGAAATGAGAAAACCTATCATGGATATGATGGGGATAACAGCAAGGCTTCTGGGGGTAATTCTTGCTATCGGGTTTGTTTTTATGGTATTATACTACAAAAATATCCTGCTGCAGCTTAAAATAATCACGGAAAAGCTCAGGCAGGTGGAGGACGGCGACTTCACCTCCCAGATTGAGGAGCTGCCGGATAATGAATTCTCTTATGTTTTCCAGCAATTCAATCAGATGGTATCCCGGATCGGCGATTTGGTCTTATCCACGATTAAAGAACAGCAGCTCAGAAACCAGGCGGAGCTGCGCCAGCTGCAGCTTCAGATCCATCCCCATTTTCTCTATAACAGTCTTTCCTATATTGTGACAGTGGCGGATAAACCCGGGGCCGTAACGGAAATGGCCGTCCATCTGGCCGGCTATTACAGGTACTGTACCAAAAAGAAGGCAATTACAAGCATCGGGGAAGAGGTTTCCTATGCAAAAGCCTATTTGTCCATTATGGCTATGCGTAAAAGCATAACCTATAATATAAATGTCTCCGAGTCCCTGTATGATACACCGATCATTCCCCTGATTCTGCAGCCCATCATCGAAAATGCCATCGAACATGCTATAGAAGAAAGGGAACATGCCAAGTATCTGTTTGTTAAAATCTATAAGCTGCCGGACGGCTCCGTCCGATTTGAGATTTCGGATGACGGGGACGGGATGTCCGAAAAGGAGATAGGACATCTGCTGGAAAACCTGAATAAAAAGAACCGGGATGAGGAAGAAAGCGTCGGGCTGTGGAATGTAAACCAAAGGTTGATTAATTATTATGATGGTTCTGCGGGACTGCGGTTTTGCAGGAGCATTTGGGGAGGCCTGCTGGTTTCCTTTACCATTTTACCGAAGAGGGTGGAACATGAAGCTGTTGATTGCGGATGATGAATTATATATGGCGGAATATATACAAAAGCTGGTGGATTGGAAGGAATACGGATTTGATCAGGTTTTCACCGCAAACGGAGGTTCCATGGCCAGGGATATCCTTCAGGAATTTGTGCCGGAGCTTCTGATAACCGATATTAAAATGCCCCGCATATCAGGGCTTGATTTGTCCGCATTCATTGAGGAAAAGAAATACCCGACAAAGGTGATTATTATATCCGGTTACAGTGAATTCGAATATGCCAAACAGGCGCTGCGTTACGGGGTGTCGGAATATCTGGTAAAACCCGTCCTGAAGGATGACCTGGAGGAAACCCTGGAACGCATCCTGCAGAAGAATTTTGTGAAGGAGAAGAAAAAAGGGGAGGACAAAATCTGCCTGGCGGGTGATAAAAACGCGCTGATTTCCTATGTGAAAAATTACATATACGAAAACTTCGATCAGCCTCTTTCCCTGGATGTGCTGGGGGAAGCCGTCCATCTCCATCCGGCTTATCTGTCCAAAGTATTCAAGGAGGTAACGAACAGGAATGTATCCGGTTATATCACGGATATCAGGATGCAGAAGGCGGCGGAACTTCTGGAGCAGACCGAACTGAAAATCCATGAGGTGATGGAACTCATCGGCTACCGGAAAAGCCAGTATTTTTCCAGGCTGTTTAAAGAAAAGTTCGGCGTGACGCCTGTGGAATACCGCAGGACGGTGAAGAAGGTTCCGGAAGAGGATCATGGCCCGGCAGCCCTGTAAATTCCCATTTTTATCGGAAAGTATAATTTATATTGAATAAAGGGGAAAAAGCCGGTCAACACTCCTCCTATAAGAAACAGTCTTGTAAGGAGGAAACACAATGAATATTAATAAAGGCGATCTGTACTATGCAGACCTGCGTCCCGTGGTAGGTTCGGAACAGGGAGGTATCCGTCCGGTTCTGGTCATACAGAATGATACGGGGAACCGCTACAGCCCAACCGTGATCATAGCGGCGATTACCAGCCAGACCGGCAAACATCCGCTGCCCACACATATACCTCTTGGGGAATCAAAATACGGCCTTCGTAAGGATTCCATAATCCTGATGGAACAGATACGCACCATTGATCGGACAAGGCTTAAGGAATACATAGGAAAAGTGGATGACCGTTTTCTGTATGAGGTGGACAAAGCTCTTGCGGTGAGCTTTGGGATGTGTGTGTAAAGATCCGCAGAGCGTGGCATCCGTCGTTTCCCCACGCTCTGCCCAAGTATTACTTCTCTGCGTTCTCTTTTGCAGCATCCTTTCTTCTGCGGTAGTAATCCCGGTGCCTTGCGATAAAGGCCTCCACCCGGGCCGCCCGTTCTTTTTTTCTGCACTTCTCACGTTCCGCATATACATAGGCGAAGACCGCGGCGGCAATGATAAAGAGACTGCATAGGACTGCTTTTTTCTTACTGTTCTTATCCTTCATAATTTTTCCCTTTCTAATCTTTTCTTATCGTTTTCAGCGCAGTTTACCTGTCGCGGAGCAATGCAGCCAAACGTTTCCGGAAACATTCTTCATAGATACCTGCGAATTGGATCAGAAGCTCCCGCTGTTCGCCGGTCAGAGAGGTAATGGCCTCCTGCTCAATTTCCCAGAGCGTGCTGATTATGTTTCCCGCATAAGTTTTCCCCGCTTCGATCAGCGTTACCTGTTTGTTACGCCGGTCGGAAGGCAGCTCCTGCAGTTTGACATAGCCCTGTTCCAGAAATGATTTAATTATTATATTGACATTCTGCTTCGTATAGTGGCTTTCATCACAAATATGTTTCTGTGTACAGTTATCCGGCGTGTTATAGATGATTTCCAATACGCACAGGCTCATGTAGGTCAGCCCTGAAGCTTTGGCATATTCTCCATACAGCCGGTCAATGGACTGCCATTTTTGGGTAAAACGATCGGTCTGTTCCCGGATCGAAGCTTCCATCATAGTTATCCCCCTTTGGGCTGGTGTGCAGCCCGACTCTATGCATAGTTATAGACGGGTCCCATTTTTCTGAAATAATAAATAGTCATCAGTATGCTGAGTGCTTCCGCGGCGGGCATGGCAATCCAGACGCCGGTAACATTCCAGACGGCAGGGAAGATCAGCAGTGCGGCCAGCAGGAATACCAGGGTGCGGAAAAAGGACAGGATTGCCGATACCTTACCATTGTTCAATGCCGTAAACATGGAAGAGGAATAGACATTGAAGCCCATAAACAGAAAACCCACGGCAAAGATAAGGAATCCGTTCATAGCCATATTATACACGGAAGTTCCCGCGCGGGCAAATACCTGAATGATAGGTTTTGCCAGGAAAAAACTGGCAAGGAAAGTGATCACGGAGGCTGCGGCAATGGTACGCAGGCTGATCCGGTGAATTTTTTTCAGATTATCCGTATCTCCTTTGCCGAAATTAAAGCTGGTTATGGGAGCAATTCCGGTAGCATAGCCCATGTAAACGGAGGAGAGCAGCGTCTGGGCATATAAAAGGATAGTGATTGCGGAAACACCGTCGGCCCCGGCCAGCCGTATCATGATATTATTCATGGCAATGGTGACTATACTTGTGGACAGCATAGTTACCATTTCGGACGAACCGTTGGCACCGGCCTTGAGAATAACGGTTTTGTCCAGCCGGGGTTTTACAAAATACAGATTTCCCGTCCGTTTAAAGGTGAAGTAGAACAACCCGATTACCGCGGGAAAGGCATAACCAATTCCGGTTGCAATGGCGGCCCCCCGGATCCCCATCCCTGCTTTGGCGATCAGCAGATAATCCAGAAGGATATTCATCAGCCCTCCCGCAATGGAAAAGGCCATTCCATAGTGGGGTTTTCCATCCGCAATAAAAAACATCTGAAATACGATACCCAGCATGGCAAAGGGGATGATGACGAACAGAGGGGATGCATAGGCTTCGCAGTAATAATAAATGGATTCATCCGCACCTAAAAGCGTAAGGACGGGTTCTTTAAAGAGTAACCCCAGGGCGGAAAGCAGGGCACTTGTCACAAAACAGACAATAACCAGCAGGGAAAAATTCCGGCGCGCCTCCTCCGTTTTCCCTTCTCCCAGCTTTTTGGCAACCAGAGCGCTCCCGCCCGTACCCAGCATGGTGCCGATAGCTATGGTAACCATTAAAAAAGGCATGACAATATTGACTGCGGACAGCGCCTGTGTGCCGACCAGATTAGCGACAAAAATGCCGTCCACCGTGGTATATATACTCATGAACACATTGGCGATAATGGTGGGCAGAGTAAAGGCGAGCAGGGAAGCAAGGGTGATTTTGGCAGAAATAGACTGTTGCATAAGGCCTCCTTTGATAAAATAGTAAAAAATTATAATAGTAATGATTTTTGACTATTTTATAAGAAAAACATCCCGCAGTCAATAAAATAAAAGTGAAATAACTATAAAATATTCCTTCTCCGTCAGATTTGCTTTTACGTGGTTTGACTTTAGAATATGGATTACGCAACGGCTCCCTTACTCAGGGCAGAATATGGATCATCTTTTTCAGCTGAAGAGGAGAATACCCGTAGTGTTTATGGAAGGCACGGATAAAATTGCGTACCTCCGGATAGCCCACAAGCTCCGCCGTTTCCGCTACGCTTCGCCCGGATAACAGAGAAGAAAGGCCCAGCTTCATGCGGTAATGGATAAGATACTGGTGTGGGGGGATTCCCATACAGGAAGTAAACAGGCGGATGTAATACTGGGGGTGGTATCCGCAGAGACGGCTCAGCATTTCCACGGTGATCTTTTCCTGTACATGATCCGCTATATATTGAAGGGTACAGGCAAGCCTGCGGGGAACGGAAGGCAGCAGCCCGCGGCTGTCCAGGAAGGCTTCCAGGGCGCCGGAGAGGGATTCCATGACCGGGCAGGCTATATGCGCCGGATTATCCGGACACCAGGAACGCATGGCGGCGAGCAGATGGGCAGGGAAGGTATCCTCTTTAATGGGAATTTCCAGGAGTTCGTGAAGGATATGAGGGAAAATATCGATGTGGAGGAATAGGCAGCACAGCGGATTTTCCGGGTTTTGTGACATTTGGTAGGGAAGAGCGGAAGGGAAAACATACAGATAACCGGCACGAAGCCGACGGGACTGGTGTTCATCCGTATAAAGAACCTCCCCGGACAGCACATAATATACCCTGGAATAAGAAGGCGGACTGCTTTCGTTTACCTGCCAGTCCTGCGGGACGGTTTCATAGCCATATAGTAAAAGCATATTTTAAAGCCTCTTTCCGTGTAACCGTTCCGTCTTGATGAAACGGTTGCCTTTTTATTTTATTATAGGTTTTGTTGCCCGGCCTGGCAATTGCTAAAGTTGTTTTTTGAGAAGTTTTCCCTGCTATCTGCCATAGGAAGAAACGGGAAAACGGCGTAGTATAATAAGCACAGAAGGAGAAGGGAGGGCAAGGAGTAATGGAATTGAAAAAAGAAGAGGCAGCAGTGCTGCGGACACTGGCAGATACCTATATGGAAATCGCATCCCTGCCGGTGCAGCGTAAAAAAATGGAACTGTGGAAGGCGTTTAACCGGCATGACAATACCCGTCCTATGGTGCTGATCGATCAGCTTCCCTGGAATGAATTGGACAGAGGCGGGGAACTGGCCTGTGTGACGCAGGATCCTTTTTTCCGGGAGATAGAGTTTACCCTGCGCAGCACCATATATAAGTGGAACCATTTTCCTGTGGATATGGTGGTGGAACCCTTCCTCACCATTCCGTTTGCGGCACAAAACAGCGGATACGGCCTGAAGGTCATGGAAACGACCGCGGTTACGGATAAAGACAACACCGTGGTTTCCCATGCGTTCCGGAATCAGCTGGCCGGGGAAGAGGATTTGGATAAAATCAGGGATATGGTTATTACCCATGATAAAGCCCGTTCGCGGGAGTGGCGGGAAGCCGCGGAATATGTGTTTGGCGGCATCCTTCCGGTGCGGCAGGCCGGAGGTGTCTTTATCCGTCTCGGGATATGGGATGAGCTGGCGGAGCTGATGGGAGTGGAAGCCATTTATTATGATTTGATAGACCGGCCGGATTTCATCCACCGCATCCTGGAGAAGATGACGCATTCCGCGCTGGAGGGAATCCGTCAGGTAAACGAAATGGGCCTGGTGGACACGTCGGCCAATATGTGTCATTGTTCCGTTATCTACAATGACAGCCAGCTGCCGGATTTCGGAGCGGGAACGGGGACAGATACTAAAAATGCATGGAATTTCGGGCTGGCCCAGCTTTTTACATCTGTATCTCCTGCGGTGACGGAGGAATTTGAGGTGCCGTATATATCCCGGCTGGCCGAAGAATACGGCATGATTTATTATGGCTGCTGCGACCGGCTGGATGACCGTCTTTCCCTTATCAGCAGGATCCCCCATGTGAAAAAAATATCCTGCAGCCCCTGGAGCCGCCGGGAGGCGTTCGCGGAAAGGCTGCCCGGTGATATTGTGATGTCAGCCAAGCCTTCCCCTGCTTTTCTGGCAGGGGAAAGCTTGGATGCGGATGTGGTTTCGGGTGATCTGGAGAGGACCTGCAGGGCCGCCAGCAAAAACGGGGTATCCCTGGAACTGATCCTGAAGGATATTTCCACAGTCCGTTATGAACCGGAGAGACTGGAAAAGTGGGCGGCACTGGCTATGGATACGGTGGAGAAATTCGGGTAAGGGTATTGGCAGGGGGCTTATATTATTAATTCGAACTTCGCAGGTACCAGACGGCCCTCCGCCCGCTGTCGGCGCCCCTCTCCCG
>URMK01000061.1 GCA_900548905.1 uncultured Lachnospiraceae bacterium | reverse complement strand
CAAACCGGGCAGGCAAAACCACGGGGCAGCGGCACAGGGGGCCGTGAACAGTAACGTTACCTGCCGGAATCCGGAAGCTGCATCTGCCTTTCCCGTTCTGTTTCCAGCAATCCCCTGCCCCAACCGACTGGACATGAAATGCCGTCTGTGTTACTTTCTAGTCAACAGCCATATACTTTTAAAAGGAGCTTGTAATACCTATGGATAAAAAACTCACATCCTGTCCCTGCAGGAAATACTCTTGTATCCGCCATGGCGATTGTGACGCCTGCAGGCAGCATCATAAGGAAGGCCGCAGATACCAGCCCGCCTGCGACAGAAAAAAGCAAAAAAAGGAGCCACGCTAATCCCGCAGCCCCTTACCTGTCTTTAGTTATCTTCCACATCCATCCCCGTATCCGGATTCAGGCGGATACGAATCAGCTGTCCGTCCAGCACATACTGGGAAAAGTTGGTTTCATCCCCGTTCCGGTTCATCTTAGCCACCCAGGTTTCCCCTTCAAAATACCCCTCCTCCACAGAGAGGAAATTCAACTGTCCCGATTGCCTGGAAGAAAGGTGGCTGAAGCATTCCTCATCCTCCGGCGCGGGCCTGCGGTAAAAATCCAGTGCCACGCCCGCCCCTCCCAGATAAAATTCACAGGGTCCGGTCTGGACCAGCAGGGCACGCCCTCTCACCTGTGCTTTTTTCCTGCCTTCTTCCGAAACGGTATCGGAGGTATATCCGAAATACATTTTGTGGCGGCGGAGAAACTTAGCCACTACATGATAGGAAGGCAGCTTCAGATAATGGCTGGTTTCAAACTCGTCCTCCGCAAATGCATGAACGTTTCCTGTATTCCTGTACCGGAGAAGCAGGGGAGCCATGGAGGAAAGGATCCTCATGGTCAGCGCCATATCCCGGCATTCCTCCAGAACCTCTCCCGTTTCATCCAGAGCGCTTTCCGCCCCGAAGCAGCAGATTCCCACCGCTCCGTAATCCGCTGCCGCCAACAGGGCATTCATGGCATTGGCTTCCCCGCGGACAGGGGATTCCGGTATAAACAAAGGATTGTCCGGCCTTGTATAGGCATCGCATATCCTGGTGTATTCCCTCCGGTTCTGATTATAGATATCCGGCCCTATGACGTCCAGGGCAGGTGCGCCGGCCTTCCAAATGTCCAGCATCCTGCCTGTCGCTGCCCCTGCATTATAGCACAGGCCCGGCTCTTCAAAGGACTGCTCCCCCACCATGACATTGGTTATCATGGGGATCGGGTACACTTGCTTTCCCGCTTCTGCTATCTCGTTCACATACAAAGAATGGTACCATGCGCTGAAGGCTTCATGTGCATGCCTGCCAAACTGCTTTTTCCAGGGCGATACCGGACTGTCCGGGGTAATGCTTTCCTTTCCGCTGTCCTTCAGGCTGATCGCCTTTAAAGCCTCCGGTATGGGTTTTTCATAATCCCGGTCTGCCGGACGGGAATAATCCCTGTCCGTATTAGCATACCCCATCTCATTTTCAATCTGAACGGCAAGCACGGTCCGTTCTTCTCCATCATAAGCCTTCAGGAATTCCATGAACTTCACAAAGGCCTTTTTATCCCGTTCCAATGTTTCCCTGCAGTGCACGGACAGAGAAGGAACCGGGGCTTTATCCGGCCCCAGGGCCAGCCGGTAGGTCCGGGGCTGCCGTTTTATATATTCCGGGACATAATTGGGATGTCCGTTTTTGCTGGTTCCAAACCAAAGCAGTATGAGATGCAGCCCGGCGGTTCTTGTTTCATCGATGATCCCCTTTACCAGAGCCATATCGTACCGATCCATTTCCGGTTCCACGCAATACCAGTAAACAGGGGCTTCCAGACAGTTTCCCCCGAAGGCCGCCACCGCCCGCAGCGCCTTTTTTATCAACCCGGTCCCTGTGGATGAGTTATGGGCCTGCAGCCCAACAGGCATAAAAGGCTTTCCTGAGGCGTCCTTAAAGAATGTATTTTCCATTTTCCGCTCCTTATCCTTTTCTTTCTTTCAGACGCCTTCATTATAGCCCCCGCAGGAAGTATTGAACAGGTGTAAAAAAGCTCATCCCTCTTCGCTGTTCTTCAGAATATAGTAATACATATCCTGCCCGTAACTGTTCAGTCCCTTCACAGTTACTGCCAAAATCCATCCTAAATTGCCTTCGGCAATGGATTTTGGCACTCCTGAATCACTTTCTTACGGCCAGCGCAGCAAGTGCGCTGGCCTGACTGGTTAGTTACTCCTGCCCTTCCTTCTGTGCCCGATCCTCAAGCTGCTTTCTGTGTGCTTCCGACAATTCATTGCATATTATGGAAAACATGGATACGTTATCCTCCTCGTAGGCCCTCGTTGCCAGATCCATCCTGTCGTTTTCAGACATGGCGTCCACCGTAAGGGAAAATAATGCCGCATCGTCCTCCTCATAGGCCCTTTCTCCCAGGCTCCGTGCGAGCTGGGGGGATATCTCATTCACCACAGCAGCATACAGACTCAGGCTGTCCTCCTCCTCGTATGCGTTTTCTGCCAAGATATCCGCCGGCAGAGTATAAGGCCCTTCCACATAAAATACCACCGGCTGCATCATTTTGTTTTTCTCATTCCAGAAGCCTGCCGGGTCTGCGTTTTCTTCCCTTTGTTTCTGTTCCAGGACGCAGAGTTTCAGTGCTTCTATTAACTTCTCATCCCCCGCAAGGGAATCCGTCTCTTCCGTAAAAGCGATCTGCCAGTCTTTTCCTCCCGCTGTGATCGTACGCACGGTGCCGTAATTTTCCGGTCCGTTGTTCCAGGCAAGCTGGATACTATATCTATTCTTGAAGTATGTGCTGGTGACAAACTGTCCCTCCCATGCATTTTTGTATCTGTTGTCCCCCCAAAAGGCTACTTCTTCCCCGCCGTGGATTACCGTCCCCTGTGCCCCCGCTGGTTTTTCAGCCAAATGCACGCCGGCTGCTGCCGTGGTCTGTTCTGTTTCACCGGCTTGTGCTGTGTTGCCGGCCTGTACGTTATTCAGGGACTGTGTCGTTTTTCCGCTGTTTATTCCGCCGTTTCCCCCCGCCTGTGCGGAAAATCCGCCGCAGACAAAACCGGCTGCAAGCAGGAAGCCTGCCAGCAGTACGGCTGCCGCCCTTCTTTTTCCCGCTGCTTTGTTTTCATATTTCATAATTGCCGATAACCTCTCTTTCATCAATCCTGTATTTTCCCCAAGCCCTGCACAGACCTCCTGCCGGGCAGGGGTATGCAGCGCCTGCAGAGATGCCATAAGGGTATCGCCGTAAGCGATCCGGCCCGCAATGGAAAGTCTGCCAATCACTGCCTCATCACAGGATAATTCACAGTCTTCGCCGATTTTCGCGGCAGCTGCCGTTAACAGGGGATTAAACCAGTGGATACATATCACGGCCTGTACAAGCCACTTATAATACAAATCCCTTCTGGTCAGATGGACAAGCTCATGCCGGAGTACATACTCCGCCCGAAGCGCCCGCTGTGCCTCCGACAGTTCTTCCTCCCACTGTCTGTATAATTCCGCGGGAAGAACCAGGAAGGGCCGCAAAAACCCTGCCACCATAGGGGAGGAAATCCCGGGGCACTGGTACAGGTTAACCTCTCTTTTCCACCCTAATTCCCTGCACAATTCCGTACAAATACGAGAGATTTGCGGATCCTCCGACAGCGTCCGTTTCTGTTTCATATATCGCATGAATCGACGGTACCGGAAGCTGCGCAGAGCCATTAATCCTGCTGCGGGAAGCAGCCACACCAGCCAGAGGAAATGGAAAATCCTTTCCGGCAGCAGGAGCCGTGCTGTTGATTTCTCCCATGCGGGCGTTATTCCCTCCGCCGTTTTCCCTCCGGCAGGCACCTCCCCTGTCTCCTGCTCCTGAACTGCGGGTGTAACTGCTGCGGACAGTTCCGGATTGTTTCCCGCGCCTGCCGGTTCTCCCGCTTCCAAAGCGTTCCCGGCTCCCTGTGTCCCATCCCTTTCGGCGGCCGGTGCAGCGGCCTCCATCCCTGCCGCCTCCTGCTGCCGTCCCGCCTGTCTCACCCGCTCCGCGGCATAACCGGCGATTCCCGGTATGGGCGAATATGGGATCAAAAACCGGAGAAGGATAACAAGCCAGATATAGTAACAACCCGTTCTGCTGATATGTCCCCCAAGCAGATACCTGCCGGCATAAAATACCAGCAGCATCAGGGTTCCCGAAAGAGAGGCGGACAGCAGCCCCTGCATCATATGATTCATTGCATCTCCTCCCTGCACTTTTCCCAGAATGCCTGCAGCTGCCTGACTTCCTCCGCCCCCATCTTCTCAGGGCCAATCAGGGACGCCAGCAGATCCTTTACGTTACCGTCAAAAACCTCCTCTACAAAATTCCTGGCCTGGCCGGACAGATACTCCTCCCTCGAGACAGACGCCCGGTATTCACAGTTCTTCCCCTGCCGAACTCCGAAAAGCAGCCCTTTTTCCATAAGGCGGGTAAGGAAGGTCCTCACCGTTGTCCGTTTCCATTCCCTGCCGGATCTCTCCACCGCCTCCAGCAAATCCGATATGTATATCCGGCCTCCGTTATCCCATATAATTTCCATGATTTCTTTTTCTGAATCCGACATGAGCTGTATTGGTTCCATAAAAGCCCTCCATTTTATTACATATTGTAGTCATTTTTCATTATTACACAGTGTAGTCATAATGTCAACAGGGAAATCAGGGATTTCAGGTGTGCAAAAGCCGCAGAATCCGGGCAAAAATGGCTGTTCCGGGCGAAGCCGAGGAAACCGGCAAAGAGATAAGACGGTAAAAGATATATTTATATATGCATTAACGGTTTTCTCCTCTTAATTTTTACAGTTTTTTTCGAAAAAACTCTTGACAGTTTCTTAAAAGAAGGGTACTATGATGCTGTATTCCAAACGATTCAATGATTTCACATATTTTTGTAAATCCTTGGCACGTTCGAAGATTTACAAAAATATGTGATTTTTTTGTATTTCGCCCCGAATATGTAAAAATTTTTAAATGAGGAGGTACCACTAATGAGCAACGGTACAGTAAAATGGTTTAACGCAGAAAAAGGCTATGGTTTCATCACCAACGCAGACAACGGAGAAGATGTATTCGTACATTATTCTTCTATCCAGACTGATGGATTCAAGACATTACAGGAAGGTCAGGCTGTAACTTTTGATACAGAAGCTGATCCCAGAGACAGCAAGAAGGTTCGCGCTGTCAATGTTATTCCCCAGTAATCTGAGATAACGTTAAGCCAATACCCCGCAGCAAGCTGCGGGGTATTTAACTTTTGCGGCGGCCGACAGGGATAAGAGAACCCTCCGTTCCCGCGATACTGAAAACATAAACTCATGACTCACGTCTCAATAATTTTAATACTTCCTCTTCTGTGTCTAAGTCGTAATCACCAAAAATACCATCTCTGTGATATACAATTCCCTCATTTTTATTCCGGTTTATGTATGTAATAAATATTTGCTTTATTCCGCCGGAAGGGAATCAAAAACCCTATTCATTCCCTATCATCATTCCTTATCTGAAAACTTCCGAATAACCAATCCGGCCCCTGCTCCGATCAGAAATCCGATGACCAGGCCGGAGCACATGGGAATCCCTATATTTCCCCTGGAAATGCCAATGGCACAACCGGCGGCCATCCCAATCAACATACCTGCAAACATACATAGCGTAACCAAGTTACTGTTTTTATTCATAATCCAACCCCTTCCATAACTTTCATTCTAATTTAAGTATCCGTAAATGTCAAATAAAGAGCGGGCCATGGATAATGGCCCGCCAAACCTGTTACGGTGTAGAATTCTATTCAAGACCTGCCGTAAAAATACCGCAGCCTCTGACCCCGGTTTCCTTATCCGGCAGCGCTTCTTTCTTTTCGCCGAGTACATTGGAGCGGTACACTCGCTTTTCCGTCTCCAGTTTCAGCCTGTCAGGCTCTTCGGATGCATTGAATACCCGGAATATAAAGTCGCCGGTCTCTTCCTGTACCTTCCATGCCGTCCACAGCAGGGTCTCCCCTGACCATTTCAGGGAAGTGAAGTGATCCGGTATGTTTCCTTGCGTACTTTCCGTCTTTCCGGTCCAGAGGGGGGAGGTGTAGGCGTATGCATCCTCATAGGAGCGGTACAAATCCTTTTCCCCGCCATGAGGTATCAGCATGAATTCTTTTTTCTGCCTTCCCAGACATTGGGCCTGTGGCGCAGGGAAATCCCCCCAGTCCCCCATCTCCCGCACCCCTCTGTGCAGAGTGAGCGCTATGGTATTCTCTTCCCCGGGAAGGATTTCATATTCGTTCAATCCCTTATTGGCAATGGTCATGCCGCAGCCGGATTCATGGACATTGACAAACAGCTGCTGGTGCTGGGCATTACACGGATTTTCCCAGACAGGGGACACGGTATTGCTCCGCTTTGCCACCTCAAAAATGGAATCCGCATAATGCCATGGGGTGTCCAGGCCGGTTTTTACCAGCATGCGGAGGCGGTGATCCAGCGCCTGGTTGTCAAATTCCACCTCTACCTGCAGCCCTTTCCCCACTCGTTCCAGAATATAGGTAACCGCAACCGTCATAGAAAGGGTTTCCCGGCTGCTTCCGGCTTTTCGGTTCTTAAATTCCACCAGATCCCTTATTTCCCCTGCCAGCTTTTCGTCAGCGGAAACCGGGATTTCCATGGTTATTTCAGCCCGTACGGCCGCCCGAAGAGGCGTGTCCTCCACTACGCGTATTACCGCCTTCGCTTCTTTGCTGAGAATCGGAGGTTCTCCCGCGGGTTTAAAATAAATATACTCATTTCCGATATCCCTGGTGTCCTCCAGCATTACCGCCTCACGGTAGGTAACGCCGCTTTCCTTATGGGTGATATCCACCGTCCCGTTACTGTTTACCCGGCAGGATAGCCTTCTGTTTTCCATGGTGTTATCGCCGGTAAACAGCGATTCCCGGCTGCCTTTTTCCTCTTCTTCCCCGGCCGGAAGCAGACAGAAGCTTTCCAGGGTAAAGGGATCCATATCCTCCACCTCCAGGGTCACCCTGACTTTACGGCAGAAATAAGCATTCCGGAACCGATCCTTGGGAAGATCGTACCCAAAGGCATAAGGGAGCTCTTCCACCCTGCCCGGAACCGTATTTCCTGCTCTGTCCACGATCCGGTATGCGGGAAGCTTTTCCTTCTGCGCCTTTTCCAGACAGGCGGCCACCGTACTTCCCTGGAAGGGGTATTTTTTAACGGTAAACACAGCCTCTGCTGTCTGGCTTTTCCGGTAGCCGGTTGGATTCACCACAAAAAAGGGAACCGCTTCCCCGTCCATTTCCCGGAATACCCGGCTGTCCATATGCCCGGCCAGATAGGAAAGGCTTTCTTCAATGATATGCAGTGCCACCTGCTCTGCCTTTTCAAAACGGGTTACCATTTCCCGGTGCACGGCATCCACACTGCAGCCGCAGATACTGTCATGGGGATGATTCTGCATCAGCGTTTTCCAGCCGTAGGCCAGCAGATCATGGGGATATTCCATTCCCCACTCATAAGCCATTGCCGCCAGCGGCTCGGCAGCGCGGATAAACAGAGCTTCACAGCGGGCGTTCATCTGCTTCAGGTAGATACGGGACGATGCCGTATTGGCCAGCGTGTACCAGCCGTCGGTTTCCTGGCTGCGCAGTTCTCCTTTAATCACCGCCAGATCCTCTCTGCAATCTTCCTTCAGGCTTTGGAAATAATCCGTAAAATTAGAATGAATGAATTCGATATCCGGGTACAGCCCGGCAGCTGTTTCCAGCGCTTTGGACAAGTCGGTCTGCACCGGCTGATGGTCACAGCCGTTCATGAACAGCAGCTTATCCGTGGAGGCGAACTTCAAGGCCCCCGCCAGCTTGCCCTCCCAGTATTTCCGTGCCTCCTCCGGTTCCGCGGGCACCTCCATACCATTATTGTACCAATTGGCAAACAGCACCCCCAGGATCCGGGAACCGTCCGGGGATTCCCAGAACATTTCCGAATATTGGGAGGTAAAATTATCAGTTTCCCCTACTTCATTATTAAAACCGGTGGGTTTTACGCCTCTTCCGAAGGCGGCGCAGTCGATCCCCGCGTCCAGCAGTATCTGGGGCGCCTGTCCCATATTTCCGAAGGAATCGGGAAAATACCCCACTTTACTCACATTTCCGTATCTGGCGGCCTCTCTCATACCGGTTTCCAGATTGCGCAGGTTGGATTCGCTTCCGGTCAGCCATTCGTCCTGAAGGATGTACCAGGGGCCTGCATAAAGCCGTTTGTCCCTGACCAGCTTTTCCACCAGTTCCCTTTTTTCCGGCCGTACCTGAAGATAATCATCCAGCATAATCGTCTGTCCGTCCAGATGGAAGCTTCTGAAATCCGGATCCGCCTCCAGCGTTTCCAGAAGCCTGTCCATAAACTCCACCTCCAGGCAATGGTGCTTCTCATACGGCAGATACCACTCCCTGTCCCAATGGGAATGGGAAATTACATGGGCCTGTTTTTTCATTTTCCGCGTTCCTCCTTTTCTTGTTTCCCCCACGTTCACCGCTGCCATGCAGCGCAGTGTCCTTCACAGCCCTATGCGCACGCTGCATTATTTCCGTACTCCGCGTAACAGTCCCCGCAGGTCTGAACCGTTACCGTTACGCAACCATTATAACGGATCAGAAAAGAAATATCTTCCGTGAAAGTATAGATTTATTCTAACGTTTGTATACTTATGTCCCTTTCACATCCCCATACCACAGAATTTCCCACCATTTGCGGTTTTTCCTGTCCTTCCGGCCCTCCAGGGTACCTGTCACCGGCAGAAATAGAATCACCTCCCTGCCGTCCGCGGAGAAATCCATCCACCCGCCATGGGCATTCACAATCTGCTTCACAATACGCAGCCCCATAACATGGGGCTTCCCCATAACATGGGGCTTCCCCATAACGTGGGGCTTTTCTATAACGGAAGGCTCCCCCCTGTTGTCTGCCTTTCCCGGGGCTGTACGCAAGCTCATGTCCTCCGTAAGGATATTCCGGATTTCCACGGGAATACCTTTCCCGTCATCCTTCACGGCGATGCGGCAAAGGGTAAGGCTGTTATCACCGGCAAGTTCTCCCTTTACTTCAATGCGGCACCGGTTGTTATGACGGATACTGTTTCCGATGAGGTTATTCAAAGCCCTGGTCAGCAGACGGACATCCCCCTGCATCACCACCCCTTCCAGCTCTTCCTGAATATCGGTTTCCAGCTCATATTCCTCCGCCAGCCCTCCGTTCAGGAAGGAAACCGCCACGGAACGCAGCAGAGCCGCAGGTACATATTCCTCCCTGCGAAGCGGCTGCATCTGGTATTCCAGCTTGGAGGTCAGGTTCAGATCCTCAATCAGGGTCTTGATTTTCAGGCTCTGTTCCTTGATGATTGCCGCCTGTTTCCTGTCCTCTTCGGACAGTTCTTCCTTATTTTCCAGATTATCCGCGTATCCCATCACCATAGACAGCGGCGTACGGATATCATGGGATACGCCCGATATCCATTCGGTACGGGCCGTATCCCGCTGTTCCAGATTCCGCCGCTGCATTTCCAGAACCGCGGCGGCCTGGTTCAGTTTTTTCCCCAGTTCGCCCGTCAGCCCCTGCTCCGGTACCAGGATTCTCCGGCCGGATACCAGGCCGTCGATGCCGGAGGCTACCGGTCTCAGAGAGGTATAAAGGCGGTATCCCGACAAAACAGCCAGGGTAAGGACCAGCAGCAGATTGGCTGTCACGATTGCCAGAAGGAAAACCGGAAGCTTGCGTATGGAGGACAGGGACATCTCCACCGTATACTTTCCGATAGCATCCTTTGCATCCGCTATCACCAGAAGCCCTTCATCACAATTCCAGACCCGTACCGGATAATCCTTCAGATACCAGCGTGTGAAGGAGGCTACCTCACCCAGAGTAAAATGCGCAGGGATTTCATCCGGCACCTTCCAGTTCCAGATCCTGCGCCCGGCATTATCCAGCAGAAAGGCGAATTCCGCTCCGGTATCCTCCAGAACCTTATAGCCCTCCTCCTCCAGATACGGCGAACCGTTCCGTTCCCGGTTCATATAGGAACTTACCTCCATGATCCGGCGGCGGCCCCCGCTGTCCGGGTTTTCCCTGCTCTGGGAAGCAAAGTACGCCCCCACCGCCATGAGCACACACATATTCACCAGGATAACCGCAGCCGCTATCCAGCCGGCGGAAAAAATATACCGCCTGTATATTTTGAACAAGCTTTTCATAATCAATGCTCCTTTGCCAGACGGTATCCCAGGCCTCTCACGGTCAGGAGCCATTCCGGCGCCGACGGATTTTCTTCTATCTTCTCCCGCAGTCTTCGTATATGAACCATCAATGTATTTTCATATCCGTAATATTCATCCCCCCATACGGTATTACAGAGTATATCAAAGGTCACAATATTTCCGCGGTTCTCATACAGCTTTTTCAGAATTGCCAGTTCCTTCGCGGTAAGCTGCAGGCTTTCCTTCCCCTCTGTTACGGTACCCGCATTAAAATCCACCTTCTTCTTCCCCAGCTGCAAAATACCGGTTTCCCCCTGCTGCCCCGGCCGGCCGGGAGGAAAGTAGGTCCTTTTGAGAATTGCCGTCAACCTCAGAAGCAGCTCTCTGGGCAGGAAGGGTTTGGTCATGTAATCATCCGCCCCAAGCCCAAGCCCGAGAAGGCGGTCGTTATCCTCATCCCTGGCGGAGAGGAAAAGCACAGGAACCATTGAAACCATACGGATTCTCTGCATCAGCGAAAAGCCGTCACCGTCCGGCAGGTTAATATCCAGAATCACCAAATCCGGTTCCTTTTTCCCTGCCCGGAACGAAAGGAAGGCTTCTTCACAGCTTCCCGCCGAATCCACATTCCGGAAGCCTTCCCTGTACAGCATATCCGTAAGCATCCTGCAAAGTTCTTCATTATCATCTACCAGCAGCAGACTGCTGTCATAAATTGTATTCATAAAGTATCCCGCCTCATTCCATCCGGTTAATCATACCCTGACAGCAGTTCCATGCCTTCACAGTTATCTTTTCGCAGCTGTGAAGGAACTGAACCGCTGTATCTTTCTTTCATTATATCCATAAGCCGGCCTCCCTGCCAGATCCTCCGTAAAGATTTAAGGTAAAAGTAAGGCAGGCTTCATGAACGTGTAAGGGGGTGCGTTTATTCTGGTTACGTAACAAAGAACAGACGCTATAACAGGCAGACAGGCCGGCGCATTCACTGCGCGGACCGTATGAAAATGTGGCAGATGCAGACACGGCCTTAACAGCCGTAGAAATGGAGAACAGTATGGCACTGGCAGTAAAAACAAATAATCTTACAAAATCCTACAAGGGGACTCCCTGTGTAAACAATGTGGATCTGCGGATTCCCGAAGGAAGCATTTACGGTTTTCTCGGTCCCAACGGGGCGGGAAAAAGCACCACCATGAAAATGATCCTGGGTCTGGTGAAATGCAGCGGCGGTTCCGTAGAAGTGCTGGGACAGTCCATGAACGATAAAAACCGGCTGGAAATCCTGCGGGATACCGGTTCTCTCATTGAATCACCTTCCTATTATGCCCATCTCACCGGCCGGGAAAATCTGAAAATTGTCTGTCTGCTCAAAGGCGTACCGGATAAAGAAGCGGATGAAGTCCTGCACATCGTCCGCATGGAAAAACAGCAGGACAAGAAAGCCGGGCATTATTCCCTGGGCATGAAGCAGAGACTTGGCCTCGCCGCGGCCCTGCTGGGACGCCCCAGGCTTCTTCTTCTGGATGAACCCACAAACGGCCTGGATCCTGCCGGCATCCAGGAAATGCGGGAGCTGATATGCTCGCTTCCCGGCAAATACGGAATGACCGTCATGGTATCCAGCCACCTGCTCAGTGAAATTGATCAGATGGCTACCCATACAGGCATCATAGACCGGGGGGAGCTGATATTCCAGGACAGCCTCGCCCACCTGTATGAACACAGCAGGAAACAGATACGGCTGCGCACAATGGATAATAAAGCCGCTTTCCGTTACCTGACGGAACAAAAAATAACATGCCGCATAGAAGGGGACTTCCTCACCTTCCGGGATATGCCGGACGACAGGCTGGCCCTCCTCATGAAAGGACTGGCGGCATCCGGGACCGGATTGCTGCGTATCCAGGAACAGCAGCAGACGCTGGAGGATATTTTCCTGGATCTGACCGGAAGGAAGGTGAGCCTGTGATAACCGATTTAAAAGTAGAATGGAAAAAGACAAAGGGACGTTTCCTCTGGCTGCTGCCGCCGGGCGTGGCCGCAACGGAATTCGTATGGATGATATCCAACAGTTATCTCTCCAAACCGGAAGCTGCCGCAGAAGGATATTTCACCTTATTATTCCAGCTTCCCCTGATGAACACGATATTCCTTCCCCTGATACTGGCGGTCATGGCAAGCCGTATCTGTGATGCGGAAAACAAGGGAAATACCTACAAGCTGCTGTGTACTCTGCAGGAGAAAAAAAGGATTTTTGACGTCAAACTGCTTTTGGGGGCCATATACATCCTCTTTTTTACTTTGCTGGAGGCCGGGAACGTACTGTTGCTCGGGGCGCTGCTTCCCTTTACCCAGAAGCTTCCCGTAAAACACCTGCTTACTTTCCTTGCCGTGCTTTTTGTGGTGAGCCTGGCGCTGTATCTGATGCAGCAGGTACTTTCCCTGCTCCTGACCAGTCAGCTTGTACCCGTTTTTATCGGGCTTTTGGGCAGCATGGTGGGCGTATTTTCCGCCTTCTTCCCCGTGGGAAGCCTGGCAAATGTTGTGCCCTGGGGCTATTACATGGTGGGTATGACCCTCTCCTCCTGGTATGATGAGAGCACCCGAAGCATGTATATATACGAATCCCCCTTTCCCTGGGGATGGTTCTGCATTTTCCTTCCGGCAGCGGCGGTGCTCTATATCGCGGGAAAACATCTGTTCTTAAAAAAGGAGGTCTGACTATGCTTGTATCCTGTATGCGCGCCGAACTTATGAAACTGAAACGGTCCTTTATCTGGGTGGTTTTTCTCATACTGCCTGTAATAAGCACCATAATGGGCTGTGCAAATTACCTGCAGAACGTGGATATTCTGGATTCCCTGTGGTACAGCTTATGGACACAGACCACCCTGTTTTATTCCAACTTTTTTTACGGCCCCCTGATCGCCGTTTACTGCGCCTATCTCTGGCGTGTGGAAAATTTCAACCACAACCGGAATGCCCTGATGACCGCACCCGTACCCGTTCCCATCCTGTATTTCTCCCAGTTCCTGGCAATCGGCTGTGTCACGCTTCTGACCCAGCTCTGGGTGGGCGCTTTATATTTCATCAGCGGCCGGATAGTGGGAATGACCGGCTTTCCTCCCCCGGAAACTTTTATCTGGCTGCTGCGGGGCTGTGTGGGCGGCCTGGCTATCGCCGCATTGCAGCTTCTGCTGTCCTGCGTTATCCGAAGCTTTGCCCTTCCCATTGCCGTCGCCCTGCTGGGCAGCATCGGCGGCCTGCTGTTCTCCGCCAAAGATCTGGGGCTTTATTTTCCTTACTCCCTCATGCTCCTGGGCATGAATTCCAACAGGGAGGAGGATATCCTGACTGGATCCCCCCTGCCTTTTCTGATAAGCTGTGCCCTATTCCTTACTCTTTTTATACTGCTTGGGATAAGGTATCTGAAAAAAGCGGATGTGAAGTCCTGATTCTCCCTTTTGAAAAGAGCGGCCCGCCGGGGCCGCCCTCTCTTTTGCCTGAGCAGAATCAAAACTGCCCGGGTCCTTCTTCCTTTGTCTGTTCCCCCTCTTCCCCGGGAGGCATGCGGGATATATGGTCAAAGCAACAGCGGAACTCCCCGTTCAGCTGTTTTTTCAGGATTTTACTGTCTTTAAATGTTCTCCGCAGCAGATGTCCCTTCCCGTCAGGCTGCTCCAGGTAGCACCAGTCACAGCACAGCCAGGTATCCTCCGCCAGCTTTCTGGTATACTGCTCCAGATCCCGTATCCTGCAGCCGGCCACTGTCTTGCGTATCTTCATGAAATAAGCCTCCGCCTCCTTGCGTCCGTATACCCTGGGATGCTCTTCGTCCGTCAGGGCACAGGCCTCATCCATGTACCGCAGCATGCCTTCCACGTCCTGCTTTTCAAAATACAGATACAGCATCTGGCTTGCAATCTGTTTTACCTGCGCTTCCTCCAGGATATCCAACGTGCATCCCTGCAGCGTTTCCTTTTGCAGTACATCTGTTTTATACCGTTTCCTGGCCTGCTCCTCTCCCCCGGATGCAAACAGGAGGGAATAAAAGCTTTTCTTATCCTGATACATCAGGTTTTCCGCTTCGTTTACCGCTTCCTGAAGAGAATGTTCAGCCTGTGTCCATTTTACTCCTATCGCGGCGATATTGTTGCTGTCCTCCCGGAATATACCTTTCAGCCGGGCCGCTTTTTCCAGAAATTCTTCCTTCGTCAAATTTCTGCAGAGGATAACAAATTCATCCCCGCCCGTCCTGTACTTGGAGGACTCCTTAAAAACACCGCATATTTTCTGATAAGTACGTATGAGCAGTTCATCCCCTGCCACATGCCCGTACCGGTCATTGGTTTCTTTCAGCCCGTTGACGTCAATAAAAACAACTCCCCATCCCAGTCCCTGATCCGCAAGCGGCGGGGTAATATCCCTGATAAAGGCATTCCGGTTCATGGCTCCGGTCAGGCCGTCCGTAAAGCTGAGCTGGTTAAGCCTGTCCGCCATCCGGCTCCTGGACAGAAGCGACTGGAAAAAATAAGCAAGGATATTAAGGATAGCCGTAGTATTTTCCAGATCCTTTACAGGCGGATTATCCACTCCGAAAAATCCGATCACGGCATCATTTTCTATCAGGGGCACCGTTACAAGCGAGTGGATATTCTGGGGACAAAGACGTTCATACTCCATCCTGTCACTCTCCCTGATATCCTCCAGGTCATCGATGATCACACTTTCCCCTTTTTCAAAATAATCCATCCAACGCCGCACTTCCGTCACCGGCACATCCTTCAGATTATCGATCTGAGGCCCCACCCCCGGCGCACACCACTCAAAGGTGTTATCCATCAGGCTTCCGTATATCTCAAAAATATAGGTCCGCTCGCTGCACAGATATTCGCCCATGACCTGCAGGGTATTATGGATCGCCACATCCACATCCATGGAAGAATGCATCATCCGGATACATTCCAGCACCACCTGCTCCCTGTCCAATGTCTCTTGAAGCCGTTTCTTTTCCCTGACGCTTTTGGTCACGTCCAGCGCAATTTCCATCCTTGCCAGACGCCCGCTGCCATCCCAATCCACAAGCTTATCCTTGAGAAGGAAATGACCGTCCGCCAGCTCATTGTCTCTTTCCCACTCATAATAGCTGTCTTCGGATAACAGATGATTATTACAGAATTCACAGGGCTGTGTCCTTCCCTGAAGGACTTCAAAGCATTTTTTGCCTTTCACCTGCCGGAAATCATCATATCCGAATACCTGAAGCCCGCATTTATTCAGGAAAAGCAGCTCATAACTTTCCCGGTCGGACACATATATCAGTTCATTCAATCCATCGAATTGTTCTTCCAGATTTTTCATGATTACCTCACATATCTCTGCCTTCATCATACCCTTTCATAACCGGCCTGTCCAGCAAATCCAATTCATACCGGATGAAAAAGACGGTAACTAAAACGAGGATTGCAAACCCCGGCGGATACGGATATAATAAATTCCGGTAACCTATTGGAATAGCTTACCATATATCGTATTTTCGGGAGGTTCGGACATTATGAAAAGTAAAGCTCTCAAGGCGGCGTTTCCTTATACCCTGCCGGTTATGATGGGATATCTTTTTCTGGGCATGGCCTTCGGCATCCTGCTGACCAGCAAGGGCATTGCCTATGGATGGGCACTGTTCATGAGTCTGTTTGTATATGCCGGTTCCATGCAGTTTGTGGCTATTGAACTGCTTCTTGTGCCTTTTGCACCGCTTTCTGCCGCCCTGGTAACCCTCATGGTAAATGCCCGCCATCTTTTTTACGGGCTTTCTATGCTGGAGCCATTTAAAATGATGGGAAAGCTGAAGCCTTATATGATATTTTCCTTATCGGATGAAACCTATTCTCTGGAATGCGCCGCCAAACCGCCGGAGGGGATTGACCGGAAATTTTTTCTTTTCTTCATAGCCCTTTTGGATCAAAGCTACTGGGTGCTGGGAACCCTGGCGGGTGTCCTTGCGGGAAATATATTCCCTTTTGATTCCACCGGCATTGATTTCGCCATGACCGCCCTGTTTCTGGTCATATTTCTGGAGCAATGGGAAAGCACTTCCAACCATATCCCCGCCGCAGCGGGCCTGATCCTTACGGTCATCTGTCTGGTTACAGCAGGAAGTGATAATTTTCTTCTGTTCTCCATGGCGGGCATCCTGGTATTCCTTATCCTGTTCAGAAAACAATGTACAACGGAGAAAACCCTATGACAAGCATACAAATCCTTATCACACTTTTAACTATCGCCTTCATCACCATACTCACCCGTGCTCTTCCCTTCCTTTTCTTTCCGGCAGGGAAAAAAACACCGGAAATCGTCGCCTATCTTGGCACTGTCCTTCCATTTGCAGCCATTGCCATGCTGGTGATCTATTGTTTTAAGTCCGTCTCCGTCACAGAAGGCTCCCACGGGATACCGGAGCTGCTGGCAGCGGCTTTTGTTCTCTGTGTACATAAGTGGAAGCACAATATGCTTCTGAGTATCGGCGGAGGTACCGTGCTGTATATGTTTCTTGTGCAAATGATCTTCTAGAGGGCCGCCCCCACGCAGGTAAAAGCGGTAAAAAATGTCCGCAGATACCGGTTATCCGGTATTTACGGACATTTTTCATTTTTCAGCCGCTTTTATACATGGTGCCGCCCGGTAAACCGGACAGGGAAGTATCCTTAGTAATTTTCAGCCTTTACCTGGAAATATGCCTGAGGATGTGCACAGACCGGGCAAACCTCCGGGGCTTTCCTGCCTACGCAGATATGTCCGCAGTTGGAGCACTGCCATACCACGTCGCCGTCCTTGGAAAATACCAGGTCGCCGTTTACATTGGCAAGAAGCTTCCTGTATCTTTCCTCATGTTCTTTTTCAATCTTGGCTACGCCTTCAAATAATCTTGCGATTTCGTCAAATCCTTCTTCCTTCGCTTCCTTTGCAAAGGTTGCATACATGTCTGTCCATTCATAATTCTCGCCGTCTGCCGCTGCTTCCAGACATTCTGCCGTTGTGCCGATTCCGCCGTTAATCAGCTTAAACCACATTTTTGCATGCTCTTTTTCATTGTTGGCTGTTTCTTCAAAAATATTGGCAATCTGCACATAGCCGTCTTTTCTGGCCTTGGAAGCAAAGTATGTATATTTGTTTCTTGCCATTGATTCCCCTGCAAATGCGGTTTCCAGGTTCTTTTCTGTTTTGGATCCTTTTAATTCTGCCATAACATATTCTCCTTTTCTTTTGAAAAAATTTGTGTTCTGTAACGATTAACTGTTCTTATTTTACTCCCAAATCAGCGCTTCTGTCCACATAAAAAGTATGAAGCATCTGTTCTGCAAGGCTGCTCAGAGGCTTTCCGTAGAACTCCTCATACAGCCGGATAAGCTCTTCATTCTGATGGCTGCAGCGTATTTTCATCTGCCTGTCTCTTTCGTACAGGCTTTGGATACGGGCTTTAATCAGGGTCTCCCCCTTCCACTGCGTATCCTTTGGCTGCCCGCCGCCTCCGATACAGCCTCCGGGGCAGGTCATCACTTCCACGAAATGATACTGCTTTTCCCCGTTTTTTATTTTCTCCAGAAGGCGTCCCGCATTGGCGGTTCCATATACGACCGCCAGCTTTAGGATCACATCATCATTGATATAGACGAAGGCTTCCTTTACGCCGTCAAGCCCTCTGACGGACTGCAGCTCATACAGCAGCGGCGGGGCTTCTTCCCCGGTTACCATATGGTAAGCGGTCCGGACTGCGGCTTCCATAACCCCTCCGGTATTCCCGAAAATCACACCTGCGCCGGATCCTTCTCCCATAAAGTCGTCATAATCCTCATCCGCAAGCCCTGTGAAGTCGATTTCCTCTTCTCTCGCCCATGCGGCCAGTTCTCTGGTCGTAATGCAGTAGTCCATATCCCGCATTCCTTCGATTCCCAGATAACGCCCCGCAGCATTCATTTCCTCCCGGCGGATTTCGAACTTTTTGGCTGTACAGGGGGTAAGCGCCACATTTACAATCCGTCTGGGATCAATGCCCATTTTCTTAGCGAAATATGTCTTTATTGTGGGACCCTGCATGCCGATAGGGCTTTTTGCGGAAGATATATTATCCCTCATATCAGGATAGTAAGTTTCCACGTATTTCACCCAGGCAGGACAGCAGCTGGTAAACTGGGGAAGGGGCGCAGTCCCTTTGGTCAGCCGTTCCACCAGTTCACCGGCCTCCTCCATAATCGTCATATCCGCTGCAAAATTGGTATCCAGAACATAATCCGCTCCCAGCTTCCGCAGCAGCGCCACCATTTTCCCCTGGACAAAGCTTCCGTCCGCCATGCCGAATTCCTCACCCAGCGCCGCACGGACGGAAGGGGAGGTGCTGAAAATAACAATGCGTTCCGGGTCTGCCGCTGCTTTCCTGACGCTTTTATATTCATACCGTTCCGTAATACTTCCTGCCGGACAGACATTGGCACACTGCCCGCAATGGATACAGATAGCGTTGTCTCCCGTCAGGCTCAGGTCATAACGTCCCGCTACCCCGATGCTTTCCGTACATACCTTTTTGCATTGGCCGCATTTGATACATTTGGCTTCATCCCTGCATATGGACGGGTTATCCGGTTCTATGGGAACCCTGATGTCCGTAAAATTATGCTTGCTCATCCTGTGTCCTTTCTTTTATAAGAGAACTGCCGCGACTGTCCCTTTGCCTTGCGGTCCGGCCGGTATTACCCGCCGGCCGGTGATCCGCAGGTCATTTTCTATGATGGTTCCAGTATATCCCATCTTTTTTTGCTTGTCAATAACAATAATAGAAATAATTACTATTTTTATTATTTTTTTAGTAACCGTTGAGACGGCGTCTCTCCCGGGTTATTTAGGTAGAAAAAAATTATAACTATTCTCTCCCTTGCCCCTTCTCCTTCCGGTATTTTATGATATGTCTGCAAGGGGATTCCCGTAAACCTGCCCGTAACGCGTCCCCCTCATACCCGCAACGTAACGGTTCCTTACCTTCACCGTTACCTCTCAACCGCAGCAGCCACAGGAAAAACAATGGATATTATAAAACAGAACAAACGGACGGTGCTTCTTTTGATCACCGTAATACTGGCCGGTACATGCCTCCAAATCCTGGCTCCCCGGTTTCTGAGCTCCTTTATCGACAAAGCGGAATACAAAGCCCCTGTTACGGCAATCGCTCTCATGATAGCCGGATATCTGGCAACGGTCCTTGCACAAAAAGGGACAGGGATCTGCGAAGTCTATCTTTCCTCCAGGCTTGGCGGGAAAATCACAAACCGGATAAGGCACCAAATGCTGGAACATTTTATTCATTTACCCATGACCTCCCATGAAACCTTCAGCAGCGGTGAAATCATGACCCGTCTGGACGAGGATGTGGAAGGCGTTTATGACTATTATCAGATTTTGTTTCTCCGCATAGGAACCAGCGCCCTTCTGCTCACCGGCGTCCTTCTTACGGTAGGTATGAATAACCGGCCGCTTGCCCTTCTGATGCTCGCCGTATGCCTGGTGAGTATCCGGGTTTACAAAGTCATATCGGATTTCGGCACGAAATGTTATCTGAAAAGCACCCAGGCAGCGGCTGTCTTTAACGGCTTTCTGAAGGATAAACTGGATAATCTCGTGGAAATCCATCTGGCAGGCGCAGACAGGTATACCCTGCTTTCCCTGAAAAAAACAATGCACGCAAAATTCCGGGAATCCCTCCCCGCCGGCCAGATGTACGGCAGGCTTTGGAGAGCCTCCACCGTACTGGAAGTAATCAGCATATCCGGTACCCTGCTCATCGCCTCCGTCCTGTGGGATCAGGGGGTAATCACCCTGGGAACGGCCTATCTGTTTTACAACTATGTGGATTTGATCTATGCGCCTCTCCAATCCTTCCGGAACCATCTGGGCGGGCTGCAGAATGCGGCCGCACGGAAAAAGAGGGCGGAAGCCTTTTTAAAGCAGCCGGTGGAAACGGACAGGGCGGGACAGACCGCGTCCCTGACGGAGTTCCGGACTCTGGAGGTGAAGGATCTGCATTTTCATTATGAGGGAGGCCCTGAAATTCTACATGGAATCAGCTTTTCCCTAAAAAAAGGGGACTGCCTGGGTATTACAGGTGAAACCGGATCCGGAAAATCCACGCTGGTCAAACTCCTGGCAGGGCTTTACCAATGCCCGCCCGGCAGCATCTATATCAATGGCCTGGAATCTGAACGCTACCGTCTGGAGGAGTTGAGGGAAAAAATCCTGTACTGTCCCCAGAAAACCCAGCTGTTACATGGTACGCTCCGTGATAACATCACCCTGTTTGATCAGGAAATCAGGGATGAGGTTATTTATAAAGCGGTAAACGCCCTGGGCCTGAAGGACTGGCTGGAAGGTTTTGAGAAAGGCCTGGATACCCCTCTTTCCTTTGCCGAAGGCAGCATTTCCTCGGGGGAAGGACAGTTCATAAGCATGATCCGGCTGTTCCTGCGTGATCCCCAGGTAATCATCCTGGACGAAATCACGGCCAATCTGGACAGGAAAAAAGAAAAAGAGCTGATGGATGCCGTAAAGCATCTGACTGCAGATCGGACTGTTATCCTGATTGCCCACCATGCACAGGCACTGTCTGTCGTAAACAAAACTGTAGTGATCCCGTCCCGGCAGCACCATTCCGGCTTCTGACCAGAGGATATCCGGCACCGGTAAAATCCGGTTTCATAATCTGTATTCCCTTGCCCTGTCGGAAAGGGAAGGTACGGGAAAGGAAGATTCTCCCCATGAAAAAGAAACGCTATGGATCCTTTTATTTTAAGACTCTAAAAATAAAGCCCTGGCTCACCCTGTTCAGCATCCTTCTCAATATCGCCATTTTTTGCTATGCATCCGTAAACATTAGCTGCTTACGCTGGATTCTGAACAGCCTGCAGGAAAGCATACGCGGTCAGGGAATCCTGCACAGAATTTGGCCCTGCTTTGTGATTATGGCCCTTAACTGCGCATTCCGCTGCCTGTGCATTAAAGCGTCAGCCTATGTGGACGTCCTGCGAAGCTACTATTACCAGGACAGCCTCCGTCTCCAGTTTTTCAGGAGCCTTTTGCAAAGCAGCCGTATGAAAGACAGGGCCGCCAATGCGGGAAAAACCTTTGAACGGCTGGATGATGATGTTCCCGCCGCTGTATTTCCTGCAGAACTCATAACGGAGGTAACCGGCTATATGGTATACACCCTGGTAGCCATCGGTTCCCTTCTTCTTGTCAACTGGAAAATAACCCTGTTTATTTTCCTCCCCTTATCCCTGTGTCTGTTCCTTATCCGTAAATTATCCGGCCGGATCGGGGAAAGCCGCAGACGGAACCGGGCGATGCACGATTATGTTTCCGATACGCTTGCCGATATTGTAACCGCGGTACTCACCATCAAAACGATGGGAGGCAGAAAATCCGTTTTGAAACGATACGATTCCGTCCTGGAGCAGCGAACCGAAGCCCTGGTAAAAGATAACCTGTTCCAGGCCACAGTGAATTCCGCTGTGGATATCGCCTCCGTTATCTGTGTCGCCGCCATGATGGCAGGGGTTGCCGGCCTTATGCGTTCGGGCAGATTTCCTTTGGGTGACTTCTCCATATTTATCTGTTATCTGGATACCCTGAATGACTGCATTCTCCGCATAATCGAACTGTACACGGAAACAAAGAAGGCGGAGGTTTCCTGGCACCGGATTGCCGAAACCGCCGGAGAAGAGAACATTGACTATCTGGGCAGGGACGGAAACCTGATCCGGGCAGGCATGAAAGATACCTCCCGTGTTTCTTTGCCCGAAACGGATTTACCTCCTGCTTTTTCCGGCAACCTAAAGGAGCCCTTCCGGCAGCTGGAGGTAAAAAATCTTTCCTGTATTTATGAAGACGGCAGAGGCGTCCGGGATGTGGGGTTTACCCTGCATTCCGGGGAAATCCTAGTCCTGTCCGGCCCTGTTGCTTCCGGGAAATCAACCGTACTTAACGCCCTACTGGGCATCGTCCCCCGCACTTTGGGGGAAATACGCTGGAACGCAGAAGAACAAAAGGATCCCTTTTCCTTGTTCCGCCCGCCCCACGCGGTATGCTGCCTGCAGAACTCCCATCTGCAAAATGCCACCATCCGGGAAAATCTGACCATGGGACGGGATTACACCGATGAGGCCTGCCTGGAGGCTCTGGAAAAAGGCTGTATTGCAGAGGAAATCATGCATATGCCTGACGGCCTGCATACGCTGATAGGAGAAAACGGTGTGATGCTTTCCGGGGGACAAAAGCAGCGGCTCCTGTTATCCCGCATGTTTCTGGTTCACGCCGGCCTGTACCTGCTGGACGATGCCACAAGCGCCCTGGATCTTGAAACGGAAAAAAAGCTTATGGCAAACCTGAAGGAACGGGTACTTCAGGACAAGGCGGCTGCCATTATCGTCACCGGCAGCAAGGCGGCGGAAGAAATGGCAGACCGGATCGTATCCATCCAGCTCCCGGCCGGCCTCAGGGATTCTCCATGAATTCTCATGCCTCCGAGCGGACGGCCCATCTCATTTTCGTAGACCGGGCGCGGCTGTTTCTGCTGCATTCCTCCTGGGAAGGGCGGATGACATCCTTGGATATTTCCCTGTAGAGCCCTTCCTTATAGTACTGTTTAAAGAACTTCTTTACGATGCGGTCTTCCCCGGAATGGAAGGTGAGAACCGCCACACGGCCGTTTGGTGCCAGCACGCCCGGCAGCTTTTCCATAAAGGAATACAAGGCCTCAAATTCATTGTTTACATCGATCCGCAAAGCTTGGAAGGTTCTTTGGCAGGATTTTTTCACCGCTTCTTTCCGTTCTGAAACCGGAAGCTGTGAAAGCGCATCCTCCACCACCTGACGCAGATCCCCTGTGGCGGCGATGGGTTTTCCCTTCCGCCGCCTGGAAACCACTTCCCGGGAAATCTCTTCCGCATAAGGTTCGTCAGCGTTCTCAAGCAGCATACCCTGCAGTTCCTCCTGGGTAATATCCATAAGCCTCTCCGCCGCGCTGATCCCTTTTTCCGGGTTCATGCGCAAATCCAGAGGGCCGTCCGTCTTATAAGAAAACCCCCGGTCGGGGTTATCGATCTGCATGGAAGAAACGCCCAGATCCGCCAGTACAAAATCAAACAGTCCGGCTTCCGCGGACACCCGGTCAATATCGGCAAAATTCTGCAGCCGGACGGAAAGAATCTCCTCGCCGAACCCCAGCTTCTCCAACCGTTCCTTTGTTTTGGCGGACTCTATCGGATCCACATCCAGAGCGTACAGATGCCCCCGGGAATTAAGGCACTTCAGCATTTCCTGCGTATGCCCGCCATAGCCCAGCGTGGCATCCAGACCGGTCTGTCCAGGCTTAATCTCCAGGAATTCCAGAATCTCATTGACACAGATGGATATATGCATCCCCGCAGGGGTGCTCCCCTTTTGGATGACCCGGGATACCGTGTCCGCATATTTTTCGGGATTAAGCTCTTTATATTTTTCTTTATAGCTTTTCGGATAAGCGCCCGAATAACGGACGCGCCGCTTATGCTTCTTTTCCTGGTTTTCCATGTACTGCCTCCTCTGCATTCTTCTTTTATAATGGTTCCGTATCTTCTCACTTACCTCCTTTCTACTATAGCAAGGAAATATACGAAGGGCAACTATAAAGGCAGTCGACGCGTAATGGAAAACTTTTTATGTGAGAGAAAATAATAATCCGTCCTGTTTTACCGGTCTATTTATCGATCCATCAATCATAATACCCCATATACCGTTCCATGGAATCCATCAACGCAATGATATTATCACATGGTACTCCGGGATAAAGCCCGTAAACCATAGTCAAACCTCCCTGCCGTGTACTCAGTTTCCTAACCTCTTCCTGAATAAGAGCATCAATTTCTTTGGAAGTACCGAAACGGGTTATTTTTTGCCGGTCGATATCCAGGTCTATACAAACCTTTCCCGCCAGTCTGTCCCGAATCCAGTCGATACCGTTTACCAAATCCTGAAGGTTGATAATTTCTACGCCGTTTTCAATAATATCCGCCGCCAAAGTACGGATATCTCCATCTGAATGCATATGAACAGGAATTCCTTTTTGCTTTGCCGGTGCAATGAGACGGCGGTATGACGGCTTAATATACGTTCTGAAGTTCTCCGGAGAAAGCATAGGGCCGATTTGCATACCCAAATCTTCGGGATAAGTCATAATATCCACACCACATTCCAAAAAATGCCTCACGATACCCAAGTTAAAAGTTTCCACCATAGCAATCAATTCCCATAACAGAGGTTCTTCATCCATCATATCAAATATTAAGTTTTCATATCCTCTTAAGTCACATAGCTGTAAAAAGGTGTGCCCGTGCCGCAGACCTCCCATATGCAGAATATCCGGGGTATCATGGATGCTTTTTTTCATCTCTCCCCAATCCACCGGCCCGATTCCGGTACAAAAATCGGGATTTGGTGCATGATAGGTCTGAAAATTATTCCAATCCATCAATGGATGTTCTGTTACTGTCCCGGTAATTCCATCCTCCGTGGTCTTCCATACACACCCAAAGTCATCCGTATAAGGCTCTTTTTTTCTCGCCACTGGTGCGTATTCGGGAATATAAGGCAGTTCCGGTATTTGGTAATTCTCAAACAGCAGCGGATGCCTTTCAATTTGTTCGCACAAAAAGTCCTGGGGATAATTCTGCCAGCATGTTTTGCTTCTTTATCATCCTTTGATCCCGCCGGCCATCACCCCATGCTTAAAGTTTTTCTGGGCACAGGTATAAACGAGAATGATAGGGAGCATGGATAGCAGACTGCCGGCCATAAGCACATTATACTCTGTCCCATATTGGCCGTTCAGGTTGTTCAGCGCAAGCGTAAGCGTCATCTTGTTTTTATCCGTCAGCATCAGCAGCGGCCACAGATAGTCATTCCAGCTTTCCATGAACGTGGTTATCGTCAGTGTGGCGACGGAGGACATGCATAGCGGAAGGATGACCACCCGGAATATACGGAACATTCCCGCGCCGTCGATCCGGGCCGCTTCCTTAAAATCATTGGGGATGGAACGCATTTGCTGTACCAGCATAAAAATTCCGAAAACCCGGAAAAGGGAAGGGAGGATGACACTGGGGTAGGTATTGATAAGCCCCAGCTTATTCATAATCACAAACAACGGAATCAACGTCACCTGGGTTGGTATCATCATAGAAGCCAGATACAGCTTCAGAAGCCCGTCGGCTCCGGGAAAACGGATCTTGGTAAAGGCAAAAGCCGCCATAGAGGCCGACAGTATCGTAATCAGAGTATAGCTTGCCGTGATGAAAAAGCTGTTGAAAATAGCCCTGAGAAACGGAAATTTCGAGAATACCTTCTGATAAGCGTCCAGCGTGGGATTTTCGGGAATCCACCGGATCGGAATTTCCATCAGCGCCCCCTTGCTTTTTAAGGAGGTGGAAACCATCCATAAAAAAGGGACCATCACGATCACGGAGATCAGGCAGGATACGAAATAAAAGCGGAAGGCCCGCCAGAATTTATGATTCATAATGCACCCATCCTTTCTGCAGCTTCATCTGTACGCCGGTCAGGATAAATATAATTAAAAACAGCAGCCAGGAATAGGCCGATGCATATCCCATTTTAAAATACTTAAAACCATAAGTATAGATCCGTTCCACCATTACCTGTGTGGCACCGTTGGGTCCGCCTTCCGTCATGATCATAACCTGGGGGAACAGCTGGAACGCGTTAATCAGGGACATGATCAGGCAGAAAAAGATAGACGGGGTTAAAAGGGGCAGTGTTATCTTAAAAAACTGCCTGCTTTTCCCGGCGCCGTCCACCCTGGCGGCTTCATAATAGCCCGTATCGATGGCTTTCAGCCCGGAGAGCAGGAACAGTCCGAAAAACCCCATATCCTTCCATACCGACGCCAGCACAATGGCGGGCATGGCCCATACCTCACTGGTAAGCCAGCTGGGGCCTTTAATTCCCACGAAGGAGAGAAGCTGGTTAAAGATCCCATACTGGGGGCTTAACACCCATTTCCAGATCAAGCTTGCCGCAACCCACGAGGTCAGCACCGGAATATAATACATAATACGGAATACGGTGATTCCTTTCCTGTTTTTATTCAGGATTACGGCGACACCCAGGGCTGCCGCAAAAACAAGGGGAATATAAAGAACAATATAGTACAGCGTATGTCCCAGCACCTTCCAGAACTCCGCGGTAGTCAGTATTTTTATATAATTGTCAACTCCGATAAAATGGCCGGAAAGGGTTTTCCAGTTCAGTGCGTCCAGCCCGTTCCAGTCTGTCAGGCTGATAATTATGGAAATCAGGATGGGCAGCAGGCTGAACACAATCATGCCGGTAAAACTGGGAAGCATGAATGGAAAAGACTGCAGGAGCGCCTGAAACCGCCTTTTTTTCTTCATAATTGTTTATCTCCGCAGCGGGGATCCCCGCATTTCCTTGACCGCGGCCGCGGCGGTCCTTACGGCCCCTGCCGGAAGACAGGGGCCGGGCACCGTACCGGCCGCCTCACACGTTACTGTTCCTGTTTATTGTGAAAGCTCCGCTTACACAATATTGATGGCCATTCGGCCGGCTGCTTTCATACATGGTGTTGCCCGGTTAACCGGGCATGGGCGTTTATTTCAGGGTAATCTGGGCTTCACATTCGCTCTGTGCCTGATCCAGTGCGTCCTTTACCGAAAGCTTTCCGGAAGCCGCCATGGAAAGCTTATCCGTGATAATATCGGACATCAGGGAATAGTCTTCGATAATAGGGGCGACCACCAGATAATCCAGGGAGTCAAATACGGCCTGCCGGTTTTCAGGAGGTGTGATGGCAAGATACCCGGAAAGCACTTCCTGGTTATTGATTGCAGGCAGATCCCAGCCCGCATCAATCCGCATCTGCGCTGATTTATCGCTGGATGCCAGCCAGTTGATCCAGGTTGCTGCCGCTTCCTTTTTATCACTCTTTGCATTCACTGCCAGCGCATTGCTGAAGAAATGGGTGGCTTTTTGTGTTCCGCCTGGCTCCACGCATATATCCCATGCAAAATCACAGCCCTCGGTAAAGGTAGAAAATGCCCAGATACCGGTGGGAATCATGCCAAGACGGCCGCTCTGGAACAGATCCCAGTCACCCATGCCGCCCATCTGCTCATCACTTGGCTGTACATTGCTCTCCGTCACCTTATTGATCATCATTTCCGCAGCCATCAGGTTTTCCGGGGAATTAATGGTGAAAGCCGTCTTATCCTCATTTAAAATACTTCCGCCGTACTGTGCGGCCACCTTAAAGAATTCATTGAAGGTAATCGGCTGATAAATCCCATAAGTATTTTCATCCAGTGCCCGGATCGCTTCCGCTGCCTTCAGCGCATCGTCCCATGTCCAGTCATCCGAAGGATACTCTATCTGTGCCTGGTCAAAAAGATCCTTGTTGTAAATGAGCACCACATTGGAGAAGTTTCCGGGCACGCCGTATTGTTTCCCGTCCACGTTGAATGCGCTCAGGGCCGTTTCGTCATAACCGGAGGTATCGATACCGGTCAGTTCCGCCAGCGCCCCCTTATTGGCATAGGCCGCAAAATTTTCAATATTCAGTTCATAGCAGTCGGGTGCGGTTCCCCCTGCTACCCGGGTCTGCATCTGGGTGAAATAATCGTCATAACCGATGGTTTCGATCGTTACCGTAATGTTGGGGTATTCTTCATGAAAGGCTTCATACATCTTCTGCAGGGTTTCCTCATTGCTTCCGGACGCGTTAAAGTTGGCATAGGTAATGGTTACCGCCTCCTGGGCATCCCCCTGTGCGGAAACGTCCACGGTTTCCGCCGCCTTGCTTTCTTCCGCTGTCCCTTCCTCCGCAGCTTTTGATCCTGTTTCCGCGGGAGCCTGGCTTTCTGCCGCGGTTTCCGACGAACCGCACCCTGCCATGGACATCACCATCACCGCACTCATCATAACTGCCAGCCACTTTTTCAGATTTCTTTTTTTCATTCTTTTCTCCCTTCTGCGCTTCGGCGCAAATCCTTATTAATCGTAAGATATATGTCAACATTTAACCGGTTAACCATGTAAAAAAAATTAAAATTATTCCTGTCCAGGCACAAGCTCCCATGTGATATGCAGGTCCCCGGCCCCTTCCACTGTTACCTTTTTTCCCTCCCACCGGATCCATACCTCATGTCCGGCATCCAGGAATTGTTCCGTCCCTGTATCCCCTGCAAGCAGGAAATGCAGATCCTCCGTTTTTCCTGTCCCGTTTCCAGTATCGGCAGACAAGCCCTCCCGCGCACGGCCATTGCATGCCAGGCCATGGCCGCCTCTCAGATAAACCGGGAAGCGTTCTTCCCCATCCGATTGCACATGCCTCCCCCCTTCGTATTTTCTCCGGGTAAACAGGCCGTACCAGCAGCCTTCCGGAAGCCATAAATGCCTCGTACGCTGCTCCTCCTGTAAAAGAGGGGCAATCAAAAGACTGTCTCCGAGCATATATTCATCCTCTGTCCGCACCGCCTCCGGCTCCTCCTGCCAGTTATAAACCAGAGGCCGCATCATCGGCCGGAAGTCCCTGACGCATTTTCGCGCCGTGCTGTACAGATAAGGGAACAGATTCATACGCAGCCTGTGCCAGTATCTCATTTCCTCCGTAAATTCGGGACAATTCCAGGCTTTGGCTATATTCCAGGGACTTCGTTCATTATTTCCGTCCATCCCGGCCATCAGCTCCTTAAACTGCCCTCCGTCCGGCTCGGAATGCCACTGCATGACCGGTACAAAACAGGCCATCTGGGTTGCACGCCGGTATAAATCAGGCGTGGGCAGAGGGCCGGCAAACCCTGCGATATCAAAACTCCAGAAGGGGATGCCCGTCATCGCCGCGGACAAACCTGCCTGAAGGACGCTGTACAGCTCCCCATTCTCCGACTGCTGGTCCCCGGCCCAATGAATCGGCGTTCTGTGGGCCCCCGCAAATCCGGCGCGGGAAAACAGTACATGATCGTTTTCCAGAAATTTGGTATAGGCTTCGGTATAGGTCCGGGCATATGCATTTTTAGCTTCCCTGCCGGTCATTCCATCATAAAAAACCAAGTCTTCTTCGTAAATGAATTCCCCGCCGTCTGTCTTAAAACCATCCACCCCCATATCCAGAAGATACTGCCGTCTTCCGAACCAGTCTTTACAAGTCTCCGGATTGGTAAAATCCGGGATCAGGGAACCGGCGAACCAGTTACCCTCCGGGATTTGGTATGGCGTACCATCCTTCCGCCTTACGCAGAGCCCCTTATTGACCGCATTCTCTCTGTCCTGCTCCAGCTGTCTGCAAACGGGTTCCTCTTTCCCCTGCTTTTTATATACGGGAATCTGCCACAGGATCAGCCGGATACCCTTTTCATGCAGTCCCTCTATCATGGCTTTGGGATCCGGCCAGAAAGGACTTTTGGAATAATCAAATTCCCCGCAGGTAAGAAACCCGCCCGCAGGTTTTGGTTCATAGCCTGCGCCATTCCAGATATAAAAGGTCGCTTCATCGCTCCACGCCTCCAGAACCATCACGCTGGCGGGGAACCCATGCTCCTCAAGCTGCCGTAATTGTTCTTCCACCGCCTTCTGGCTGTTCCAGTGGTTTGCGGATATCCATATCCCAAAGCTGTATCCTGGCGGCAGCAGCGCCGGTCCAAACAGCTTCATATAGGCAGCGATAATCTCGTCTATCGTTCCCGTAAAGATATGGACTTTCGCATCGGCGGGTATCCTGCACCCGATAGTCTGCTGAAACCGGAATTCCGTTTTTTCATCTGTTTCCACGTAAATCCCCAGTCCCGTATCCGTCACGAAAAACGGAGCGGCAAGATACGTGTTCTCCCCCTGCCGGCAGAATTTTTCCACCACCTGGTTTATAACTGTTTTTCCTTTTTGATTCAATCCGTTGTACTTCTCCCCCATGCCATAAACGCCTGCATAAGGCACTTCAATGGACAAAAGATCTGTTTGCCCTGCAGGCTCCCGCCGCAGCACGGCCTGCCTTCCTTTCCCCAGCGCCGCAATCTGCTGCCAGGGGCCTTTTCCCATAATCCTTTCTTCCATATATACATCCCCGTCTTTTATTTTCCATTCGTTTTCAGGTACGATTCCACCGGTTCCTCTCAAGGGCCGTTTTACACCTTTTCCGGGGCCATCCGTTTGACGCTGGCCCGTTCCACCAGCCGTACGGGAAGGATTTCCTCTACCTTCGCCATATGGGGATCCGCCATATTCTGCACCAGCATACTGACCGCCCGTTCCCCCTTAAGGGAAATCTGCTGCTTAATCGTGGTGAGCCCCGGAGTCAGATAAGCGGATATATCCAGGTCGTCAAATCCAATGACGGAAATGTCCTCCGGAACCCGGATCCCCTCCTCATAAAACCCTTTCATAAGCCCGATCGCAAAAATATCTGCTGCAGCCACTACGGCAGTGACATCCACCTTCTCCCGGGCAATCTGTTCGGCAATGCTGACACCACTGTCATAATCCACATTTCCTTCGAACAGATACTCCCCCCGGTAAGGGATTCCGTAATCGGCCAATGCATTCTGATACCCGCTGAAGCGCTTTTTCATAACACCGTTCTCATGAAGGATACCGGATACCAGAGCTACCCTTCTGTGCCCTGCGTCAAGCACATATTTTGTAGCCAGGTAAGAGCTTTTTTCATCGTCGATACGGATTGCATGGAACCAATCGTATTTGCAATAGCTGTCTACCAAAACCACCGGTACTTCCAGTTGTTTCAGCTGGCTCAAAAATTCATTCTGATAGGTACCGATAATGATAACCCCGTCCAGGTTCCGTTCCCGGATCAAATTCAGATAATCCTCCGTTACATCCGTAGCCGATATCAGCACATGATAACCGTTCTGCCTGGCATGGAATTCAATACTTCCTAAAATCTCACTGTAAAAATTATTCCGAAACATCAGGGTACTTCCCGGTTCCGTCTGGGGCACCACAACGCCGATCAGCTTCGTATCCTTCAGGGACAGGCCCCGGGCATTCAAATCCGGTACATACTCCATCTGTCGGATGACATCCAGAACGGCATTCTTTGTCTGTTCCGATACCTTTTTCTTACCATTCAGTACATAGGACACAGTTGCCGCAGATACCCCTGCGGCGGCCGCCACATCCCGGATCGTTGCTTTTTCTTTCATAAATATTACCTCTTGGGCCTTATTATTTTAAGGCGGCTGTTCCAAATCTATCTTCATTTTAAAACAATTAATATTTGAGTTAACCGGTTAACCTGATTATAAGCCAAACATGCGCAATCTGTCAACAAATATATGTATTTTAAAATAATTGTGTAAATTATATCCAAAACATGATATCATATGCAGTAAATAATGACCGAAAAAAGAAGAGATTCTTCTTTTTTCTCCACCTCATTACTTTTTCTATAGAAGTGCTACTAATCATGGAACCATAAGGAATAGGATTGATACAGACATAGAACACGGAGGATACAATGAATTACACAGATTATAATGCAAAAGCCTGGGATGCTATCGCAGAGGGCAGAACCGAAGACGGGCGGGCACAATTTACGAAGATAATCAGCCATGAAGATTATCTGCGTGCAAAAGAGGGGATTCTTCAGGTTTCCCTCACCTCATCCAAATATGTTCCGGAGTACTGGTTTCCGCCTCTAATGGGCAAAAAACTTCTTGGCCTTGCCTGCGGCGGCGGACAGCAGGGTCCTGTTTTTGCGGCGCACGGTGCTATCGTCACAATCACGGATCTGTCTTCCAGACAATTGGAGCATGAAAATCTGGCAGCAAAAAGAGAAGGCTATTCCATCACAACTCTGCTGTGCGACATGGAAAAGCCTCTTCCTTTTGCGGATAATACCTTTGATATCATTTTCAATCCGGTGTCAAATTGCTATATCGAGAATATTCAACCCGTTTGGGAGGAATGTGCCCGTATTATTAAAACCGGCGGGATTCTGATGATGGGTTATGTAAAAGAAGAACATTTTATGTTCGATCCGGATTTCAGTAAAGATCAATCCCTCACAACGGTATACACGCTGCCCTTTCATTCCCTGCGGGATTTAAGTGAGGAGCGGAAACAGGAAATGCGGAAGAAGCAGGAACCCTTTTTGTTCAGCCACAGCCTGACAGAGCAACTAGGCGGCCTGATCAAAGCCGGTTTTCTCATTTCCGATCTTTACGAAGACGGAGACGGCGGAGGCTTATTTGATCGCTATATGAACTCTTATGTGGCTGTCCGGGCTGTAAAAGGCTGAGAGGGTCAGAAATAGAATACCTCCTGTCAGCTGTCCTTTATTATCTTCTTATAAAAGTCCACGCCCATAGGCAGGGCTCCCACGGAGATGTTTTCGTTCAGCCCGTGGATGCTCTCGTACTGCTGTTTATTAATATACAACGGGGCAAAACGGATACAATTATCACATACATCCTTGTAATACTTGGCATCGGTACCTCCTGTCATCACATACGGGCTTACACCGATTCCGGGATATATTTCATGGATGGTCTCTTCCACCTTTTTGAAGGCGGCTTGTGAATAATTCACGACAGGGCAGGGATAATCCTTATAGATTACCTCTGTTTCCAAATCGTACTGCTTCGCTTTCTCACGGATCAGTTCAATGCTTTCATCGGTGGACTGATGGGGGATAAAGCGGAGATTTCCTGTCACATAGGCCTCCTGCGGCAGCACGTTAAGGCCGTCCGCCCCTTTTGCCATGGTAAACGCAATGGTGGTGTGGAGCATAGCCGCACCGGCAGGGCTGATAATGGGCATAAGCTTCTTAAGAAGGGGCTTGAAAAGCCACAGGTTAGCAAATACCAGCTTCATTCCAAAGTTCATATTGGGCGTCACGCGGCGGAACATTTCCAGAACGGTGGGATTGAATTCGCTGGTAAAGGGGTCGTGTTTTTCCACATCCGCCATGAACCTGCCCAGCCGTACAAGCGGTGTGTTTTTTCCGGGCGCACTGGCATGGCCGCCTTTGCCTTTGGCTATAAACTTCAGATCGCCGTAGCCTTTTTCCAGGACTCCCACCATAGCGTAGGTGCCTTTCACGCCTCCGATGGGTTCTTCCATGATCATACCGCCTTCATCCAGAAGAAGGGAAAGCTTCACACCCTGTTCCTTCAGATAAGCCACGGTAAGCGGCGCGCCCTCCCCGCTGAACTCCTCGGTACAGCTGCTGGCAATGTAAATATCTCCTTCCGGCTGATGGCCTTCCTTTATCAGTTCCTCCACAGCGGTAAAAATACAAAACAGGCTGGCCTTGGTATCCACAGTTCCCCGCCCCCACAGATTGCCGTGGCCGTCAATATCGCCGCTGAAGGGTTCATGATCCCACTTTCCATTGGCTTCCACAACATCCTGATGGCTCATGAGGAGTACAGGCTCTGCCTTCCCCCTGCCGCTCCATTTAAAAAGCAGGCTTCCGTTAAATACATGCTTTTCACAGGTTTTATGCACCAGCGGGAACAACTCCTCCAGAATCTGATGGAACTCATAAAATTTTGTCTTATCTTCCTCAAAACGGCTGGAAACGGTTTCCTTGCGTATCATTTTTGCCAGGGCTTCCCCATACGCTGCCGCCCTTTCATTTTCCTGTAATTCCACCTTCGCCGTCATGGCGGGAGTGGGCTGCAAAATGCAGGTCCTCACTACAACAACCGCCGCGAGCAGCAGGAGCAAAATAACAACTGCCAGGATTATATTACCTATCATACTTGATACCCTCTTTTCTTCTCTTATATCTTTCCTTTTTTAAACAGAAAATAGCCAATCAGCAGGGCCATTCCCCCTGCCGGTATCATCAACAGGCTGGTCTGGGAGATAGCCGCCGGTACCAACACGCACAGCAAAGTCATGGAAAGTACGGGGATCGCCGCGATCCTGGGGCTCTTCATAAAATACTTTAAACCCAGGGCACCGAACAAGGCTGGTACCACGTTATCAAAAGCGGGGATAAGCACCGGATTTTCCAAGACCGGACGCAGCGGTATCATCAGAATGACGCCGGCCACGATTACGAGGGTCGTAACAATAGCGCTGGTAGCCACGCTGATCGTGGAAATGATTTCATTTTCCGGGGTTCCCACCTTGGTTTTGGCAATATCCCTGGCATTCATGGCACAGGGGATTTTCATGTTAGTGACATTACCGGTAATGAAGGCCAGATAACTTCCGCCGGCTCCCAGCATGGGCGTATATACAAGAAATTCCACAATAGCCACCGGAATATAAATGATCCCCACCTTGGCAAAGCCGATCAGAAAGCCCTTCAGGCCGGGTGTCACACCGTTCACCGCCCCGATTAAAAAGGGTACACCCACCAGCAGGATGACGCTGACTATCAGCATGCATCTTCCAATCCTGTGGATCCCCTTGTTAAAGTCCTCCAGAAAAGCCTGTTTAACGGCTTCATCCTCCCGGATCTGTTCCATTTTCTTTTCGTCCATCTTCTTCCCTCCTTCAAACCAGGCTCATGATGACGGCGGCTGCCATGCCGGCCAGCATACTCACAGCCATGCTGAAGTTATCCAGAACCGCCATGCCTTTTTTATTGGTGAAATATTCGAATACCGCCATGACCGCCGCGGATACGGCGGCGACCGCCAGAGGGACATAATTGCCGGTACTGGTCAGCGTTCCCACATAGGACCCGATATACGCACCGCACAGGCCCACAAACATACAGGTTGTGGCATGATCGCCAAAACCGGGTTTACTGTCCCCCTTTGCTTTGGGGGCCTTCTGTATTTTGCCCAGATATTTTTTCAGAAAGAAAATACAGCAGAAAACACCGCCGAGGATACCTATGGTCATTACCAGCGCAATGGTCACAAACGCCGACATACTCATTTCCGACAGCTTCAGGCCGGTAAGGCCGATGCTCTGGGCAGCGATTTCCGCCACATTCAGTTCATACTGCAGAGCGCCTATAACCGAAAGCCGCAGCCAGGAAAAGGGAACGCCCAGGGTGCCGCTGAGGGCTATCACGCCCAGCAGAATGCTAATACTGGGAAGAATGGTGAAGGTGGCGCTGGATATGACCGCCCGTTTCAGCACTTTTTTCTCCATCCCGATAGCCAGGCCGGCGCGGTAGCTTTTGATCAGATATACAAAACACATTACGGTAATAAAAAGAAGGACACAGGCTACTATCAGATAAAAAACACCCGAATTCACGCTTGCGATATATTCATTGTTCATCCTTATGCTCTCCTGCTTTTTTCTTGAAAGGAAAAAGATGCCGGAAGCGGGTTACTTTCTTGGTTAGGAACCCGCTTCCGGCACCTCTGCATTTACGGTCCGTTTCTGGCCGGATGGAGCACTAGTTTACCAGCCGCACTGTTTCGCGGGCAATGGCAAGCTCTTCATTGGTGGGAACCACCATGGTAACCACCGCGCTTCCTTCATCGGAAAGAATGATTTCTTCCCCGCGCACCTTATTTTTCTCCAAATCAATATTGGTTCCCAGATATCCGATATACTGGGCAATCATAGCGCGCACTTCCGAATTGTTCTCACCCACGCCGGCCGTGAATATGATCACGTCCACACCGTTCATGGCTGCCGCATAAGCGCCGATATACTTGCCCACACGGTAAGCATATGCCTCCAGCGCATGCTTCGCCTGATCATTTCCGGCTTCCGAGGCCTGCACGAGATCCCGGAAATCGCTGGAATATCCGTCGGAAAGGCCGAGGACACCGGATTTCTTATTGCAGACATCGATGACCTGGGAAGCGCTCATGCCTTCTTTTTCAGCCAGGAAGGAAACAATGGCGGGATCCATATCCCCGCTCCTGGTTCCCATGATAAGGCCTTCCAGCGGAGTGAGTCCCATGGAGGTATCCACGGATTCCCCATATTTTACTGCGGATACGGAAGCGCCGTTGCCCAGATGGCAAACGACGATCTTCAGATCCTTTCTGTCTTTCCCCAGGATTTCGGCTGCACGTTTGGAAACAAAATCGTGGCTGGTGCCATGGAAGCCATAACGTCTGATTTTATATTTTTTGTAGTACTCATAAGGGAGGCCGTACAGATAGGCTTTCTCCGGCATCGTCTGATGAAAAGCTGTGTCAAATACCGCCGCCATCGGCACTTCGGGCATAATGGCCTGACAGGATCTGACACCGATGAGGTTCGCCGGGTTATGTAAGGGGGCCAGGTCATTGCAGCCCTCAATCGCCTGCAGAACTTCCTCATTAACAAGTACCGATCCGGAAAAGTTCTCGCCGCCGTGAACCATACGGTGTCCTACCGCATCTATCTCCTTAAGGGAACGGATCACTCCCACCTTTTCGTCCGTCAATTTCTCGATAACCAGTTTAACCGCCGCGGTGTGATCCGGCATATCCGCTTCCTGCTTTACCTTTTCCCCGCCTGCCGGCTGATGGGCGATATTGCTGCCGTCAATGCCGATTCTTTCACATAAACCTTTTGCCAGTACCTCTTCACTGTCACTGTCTATCAGCTGATATTTCAGGGAAGAGCTGCCGCAGTTGATAACCAAAACCTTCATATTTCTGATACCCTCCTGCTTTTTATATAATGCTATTCTAACATACTTTTCCACAATGTGGAAACACGTAAAAATTAATAAGCTCTTCCCCAATAAACCATTTTCTTCGCAGGCTTTCCGCAGCATACGCAAGTATCGGACAGCCGCTCCTGTTCAAAAGGCATGCAGCGGCTGGTGGCGGCATACTTTTCCTTTATGATATCTTCACAGGCCTGATCTCCACACCACATCGCTTTTACAAAGCCGGGCTTGCTGTTGAGGATTTCTTCCAGCTGATCCATATTTTCAGCCACATAGGTATGGGAATCCCTGTGGGCACGGGCACGCTCCAGCATATCCGTCTGAATCTGCTCCAGAAGGGCACCTGCCGTAACCTCCAGCTCATCCAGTGCAACCTCTGTCTTTTCTCTGGTATCCCTGCGGCAGATCACGCATTTTCCTGCTTCAATATCTTTAGGCCCGATTTCCACACGGATGGGAATCCCGCGCATTTCCTGTTCGGAGAATTTCCAACCGGGGCTTTTGTCGGAATCATCAACCTTTACCCGGAAATTGCTGAGTCTGTCTTTCAGGGCATAAGCGGTTTCCAAAACGCCTTCCTTTTTCTGCTGGATAGGGATGATCACAATCTGGGTAGGCGCCACCCGGGGAGGCAGTACCAGACCGGAATTGTCTCCGTGCACCATGATGATGGCGCCGATCAGACGGGTCGTCATCCCCCAGGAGGTCTGGTGTACATATTTCAGGGTATTGTCCTTATCCGTAAACTGGATTCCGAAGGCTTTGGCAAAACCGTCCCCGAAATTATGGCTGGTACCGGACTGAAGGGCTTTCCCGTCATGCATCAGCGCTTCAATAGTATAGGTGGATTCCGCCCCTGCAAACTTTTCTTTCTCCGTCTTGCGCCCTTTGATGACAGGCATAGCCAGAACCTGCTCACAGAAATCCGCATACAGATTCAGCATCTGGATTGTACGCTCCTCAGCTTCCTCCATGGTGGCATGGGCAGTATGGCCCTCCTGCCAGAGGAATTCGCGGGAACGCAGGAACGGTCTTGTTTCCTTCTCCCAGCGGACAACGGAACACCACTGATTATATACCTTGGGAAGATCACGGTAGGAATGGATATCGTTTTTATAAAAATCACAGAAAAGGGTTTCCGAGGTAGGGCGAACACACAGACGCTCCTGAAGGGGTGTAAGGCCGCCATGGGTCACCCATGCCACTTCGGGGGCAAAACCCTCCACATGATCCTTCTCCTTCTGAAGAAGGCTTTCCGGAATAAACATGGGAAGATAGACATTCTCCACGCCGGTTGCCTTGAATCTGTCATCCAGCTGCTTCTGGATAAGCTCCCAGATTGCATAGCCGGCCGGCTTGATTACCATACAGCCTTTTACACTGGTATAATCAATCAGCTCCGCCTTCTTTACCACATCGGTGTACCACTGGGCGAAATCCTCATCCATGGAGGTTATTGCTTCCACCAATTTCTTGTCTGCCATTTTTTTTCTCCTTTTTCATCCTTGCTTGTTTTGTAACTGTTCCGTACCTTCACAGTTACCTTTTTTTGTTCCATCAAATCCACGGAAGGTTTTGTCCCTTGTTTCCGGGAATAAATCCCCGAAAACAAAAAACCGCCGTTTTCCGATCTCCCATCCGGGCTTCCCGAAGGAAACCTGTCTGAGGGACCGGAAAACCGGCGGTACCACCCTGATTAACACGTCCGCGGACGCATTCTCTTACTTTTCCGTTAACGCCGGAATTACGCTGTACTTGGGGAACCTATCCGTTCCTTCGCACAAAGCTCCAAGGCCGGTTGGGCTACGGCTTCATGAAAACCTTCCACCTGTGGTTTTCTCTCTGGGAATCAGGCCGGCAGCTTACTTTTCCTTTTCGTTGCTTTATCAATATGTCTGTATTGATATTAGGAAACTTTTGCGGATTTGTCAACTTCTTTTACGGATATCTTTACGGATCCTATTATTGTTGCAGGGAATAAATTATTTTTTTCTATATTATGGTATTATCCTTATGTTGTCGCACCAGTTCCATATCATTTATACTTTTTTAACTCCATAACCGGTTCAATACTGTATTTTTCGTCTTCCTCCGGATTGTCCTCGTAATACTGTGCCTGGGCGTTCCAAAGCGCCTGATACAGGCCGTCCTCCTGTGCGAGCAAAGTTTCATGATCCCCTCTCTGTACCAGCTGTCCCCGTTCAAATACGGCGATGTTATCACAGAACCGGCAGGAGGAGAGACGGTGGGAAATATATACGGCACTCCTGTTTCCCACCAGCTTTTCAAAGCCGGCATATATTTCGTACTCTGCCACGGGATCCAAAGCGGCTGTAGGTTCATCCAGGATGACAAAGGGAGCATTCTTATACAAAGCTCTTGCCAGTGCTATTTTTTGTGCCTCTCCTCCGGAAATCTCCACGCCGTCCGGCTCAAAATCCCTGTACAGAGGGGTATCCAGGCCTTTTGGCATTTCCGGCTTACGGCAGCTAAATCCGATTTCAGCCAGGCATTCTTCCGCTTTTTCCCTGTCCACCTCCACGGCAGCCGCCACATTCTGGGCAAGAGAAAAGGAAAACAGTTTGAAATCCTGAAAGACTACTGAAAATAAGGAAAGGTACTCTTCATAATCATATTTGCGGATATCAATCCCATTAAGAAGGATCTCCCCCTCCGTGGGATCATACAGCCTGCAGAGGAGTTTTATAAAAGTGGTTTTCCCGCTTCCGTTCTTTCCTACCACGGCGAGATGTTCCCCTATCTTCATTTTCAGTGAAAGGCGGCGTAATACCCATTTTTCGGTTCCGGGGTAACGGAAACTGACATTACGGAACTCTATTTCATATTCCTTATCATCCCTTTTTTCTACAGGCAGGGTTCCCTGGTATTTTACCGGTTTGGAATCAAGAATCCCCAGATAGTTTTCTATAAAAGGAATTTCCTCCAGGAGGGACGACATCCCGGAAACCATGCCGGAAAAACCTCCTGTAAACTGGGTTACCGCACCTACATACTGAACGATCATCCCGGCTCCGAATGCCCCGGCCATCGCTTTGGCACCTATAAAAAAATAGATACATCCGCTCATCAGTACCCCAAGCGCTGCTTTTATGGATTCATATGAACCGGAAAGAAGCCCCCTTCGGCTCAGACGCCGGATATCCAAAACCTTTTTCATACCCTCCACCAGCATTTTCCCTTCGCTGTAAAGGCGTATTTCTTTTCCGTACCGGTATTCCGCGCAATCCCCGACATAATATGTAAAGCTTCTGTTTCCCAGCATAAATTCTTTCATAAATCTGGTATCCAGTTCCACCTGTCTGTTATTGAGCCATACGGTATATATCGCTGCCCCCACAAGCAGGAAAGCCATCAGCACAGACGCTGTCGGGGTTGAAAAAAAGGAGGTATCTCCGGCAGCAGCCACAAAGGCCGGAACCGCAAATACAACGGATACCCCGACAGTCACTGCCCCTTTTACTGTATTCTGCAGGCTGTCTATAACTCTCCAGCATATACCGCCCTCCATCTGTCTTCTTTCCATATAATATCGTTTCTTATTCTGATAGGCCGGATCCCCCAGATTTTCATAATCCGTTTTCAGATATACTTCACTGATGCTGTTATATTCCTTCCACATAATCTTTTCACAGGCCGTATTTTTTAACTTTTCCATTCCCTGCATCAGCAAATATACCGCCAGATTCATAGTGAGGGCTGTTATTACATATTTACCGAGCAGCTGTCCGTTTTTACCGCCAATCAGTTCATTCAGAATCCTGGCGCTGAAATACAGGTTGATAAAAGGGGAAGCAACCGAAAGCAGGGCATGGAGGAGCACTATCGGCCAAAGCTCACCGGCAAATTGGTGGTAAAGCCGGATCAGTCTTCCCAGCATCCCGATTTCCACCCTGCGCTTATTTTGTTCCATAGCGTTCTCCCCTTTCCAGCTTTTTCTTATAATAATGACTCTGAATCTCATACATGTCCGCATAGGAACCCTTTTGAGCCATCAGCTCTTCATGGCTCCCCATTTCCGTAACGGTTCCTTGCTCCAGGAAGAAAATCCGGTCACAGAACCGGGTGCTGGCCAGTCTGTGGGAAATATACAGGGAAGTACGACCTCTGGTAAGCTCCCCATATTTCTGATACAGTTCATTTTCCGCAATGGGATCCAGGGCCGCCGTAGGTTCATCCAGGATGATAACCGGCCCTTTTTTATAGAGTGCCCGCGCCAGCAGGAGTTTTTGCCATTCCCCTCCGGATAACTCCACCGCATTATCATGCAGCGTCCGGTTGAGCATGGCGTCCATTCCATCCGGGAATTCTTTTACTTTCTCCCACAAACCGGCCAGCTCCAGGCATTTTTGTACTTTCTCCCTGTCACAGCAGTCCGTCCCGGCCGCCACATTCTGCGCAATGGAAAAAGGCAGAAAATTAATTTCCTGAAACACAACGGAAAAAAGCCGGTAGTATTCATCGCGGCTGCAGGACGTCATATCCTTTCCATTAACCAGAATCCGTCCCGAATCAGGATGGTATAAGCCGCACAGCAGCTTAATACACGTTGTCTTACCGGCTCCATTCATGCCAACCAGGGCTATCTTTTCACCCGGCTTTATGCAAAAATTCAGATCATGCAGCGTATCGTTCTGTGCATCCGGATAACGGAAGTATACATGTTCAAAACAGATTTCAACCGGAGAACCTTCTTCTACCTCAATGATCTGCCTGCCATCATTTACATAGGTGTCCGGCATTTCCATGAATTCCCTGTATTCACAGCATTCCATACTAAACCTGGACAGGTTTCCGATTTGATTGGCTGCATCGTTCAGCCATACGGAAAATCCGGCAACCGCTCCGAAATACATGGTAAAATCGCCTGCTGTCATTTTTCCCTCCAACACCAGTCTGATCAGAAGGAAATAACAGAACCCGTCCCGGATAAAACTCAGGATTCCCTGTATGATATTTACGGCAAACCACCAAAATTCATTTTTACAGGTCAGCCTGCTTTTCCGGTTCAAGAACACAGAAAACAGGTCGCCGAACCAGTCCCCTATCCGGAAAAGACGGAAATCCTTTCCCGCTGCAAACTCCGTAGGTGTATAAAACAAATAATAAAGCTTCTGTTCCAACGCCGTACTCTCATCCCTTATTTGATACTCCAGCCTTCTCACTGCCTGTCCTGCGACAAACAGCAGAACGGCTATTATTATGAGAAAAGGGATGATCAGCGGATGCAGGGAGGCCACAATTCCCGAATATACCGCCAGCCCCAGAATGTCCCCGCTGATACCTACAAAAGCGGAAATAACCGCTTCTCCTCCCGAAGTGGATCCCTGAAGAAAATCCTTCGCCTTCTCTTTTTTCAGCTGTCCGCTGCTGTGTTCTATATTGGAATAATCGGTTGTAAAAATTTTTTCTGCCCAGAGAAACAGATAACTCATCCGGTTTTTAAGGCCGACTGCAAACATCTGTCCCCCGGAAATATATTTGTCCAGCATATGGCAAAGACAAAGAATCCCTGTAAAGGCGGCCAATATACCCCCCAGCTTCACCAGGGAACCGCCTTCCGTCACACAGTCCAGCACCGCCTTGGGCAGCAGGATCCCCAGCAAAGGAATCACAACAACCAGGGGAACTCTTGTCAATCCCAGCAGAAAGCCTTTTTTGTCCCATTTCCACCATCGGGATATGGCATATTCCAGATTCTGTATCATAGTGTATTTGGGCTTTTTCCCTCTTTTTCCACGCTTCATAGACCTACCACCCTGATGAATTATTCCCGCGGCCTTTCGTTCGTTACGTTTGCTGCAGGGTATTAACTTTTTACCTTTCAAGCATACCACTTTTTATCGTCCGGAAAAAAAACGTGCACAAGAGGTACTCTCTTATGCACGAATGGTTATCCTACTGTTTTATTCCCCAAGGCAGGAGGCCAGATATCCGCCTTTATATATACATGTAGGTTACTCGAACTCCGCAGGTGCCAAATGGCCGTCCGATGGCTGCCAGAGCGGAGTCCCCGGGACTGAAAAGGAATTTTCACCAGTGCCTTTCAGACCATGGAGATAAGA
>URMK01000060.1 GCA_900548905.1 uncultured Lachnospiraceae bacterium | reverse complement strand
TCCTTTTCCGTCCCGGGAATGCCGCTCTGCCAGCGGGCGGAAGGCCATTTGGCGCCTGCGAGGTTTGAGTGAATCAGATATCCTTGTCAGTGATACGGTTTTGTTAATGCATATCCGCGAGGCCGAACAGCCGGTTCAATATGGGAACCCTGCAAAAGCACAGGCACAGCAGGATAGCCGCGGCAAGGGAAAACAGGAAAACAAGAAGATAGTTCCACAGCACAGGAAGCGATAATCTGCCGGTCAAAAACCAGGCGGCATAGACCATAGGCACATAATGAAAGTAATAGATTCCGAAGCTGCAGCGGCTCATAAAAGCAGTAAACCGGGTGCGGAAATCAAACCAGCGGCCGGCCGCCCCCAGCAGTCCCAAAAGCATGAGCCAGGTATACAGCATGACGGACGGACGGTTCACCACCATCTGATAAGGGATTCCCCAGGAAAGTGCGGTCTGCACTCCTCCGGCTGCCAGACCGGCACACAGAAGCGGGATACAATATTTCTGAAGCTGCCGCTGTACGTTTTCATGGGAAAAGACGGCATATCCCATCAGGAACAGAAGCAAATACAATCCCGTCCGGAAGGTATAGGCAAGATACAGCAGCTGTGCAGAAGCAAGCGCCGGGACATACATCAGCAGAAGTACCGGAAGCGTGGCTTTTTCCCCCAGGGAAAACAGCCGATCCTTTTTGTCCGCTTTTCTGATTCCGGCCAGAACCAAGGATAGGACAAACAGCTGGAGAAGGAACCAGGACGGGCCCATACCGTTAACCACTTTTATGCACAACACCACCGGTCCCGGCAGGGCAGCAAAGACCTCCTCCAGCTTATTTACCCGGAAGGAAAGCCAGGAAGCCAAAGGGCCGATGAGCAGCAGATACGAAAAAAACGGCAGCAGCAGTCTGCGCGCCCTGCTTCGCACAAACGCAGCGCTGCTCTTCTTTTCCAGGGAATATCTGGCACAGATGCCGCTTACCGCAAACAACAGGCTCATAAACCAGGGATATATCAGATATCCTATCGTATCAAGCGCCGGTATACCTGGTGCATTTATGCTCATTACCGCCCCGCAGCTTGAAAAAATGCTGACCACATGAAAGACAAGCACCAGCAGAATCACACTCCAGCGGATATTGTCCAGATAATTTTTTCTTGTCATGTCTCGTTTCCCCTTCCGTTTCCCGGCATAATCAGCCCTGTACATTTTGTCACACATGTGCCATAATCAGAACATACAGGATCCTCCATGAAAAAGCAATGAATGGGGGAATAGTGCTACATAACCTAAAAATATGTGACAGAAGGATACACTAATGAAAAAAGGACAGTCTCATCCCGCCTCCGCCCTTTCGGAACATCTGCTTTCCCGGGGGCTGCTTTCTCTTCTGGAGGAAAAGCCCTTCCGCGATATTACCGTCAGGGAGCTGTGTGCCCGCTCCGATATTGCCAGACGAACCTTTTACCGTCATTTCCATACGGTGGAGGATGTGATGGCATATGCCCTTTCCCACATAATGGAAGAGTTCCGTGAACAAATGCTTCTCACACAGAAAGAGACGTACCCTTCCATACTCGCTTCCTACTTCGCTTTCTGGAAAGGACACGCCTCTCTTCTTGAACTATTGAATAAGAACAATATCACATATCTGCTGTTCGGCAGATATCTGGAATGTATTTCTTCCCTTCCCTGGCTGTTTCCTTCCCGGGAAAGCCTCCCGGACGACAGGGATTCCTTTGCCTGCAGCCTGTCCTATCATTCGGGCGGGCTCTGGAGCGTGCTGACCTATTGGAGCATAAACGGCTGCCGGCTGCCGGAAGAAATGCTTGCCGGCATTCTCTGTTCCCAGATGCCGGGAATATGTCAGAAGGAATCTGCCGTATACCAGAATACCGGCAGCGGGAACCAGCCTGCCGGAGAGGGAACATCTATGTAACGGCCATAATCGGAAAGCAGGAGCTGCTGGGCCTGCTGTTTTTCCAGTACAACGGCGCCCGGCAGGGCCTTTCTTTCCACACAGACTCCGGCATCCGTGACCCGTACCGTTACGGGCTGCCCGTCCAGACATGCGGAGAATTCACCGGGCGTGAGGCCGAGAGTATTTTGTTTCAGGGTCAGATAGGCTTCCAATACATTAGCAAAATCAAATATCTGGTACATGCCGCTGGGTTCTGTGGAATAATATTCCGCGAAACGGCCGATGCATCGGTTCAGGTTCTTATCAAAGGCAGGGACATATATTTCCATCTCCTGTACCCCTGCATATGCCAGATAGGCCTTTACCGCCGCTTCCAGATCCTCCTGCCGCTCCGTCACCAGCTCATAGATCGTTTTCCCGTCCTTACCGGTCAGAAGATAGCCTGCCAGCACACCGTCCTTTTTTATGGCAAGAGGCCTCTCATTTGCTGTTTCCACAATGGCTAAAACCGATTCCGGCTCCCTCGTTACCCGGAACGGACGTTCCTCGTTTTTCCTGCAGACAAAAGCTGCCGCTCCTTCCGCTTCCCGGAGGGGGACAAAAGAAATCCCCTGTATATCCGTCCGTTTCAGGGCATGGCGGATATTGTCCCCGGTCACCGTATATTTTACCTGGACACCGCCCCTGGTAAAGCCGAAGTATTCATATCTCTGCCGCTGTCCGCCCAAAACGGCCAGATCGCAGGTCTTGCGCATTTCCTTCAGCCAGTCCTCCATAAGGATCTTCATATGTCCTTCTCCCCGCGCCTTTGGATGTACGGAAACCGTACCCACATACCCTGCACGCAGAGGATAACCACCTGCCATAAGTGTTTCCGGCAGCACCGCAATCTGGGCCCGCAGCTTTCCCTTTTCATCCACCGCAACCCGATGCATAAAAGCGGACTCCACGCCTTCCCCGTAAACCTTTGGTATCAATGTTTCAAAATCATGAGGACAATGGGCTTTGCTGAAAACATAATTCGCCAGTTCTATGTATGCATCCCGTTCTTCCGGCTTCGCTATTCTGTATTCACTCATTACTTTTCGTACCTCTTTCCCTGTTTTATCATGTTTTAGCGCCAGTGTACCCCATATCCATCCGGCTGTCAATCCTTAGCTGAAACCGCATTACCTTGCCTGGATGATCTCTGACGGCTTTCCCTCCCGGGCGTCCTTCCCGGCTGATTCCGCCCAGTCGGCAGCTTCCTGTTCAAAAAGCTTCTCTACCATTTCATTTATCTCGGTCCCCGCAGGCAGCCCCACTCCTTTCAGGGCCTTATCATACCGGGAAAAGGTAAGGGATGCTTTCTGTCCGTTGACCCCGATTACATCTATGGTTATATCCGGATCATTGCTCCCGTAGCCCTGGCAGTTATAAATACATTCCCCGACTTCCCCGTTCACCAGGTTTGTCTTTTCCGCTAAAGCCTTTGCCAGCTTGCTATATTCTGACGGATTCTGTGCCAGAGCCTTATCCGGCCCCAAATCCACCGTTATACTGAGCGTCCTTCCGTAAGCTGCGCTAAAGCCTTCTCCGGTAACCGCATCAATGGAAAATGTATAGCAGGTATCTGCCGGTGTCCTGCTCTTGCCGAATCTCACATCTGCGTTCCAGGATGCCCTGGGGAAGGTATATGTCCCGGTATCATAGCCCATATAGATCGTGGCGCCGTCCAGTTTTACCCCAAACAGCTTCCAAAGCAGCTGCGCCCCTATTTCCGCCGCTTCTTCCTGTGTCAGATCCTTTTCCGTCGGCTTTTTGTCCCGGTAATAGTCCAGCGGATCCGCCACAACAGAATAAGCCGCTTTCTGATACCCCTCCGGCACCGTCCGGTTTTCTGCGGCTGCGGGCAGGGTATACGCAGTGGGAATCGTCTGCATCCCCCCCATATCCACCGCAGCGGCGGCTTCCGCCAGACTGCTGAATAAAGCGGTACATCCTATCACCATTCCCAGCGCTGCGCAAACGGCAATTCCTGTTTTCCCTTTGTTTTTTCCTTTTTTTCTCATAATTCTTACCTGCCTTTCTTTTTGATAAGGCTACTATAATACGGAAATATCAGAGAGTTATCACGGACTTGTTACCAACTTATAAAAAGGAAAATATAGGTATACGGTTGTACCTTTCTGTGCAGAGGACTCCATCCGCATAACTGCCTGATGGGCATCGGCAATCTGTTCGCACAGGGAAAGCCCCAGGCCGGCTCCGCCTTCCTTACGGCTTCGGGCCTTATCCACACGGTAGAAGGCTTCCTTCACCCGTGGAAGCTCCTCTTCCGGGATTCCTCTTCCATTATCCGAAACGCAAAGAACCGCTTTTTTGCCTTTCGTAAATGCACGTACCCGGATCTGCCCGCCGCTTTCACAGGCCTTGATGCTGTTGTCAATCAGGTTGATCAGCAGGCTTTCCAGCAGTTCCCGGTTCCCGGTAAGCACATCCAGCTCCGGCTGAAACGTTATGGTTACCCCTCTTGTTTCCGCTTTGGGGCGCATTGTATATCCCACCGCTTCAAAAAGATGCCTGACCGGGATTTTTTCCCACACCATTTCCTCTCCCCGCAGCGTGGCCAGCTCCAGAAGCTGCCGGGACAAATTGGACAGCCGGCGGCATTCCGACATTATATAACCGGCGCAGGCCGTTTTGTCCTCCTCCGTGACAGCGGCCTTCTGGAGATATTCCCCATAGCCGTATATGGCGGTGAGGGGGGTCCGCAGCTCATGGGCAAAATTATCCACAAGGCGCTGCTTCTGTTCGGCGGCTTCCCGGAGGGCGGCTATCTGCTTTTCGATGGTGGATGCCATCTCATTAAAGCTTTTTGCCATAGCCGCCACCTCATCCTTTCCTTTGTCCGGCAGCCTGCCCTGCAAATCCCCGGCCGCAATGCTGAGGGAGGTTTCCGCAATCTGCTGCAGCGGGGCGAACAAACGGTTCAGCAAAGCCAGGAGACAGAGGGACAGAAGGAGGGAACAGACGCTTCCCCCCAGGAAAAGGGTATTTTTCAGTTTGTTCCAGCTCTCATATTTTGCCTTCATATCATACCGGTAAACCAGCGTATAATCCTCCCAGGGATCCGGAAGCTTACCTTCTACATAAAGATACAGCCCTTCTGTCCAAAGCCTGCGGAACCCTTCGCCGGAAGCGCCCCTGCCGGCCGTATCCCATTCCGGCATATCCCCGGCATCACTATACAGCAGTTTTTCTCCCTGATACAAAAACAACGCCCTCCGTTTATCCCTCCTGTATTGGGTATAAGGCTCCATAAGCTTTGCGGTATCATAACCTGCCTCCCCGCTCCTGCCGCTTTCCGCCTGCATATCCCGCATCAGGGATGAAAGGATGAAATAATGCTCAGAAAGAGCCATTTCCTCCTGTACATCCCTTTTTTCTTTCCACAGCATGACGGATAGCAGAAGAATGGCCCCATTGAAAAATAAAAGGAACATAAACTGCGTGGTAAAAAAAGTCTTTTTCTTCATTTCGGTATCTCCAGCCGGTATCCCAGCTTATAGACGGTTTTAATACATTTCTCCAGACCCAGCTTTTTGCGCAGCTTCTGGATATGGACATCTACGGTTCTGATATCCCCTTCATAATCATACCCCCAGACCAAATCCAGCAGCCGCTCCCGGGACAAAGCAATATTCCGGTTCTTTACCAGGGTTTCCAGCAGCTCATACTCCCGGGGTGTGCACTCGGTTTCCTGTCCGTCCTTCTCAATTGTCCGGCTTATGAAATCAATCCGAATCCCGTAAAAGACGAAATCGGTCCCGCTTTTCCTGGTCCGGCGCAGCACGGCCTCCACCCTGGCCAAAAGCTCCAGCATTTCAAAAGGCTTGATAATATAGTCATCCGCTCCCATGCACAGGCCCTTCACCCGGTCGGAAAGCCCTCCTTTAGCCGTGAGGAAAATCGTGGGCACATGCTCTACGGTCTGATACACTTCAAAGCCGTCTGCTCCCGGCAGCATAATATCCAGCAGCATCAGATCAAAAGGCTCCTCCTCCAGCCGCCGGATCGCCTCCTCCCCGTCATATGCGGACACACAGCGGTGCCCTACAAGCTCCAGATTTCTCCGGACAAGCTCGTTGATTGCCGTTTCATCTTCCACGATCAATATATCCGCCATAATCTTCTCTTTTCTCCAGGGATTTTCTTCGTATCTATAGTTTAATGCAAAGTTATTATAAAGTTATTAAAGCCGAAGCCTTCTGTGCCGGATTCTGTTTAAAAAAGGCAAAGCATAAGCGGAGGCAGCGTTATGCGCCTCCGCTTTGCAAATAATTTTTATTTAAGTTTACTTTCCAGCTCTTTTATGCGTTTAAGAGCCTGTGCATACTTCATTCTTTCTTCTTCAAGCTCTTTCCTTTCTTCCTCCAGAGCTGCCGCTTGGGCATCAATCGTCTCCTGCATCTCATCAATCATATACTGCACCGTATTCCGATCCAGTTCCCGCAATTCCTTCGAAAACATACCCATCACCTTTTCCATATTCCGGCAGATTCCATAAATATCGTCATACAGATCCCTGAACATCGGATATTTATCTATCAGCTCAATTATCCGTTCCGGAGCTTCGGAACTAAAAAACATAAACCACGCATCCAGTTCATTATCTATACTTTTATTTTGCATATTTTTTCGAAAAATGTCAAGCGTTATGAAGATAAAATTCTGCAGAAGCCCCACTTCCAAACCTGTATCGAAGCCCCAATAGGATTTATGCAGATAGTTTTCCGGAACAGCATGAAACTCTTTTGCGCTTTTCTCAAACAGTACAATAATATATACATTTTTGATATCCTTGTAGCTGAATTTCTGCTTTGCCCTGTTCTTTTCGTCCCGCACCCTTTTATACTGCCTTAACAGCAAATCTGCAGAATAACAGGCGCTGCGCTCTCCGGGAAAGGAATATCCGATTTTCTGGAACATTAAAAGGCCCGTATTCTTATTCCATTCTTCTGAATAAAAATACGGGCTTTTTCTATTTGCTTGGCACACCGTCATAAATGCCGGCGGTTTCAGTTCTCCAGCGAAAAAGCAATAAAATCAATACAGCCTTCTCCGTCATAACGGAAATACAAATCCTGCACGCCGTCGGGCATAGTCACCTCACCGGAAAACTCCTGCCAGGAATCCGAATCCACATCCACCCGGATCGTACCGGCTGCGGTTGCGTCCGCTTCGGCAGAAACCGTCACGGTTCCTTTCCCGCTGCCCCTTACCAGCACGGCAGCCTTACTTACTCCATCGAAACAAAAGGACTTGTACCCGATGACCGTCCCGTCTCCCACATTGGCTATGTACTGGGCGGGAAGCCCTTCCTCCGTATTCACGCCTTCCACATCCGGCTCCCTGTCGGGAACATCCTGTGTCAGATAAGGGAAATCAAACTGCATCTCGCTCTGGCCGGAGAACACGGCTCCATCCCTGCCGGTAAGCCTGCAGCAAATATAAGCGGGATACGTCCCTTTCCCTTCCAGAGGGCCGTCATTCAGGCCGCAGGAGGTTACCGGAACCTGACGGATGCTTCCGTCCTCCGCTATTTCTATTTTTTCCGCGCAGCCCTGTCTGGAAAACTGGGTGCGGTTCGTCTGTCTGTGATAAAAAACATACCACTGTCCGTTGATATATTCCATGCCGCCATGGGTATTTCCCAGACAGTTCAGGGCATCCGCGGCCGTTCTGCCGTCAAGGCCCACATCCCCGATATCGATGAGGGTTCCTCCATAGGTATAATCCCGGTCCGGCCTGCTGCTGACCGCATAGCATAATTCATGGCTGAGAACGGAGGAATATACAAAGTAATAGGTACTTCCGATTTTACGGATAGAACTGGCTTCAAAAAATTCATGCCCTTCAAAGCCTGTCCCCCGGCTGTCCGCAATCGATGGCAGAAGCAGTCTTGGCTCTGTTTTCAGAGTGACCATATCCGGCTCCAGCGTCATTACCTGTGAGCCCTGTTTTCCTCCAATGTGCTCCTTATGCATGGGCGCATTGCCGGAATACAGATAGATTTCTCCGTCATCATCAATGAAAACACCGGGATCAAACTGTCCCAGATCCGTTTCTCCTTTTCCGAGAATCGTACCATCCGCATGCTTCACAAAACCTAAAAACTCGTAACTGCCCGCGGGTGTGTCACAGACCGCAACGCCGATCTCCGGAAGAAAATCCAGACAGTAATATAAATAATATCTCCCGTCCAGCCCTTTCACCACATCCGGCGCCCAAAGCGCATGGATTCCCGGAGGATTCAGGCCGTTCCCAAATCTGGATTTCACATGATAAATTTTACGGATCGGCTCTTTTTCCGTCGGATTCTGGTTTCTCGGATCCTGTTCTTTTCTGAAAATAACGCCCTCATACTTCCACTGCGTCAAGTCCGTCACATCCGCCGAATAGCAGATATAATCGTTCAGACAGAACATCTCTCCGTCAAAACGGTCATGGCTGCCATACACATATACGCGGCCGCCGAATACGTGGGGTTCCCCATCCGGTACATATTCATAGGATGGCAGATAAGGGTTGAATACCTGTTTTTTGGTCATTATGCAGTTCCCTCCTACTATTAATCGAAAGTAACTGTTCAGCACCTTCACAGTTACTTTCGAAAACATTATATCATGCCCGGCGGTTTATACATAGCCTTTATCCGACCAGTCGTGGGTTTTTATCCTCTCGTATTCTTCCATGGATATTGTCAGGATTGTACCGTGCTTAAAACCGTAAGGGAAAGCAAAGGAGGCGTCCGATCGCACAAAGTGACCGTCCGACAGGCTGTCCGCCACAAAGGGGACATAACCCTGTCCGGCACCCGGCACCCCATAATAATCCAGGAACAGACACCATCTTCCATCCTCCAGCTTCACTGCCGTAGGTGCTTCATACAGACCGCTTTCCACGGCTTCCATGCTTTTATCGAAGGCTTCCACACGTTCGTAAGGGCCCGCCGCATGTTCCGCGCGCAGGAGGATGATTTTCTCCGGATTCCCTTCGCTCTTTACAAACATGTAGTACCAGCCGTCCTCCTCATAAATGGCGGAATCAATCACGCCGCTGTCCTCTTTACGGTACAGAACCCGGGGGGCTCCAAATTCTTTGAAGTCCTTAGTCCTGCAGTAATAGATCCCTTTTTTTCCATAGCCGTTGCTGCGGTGGGAGGAAGACCAGTGAAGCAGATAGTCTCCGTTTTCCCTGTCATATATAATGTCCGGCGCCCACAGACAGCCGAAGTCCTCATCCCCGATCGTTGCCAGCCTCTGCTCGGTCCAGTCAACCAGATTGTCCGATTCCCATACGGAAAAGCATTTGCTGCCGTTTCTCCCGATTTCATCCCAGGAGCCGCGATATTGGTTTCTCATACCATAGGAAAGGCTCAGATCCGTGGCAAAAATATAAAACCTGCCATTTCCTTCACATCTGGTAATCGTGAAATCCCTGACCCCTTTATCCCCATAATACGTCCAGAGCACCGGATTTCCTTCGTTTACCTCTTCCCAGTGAAATCCGTCCTTACTCAGTCCGAAATACACCTGCTCCCCGTCAGGGGTTGTCTTTTCCTTAAAATGTACAAATAAGTATGCCTGCATTTTATTCCTCCTTCAGTCTGAATATTGTCAGTGACAATCCCGGAAACTCATAGGCAAAGCTCCCGCCCTGGCTGTAAAAAGGGCTTTCCTTCGGCGCTACCCTTTCCGGCTGTTCAAAATCATTTTCCGCCGCCGGATCCGCCTGCATGGTGTAAACTGTTCCCCGCAGGACACTGCCGCACATGTCCTCCAGTTCCAGCTGTACAGCTAAACTCTCTTCCCGGAGATTCGCTACCTTGAGGATAAGCGCCTGATCCGCTTCGTCACGGCTTGCCCCGTAATACAAAGGTTCGATCACCACCGGCCTGTCCTCGGTTTTTGCACAGAGTCTGCCGTCCACCCATGCGCACAGCCTGTGTCCTGATACCTGCAGCTTCAGCTCGTATTCCTGCCCTCCGCTGACACGGATCAGGCTTTGGGTCAGATCCGATACGCATCCATGAACCCTTTTGCTCAGCAAAATGTCATAATTCTGCCAGCCGCCCACGGTCCAGCAATAATGGCTCTCCTCATCCTGCCAGCCGAAAAAGATTTGAAAGCCCTGAAAGCCATCCAGCTCCACCGCCCTGCAGCTGACGGTATAGTCCTCCCAATCCGTCTCTGCGGGCAGCACGGATACCTCCCCTTTTTTCAGATGGAAATCCCCGAAATCCTTGCGTTCTCCTGTCCTGTTGTTTTCCAGGGTTACGCTGCGGTAAAGGACCTCCGCGTCATACCCCTGCAGCCGGATGCTTCCCCGCAGAGACTGTTCCTTTCTCTCCGGCTCTCCCAGTCCTTCCGCCCGTACCTCAAGCCTTCTGCTCCCCTGATGGTTCATAAAAAGCTTCTGGACATAATAGTCGGGAGTTCCGAAAACCTCCCGGTTATTGAACCAGATCATATCCGGCTTCCAGTTCACATAGTCGGCGTTTGCCAGCATTGGCGCATAACAGGCCAGCCCCACAGCCTTTGCATTACGTTCCAGTCCCAGCATAAAGCTGGCCTCCACAAGAGCATTATACCAGGTATTCCCCCAGCTTGCATACTCTCCCAGAAAAACCTTCGGATCTTCTGCACGGAAGGAGTCATATCTGTGATGGTTTGCCAGAAACCATTCCGGCGTATGGTAGTAATGCTCATCCACCAGATCGCTTCCGCATTCCTTCGCACAGCTCCAGCCTTTTTCATATTCGCTTCCCGCTGCAAACGGCCCCGCCGTACCTATGATTTTAATTTCCGGGTATTTTTCCCGGACAGCCTTGTGGAACAAGGGGTACCTTTCAAAAAAAGCATCGCCCACCTCCTCATTGCCGATGGCGATATACTCCAGCCCAAAGGGGGCTTCATGCCCCATCTGTGTCCTGACCGCCCCCCATCCGGTTTCCGGGGATCCGTTGGCAAATTCTATCAAATCCAGCGCATCCTGGATCCATGGCTGCATTTCCTGTATGGGGACCACCCTTTGATGATGAGGGTCATAGCCGCCGGGAAGTACCGGAAGAGGCTTGGCGCCGATATCCTCGCAAAACTGGAAATACTCAAAGAAGCCCAGCCCCAACGTCTGGTTATATCCCCAGCTGTTTCTCCTGGCCGGCCGCTCCTCCACCGGCCCGATGGTATTTTTCCACCGGTACATGGAATTCCTGGCCTCCGGGTCCAGGGAACCGTCATGGACGAGGCAGCCTCCCGGAAAACGCATGAATTTCGGCTTCATTTCTTTTATTTTCAGGGCTATATCCTTGCGCATCCCGTTTCTGCGCCCCATAAAAGTATCCTCGGGGAACAGGGAAACAAAATCCAGGGCAAGCGTTCCCTTCTGCGGCAAGGTCAGCACAAGCCTTGCCGCGGCATCCGTCCTGCTGCTGACAAGCCGTCCCTCCTGTTTCCTCCAGCCGGTGTCCTCTGCACACAGAGTCAGGACAGCATATTCACAGCCGTCCTGCCCCTCCAAAGCAACCCGCAGTTCCACCGGATCCTCGGACAGCTTCTTAGTATAGCAGGAAAACAGGTACGCCTCTCCTTCTTTAACGGCAAAACCGCTGTTGTACCCCCGGTTCGCAATCCCGGCGCCTTCCCCCGGTTTTACCGCCTCCAACACCAGATAATGCGGATTTTTATCACAATACGGGTCTGTCGTACAGATGGAAAGAACCGCTCCGGCGTCCCCCCGCTCCACTTTTTCCCAGGCATACAGCGGATGGTATTCTTTATTATCCACCGTATCGAATTCAAACGAACGGTTCTGCACCATCTCCGCGTAAAGGCCGCCGTCGGCCGCATGATTGAGATCCTCAAAAAAGATACCGTACAGATCCCCCAGAGGTTCTTTTTCTTCTTTTCCGTTAACAATGATTTTTTTATCCATTTTTATTGCCTTTCTGCACTCATCCTTTTACGGAGCCTACCATAACACCCTTTTCAAAAAATTTCTGGGCGAACGGATACATGATAATCAGAGGGATGGCCGACAGCACCATACAGGCCAGCTCAATTGTTTTATAGTTGGATGCGGAGTCCGCCATCGTGGTGAGTACCGAGGACATGCCGCTGTTCATGGCATTTCCCAGATTGGCCGCCGCTTCGCTGGATTTGGTCAGGGAAAGCGTATAATAAGAAAGCGTCTGCAGCTGTGTGGATTTGGTATAATAAAGAGTCTGGGTGTAATCATTCCACATAGCTACCGCTGTAAAAATCCCCAGCGCACTGATAACCGGTTTGGACAGGGGCAGTACCAGCCGGAAAAAAATCTTATGCTCCGATGCGCCGTCAATCTTGGCCGATTCAAACAGGGACTCCGGAATCGCCTTGAAATTCGTATTGAAAATAATAACATTATAAAAACCGCCGAACAGGCACGGCAGCACATACACCCAAAACGTATTGTAAATATGTATGGCATTAAACAGAATAAAGTAGGCGATCACCCCGCCGTTCAGGTACATGCTCAAAAATCCTATGACCGTATAAAATTTCTTTCCGGTCAGATTTCCTCTGGAAAATCCGTAGGCAAACATGGCCGTGATCAGCGTCTGCAGAAAAGTCACAATCACAGTTCTCGCAAAGGTGATACCGAAGGCTTTCATGATTTCCATATCATTCAGCACCGCTTTCCAGCTTTCCAGGGTGAAATCACGCATCCACAGCATGGCATAACCGTTTCTGGAAATATCCTTGGCGCTGTTGAGGGAATTTATCAGGGAATACCAGACAGGGTATACCGTAATCAGCATAATAAATACCATGACTGCCGTCAGGATTATCTGGAATCTTCTCTGCCGTCTTGATTTCAGGCTATTCATTTCTTTCTCCTCCTTAGAACAATCCGCTGTCCGTCAATTTGTTGGAAACCCTGTTTGCCGTAAACAGCAGGGTAATGGCGAGAACGGATTTAAAGATATTGATTGCCGCCGCCATACCGAACTGAAGCTGCTGCAGGCCTACCTTGTATATATAAGTATCAATGACTTCGCTGCGCTCCAGATTAAAGGCGTTCTGGAATACATAAATCTGGTCGAAATTGTTGTTCATAATACCTGCCACAGCGAAAATCACCATAATCACAACAGTTCCTTTGATGCTGGGGAGTGTCACATACCACATTTTCTTAAATCGTCCGGCTCCGTCCAGCTCCGCCGCCTCATAAAGCGCCTGATCCACACCCGCGATTGCCGCCGTATACAGAATCGTCCCCCAGCCAAGCTCCTTAATCAGATTGGACAGGATAGCAATCGCCCAGAAAAAGCCGGGTTCCGCCATAAATACAATGGCCTGGTCCGTCAGTCCCAGCTTCATCAAAATTGTATTCACCATACCGCCGTCCGCCCCAAGAAGCGTGATCATAATACCGCCGAACACCACCCAGGAGATAAAGTGAGGCATATAGGTCACCGTCTGTACAAGGCTACGTATTTTCTGATTGGCAATCTCATTAATAAATAAAGCAAACAAAATAGTAACGGGAATCGTCACCAGCTGTCCTATCAAATTGATTCCCAGCGTATTGACAAGCATCCTCCCGAAATCATGGTTGGCAAAAATGATTTTAAAATTCTGCAGTCCGTAAAAGGGGCTGGTAAAAACCCCCTTAATCCCTTCCGTCACCTGATAATTTTTAAACGCCAGTATCAGGCCGAACAGCGGAACGATACTGAACACGAGAATTAACAGGGTCCCCGGCAGCATCAGCAAATGAAGCTGAAGCTGCGACACCGGATCCTTTCCCAGAGAATATCCCTTTTTCTTTTTTCCGGCTCCCGCCATAATTGATTCCTCCTGTCTGCTGCTTGTTTTGCGGAATAAAAGGCGCCTGAAGTCCTGTTCTATCTCTGCTCCAAAGCGCCTTTTCCCGTTTACATTAATTTCCGCCGGACTTATGATTTTCAGTAAAGATCCGCGTTCACATTTTCTATCGTTTCCCCGTAGGCCTCATAGTTCTGCTGCAGCATCTTATTGTATTCCGCATCAATTTCCGTAATGGAATATCCCTCCAGTGTTTCCAGCATACTCTCGTATTCTTTCTCAAACTGTTCGTCTGTCGTGGCAGAAACTATCTTCGCCTTCTGGGATTCCAAATAACTCTTTACCTGGGAAACCTTGATTCCCAAATCGCTGGAAGGCTCAATCACATTACCATCCTGGAAGGACAGCAAATCGGAATCATAAATATACGTGTCTTCATATTTGCCGATAGCCGTACTCACCTGATTAAATACAGCGCCGTCCGTCCCCTCTGCCGGAGGAGCCTGTGTGCTCCACGCAAAATCCGTATTGGCAAAAGGCCACAATGCGATGTTTTTCTTATAATCGGTCTCAAACCTCTGGTTTCCTTCTTCCGTCCTGGTTGCGATTCCCTTATCATCCAGGGTATAATCCACACCTTCCACACCGTACTCATTCAGGAACATTCCCTCCCGACTGGTGGCAAAGCTCAGCATTTTGGCTATCTGCTCCGGATTTTCACAATCCTTGGAAACAAAGGTCTGAATCCAGCCGGAACCCGCCTGCAGAGAAACAGGTACAATCGGACGGGCTTTTGTTTCCGCAAGGATCGGTCCGTAGGATACAAAAGGAACCGTTTCCTTCTTGCTGCTCTGTGCCGGATTTCCGATCCAGCAGAATACTCTTCCGCCTTCAATATAAGTTTTTAATGCCGCTTCATCAATCGTAAGGGAATTAATATCCAGATATCCGTTCCGAATCAGATTATTTACAAAGGAAAGGGCTTTCTTATATCCCGGATTCAATTCCTTATGCCTGTAATTACCGTCCTCATCCACCGGAGCCACGCCGAAGGTTTCCGCAATGACACCGTCTAAAGAAGAATTAATCCATTTATCTGCATGGAGCATAACAGGGAATACGGATTGCCCGTCTACCGTATAGCCTGAATTCTTAACCAGTTCACAGGCCTGGTAAAATCCTTCTTCCGTCTGCACATCTTCCTGCGTAATTCCCAATTCATCCATAATTGTCTGATTGAACATAATTGCGGAATTATGCCCCTTTGTCACATTATCCACATAAACCTGGCTGCTGGGAGGATTCACCTTCCTGTTATCATTGGAATTCATATGGCTGGGTACGGAGTACCAGCCTCCAAATTTATAAGTAACCGCTTTCTTGATATCCTCCGGAAAATCCGTAAGCAAATGGGATTCCGGATCATACGTCTGCAAAAATTCTTCCATGGACCAAACCTTGCCGGACTGAATCAGCTGCTTAATCGTATCCGCATCCGTAATGGAAATCAAATCCGGAAGATCATTGGAAGCGATCATAAGCCCCAGCTTCGTGTCCGCATCCGTAGGCGGCTGCTCAATCGTAAAGGTTATCCCGGTCTCCTCCTTTACCGCATCCAGGAACGGAGAAGTGGTTACTCCCTTTTCCCAGCCGTTCGGTCCCCAGCCTGTCACATCGGAAAACCAGTAAACATCCGCCGCCCCTGCCGAAGCCGCTTCTGCACCGCTCTCCGTGCCTGCCGCCGTCCCGCTCTCTGCAGACGTATCGGCTCCCGATGCAGATCCACACCCGAACAGTCCTGTCAACATCACACCTGCCATAGCAGCTGCTATAAACTTATATGTACTATTCCTCTTCATAAATCATAAAACTCCTTTTCCCTCAATTAATCTGTTACCAATGCATTGCCGAATTCGGTTGTTTCAATGTCTTTATTATAAAGACTCCTTTTAACGAATAGTATGAAGATATTTTATTTTTTTAGGTAATTTTTTCACTTCCCGCGGCAATAAAAAAAGGGCCTCTTCCGCCCTTTTTTAAGATCCACCGGTTTCCTACGAAAGATTTCTCCGGAAAGCGGAAGGACTGATTCCTGTCGCCTTTTTAAAAACCTTGAGAAAGTAAAAATAATCGCTATATCCCACCTTCTCCGAGATATCCTCTATACTATCATTCGTCAGACGCAGCAGTTCCTGGGCTTTGCAGATTCTGATTTCCAGAAGATGATCACTATAAGATTTTCCCGTCCGCCGCTTTATCATCTGGCTCACGGAGCTGATACCCAGGCCGAATTCCTCCGCCAGCTGCTGCTGCGTCACCGTCCTGTAATTATCCCTGATATACTTAAGGATTTCCTTTAAAAGACGGCCCTCCGACCGGTACCCGTCTTCTTCGGCTTCCTCCTTCGGCGCTTCCCCGTGGATTCCATCCAGCTTTTCCTTTACCTTTTCCAGACAGCTGATCAATTCTTCTTCATCCACCGGCTTTATCAGATAATCCGTACATCCATATTTCAGACCGGCACGGGCATATTCAAAATCGGAATACCCGCTTATGATTGCCACCTCGGCAGGAATACGTTCCTCCCTCACCTTTTGTATCAGTTCAATCCCGTCCATGCCGGGCATTTTGATATCGGACAAAATCAGATCCGGCTTCGTGCGCTGTATCCGCTCCCATGCCTTGATTCCGTCCGTGGCTTCTCCGCAGATAAGGAATCCGTATTCCCCCCAGTCGATCAGGTTTTTCAGGCTGATTACTATCCAGGGTTCATCATCTGCCAAAAATACTCTATACATATTTAATCCCCCATCCTTTTCGGTAATATCATGGTTATACAGGTACCTTTTTCCGCTTCACTTTCTATCCGGAAATCAGCCTCGTCTCCATAAAAAAGGCAAATTCTCCTGTACACATTGGACAGGCCGATTCCGTGCCTGGCTGTTCCGTATGCCTGTTCTTCATCGTAAGATTTCATCTGCATCCGAAGCTTTTCCAGCACATCCTTTTCCATTCCTCCGCCGTCATCCCTGACGGTAATCCGCATACGCTCTTCCGGTTCTTCTGCAAAATCCACAGACACTTCCCCCCGATCCATCTTGGGTTCCAGTCCGTGCAGGACCGCATTTTCCACCAGGGGCTGGACCAGCATTTTAGGAAGGTAAATCTGTAGAAGCGTATCTACGGCTTCGATAGCCACCTTGAATTTCCCCATAAAACGATAGTCGATTATCAATGCATATTCCTTCAGGTTTTTCACCACTTCTTTTACTGTAACCAGCTCATCTCCTTTTACATTATAGCGGAAAAGCTTCGAAAGGGATCCTGTCAGCTTGGCAATTTCCTTTTCCTCATGATACAGGGCCATTCCCCGGATACATTCCAGTGTGTTGTACATGAAATGGGGATTGATCTGCCCCTTATAGGCAATCATTTCCGTCTGTTTTTTGGCATAATCCAGCTCCAGATATTTCCGTTCTCCCTCAACAATCTGTCTGTTCAATGCCTCCAGGCCGTCAAGCATTTCATTTATCCGTTCTGCCATTTCCCCGAATTCGTTATTTTCCGCCACCTCAATACGCTGGTTGGTATCTTTCGTATAACCCACCACGAATTCCATCTGTCTACGGATTGGCTGTACCACCTTATGGTACATCAATAGGCATATGGATATGAGCGCCGCCGCCACCAGGAAATAGGTGAATAAATTAATGGTCTGTATCTGATTTACATAATTCATAAAGGAGTTCTTGGGAATCAGATTTACAATGTTCCATCCGCTTTTTTCCAGCTTCGTACTGTAAACCAGATATTTGCTGTTTTCCTGCTTCCCTTCTATGAGATCCCGGTACTCTTCCTTCCAGCTTCCGGCATCGGCAAGCACGTTTCCGTCAGGATCCAGAACTGCCGAGTACACCTCCTCATTCAGAGACAGGGTATTCACGATATCCGCAAGCCCGCCGCTGCCAAATAACAGAACCACACTTCCCAATTGGTTATAGCCTCCCGAAGTTCCCCTGCCGTATACCGGCATTTCCACCTGAAAGTAGGTGTAGCCGGTTTCCTTGTCCGCGATTCTTCCGGAGAAACCGTACATCCCGTTTGTCACAATGGATTCCTGGCGGGGAAAAAAAATGGTCCCTTTTGTAGCGATAAGCTGCCCCGCCTCATCATAAAGCATGATAGCCTCCACATCGGGATTGATTTTCATAACGCCGCCCGTCATCTGGGAAAACTCATTCAGCCGCTGTGTACGTTCCGCCAAATCCGATGTTTTCAGATAAGAAATTACCGCTTCGCTGGAGGTTACCGTAGAATACAGGTTGATGATGTCCTTCTCCGCTTCTGCCGTCTTCTCCTGTGCCTGGAGGAATCTGGCCTGTGCGGACTGCTCCGCTTCTTTCATATACCACTTATTGATAATGATATAAGTGAGCATGAATGACAAAAAAAGTATGGAACATATAACGGCGACGATAGTGATATATGTTCGTAGCAGACTTCTTTTTTTCTTATCGTATCGTTTCATATCTTATTCCTCTCCGGCCTTGACGCGGCGTACCGGCGTGCCCGTTTGGCTCGTTGCCTGCGGGAATGAAAAGAGCGTAATTACAAGAATTACGCTCCGGGCAGTCCTTCAGTATTATAATGAGTGAGGCATTAATTCATGTTGTTTTAAGACCTAAACTACAGTTTCCATCTCATCATTCAGAATCTGGATATCACGGCGTATATCTCTTTCCGCAATTTTAACATCAAGCCGCAAATCACTTAATTGCCTGCTGCCTATGTCCTGCTTGACTTCAATCATATTAAGACGGCTGTCAAGCCTGGAAAACTGTTCATCAATCCGTGAAAATTTTCCATTAAGCATACCCATGATTGCATCTAAATCATCTTTGGTTAATGACATAACTTTGCACTTCCTGTCCTGTTTACAATGATTGTATCATTTACACAATGTAAAGTCTATAATTATTTAATAATGATTATATATAGATTTTTTAACGTATTATATGGAAATGTATTCTTTTGCATAAATCCATTTAACATATCCTACTACATTTTTATATAGTTATCTTCATTATTTCAGCAGCCGCCATCATCACGATTCCCGTACCATGGTCGTCGTTTTTCTTGGTGGGAAGCTGTTTATAATACTCCGCATCCTTCGCACAGCCGGATCCCAGGCATACGCCGTATACATCCCCCACGGCATCTACGGAATACTGTAGAATCGCAATCCAGGCCTTCCGGATACAGGGTATATAACGTTCCGCATCCAGCCATCCATGATTGATTCCCCGGGCAATGCTTAACAAAAACATGGCCGTACAGGAGGTTTCCTGATAGGTATCCGGACGGTTGAGTACCTGATGCCACATGCCGGAAGAATCCTGGCAGGCAAGAATGCCCTGCATGAAGCGCTGATACAGGCGAAGCTCTTCACACCAGTGAGGGTTCTCCTTCGGAAGAAGGGTCAGAATTTCGGTAAGCGTCACGGCGATCCAGCCGTTTCCGCGTCCCCAGGGAATTCCGCTCATCTGTTCTTCCTCCGGAAAATATATGTGGGAGAAAATCTGTTCCTTTTCGATCCATAGGCGTTTCCTAAAGCCCTCTACCTGCAGGTGAACCTGCTCCTCATAGGTTTTGTCACCGGTCAGGCGGAACAGTCTGGCAAGAAAAGGACAGCTCATGTACAGATCGTCCGCCCACATAGTTTTTACGCGAAAGTAGGTTCCGTCCGGAAACCGGGGGATATGGTTCATCACTGCGTCCCCTATGGCATGAATGGCCGGAAGCAGTCTCTGATTTCCCGTTATTTCATAGGTTTCAATCAGGGACACGCCGATGGTGCCGCAGGCATCCAGATCCGGAAGGCCCCAGGCTCTCGGGATAAGCGTCGGATCGCCAAACTGCTCCTTGTCCCAGTCCTTGTACTCAAAATAATCAGCCATGGTCTGGATGCTGTCCACATAGTATTTAAGATGCTCCCTATTACCGGTAGCTTTCGCTGCATGCATCAGGCCGTGCAGGCCCACCTGGACAGCATAGAACCATTGTCCGAAAAAGATGCCGTCCTGATACGGCCGGACATAGGTCTCCCTCTGAGGCATGCGCCAGAAGGCCTTCTGATAGCCGCCCAACGGATAAGGATGCCGGAACTGGATTTCATATTCCGGCGCAAAAGGAATCAGCAGGGGATTTCCCGTCTCCGTTACGTAAGGACCTGTCAGGATCCAGCGAGCGGCTCCATTGTTTCCAGCCTGTACAAAAGGAACGCTGTTGATCTCTTTTCCGTCTTCTGTGCGGACGGCGCCGTCCATCCACCAATCCGTACCGGTGCAGGGAAGCTTGATCAGAATCTCTATTTCTTTTCCGGTTCCGACAATGGGAAGTTCCGTTTTCCGGCCAGACGGAACCTCGAAAATTTCTCCCGCCACAAAAGCCCGGGAACTGCCGGAAGCGGTAAGCTGTAGTATGTAGTTTTCCCCTTCCCGGCTCTGCACATAGCTCAGAGCATAGGCACAGCCCCCGCTGCTGCCGAACGCCTCCGTAAAATCCACCCGGCTTCCCAGGCATTTTTCGTCCCATCTGGGCATCCAGCGGAGCGTTTTTCCCGGGGAAAGCTGCAGGACGTCTCTATAACCGACTTCATTACGTTCAATCGTTTCTTCCAGCCTGCGGGTATCAAAATCCGCGGGCAGCGGCCCAATATGTGCGAAACCTTCCATTCCCTTCATTTCTTCAAAGGGAAGGGTGGGACGCACCGAAAGAAGATAATCTCTCGTCCAGCGAAAAGGGTAGCGGGGATAGGCGATATAAAGCAGAAGTCCCCAACTGTGTTCATTCTTTGTACATCGTATGAGCAGATCGTTTTTACCTTTCCGCATCGAAACATCCACAATCGTGTACTCGTATTCCTCTTTTACATCGGACAGGGGTTTTTGCAGTTCCTCTCCGGCATATATCTCTTCGCCGTTCATCCAGATTTTGGCATTGCCGGCGATTGTAAGCACTGCTTCGCTGTCCCGGTCCGCCATGGGCCAGGTTCGGATGTAGGCGACATCCCCGATTTGTGCCTGCGGATAAACACCATCCAGATTCAGCTCCGCCATCTGGGAAATCGGCCTCAAAGCCATATGCTCCTGCTTAAAATAAGGGTGCAGGCTCAGTTCAACCCGCGGCCGGTGTGTCAGCATCCTTTCACTGATAAGCCGGATAGCCTCTTCCGGTTTCCGGAAGCCGCCGGCGTAAGCAGAATCTTCCTTTTTTAAAACTTCATTCATATGTTCCCTTCTTCCTTCTCTTAAGATAATTACAGCTATCCGGTCAGGGGAGGCTCGTTTAAGAGACGAGGGGAGTCCTGACCGGATGTGTCCTATCCCTGCGGGCAGCGTATCAGGCAGCCGCACTAACACGAATTAAGAGCGACTGCCGTAGGAGCTCTGCTTTATTCGCTTGCCGGATAGGACCACTGAGTGAGCGTAAATCCGGGACAGGTATAGTTGAAGCGGCCGCTTCCATAGCGGGAGTGCAGATAAGGGCAGGATATCAAATCATCCGGGATCGGTACCGGCCGGCCGTCCGCAAGGAAACCGTCCGTAAGGCCGAATTCCAGCCGGCCGCTGCCCGGAGAGACAAAGGTAAACTGTCCTCCTTCCTGAATGATTTCGGCTGAGAGCATTTTTTTTATGAAATCAGAAAAGCTGCCATCCTCACGGCTGCTGCCGCATTCAGCCAGCCATACCGTCTCGTTGCCGTCGCAGACCAGCTCTCTTCCTGCGTAAGAACCTTCCTTGCAAAAAGAATGGGGCACACTGGAATAGATTGCCACATAGCTGTTCCCCTTGCGGCCGAATGTCCAGCCGCCTTCAGAAATTACCTCGTCAAACTTGCGGGCATTGAAATGACAGTGTGTGATCCAGATATCCGGATTGTTCACATCGTGCCAGATCACTGCCAGCGTACGACCGTACATCAGCACGCGTGGCAGGAACGCCTGACCGGCCCAATAATCCGGGCGAAGCCCGCTTCCTTCCGCCACATTATTGGGTGACGAGAAGAAAATACTGATATCATCGGGCAGGGTGATCATGGCGGAGATGAAATGCATGTCACACATTCCCACATTATGATCCCGCACGCCGCCGATCATATAATCCGGTGTACGGCGGATGGTGAAGTCCGCGTTATGCTTGTCAAAATGCATGATGCCCTCTTTAAAGGTAAATGTCGCCGGAGTGAAATTATCAGCAAGCTCGCACAGTGCTTTGGGAGGCACATAGCAGCTGAAAGCCATCTCCTGATTAGCGAATTTTGCGTTAGAAGGCGCGTTACCGAAGAAGAGCCAAAAAAGTCCGTTTATCGTACTGGAGAATCTGGTTCTCAGCGGCATGTTATAGCTGCGTCCTCTCGGTGTCGCCATCACCCCATCAAAATCACTGACCGCAAAGAGGAAGGTCATGAAATCCAGAAGGATGTTCACCATATTACGCAGAGGATATTCCTCCATGGGAAGCACCTCGCGAAGCACCAAAAGCGCTGAAATCGTCACCGGCAGATAGGAGTCCGAATGAGGCTCGTCAAAGCCCGCACGGCAGCGCTGGTTCAGCCACTCCGCCAGGTGCATACGTCCCTTCAGGGAATGATACATACCGTTCTGGCCGCAGTTCGTGAAGATCTCCTCCGGATACAGCAGTCCCGCCAGATACTCACAGACATGGAAGCCGATGCGGTGGTTTTCCGAGCAGTAGAACATGGAAGAGGTCCCCGGCTCGTCCACCCAGTAACGGAATCCAAGTGCGGCTTTCTTCACCATATGTACAATTTCCGGATCCAGCAGCCCGGTCTCCCGGTCTTCCCACATCAGCCATAACAATGGCATCAGGTCAAAATCAGCGCAGTCCGCCCTGCGTTCGATTTTGTCACACATGCCGCGGATCATATCCGGATCGATCTCTTTGGCGCGGCCCAGGCGGTACAGCCCGAGAGCGTTTCCCTGCGCCGCCAGGCGATCCAGAACATTCCGGCGTCTTTCTTCAAAATGCTCCCAGCCGGGACAGGGTTCCAGCACTTCAACCATGGTAAAATTCATGGTTTTCTCCGTCAGAAGAGTGCCGTCCGGCAGGAACCAGGACATGCCGACCTTATACATACCCGGAACGTCCATTCCTGCCAGAGTTATGTTCCCTGCCTGGTCAGCTGCGCTTTTTTCACCATCCGCAGCTTTGCATACGGCGGAAAACAGCGGGATTCCGTCCGGGGACGTAACCTGCAGCTTTACCCGGCAGTGTTTGAGGGGGAAACCTCCCACATGAAGCTTCGGCATTTCCCCCTGCACATAGCTGTCATCCTCCATGTGGGTTTCCAGCTGGCTGCGGAAAACTTCCGCCCGAACCTCTTCATCCATATTTAACGGCGCAACTGCATACAGGGGAGCCTGGCTGGAAACAAGCTCCATGCTGAAGCTGATACCCGTTCCTCTGTCAATTTTTCCGGTGACGGCAATCAAAGTGTTTTTTCCGGCTTTCAGATCCAGCGTTATCGTTTCACGGTTCGGATTCTCCACATGTTCGAATACGTAGCGGCGGGGACGGTTTCTGGAATATATGTCTTTGTTATTATATACAACGTTTCCGTTTAACAGCATCACAAGCCGGCATTCCTGTGTCCGCACCGTGATTTCCTGAGCGCTGCCGCATTCCAGCTCCAGATAAACCGGCATCAGAGCCGCTTTTTCCATAACGTAATAATGCCCGTCCGCATACCTGGGAGACTGTGCGTCGCATACTGTCCATTTTCCCTTCATCCCGCAGAGAGTAAAAAAATCGAATTCCCGGAATTTCTTCTGCGCAAAATCTTTCTGCGCCTGTGCGAGCATCTCCTCCAGACAGGCCTGAGAAGCCCGGTTCGTCCGTTCCCCGGTATAATCCTTCTCCAGAACGCCGGCCACCATAAACGGACGGATCGGTTTCCCCGGAACCAGTTCTTTTCTAAAATACGTATCCATGATATCCTTTCTCCTTTTTCACCTTCCACATTTTTGTGTCATACAGTGATTGTTCAGGCAGAATAAACGCAAGCCTGCAATGACTGAATGCAGGCCTGTGTTTATCCATAGTCAAATTATTTTTCGGCTTCCAGCTCGTTATAAAGCATAATCTTCTCGTCAATGATTTCCTGCCCGCCCTGTTTCAGGTATTCGTTCAGTATCGCATCATACTCCGTGTCAAACACTGCAGGATCACAGGCAATCAGCCTGGGCAGCTCGGCTTCGATATTAGGAACAAGGCCGCCGTACTTCCGGTCGGTTTCTGTCTGAATACCCTGGAAGTAGTAGTCTGCCTGTCCGCCAACGGTGGCAACCCCGGCGGAATCATACTTCAGCTGTGTCATTTTTGCCTTTACTTCATCCATTCCCTCAGTTGACTCCCGATAGCCAAAGGGTGCACCATTATAAACGAGGATAAGATCGCCGGTATTCAGACGTTCAAAGTCATATTCAGACTCTGCCTTTTCCTCATCCGTATGGGGAATGGTAACAAAGGTGTTATCCTTTATCTCATAATGGATTCCTTCAAAACCGTAGCTCAGGACCTTTGCATTGTCATAATCCGCAAGCCAGTCGAGATATTTGATCGCATTTTCAGGATGTTCGCAGGTGGAAGGAACCGCGATATACATGCCGGTAGGTGCATATATTCTGTTAAACTGTGTTCCGTACACGTTGTCCAGATACAGGGGAACAACCTCCGCGTCCGGATCCGCCTCATACAAGGCCGTTACGCCGGTAAGCTCGCTGTTCGCATCATGGGCGAAAGCCAGAGTGCGGCCATTGCTCAGAAGACTGTTGAACGCCGTATAGGAGGTATCGGTATCCGTCATGAATTCCGGATCCACCAGGCCTTCATTGTACAGCTGGTTCAGGTAACGGACACCTTCCTTATAGCCGGGCCAGAATCTCTCGTTGTAGCAGGCATGCATTTCGCCCGTCAGGTTTTCTGTTTCCAGGAAGGACCATATGATGGGTCTGGTCTGCGTTGCGTTCCAGGCGCCAACCATGCCGAGCGGATACATTTCCACCCCCTGGCCGGAAGGATCCAGATCCTTGAACTGATGGAGCAGATCCGTAAAATCATCTATGCTCATGTGATAGTATCCGTTTTCATCCGTCTGCAGCTCATATCCCACTTCATCCAGCCAATCTTTTCGGATATAAGTGGTCTGCCATCCGACATTGGAACGTTTCGCCGGGACAGCCCACTGCTGGCCTTCTGACTGTCCATAGAGCAGGGAATCCGCCAGGTTTTCCTTCAGGTTGGGCCCGTATTGATCGATCAACCCGGACAGCTCCACCAGGCCGCCGTCCTTGCCGTATTGGATGATCATGTTGCTGTCATAGCTGAAGATGATGTCGGGAGCAGAACTGGATGCCATCATAGTATTGATTTTCTGGGTTTCCTCGTTTCGGGGTACCGGAATGTATTTCAGCGTAATGTTGTTGGGGTCTCCGAACTCCTGCTGAATCCAGCGTGTCCAGTAATTATCCGTCGCGGAACCATAGGTTTCGGTGGTGTTGCCGCGCTCATATACCATGACGGTGAGCGTGGTGGGTTCTGCTGCGCTTTCAGCGGCCGACTGCCCTTCTTCCCCGGACGGCGTCTCAGCGGCCGTCTGGCTGCCCGTACCGGCAGACGTGCTGTCTGCGCTTTCCGTGCCTTTGCATCCGATCAGGCTGAGGGCCAGCGCCGATGCCAGTGCGGCGGAATAAAACTTTTTCCTTGAAAATAACTTTCTCATAGAACATACCTCCACTAAATTGTATTTTATTATGGCAGAGATCCCGCAAAACGGAACACCCGCCGTTTTTCCGCCGGATATCCGGCAGAATAACCCGCTGTATTATCCCTTGACGGATCCGATCATAACGCCCTTGACAAAATACTTCTGCAGCCATGGATAGACAATCATAACCGGAATCATGCTGAAGGCCATACAGGCGGCTTTGATTGTTTCGGCAATCAGATCCGCCTTCATCTCCGGAATTTCTTCCATCATGGAGCTAACCTGGCTGGCCTGGATCATCTGGCGCAGGCGGAGCTGAATGGTATACATACTTTCATCGTTAATATAGAGGATCGCATCCATAAAGCCGTTCCAGCGGCTTACCGCATAGAACAGGGCAATTGTGGCCAGCATGGCCTTGGAAAGAGGCAGTACGATCCTGATCAGTACCACAAAATCGTTGGCACCGTCTACATAGGCCGATTCCTCCAGTTCTCTCGGCATGGCCTGGAAAAAGCTCTTCATCAGGATCATGTTATAGGTGGAAAGCATGGTCGGAAACACCAGCACCCAGAAGGTATCCAGCAGCCCGAGCGACTTGATGTTCAGGTAACCGGGGATCATGCCGCCGCTGAAATACATGGTAAACAGTATGTAAAGCAAGATAGGCGACTTAAATTTCAGGCCGGGGTATGACAGCGGATAGGCGCATAAAATCGTCATGATTAGGCTGAACACGGTATACACTACGGTCAGGATTAACGTAAACCACATGGAATCCATCAAACCCTTATTATTGAACACTGCCTTATAAGCAGACAGTTTAAATGATTGGGGCCAGAGAAGGACTTCTCCGCGTATCACTGCCGTTTTATCGGAAAAGGACACTGCCAGAACGTGCAGAAACGGGAAGAGACAACAGGCAGCGATGATCACAACTACCGATATCGTAATTATTTTAAATACTTTATCCTTCATAACTTTTCTCCTTTACCAGATACCGTTGCCGGATACGCGCTTGCTGATGGCATTGGCGCTGATTACCAGGACAAAGTTGATCGCCGACTGGGCAAGGCCCACCGCAGTGCCGATGCTGAAATCTCCCTGTTCCAAACCGACACGGTATACGAAGGTACTGATTACATCGCCCACTTCCATGACTGTACTGTTCTGCATAACATAGGGCTGCTCGAATCCGATGCTTGCCATGCCTCCAACCGCCAGGATCAGCATAATCGCAATCGTACCCTTGATACAGGGGACGGTGATGGCCGTCATCATACGGAACCGGGAGCAGCCATCCACACGGGCCGCTTCGTAAATCTCCTGATCGATTCCCGTCATGGCGGAAAGATAAATGATCGTATTCCAGCCGATACTTTTCCAGACGCCCACAATAAAATAGGTGAATATCCACCAGGGCTTATTCGTGAGGAAGGGAACCGCTTCCCCTCCTAAAGCCTTGATAACGGTATTAATAAGTCCTGATGAGGCAAAGAACTGATACATCATGCCGCCGATAACAGACCAGGAAATAAAGTGGGGCAGGTAAATGATAGTCTGCACGGTTTTCTTAAAGCCGGTATGCATGATCTCGTTCAGGAACAGAGCCAGAATAATAGGAAGCGGAAATCCGACTACCAGCCCCAGGATGTTCAGAACCAACGTGTTCCGTACGGAACGCCAAAAAGGATCGGACTGCGCTACCCGTTTAAAGAATTCCATTCCCACCCAGGGACTGTCCCAGATTCCTGTAAACATATTATAGTTCTTAAATGCAATTACCACGCCGGGCATGGCACGGTAGCAGAACAGAAAATAATACAGCACCGGCAGAATCAGCATAGCGTAAAACAGCCAGTGCCTTCGAAAATAGGCCAGCGTTGCGTTGCGCGTCCTCAACTGCCTGCCGCCCCCTGTCCGGCTGCTTCCTTGCAAATTTTTTGTTCCCTTTTTCATTACCAATCCTCCATTACTTATTTTTTGATCATACTTTTCCTACATTTCCATAACTCCGGCCGTTCTGCAAATTCACACGAATATAGGTGTTTTATATTGTGGATGATAATAAATATTGATGAAATTGTGAGCAGCTTGCGTTAAGCAAAACGGTTCTCAGGCGGTTTACGGGTGTGATCGCCCGGGTCCGGGGAACTCATAACGGATTGTGCGAACTTCAATGACCTCAAAATTATGAGGGCGATGTCTTGATCCTTATTATTCAGAGTCAAGAAAAGGGAATTCAACTCCGCCAGCCGTTTCATATCTGAACTATTTTGCGGCATACCCTCAACCTCCTTTCATGCATTGTGTTGTAGGCTCAGTATAGCATAGTCGATAAGTGTTGTAAACACTTTTGTGAGATTGCGGTTGTGTTGACTATTTTATTTTTGTGTTGTAAAATGAGGTGATATTAATCATATAAAAGTAGTAGGAGGAAACTCATTTGCCTAATAGAATAAGAGCCGTTCGTGAGGCTTTAAAGCTGTCACAACGGGAATTTGGCGAGAAGCTGGGGGTCAGCCGTGATGTAATAAGCAACTTGGAATATGATCGCGTAAAACCGAAGGAACTTCTGCTCCGACATATTTGTCAACTGTATAGAGTGAACCCATATTGGCTTGAAAGCGGCGAAGGTGAAATGTTTGACAGCGATCCTGCCGATGTGGCAAAAGTTGACGAAGCGTTGTCCATATTCAAAACCTTACGTCCTGAATTTCAAGATTACGCTTTGGATCAGATAAGAAAACTGGCAGAACTTCAGGAAAGGAATTAGATATCAATTTGTCATGGGATGATATGATCCTGATGCATATACGGTTGGTAATTCCAAAACTGAAAAGGGTCGGCATATAGATAATGGGATATAAAGTGAATATGTTATTACAGACATGAATAGGCGCTTAATTATGCAACAATATCCCGCGTTATGGGACACGAAGAAGATGTAAGACAGAGTTATTATAAATATGATACCGCTGTGTTTGGATTTGTCAAGAATAATGTGTAATTTTTATACTTTTTGTGTTATCTTTGTGTTACAGTTTGTTTTCGGCTGAATCAACGGGTATTTTTTCTAATAGTATCGAGAGATCGGATCTCCGGCCGTATAAGATATGGACATGAAAAGAGCGTAATTACAAGAATTACGCTCTGGACAGTCCTTCTAATATTATAATGAATGAGGCATTAATTCATGATGTTTTAAGACCTCAACTACCGTTTTCATCTCATCATTCAGAATATGGATATCACGGCGTATATCCCTTTACAGCTTCCATCCTCATTCCGCAAAATCCCATGAAATGCTTTCGCCGAAGCCCAGGGTAACCTTCTTTTCTTTTCCATTCATGCAAAGCAGGAAGGTCCTTGGCCGATCCAGCAGATTTTTTACAGATAAGCCGCTGCCGTTCATTTCATATTCCAGGGCATAACATTCCGCTTCCAGCCTCACCCTGCCGGGCCTGTTCAGCATTGGGGCAATCTTTACATCCATATCCAGATCAGGCTGTACCCCCAGATATCCGCGGATCAGGTTCCAGATGAATACACAGGGATATTCATAATAATGGGCGGCTCCATGCCAGTTCTTATCATCCTGATAGAAAATATGATTCATATCATAACGTTCCCCCATCAGATAACCGTCCAGCTTTGCCTGTCTGCCGACAGCCAGAAGCTGCTGCTCAAGCATATCCTTCCTTCCCAGGGACTCCCAGAAGGCAAAATCCCAGCACCAATATCTTCCTGCCGCACACAGGTCATAAGGCAAACCGATTTCCGAATCGGTGTAGTCCTGTATCCTTGCGGATAAAAAGGTGGGGAAACGCTGGAATTCATCAAAGCATTCTTCCAAAAGCTTCTGCACGGCTTTTTCCTGCCCCGCATCCGCATAACCAAACAGCAGAGGAAGTTCGTTTGCCAACAGATGGATATGATCGTGTGTGATACCACATCTGTCCACCCAGTCAATAAAGCGTCCGTTTTCACGATCCCAGAAGCCTCCGGGAAGATCCGCCGTCATAGCCCGGGCCAGTTTCCTTTCCAGCTCCAGATACTTCTTTTCCTTTTCGGGATCCCCGGCTCTTCTTTCCAAATCTGCCATACGTCTCATGGCATCCGCCGCCAGAGCGGCGGACATACATTCCCTTCCGTCCTTGATGATTTGATCTTCATAGTATACATCGGACCAGAGACGACCCTGCCTGTCCATACAGTCTTCCACCAGCGACAGGGAATTTTCAAGCCCTTCCTTATGATTCAAAAACCAGTCCCAGTCCCCGGAGGCCGCCACATACAGCCATGCGGATTCAATGATTTCCACATTGCCGGTGATGAGGAACATCACCGCATTGGTCTGCAGATCCTTACTGCTTCTCCTCACATGGTATTCCCTGACACCGTCAGGCTGCAGAGAGCAGGGATCCCGGTACAATTGTTCCGGATCCTCCGCCATCAGCTTTAACTGCAGCTCCAGCATCCGCCGGATCAGTCCCAGTTCAAAGGTATCCCCCATGGCTGCCCGGCCTTTGATTTGGAATTCATGATCCACATCGGGATAGGTTCCTGCATATACTTCTTTTTGAAGTGTGCTCACAACATAACCGTCCCGTACCGGATATCCTGCCCCCGCCGTCCGTTCTGCAACAGAGGGAAGAAGTGTCTTCCAGTAAAATTGATAAACGGCTTCTTCAAACTCCTGCCCATTTTCAAACTCCAGGATCATAGCATTTCCCATAATGTCACAATGGGGAATTCCCTGATAGAAGGAGAGGCTGATTTCTTCTTCCGTGCCGTCAAACAGGATCTCCGCCCTGTGGTGCTTCTCATCTGCCGCTACCCGAAACGGACGTTTGGCAGTGATGCGGCAGGCTTTATTGTTCTCCGATTCCTGCGAGGGGAGAATGAAGCATTCCTCCACTACAGGATTTTCACAGTCACAGTCATAAGTATGCTTCAGGAACAATTCTCCGTTTTCCTTCACCAGGTAATAGAGGATTGGTTTTGCCGCTTCGTAAATAATCTCTTTTTTCCACATTTTTTTCACATTCCGCATTCTTCAGATTCCAATAGTATTCTTTACCTGATACTTTTCCCCATTCGATCCACGGTATTTTGATGATTCCCGCTGTACTCACAGGCCTGTATTGTTGCCATTGTACCATAATGTATATCCTTTTTCTACACAAAGGATGCCGGAAAAAACACGCCCTTTCCGTCCTTCGTAACAATTCAGACGGCCCTTTGTGTCCTGCGGCATCCTTCTGCTCCGAACCGGAATGGGACCGGGCGGCCAAGGATAACCTTCTATTGTTAAATTGACCCTACTCAATTGTATTCCGGTTACTGCAATAAAAAACAGCGGAAATCCCCCAACAGGGCATTTCCGCTGTACTTAACATAGTAGCGAGAGGGGGACTTGAACCCTCGACACCACGGGTATGAACCGTGTGCTCTAGCCAGCTGAGCTATCTCGCCGAAATATATGGGACCTATAGGGCTCGAACCTATGACCCTCTGCTTGTAAGGCAGATGCTCTCCCAGCTGAGCTAAGATCCCATAATCAAACAAGTTTTCAAGTGTTTTGACCGCACCCGTAACCTGCTTGATTAGTATACAAAAAATGGGACAACTTGTCAACACATTTTTTGAAACTTTTTTCCAGTATTAAATTATCGGTTTATACTACTTATTCTTGCCAATACCTTTGTCCCATAGGGGGGCAGCTCCAGTTTCCCTTCTGCTTCTTTTCCTTCAAACAAATCCAGGAATACTTCCTTCAGACAGATTTCCGCGGTTTCCTCCAGGTAGTTCATCACGAAGAAATACCGGCTTCCGTCCGTACTTTCCCTTACTGTCAGTTCACAGCCCTCCGGAAGGGTGAGGATATCCCCATATGGCTGTGCAACTCCCAATTTTTCCAGGAATACACGGGCCGTATGCTCATGGAAGGCGCCTCCGAAATAGAAAACACGTCCCTTCCCTTTTGCGTTGCTGATAAGGGCTGGTGTTCCGGCATAATAGCTGGAAACATATCTTGCTTCCACCCTGGCCTGCTCCGTAAGGGGTTCCAGCAAATCATTGAAAATACAGGCTTCGATCTGCACGCCGTCCCAATCCGCATAAACCGTACCGTCTGCCGGGGACACAAAGGTATATTCGGGGATATCCGTGCCGGTAAGAGGCTGCAGCAGCCCGGGAAGCCTGCTCATCACACATTTTCCGGTTTCATCCTTGTAACCGGTGCGGCATCCCAGTACAAGGCAGCCTCCCTGCTCCACATAGGCCGTCAGTTTTTCTGCCATTTCACTGGTTACTATGGTGGCATGGGGATAAAAAAGTACCTTATACCGGAACAAGTCCTCAGCCCGCATATGATCCAGATAACAGAAATCAAAAGGCGTATGGGTTTTCTGACAGGCGGCAAATAAGGACTTGCTGCTCTCCCTGTCCACTCTTTGATGCCACATATCCAGGCCGGCATCCCAAAGGTTATCATAATCCTTCACAATACCTACCTCGGCCCGGTAATGGGATCCGGTCACAGGCTCCAGCGCACCGACCATTTTATGTATCTGCTTTACTTCTGCCAGACGTCTGTTGTCCCTGCCGGAATAATCCAGAATCCCATGCCAGTAGATTTCCGTCCCCATCGTACAGGTACGCCAGCGGAAGTAGCTCACATAGTCCGCCCCATGGCCGATGCTCTGCATGGTCCAAAGGGTCATCTGTCCCGGTTTGGGAGTGGGAGCCTCCATACGGGTATTCCAGCCGTTTGCCCCGGACTGCTGCTCCATGATGCCGAACACAGGGGATACGGCTCTTGCTTCCGCCAGGTTCCTGCTCCATTTCCTGTCCCGCAGACCGTCCTTCTCCGACTCGTAGGAATCCAGGCAGTAGGCAAAATTGGGATAAGAATCATAGGTGATGAAATCCAGGCTTTCTTCTGTCATGCGGTGGTTGTCCAGATTGCCGAACAGACCGTTCGTGGTGATAAAATCACCGGGCTTCACATATTTTTTCAGGATATCACTCTGCATTTTTGCAAAAAAGCAGGTGCTGTCGGACACAAATCTGACATAATCCAGGACCTCATGAGGATTGGTTGCATTACTTGGTGTCGGGCGGGGAACATAGATCTCTTCCCAATCCGTATAGGTCTGGTTCCAGAAAACGGTTCCCCACGCTTCATTGAGCGCATCCAGCGTATGGTATTTTTTCTTCAGGAACACACGGAAGGCTATCGTGTCACTTTCCGAATAGAATTCATTTTTTTCACAGTTCAGTTCATTGTCAATCTGCCAGCCGATGATAGCAGGATGGGATGCATAATGCGCGGCGGATTTTTCCGCAATCCGTGTAACCAGCTCCTGATATTTGGGAGAATTATAATTATAGTGGCGTCTGCAGCCATGGCGGTAAAGGACGCCGTCTATATTGGCGTTAAGTACTTCCGGATATTTGTTCGTTAACCAGGCGGGAGGTGTGGCGCTGGGCGTACAGAAGATAACCTTCATGCCGGCCTTTTCCGCTTTTTCCAGGAAACGATCAAAAAATCCGTAGGTGAATTCCCCTTCCCGGGGTTCGATTTTACTCCAGGCAAATTCCGCTATACGGATTACCTCAATGCCGTTTTCCAGCATACGCCGCAGATCCTCTTCCCACATTTCCTCCGGCCAGTGCTCGGGGTAATAGCAGGTTCCCAAAGTAATTTTGTCAAGCTTCATGCTTCGTTCCATTCCTTTTTCCTCCTTGTTTTGCGGAGCAAAATGCGAGTCCTCTGACGAGCAGAGGAATTTTCCTCCTTGATTCCCTTGTTTACTTCATTCCATTCCTTATGCGCCAGACAGGCTTTAATCCAGTTTTTTTACGGATTCCCCTTTCACCAGCTTCACCGGTGACCCTGATATATATTTTACTTTTTTCCCCTCCAGCATATCCAGCAGGACGTTCACGCACTTTGCTCCCTGTTTTTCCGGAAACAGCCCTACAGAGGTCAGGCAGGGATCCCGGTATTTTCTGGCGGAACTGCCGTCTATACCTACCAGGGAAATATCCCGGGGCACCCGGATTCCCAAAGCATGGAACCGTTTGCACATACCAAGGGCAAATTCATCGTTAAAAGCCACTACGGCTGTGGCATCAATTTTTCGTTCCGCAAACAACTGGGCCGCCAGCTCTCCTTTTCCGAAGAAATCCTCTTCCAGCAGACGCATACCGTTTTCCGGTTCCTCTTCTTCCAGAAAGGCAAGGATACGGCTGTCCCCGGCAAGCTCTTCCCTGTGTATACCGATATAGTAATCCTTCATCCTGTCTCCGTACACCTCTTCCATGAGGGAACAGAAAGCCAGACGCCTTACATCCGTACACCGGAACGGATAAGGCATTGCCAGGGCCAGACGTCTGTGGCCATTGGCCCGAAGTTCCTTAACCGCAAGCTCCATCACCTTTTCCATATCGATTTCCACGCGGGGAACCGAACGGGAGAAGCGGACAGGACTTCCATAAGAAGCACTCACCACCGGAAGGCGGTAATTCTTTCCCACCGTATCCAGATAATTCTGGGTGATCACCTCATTGGGCATAATAATTCCGTCTATCATGGCATTGCGTATGTTCTCAAAATCCATACTGCCGTTAAAAACCATCATATAGTCCCGTTTTCCTGCGGCTTCCACCATCCCTTGGTACATGTCAATATAGAAGGAATTCCGCAGATCCTTACAGAAAAAAAGCAGCTGCTTTGTCCTGCGCTTCTGCAGCGCCTCTGCGACAGGATGGGGATAGTAGCCAAGTTTATCCGCCACTTCCAGTATCCTTTTTTTCTTTTCCGCTTCCACGTACCCGCTGTTGTTCATCGCACGGGATACCACGGAGACCGACACCCCTGCTTTCCGGGCTACTTCCTTTCTGGTGACCATGTGCTTCCTTCCTTCAGCAGAATTGCCGCTTTACCATCTCTTACGCTCGGCGCAGACCTGCCATATCTTTATTTTTATATTACCCTTATGTTCCTGTGGATTACAATAGCGAAATATGTGGTCACGGGGCCACACACAAATACTATCAGACATACCACTGCGCCTGTGCGTGATACATCTGCGCATAATACCCTTTTTTTGCCATCAGTTCTTTATGGGAACCATCCTCTATTATTCTTCCCTCCTTAAATACAAGGATACGGTCCACCACGGAAGTGATCCCCAGCCTATGTGAAATCAAAATCGTTGTTTTATCTTCCGTCAGTGCCGTAAAATTATGATACAGCTGCGCCTCCGCAACCGGATCAAGGGCCGATGTGGGTTCATCTAAAATCATTATTTTCGCTTTATTCCGGTAGGCGGCACGGGCCAGAGATATCTTCTGCCATTGACCGCCCGAAAGATTATTTGCTTTTTCAGAAAAGGATCCCACGAGTTCATGAAGGCCGTTTTTCTGCTCTTTTACAACATCATCCACATTTATTTTCTGCAGCAGCTCCATAATCTCCTGATCGGCAGCATTTCTATGTTTATCAGAAATTGTAATATTTTCACGGATACTTGTTTCATAATGGGCAAAATCCTGAAAAACCACGGACACCGCTTTCCGCGCTGCCGCCGGATGGGAACCCACATCTGCGCCGCCCACACGAATACGTCCGGTCATAGGATCGAACATTCCGCAGAGCAGACTGATAAAGGTGGACTTTCCGCTGCCGTTTTCCCCCACAACAGCAATTTTTTCCCCTTCGCGGATGCGCAGGTTTATGTCTTGTAAAACCTTATTATCCGAATTCGGATAAGCAAAAGAAACATTCTCAAAAGTAATCTCACCGGTGCCTTCTTCTCCGCTGTCTGCCGGACAGACTTCGCGCTCCAGCTTATCCAGATAGAAAAACTCCTGCATATAAGGTATATTTTGTGCCAGTACCATAATGTCCACAAGGCATTCACCCGCCGTATTCTGCAGTTGTCCGGAAAGTGTGAATACCAGGGTAAAGGTTCCAAGCCCCAATACCGGATTTTGATAAATTGCCCTTGCTGCAATGAATAAAACGGCCAGATAAACAATACTGCGGAGAAAGTCAGCCGCCATATTGCACTTGATATGTCTGGCCATTATTTTATTTTTTTTACCGATATACTCGTCGGCAATGGCACGCCAGCGTGCTTTCAGATAATCAAACAGGGCAAAATGCCTGATTTCCTGTAAGCCATCATAAGAATACCCGCCCCCTCCGATAATATGGAAATAATGAATGGCAAGGGATCCCTCTTCCATCCATTTCGCCCTATAGCGAAAGGTTTCCTCCTGTTGGAAATAAGACAGCAGGGCGGCAGGAATACTGGTTATAAACAGAATCAGGACAATAAAGGGGCTTACACTCCACAGGGTAAACGCTGCCGCACAAAATGCGAGCAACAGCTGCAGAACCGTTATCATATAAGTGATACTCCTGGCCATTTGCTTTCCTGCATATTCCTCAATAAACGCCAGACGGTTGTGAAAGTCATCGTAATTTTCCACATATTGATACCGTACCTCACATTTATGGCGCATTATTGTCCGTTTCAAGTACCGTTCCATCTTTATCTCATCCAGCCCGACTGTATATTGCTGCACGTTGGTTATAACGACCTGTACGATATACAGCATAACGATTCCGGAAAATAGCTTCAGCGCTTTCCCGGGAACGCCGCCTTCTCCTGCCAGCATTTGCAGTGCATCGGTCAATGCCCGCAGATATCCCGCAAGCAGTACCGGTAAAAAGGCCGCAGCAAATCCCAGAAGGCTGATTATCACGGAAACAGGCCCTTTGATTTTTATACTGATCCATAGCGCTTTAAGCAGTGTACGAAGTTTACTCATCCGCTGTTTCCTCCGTTTCATACCACTGTGCCTGCTCCCTGAAAAAACCGGCATATATACCGTTCTTTTGCATCAGGCTGTCATGGGAACCATTCTCCACAAGGTGTCCTGCGTCAAGCACCAGAATGCGGTCGGCAAGCCTGGCAAATCCCACCCTGTGACTGATTAAAACAGCAGTCCGCCCTTCTATTTTTTCCCGGATTGCATGAAACTGTTTCATCTCCGCAATGGGGTCAAGCGCTGCCGCCGGTTCGTCGAAAATTAAGATTTCTTTATCACTCATATGAGCACGTGATACCGCAACACGTTGTTTTTCCCCTCCGGAAAGCATGGCTCCGTCTTTGATAACATCTCTCAGCAGCCATTGCTCCATCCCTTTAGGGAAACGATCCGGAAGCTTATCGGCACCGCCCTTCTCCATGGCAAGCTTTATGCGCCGGATTTGGGCGAGACTTTTTATATCACCAAACCCCACATTTTCACGAAGCGTAGCATGGAATATATGGAAATCCTGAAAAAACATTCCCACTCTCTGGATAACCGCCCCCCGGGTGCGGCTGTCATAGGGTTTGCCATAAAAGGAAAGCCTGCCTTTAGTCGGGGAAAATAAGCCGATCAGCAGCTTGACAAGTGTCGTTTTACCACTGCCGTTTACCCCTATAAGGGCTATTGTTTCCCCTTTTTTGATTTCAAAAGTAAGGTCATGCAATACTTCCGTCTGACTGTCATATGAGAAAGAAATATTATCCGCCCGGAAAACGGTATCCGCTTCGGCGGGAACAAACCCCTCATCCCAATCCGCCGCCTTCTGCGGAACCGCCTGTACAAACTTCCGCTGCAGATTCAGAAAATAGAGTCCCCGGTCAGCTTCCTGAAAGCTGGAAGATAGAACCTGTACCACTTCGCTTATACTCAGCCCGCAAGCATACAGCATTAAAAATACATCTACAGACATCCTCCCATCCGCAACCTGATAAATGCAATAAACCATCATTACAGCTATAAAAATATAAAACACCAGACTGCTGAAAAAAGCTACGATCTGACGGTTTTTTACATACTGCCTGTCGATTTTTTCCACCTTTTCATAAGCGTTCTCCCATTTATGGAGAGTTTCCGCGCCCAAATCATAAACACGCAATTCTTTGGCAGCTCCGGGTTCCATCACCGATTCCTGATAATAATCCGCAAGGCGGGATGCTTCATTATACACACGTCCGTCCCACCTGAGCCTATCGGCAGTAAATATATTAAGCACCAACACTGCGGCTATATAAAGGGAAGAAAAAGCAAATATCACCCAGGATATCCTTGCTGCCACAAAAAGAAGAGAAACCGCACCCGTGAGCTTTGTAAGAAAAAGACAGCCTGAACTCATGAAATCGGCAAGCGCTCCGCACCGCCCCATTACAGACCAATGCTCATCCCGGTATTTCTTATCCATGAGCGTTTTAAGCTCTATTCTTTTCACCACATCCATCATATACTCTTCCAGTCCGAAATAATAAGAATCGTACATGATGAAATACAGGAAATTACCATTTACACGCTTTGACAACCCGACAGCTGTCAAAATAATACCCAGGCTGATGACAGACGGCAACACATCACCGAACGTTCCTGTCCCCGTACGTAAAAAAGCAGACAATATCGATACGGTCCGGCGATTAAAATAAAGGGCAATGGAGGGAAGTACGGAAAGCCCGATTCCCAACGTCCCCCACAGCAAAAATACACCTGCATTGATTTGCAAAGCAAGCTTTACTGACCAGCCGATTGTCCGGGTATTTTCCGCAAGCTTTTTCACCGTTACTCCTATCTGCGCACTCCGGCGCGTACTCTGCCTCTATCCCTTGCCGCCAGGCCAAGCGGGTACACGTGTACATCCGCACGGTTTGTTGTTCACGGGAACAATTGCCTGATCCGTTCCAGAACGGCCGCCCGCCTGTGGCGGCTAACCGGTATGATTTCGCCGGATGCCGGCCCGTTGGACATAAGAATCATATGATTGGCCTCCTGTTTTTCGAAAAAAAGAAGATTCACAATATACCCTGCATGACACCGTACAAAATACGGCTCATATAATGCCGCCTCATGATCTTTCATCCTTTTATAACTTACAATCGAATCTGACTCAGTATGGATACGGGTATTATGCTCCTGCGTTTCAATAAAACGGATAGATTGTGTGTAAATCTTATAAATGCCGTTTGCATTTGCTTCAATAAAAAAACGGTTCTGCCCTTTACGGGCCCTGGCCTCTTCCACCTCTTTGAGAAAACGGGAATATTTAAGCGGTTTAATCAGGTAATTATCCGCACGCACCTCATAAGCCTCCAGCACATGATTGAGAAGCGTGGTCAAAAATACGATTCCAACCTTATTGTCCACTTTACGGATACCTTTTGCGATTTCAATACCACTCATTTTAGCAAATGATACTTCCAGAAAAATCAGATCCATTTCAAACGAATAATGCTGTAAAAGCTTTTCCCCATTATCATAAGCGAGTACCTGTACAGCCAATCCAGTTTCCGCCTTATATCGCCGGATAAAATCGGCAAGCATGACGCGCACCGCCGTATCACTGTCACATATTCCGATAATCAGCACCGTCACACCACCTCCTCACATCAATTATAGAGTGGGCTTTTTTAGAATGCAAGGCGGAATGCATACTTGGCTGTTTCCAATTCATAACTGGCATTATCGTTCCTCTTCTGCGATACGGCAAAAAAAGACAGCTGTCCCTTCATAAGGCGGCAGCCGTCTTTCCTATTTGTTTCCAGCCTGTTACTTCTCTGTCAGTTTCTTATAATTTGTCTTTGCAGTTTCCCAGGCTTCTCCATAATATGCAGTCACTTCGTCATACCCCATATTTTTCAGTTCTGTCTGTATTTCTGCAAACTTCTGATCATATTCTTCTCTTGTTTCCGATAATACCATAGCCGGAACCGCCTGCTGTAAATAATCACTGATCTTGGTCACGCTTCTCTGGATATCCGTGGGATTTTCCGCAGGCATCAGGTTGATATAGCCTTCATGAATTGTGGACTGGTTTTCTCTTTTTGTCCCTGTCTCAAGCGGAACTTCCACACCATAAAAATCACAGTAATCCTTGTCCGCAGCCGTCATATTTTCTTTTATGTATTCATTATTCAGGCGCAAATCGATATAATTACCTTTATTGGCATCACTCACCGCAAGGGCATCGTAATCCTGCCCTACCAGCCCAAGATAACGGTTTGCTCCCTGTTCCAGCAGATAATCCGGATTTTCTTTCATTTTCTGTTTGCAGTCTTCCGTAAATACAGCCACGCCGTTCTCGTCATAATCCCAGGTAATCCCTTTGGGTCCGTTCATGATGGAACGCGCCCCGTCTTCGGAAAACACAAAATCAAACAGACGCATGATAGCTTTCATTTTTGTTTCGTCACATTTGGAAGAAACAACGAAGGTTCTGGCAGCCATACCGAATTCAGAGGCCCTGGAAATCCATGCCGGGAATTCCGGAATATCCGCCCAGGGAACATCCACGAATTTATCCGTACCGCCGTTTTTATTCAGTTCTGCGTTGCCGGCATCAAAATCCCACTCCATAGAGCTGTAAAATACCTGGCCCTCGTTTATTTTCTGGCTGTAATCCTCATTCTTCTGTGTATAGGTTTCCGGATCCAGGATACCCATCTGATTGGCCTTAAAATACATATCCGCAGTAACCCAGTACATATGGTTTTCATTATACAGATCGATATATTCCAAATCAGGGATGCTGAAGGAGCTTAAATCATTCAGACCGTACTGTGCGCAGTATTTCCAGATGACCGGATCCGAAAGCGTATGATTCAGTCCCCAATCGTTAAACCGGGAAATGCCATAGGTCTTTTTGCCGGACTCCGTTTGGGGATGATTGTCCTGTATTGTTTTCAGCAGATTCAGAAAATCGTCAATGGAATTGATTTCCGGGCTGCCTGCTTCCTTATACCATTCCCAGCGGATGAAGTTACCGTATCTGGATGTAGCCAGCGGAGAAGGCTGATTCTTTCCTCTCGCACATATGGCATACATTTTGTTTTCCCCATTGCTTAAATATCCTCTGCTGTAGTTCACCATCTCGGGAAATCCTTCCGCCATGCCCGGCGCATACTGCAGATAATCATCCAGGCTCTGTACCGCCCCCGCCTGGATTAACGGTGTGATATATTGGAGTCCCATACGGTTCACATCATATAAATCACCGCTTGCCGCCATAGCCTGCTGCTTCTCATTGCTGAAAAGCACCACATTCAGCGTAACCCCCGTCTTTTCTTTGATATACTGCGCAACCGGATCCTCCTGAATCCCCGCGGTCATGGGATTTTCCCCTGCGGAATCCATGAAAATATCAATCGTAACCTCTTCTATTTCACCGCTTTCCGCCCCGGCCGTCCCTTTTTCAGCAGAAGCCTGCGTGCCGCCTTCACTGCCTGTGCCGCCCGCGCTGCTGCTGTCTGTGCAGGCCGTAAGCCCGAAAGCAAGAACCGCCGCCATCATTACCGCCACAATACGTTTACTGCTTTTTCCTGATATTCTCTTCATATTTCCCTCCTTATTCCTTCTGATTGACTCAAACTTCGCAGGTGCCAAATGGCCCTCTGCCCGCTGTCTGCGAAATTTGAGTTATTACCCCTTCACAGCTCCAATCATAATACCGTTGATAAAATATTTCTGCATAAATGGATATACAATCAGGATGGGAACTGTAACCACCATGGTAATTGTCATCCGCAAAGTAAATGGACTGATTGCCGCGCCTGAAACCGCACTCGCACCTCCTGTTCTGGCCATATTTGCAACATTTGTAGCCTGGTTCAGATACTCAAGCAATGTCATCTGCAGGGTTTTCAGATTCATATTATTAACCAGCAGCAGATTGTCCGTCCATGAATTCCATTGTCCGACAGCCGTAAAAACAATGATAGCAGCCAATACCGGTTTGCAGATAGGCATAACGATTTTCCGGTATATGGTAAAATATCCTGCACCGTCTATCATTGCCGATTCCTCGATTCCTCCTGTAATGGATTCCATATAGGTCTTAATCAGAATCATGCTATAGGCGGATACCGCTGTAGGCAGTATGTATACGAGAAAGCTGTCCTTCAGGCCGATCGTACGCATAGTCAGATACCAGGGAATTAAACCGGCATTGATATACATAGATACAATAGCAATGGAATAAAATATTTTTCTGCAGGGCAGCTCATTTTTGGTAAGCGTATATGCCAGTATACTTGTAAAAAACAAAGTCACCGCCGTTCCCGCAAAGGTTCTTGCTACCGATACCAGAAAAGCGTTTAAAATACCGTTCAGCTTAAAAACCTGGGCATAATTTGCCAGGGTAGGCTCCAGCGGATACCAGGTTATCATGCTTCTCTTCACTGCATCCGGACTGCTTATGGATGCAATAAAAATATAGTAAAACGGATAAATACAGCTTAAAAGCATCAACGTAAACAGCAAAATCGTCACGGCCTGAAATACAAGTTCTTTTCCGGGAAGTTTCTTTTTATTCATCCGAACACCTCTTCCTATAAAATAGATTGCCCCAGCGTTTTTTTAGACAGCTTATTCACGCTGAATACAAGGATTACACTGATAAAGGTCTTAATCATGCTCACCGCAGTGGAAGCCGGGATATCATTATTAAGCATGCCGATCCGGTAAACATAATAATCAAGAACTTCCATATTTTTCTGTATCATGGGATTGACAAAAACATAGTACTGTTCGAAACCGTTGTTCAGTATGGCTCCCACCGAAATAATCAGCAGCGTTATAAATGTGGGAAGAATACCGGGTATTGTAATATGGAGGATTTTCTGCCACCTTCCCGCTCCGTCCACTGCCGCGGCATCATACAGCTGGGAATCTATCCCCGTAACTGCCGCAAAGAAAATGATGGAATTATATCCCACAGTTTTCCAGATATTAGTCATCACCATAAACAGCTTTGCCGTTCCCGGATTGGTGAGCAGCGTCACCGTGGAATCGCGGTTTCCGGAAAAACTGCGGAAGATAGTTGTAAGCAGCCCGTCATTGGAAAACAGCGAAAACATAATGGAGTAGATAATAATCCAACTGATAAAATTAGGGATGGTAATGGCTGTCTGCACCGTTTTCTTAAATCTCTTCCCCCTGACCTCCGAAAGAAGAATGGCGATCATGCCTGCCAGCGGCAGCCCCAAAAGCCCCAGTATACTGATTATCAGTGTGTTCAGAATTACCGTAATAATATAAGGATCGCCAAACGCATAAATGAAATTATCCAGCCCGACAAAATCACATTTGGAAAGCTTGTATCCTATCCTGTAATCAAAAAAAGAATATATCCAGCCCGATATAGGAAAATAGGAAAATACCAGAATAAATAAAACGGATGGTATTGTCATACACAGCAGCGTTATTTTCCCTTTTGTCAAGCATGTTTTTTGGTGGTTCTTCCGTTCTTTTGCCCCCATTCTTCGTCTCCTTCCCTGTTATCCGAAAATTTCGTAATCCTATACGGCAGCTGCATTTCCAATAACATTGTTACATGCATTTTGTATATGCTCCATTTCAAAAATCATAGATCAAATTATAAAAAACATAACTTTTTTATATTATCAGCATATTTTATACAGCATATTTACCAACACAATATTCTTTCTATAACGCAATCTATGGTTTTTATAATTCAATTTTTCAAAAACTAATGTTATTATCTAATCAAACAAATATATGGTTCGAACTTCGCAGGAACAAAATGGCCTTCCGCCCGCTGGCAGAACGGGGTCCCCGGGACGGAAAAGGA
>URMK01000059.1 GCA_900548905.1 uncultured Lachnospiraceae bacterium | reverse complement strand
TTGCAGGGCAGCAGGCCGCACAGGGAAGCAGGGCCGGGGGACGCCAAACTTTTTTATCTGCACCCAGAAGGAAGACGCCTGTATTTTAGCTGCATCCCGGACTGCCGGCCATAAACTCCGCGCTCCCTGTGCCCACATGATCAAACAGCAGCTTTCCGTCCTTCCAGAAACGGCACCATACCTTGCATACCAGATTTTCCTTTACCATGCGGTCCATACTTCCTTTTTCCGGCGCTTTCAGCTTCTGTCCGCCATGTCCCTGTACCCGGAGATACAAAAGCAGGTTCCCCTGCTTGAGCAGAACCTCCCGTTCCCCGAACCGGAGTATTTTCACCCCCCGGTAGGTAGCCAGGCGGTATTCCTTCCCGCCGAAATACACAAAGGCAATACAGCCCGGGAAATGGGCGCCTGCCAGCGGGATATCGGCGACGGAAACCATAACGCTGCATTCCTGCCGGTCATACCAGCCGCACTGGCTCCAGAAATAATAAGAAGGAAAGGAACAGCCGGAGTCCTTTTCCACATACCCTCTGCCGCCGTGGAAATTGATGCTGTCACCATCCACCAGCAGGCTTCCTTTTGTCTTATGGCACATGCTCACCACACCATGGCGGCATTGCAGAAAGGGGATAAAACGGAAAGGCCCCATAATATCGCCCTTTAAAGGCGCCAGGGTGCCGAAAGCGATCCTGCCTTCTATTTTCACCGGCCTGCCGTCTTTTTCTCCCGTCAGGTTCACGCGAAAGCCTTTGGGTGAAAAATAATTGTTCCCAATCTGGATCGTATCCCTCTTGTCGGACAGCCGCACCGCTTCCCCCGGAAAATCAAAATTCCAGGCTCTTTCCTCCGTAATCACCTGGATGGATGCCGTAACCTTCCCATCCTTTGCCAAATGAAAAGCAGGAATAAAAGCAACCGCCCGGCCGCTTTTTTCCTGCTTATAATACCAGCCCTTAAAAAAACCTTTCCTGTACATAGGCACCTCCGCATAATAAGTCCTGCCGATCAGGATTCCCAGGCGGAAGGAACTTTATGCATGTATGGAGCCGAAAGTATTGTTACAATTCACAGGAAAAGGGCTTCATGGGAAGGCCGGCGGAATTATAGATTTCCACCCGGATATAAGGCACCCTGGCAAATGAAACCGTACATGCTTCCCCGGAAAGGGAAGGCGTTTGCAGAATCACCTCGTTTCCCCACAGGGTTACCTCCCGGATTTCCACCGGTTTTTCCTCCTGGATTATGAGAAAGCCCTCCTTCCTTTCCCGCGGCCCGGTCAGGGGTGAAGGAATCTCCGCCTCCGGTTCCGCTTCCGGGGTGTTTTCCTTTTTCCACAGTCCGATCCCGGAATGGGTAAAATGAAGGACGATCTCCTGATCCCGTCTTTGGGCAAAGCGCAGCGCAGGTGCTTCACACAGAATCGCTTCCTTATATACTTTTCCTCTGGCAAGCAGGGCGAGACGTTCCCCAACTTCTTTTTTACGCTTGGGATGGATATCCTCATACATCCCAAGATCCATGATGGAGGTCATAAACACGCCGGGAACCCGTTCGCTCACCAGTTCCTGCCTGCGTCTTAATTCCGGATACTGCTCCCCCGTACCTCCCAGCCAGGTACCGTACGGCGCCAGCTGTACAAACAGAAATGTAAGATCCTGACAGAAGCTTTTCCGCCAGCACCCTATCATGGTTTCAAAAAGCCGGTCATAAATCCCGGCATGCCCCTCATCCGACTCTCCCTGATACCAAAGCACGCCTCTTGCCGCAAAGGGGATAATCCGTTCCAGCATCTGATGGTACAGTCCGCCCGGCCGTCCCACATTATAAGGGCCCATGGGATTTTCCGGCGCAGGCTCCTGGTTTTCCTGCCATTCCTTCTGCTCCTTCAGGCTGAGTCCGTACATCACCTTTGCCCAATCCGCCCGGCGTTTGGGGGAATCCTCTGAAGCAAACGCCTCTACGGAAGCCTTTTTCAGAAGTTCGGGGTCCTTTCCCGCAACCGCTGCCCGATATTCCTCCAGATAGATATCCAGAGGCGGCTCCTGAAGGTATGCCTCATCCATCCAGGTGGAAGCGCTGGTACCGCCCCAGTTACAGCCGATAATCCCCACAGGAACATCCAGCACGGGCTGCAGCTTTCTGGCAAAGGAGTAACCGGGCGCGGAAAAGAGGGGCCAGGCTTTATCCCCTTCCCGGAACCAGTACCCGCACTCGGAAACATCCTTTTCATGGCCGGGAAACGCCAGACGGGGAACATTGAACATATGGATCTGCGGATTGCACTCTGCCTGCTTCATAGCTTCCCAATCCGCATCATAGCAGAGGAAAAATTCCATATTGGACTGTCCGCCCGCAATCCATACTTCTCCCACTGAAATATCCTGTAACGCTATCGTCTGTCCACCGCAGACAATCGTCATGGCAAGACCGCACGCCGCCTCCATTGGAGGGAGCATACAGTTCCATCTGCCGTCCTTTACCCGGCATACAGCCTGATTTCCCGCCAGTGACACAACCACCTGCGCACCCTCCGGCCCTTCTCCCCATACCGGGATTTCTTTTTCCCGCTGCAGGACACAGCCATCCTGAAATAAAATGCCTGCTTTTACCGCTTCCATCGATCCGTTCCTCCCTTGTATTCCTTAGTTCTTTCGCATATTATACCAGCTGCTTTCTGTTTTGAACAGGCTCAGGTGTGTCTCAGGACTCCCATACCAGCCCGATTCCCTCCTGGGCCGGACCGTCCAGCACTCTGCCTTCATAGTCAAAACGGGAACCATGGCAGGGGCAGTCCCAGCTTTTCTCATCCGGATTCCAGGTGAGCTCACAGCCCAAATGGGGGCATCTTGCGGTAACCAGATGCAGGGAACCTTCCTCATCCCGGTATGCGCCTATTTTCCCTTTCCCGTATTCCACCAGATGCCCTTCTCCCGGTTCCAGATCCTCCAGATATTCACCCGCCGTGGCATTGCGTTTTCCCATAAATCCTTTCAGGGAACAGCCTGCCTGCTTCGCCAGGTTCACCGCCCCGTTCCAGCCCAGCCTGGCGGGGGTAAACAGCTCCTCATACGGATTTTCTTTTCCGGTGATCAAATCCGTGAGAAGCAGGGCCGACACCATGGAATGGCTCATCCCCCATTTTCCGAAACCGGTGGCTACATACCATTCCGGTGTCTGGGAGGAATAACGGCCGATATAAGGAATACCGTCCAATGTCATACAATCCTGGGCGGACCAGGCGGCAGCCTCCCTGCATTCCGGCCAGAACCGGCGGGAGGCAGCACGCAGCCTGTCATACCGGCCTCCTTCATTGCCTCCCGTCCGATGGTTGCAGCCCCCCATGAGCACCAGATCCTGGCCTTTGTGGGAAAGGCCGCGGAAGGAAAATCCCTCCTCTTCCACGCCGTAATACATCCCCTTCATGCTTCCTGCCCCGGACAATGCCAGGCAGTAGCTCCGCTCCTGATACATTCTGGCAAAATAATAGCCCGGCTTATTCAGGAAGGGAAAATGGCCCGCGAAGATAATATGATCCGCCGTCACCTCTCCTCCGGCTGTGGTAATCACCTTTTCTTCCACCTTTATCACTTCCGAATTCTCATAAATTGTCAGTGTTTCCGCCAATGCATACAGAAAATCAAGCGGCGAAAAACAGGCGCAATTTTCCAGCCGGACGCCCCCTTCCACAGAAAAAGGCAGTTCGGTTTCCGTAACAAATTCTGCCGGCAGTCCCAGTGCGGCCGCCGCCAGCGCCTCTTTTTCCATCAGTTCCCGATCCCGGGTACTGTACACGCAGGAAAAAGTCTCCTGCCAGTCGCAGCCGATATCCAGCTGCTTTACAAGCCGGCGGTATTCCTCGACCCCGGCCTGGTTGGCCTTCGCATACAGCGCCGCACGTTGGGCACCCTGGCTTGCCGTCAGCCCGTCAAATAGGAGTCCGTGCTGGGCCGTGATTTTAGCTGTGGTATTGCCCGTCTGTCCTTCCCCGATATGCCCCGCCTCCAAAAGAATGGTTTTAACCCCCGCCTCCTGCAGGAAAAAGGCGGTCAGGATGCCCGCCATCCCGCCGCCTATCACCGCCGCTTCTGTTTGTATATGTCCGGAAAAAGCCAGCTTTTCCGGGTTATGGTTCATTTTTTTCCAGATAGAATCCATGCCGTACACCTCTTCTTCGATTCGTCCGATCTCTGCTCAGACCTCTTTCTTGTAGGATGCCTCCGGTTTATGGATTCTATCCGTCATTTTTTTACAAACCCGCAGACCTGCCAGCAGCAGCAACGGGAAAATAATGGCGGCCAGCAGACCGGCGGTCAGCCTTCCGTCAAATGCATCGGATATCATTCCCACCAGCGTGGGGCCGGAGGAACAGCCCAGATCCCCCGCCAGGGCAAAATAAGCAAACATGGCGGTACCTCCCTTGGGACATTTTTCCGCCGCCAGGCTGAAGGTTCCCGGCCACATAATACCTACGGACAGACCGCAGAGACCGCAGCCGACCAGAGCAAGAACCGGAAGCGGGGACAGGGATGCCAGCAGGTAACTGGCGACACACAGGACACCGCTTGCCGTCATGAACAGAATCAAGTTTATTTTTTCACTGAACTTGGCGTAAAAGGCCCGGGACGCCCCCATAAAAACGGCAAACATACACGGTCCCGCCAAATCGCCTATGGTTTTAGAAACCTTCAGGCCGGACTCCGCAAACGCGGATGCCCACTGGCTCATAGCCTGCTCCGATGCCCCGGCGCATACCATGAGAAGGGCGAATATCCAGAACAGCTTGCCGGAAAGCAGTTCTTTTACAGACATGCTCTCTCCGTCCTCATTCAGGGAACGGACCGGAACGAGGCAGAAATAAACCGCGTTCAACAGCGGGACCAGCGCCCAGATAAAGCTCAGAATCCGCCAGTTGTGTACACCGGCCAGGGCAAAAAACAATGTGGATACCAGGATAACCGCCACATGCCCCCAACAGTAAAAGGAATGCAGCAGGCTCATGGCCGCCGACTTCTGGTCAAACGGGCAGGCCTCCACAATAGGGCTTATCAGCACTTCTATCAGCCCGCCGCCGATGGCATAAAAAAGAATGGCAGCCAGCATGCCGACATAAGGATCCGGCAGCAAATCCGGCAGGACACCCAGACCGGCCAGGCCGGCCGCCGCAAACACATGTGCAATAATAATCGAGGTCTTATACCCAATCCGATCCACAAAACGGGGGGACAGCAAATCCACCACCAGCTGGATGCCGAAATTAATGGTTACCAGCAATGTTATTTTTTCCAGGGAAATCCCATACGATGCAATAAATGTAGTAAAAAGAAGGGGGACAAAGTTATTGACGATAGCTTGGGTAATGTAACCCAGATAACTGGCATACAGCGTATGCCGATAGCTTTTCAGAACCGATTTTCCTCCGCTGACAACATAGTTTTCCATAGATCATATCTCTCTTTTCTGTCAGTTTATTTCCGGGCCTTGTAAACAACCCGGCAATTTAGTATTATAGAGTCACTGAAACTATAAAAATAGCGTTTTTTAGTCATAATAAGGGATTTTTTTATAACAATCAGGTCATTATGGAGGATTTTTTCCATGAAGCAACTCAATATAGAAATCGGGGCCGATTTACAGGAACTGACCAAACACGGCTCCAAAGCTTTTCCCTTCCAGGATTACCTGGACGATCTGTCGCTGTACCCGGCCGGATATATTCCGTGGCACTGGCACAGGGAATTTGAATTCACCGCAGTGATTGCCGGGCGGGCATCCTTTCAAATCGCATCGGATACCTATCTTTTAAAGGAAGGGGACGGCCTTTTCATTAATTCCGATGTGCTTCACAGCATTGTTCCCGTGGACTGCGGAAACTGTATCATGTATAATTTTGTCTTTGCGCCGGAGCTTCTGCAGTCTTCGCCCGACAGCCTTGTCATGGAAAAATATCTGCTTCCGCTCATGAGGAATAAGAACTTTTCCAGCTATGCATTCCATGGGGAAGATTTCCGGGATGCATCGTGCGTGCACATCCTGGAATCTTTGTATGAGGTATCGCAGGAAAAAGGATACGGCTATGAACTGATGATCCAAAGCCATATCCTCTCTTTGTTTCACGCCCTGGCCGCCCGGCGGCCTGCTGCCTTTGCTCCGATCCAGAGTGTTGGAAGGGATGTGGAAATCCTGAAGGAAATGCTGCATTACATTGATCTTCATTATATGGATCCCATTACGCTGAAGGAACTGGCCTCCTCCTTTCACATCAGTGAAAGTACCTGCAGCCGGCTGTTCCGGAAACACCTTTCGGTATCTCCCATCACCTATCTTTTGACCTACCGGATTGAAAAGAGCCTTCCGCTGTTATCCGATACGAAGCAGACCATTACGGAGATCGCTTATGCCTGCGGATTTCACAGCGCCAGCTATTACTGTAAGTTTTTCAAACAGGTCAAGGGCGTATCTCCCCGTTGCTTCCGCAGGCTGGCCTGAGATAGGAAGCGGGAAGCATTATGCATAAAATCTGTCATATTTTGTCCGATTATGCATAATATCAGTCAAAAATGATTAACGCCATGAAGACCAGATCGGTGTCCCCGGTATTCACCAGGCCATGGCCGCTGCCGTCCGGGGTAAAGGTGACATCCCCCGCTTTTACAGGGCGTACCGTGCCGTTATCATCATAGTCACCTGTACCGGACAGAATATAGTAGGTTTCGCTTTCGTTATGGTGCTCATGGTATCCGAGGCTGCAGCCGGGTTCAATGGTTACCTGGGCGTACAGTCCGCATTTCCCGTTACATTCTTTTTCTCCAAGGATGTATTTAATGATTACATGTCCTTTTCCGCCGCACATATTCTCGATCGTTTCTGTTTTCATTTTCTGTTGCCTTCCTTTCCTCATACGGTTGACTGGTTGTTTTCCGGGTTTTTGTTAAAATAGAGAAAGAGAGCCTCCGAATATGCTTCCGCCTTCAGAAACTCTCTTTTATCTACATGGAGAAATATACCATATTGTGCGGGAAATGGCAATGGGAAATTATATAGGCCGAAGGGCCGTATGATGCCGTGACGGAAGGTTTTTCCTATCGGCGGGTTATTGGTTCCTCTGTGGTCTCCCTTCGGCGCGTCCCTGATTGTATCAAGACACTGACAGAAATTCTTTCTTAATGGCAATACTGGCCACCAGCCCAAATAATTGTTTATCCATCCAGTAAAAAGGGATAAATTCTATACTATATGACATAATCTCTATCCCCTGATAATTCTACGGTCTGCTATACTCCTATAAGTCATAGCCCCTCCATCTTATTTACGATTACATACAATGCTGCTATCCTTTGTTACGTTTGGGTATTTAACCTCAATTCCGAACAATGTTCCAATAGCTCCTAAAATGTATATAGCCTCACGTAGTCCGTTATAATCTGTAATTCATTCACCTTTGGTTCTTCATGAAGACATTTTGCACATACCCTGCTCCTTCATCTCCCGGGTGAACGCTTCTCCAACATATCTTTTATCACTAAGGAACGTAATAGCGCAATGTCCTGCCAGCAGATTGCCGAAGCCTTCCCTTTCATATATAGATGCGGGCGTAATCTCAAAAGAGGTTATGAAACCTTCCAGGGTATTTAGGGCATGGACTTTATAGTTAAAATGTATAGGCCATGGTAAATGCATTAAATATCGTCTATATATTCACGTATTTTATTTAATGCCCGCTTTTTTTTCTGATTAATAGCCTGTCTCGTTTTGTATTTCATTTTAGCAATATCAGAAGAAGTAAATTCCAATACATAAATTAGGTATATAATTTCCTTCTCCTCCGCATTTAAAATTTTATCTAATTCATATTCGAAAAGAAAGGTATCATCATATCCGGAATTTCGATTATATACCACGCTTTGTTGGCTCTCGCTCAATTCCGACATCAGTATTTCATTCTTTTTCTTGATTAGTTTTTTTACTTCAGCTCTATAAAAATTAACAACAGTTACTCTTATATATTCTACTATAGTTCCATCATTAGCACTATTGAGCGCAGTTAACGGCATTTTTTGTAGAAATTCTATAAATTCAAGCTGCAAATCATTATAGGCATCCTGATATCCCAACATAAATGCATATTTTTTAAGTAAAGGCTGAAAATATTCAATCAATTCCATGAGTATCTTGTCATTTCCCGATTGATATTCTGAAATCATCTCATAATACATTTTACTTACCCCCTTAAAGGTAAGGAGATAAATAGTCGAAGAATGTAAATGGATGTTCTTAATTATATTACCAAATATACATTATATCAAACTACAGTTGTGTTACATTTTACCTGATTTCATATCATCCAGTTTTTCAATAATCATCTCTGTGTCCTCTTCTATCTTCGTAATAACTGAAAATTTAGCAGTTAAGTTTGTAATCATACACTGATATTTCTCCTCCCGCTCTTCCTGTCTCTTAACCGTTTTTTCATTATTTTTGATTGTGTAAAGAAATAAGGCGACAAAAAGAACGACCCAAATTCCTTGTGACATAGCTGCTTCAATAAGTGCATTTTCCATAATAGGACCTCCTTCGCTTATATATAGAGAGATAATAAAAAGCGACGAAAGTAAATTTTTATTTAATATTCCATAATCTTCTGCTATGCTATAAAAGATAAATAATAATTATATCCGTATTTCATTCTAAATATAATCATTCAAATAATGAGAAGAGCCTTAGTTGTATATATCATTCATAACCCAATTCTCACTCATTCTTTTATGGTTGGATTTGCTGCTGTCTTTATCAATTAATTAGCATTCCATACGGAGGAAACATGAAAATAAAAACAAAATTTATCATTACCGCAATAATAATTATCGTATTTAATTTATTAACTATTATCTATATTTATTTTCTTCCTAAAAGGTCTGTACTAATTAGATATATTGCTTTTTTGGCATTTTACTATTTACAATTTTCTTTACTTTATTATGCCATTCGCCTGGCAAATAAAGTGATTTTCCTTTTCCCTTTTCTCTGGGGGATTGGTATTTGGAGAATAATATTTAATTTGTTTTTTCGTGTCCGTTTTAGGTCCAGAGCATTAACACCTATTTTTACTTTTTTATATGTATACATAACAGAGCCCTTCTGGGCAGGTGACTATTTTCCAATGAATCTTGAGCATATGTTCCACTTATTCTTACCACGTTATTTATATACCATAACTCCGACAGATCCCATAAAAATATTGATGAATATTTCTGGTTTCTTAATTTCCATTCATTTCGCCATAAAATATCGTAATCATAACCAAAAATTGCAGAAGGACCCCTCATAATGAGAGGTCCTTCTGCAATTTTATTCAAAGTAACAGTTTTTAAGAGATTTGTCTGAATCAAATACAATATAAAGGGAACTTGCTTCTGAGCTATTAATATATACTACTTCAACCACAGTATCTCCAACAGCTACCTTTCCGGCCCTTTCTGCATCATTAATATTACTTCCCAGTTCAATCAGCTGCAAAATGGTCCCAAATTCTGAGACATTAGCGTTTTCAGCAATTGCCTGTAATACAGAATTAAGGCTGGATAATACACTACCCTCTGCAATAAAATCTTCTACAATTTTAACAATTGTTTCAACAAGCTCCGGATCTAAAATGAAGTCATAAAAAGCATCGACACCAGCGTCTACAATTTCTTTAAAAATACCATTGTACATAATCAAATTGCCTTCAGTAACCAATACTGGTTCATGAATATTAGAGGAAGGATGCTCAACGCCCGTAGGATCTACTTCCGGAGGAATAAATAGACATATTTCAGCTCCATCTGAATAACCATACTTTCCTGTGTATTCAGCTTTGCTACGGATTTTATATATTTTATCCCACCAATCATGAAAGTATATTCCATATTCATCTTCCTGTGCAAGCATAAACGCATAAGCATATTCCAAAGCAATTACTTTCAGATAATCATTATCACTCAGGATTATCTTATCTTGTAAGGAAGGAGAAGGGACTCTATAGCCACATGCCTGACATTCGTAGTAACCATCTTCTTTCATAACCATACTATGAAGAGTACAATCATGATAATTCTCATGACCACAAAGTGTATCAGCATCAAATCCTTCATATATACCGGAAGCCATTACCTTATCAATCTGGAAAGTAAATCCATCTCCTTCTACCGTTTCTTCACCAAACTGGTCAAATGCCCACCCATCCGGCAAAACATATCCAAGGTTTCCGCTGTAAGAAGTATTTTTATCTGCTACAAAAATGCTTTCGGCCAACCCCTCTTCTCTGATTATACTGCAGGTATTTCGCGGTGCATAAATACCAATCGCATATGGAATGCCGTTATTTTGTGCAATATCTGCAATCCCCTGGAAGTACTGTTTCACCGCAGTTCGGCATTCTTGTTCCGTAAAATCATAACCCACCCCAAAATAAATAACTTCATGGGCCGGTACATTAATTTTTCCTGCCGCTTCAAATGCTTTTAATGCATCCGTTTCACCCTGTTCCTTTGTAAAATATGCTGCTGTAATACCACTCTCCTGGTATATTGCAAACACTTTGAGTCCTGCTGCAGTAATTATATCCAATTCATCTCTTGTAAGGCCTTTTTCCGAATCGGTTCCGTCGCTTAGATACCTGCCAACATAATTATATCCTTCACTTTTTATTTTTTGTGCTTTTACATCATCCAATTTTACAGCACAGTCACAGGCATTCGCTTTTCTTTCCGGATCTCCTTTACTCTGTAACAGAGCAGTCCATGTTCTCCGGTTTACTTCGCCAGCTTCTACATCAGGATCAGTAACTAACCCTGCATGCAGCTGGAAATCTCGTACTGCATTCATAACAGTATTGTTGTATAATCCTGTGATTGCTACAGGATATTTATTGCAGCACAGCGCACACTGTAAAATCCGGATAATCTTCTCATCACTGCTGCTCTGATCCAGTTCCGGCATTACCTCAAGAGTTTCTTCTCCGATTATTCCATCTGCTGAAACCTGTTCAAGCATATTCCAGCCGACAATATCATCTCCCTTGTTATGTCTGAGAAACTTTGTGATACCAGTCACAGCTTTCTTTGTAGTCAGAGTACTACTAAAAGTTTTTCTATAATACTCCACATATCTGGATTCAATTTTTTTCAGTAAAGGAAGCAGAGAATTAATTGTTGCAAGCCCCTGTGTGGAAGGCTTTGGCGGCTGGACATAGGCACGTTCAACAGGGAAATGTCTTTTTAAATAGCGCATCATAGAAAAGTCTCTGGCCTGAAACTTAATAACTTCATTATATGATCCCGCATTCATTCCAAGGATACCAATACAGCAAAGTTTTCCGGAATAGTCATACCAGTATACCGGAGCTCCTGCATCTCCTGCCGTTCTTATTCCGCTATATACCACTGAAATTGATGCGTCATATCCATTATGTGTTATGAGATGGCTATGCATATAAGTTCCCTTTTTGTCCTCAGCAGCATCAGACGGCAGATCTGAAGGATAGCTTAAAATTGTAAAAGCTTCTCCTTTAGAATAGTAACCATACTGATAATAAAATCCCAGATATCCCTCCGGCCGTTCATAATTCGGATTAAGTAAAAGGAAAGAATAATCCAAGATATTTTCGGGATTCGCTATTCCTGCATTAAGTCGATAGTTAGGATGTATTACTGCTCTGTCAACCGTAATTGGAGCATAAGGGCTGCTTTCTTCATAGCCGCTTAACGCGGGCTGAAATGTTACAGAATCCGCAAATACTTTTCTTTCCGGGTCGAAAACTATATGCGCCGCAGTCATTACCCACTCTTCCGAAAATTTCCATCCGGTTGCCCTTTTTGTTATAACTTCTCCGTCAGGCAAATTATAAACAGCCATCACAAGTCCACACCATCTATGTGGAATTAGTTTCTTCGGCTCTCCAATTAATCTCCTATTATCGTTACTGGCTGCCCTAACAATATTATTCTCATTATTCGAAGTTAAAACAGTACTGTTCTGTCCTTCTTCCCATGTGTCCTCCCTTATCGTAATCCTCCTTGGTATATACTCATGATTTATGTGCATTGTAGATCCCACTTTAGGTTTGTCAGAAGTGGCTCTTGTATAATCCATCATAAGTAAATCCATACTCTCAACTTCTTCTATTACATACCGTAGATCATTGTTTCCCATATCTTTCTCCTTTCAAAATATCATTTATTGAATAAACAAAGAATAAATATCTTGCCTATACTTAATACCACTCCTCCTTTTAAATGTAATTGCAAGTCTGTTCTACTTTATTCATTCAAATAATAAGGAGAATTATCAGCATATTTTGTAAACATCTATTTTGTTTACATTTTTTGTTTCATAATATCCTTCATTATAGTTTCAGCTCTTATTTAATTAATAAAGGTTGCACTATTTAAGGAAACCTGAATAGAAGGACAAATTATGTCCTTCCTAAACTTGTTCATAGAAAGGAAAAAATAAAATGAAAAAAGGTATCGATGTGAGTACTTATCAAGGACAAATCAACTGGAAAAACGTAAAAGAAGCTGGCTGTGATTTTTCTATTATCAGAACCACCATGAAAAACAATAAAGTTGACCCCCAATTTTATGACAATTTGGCAGGGGTCCTGGAAAATAATATCCTTGATGGTTATTATAAATTTACCTATTCTACTACCTTCCCGGAACTTGCAAGGGAATTGGATTCACTTTTGCGTTTGCTTGACGAAATACATTCTTCTTTTCCAGTTACCGGAACAGTCTGGTGGGATGTGGAGCATAATTCCTTAAAAAATATTGGAGCAGATATGCTAACAGAAATGATTAAGAAAGCAGAACAAAAAATTATGGATCTTGGTTTTTCTTTTGGTATTTATACAGGATACTCCTTTTATAGGGAAAGAAATTTTATTACTGAGGCTTTTTCATGTCCCCTTTGGATTGCGCGTTATCCACTTAATAAAAGCTTTCAGTTTTCCGATCCCATACCTGAAGCTTACAGGCCAAATATCTCCCAGATGCAAATATGGCAATATACCAGTCAAGGAAGAATTAGAGGAATATCTTCTTTTGTGGATTTTAATATTCTTTATGAATAACCATTATCATAAGTATAGCAGTATAAATGAAACTTTAATATTAAACTATAACTGAATAGTTACATAAAGAATAATGTAACTCATAATATTTTCGCATAGTAATATGTAATACCTCCTTTACTATATATCATATAGGTATGAAACCATGCATTTATTATCTGTAGTTTAGATGTATATCAATTATTGTTTATTTATTATGAATTGAAGGGTATAATATTTTTAGAATATCTTATTAAATAAAAAGACGATTTAAGAAAATCCCATATTGGAAAACAAGGGGAGAAAAATGATGGCAAAAAAAGATAAAACAGTTTCGTTAATCTTAATAATTCTAAACCTTATCACTTTAGGATTATGTTACTACATCAACTATAATTACACTATGTTCAGTTTTAGAACTTATAAATTTATTTATATTGTTATTGGCCTTTTCAGCTTCTTATTTTTTTTATGGAGTATATTTTTTATTTTTGTACAAGATAAAACAATATTAAATTATGCCTTGCTTTATATTATTTTGCTTATGATTTCTGATACTTGGCGTTCTTTTGAGTTAATACGGATCAGTGCTGCTCATAAGGCTTTACAATTATTAGCATTATTCTTTAATTATTTCGATATACCATCCGAATTGCTTAATTTATCTCTGAACTCAATATTTAAAGATAATTTATTCTTACAGTATCTAATAGGTACAATAACATATTCCATTATTCTAATATTCCTATTGGTTGTTTGCTATTGTTTACAAAAGAAAAGAAATATATCAAGAAAAAATAATTTTATATTAATTTCACTTTTAATTAGTGTTTATTGCTCTATTAAATTTTCATATATTTATTCTTTACTCTATGCTGCTATACGGAATAAAGAGTTTTGGTTCATTTGCTCAATTTCTATTTCCCTAATAAATTTTTTACTTTGGATAGTATGCATATACAAATATAGTAAAAAGATTTACTTTTTAACTTTCTCCGCATTATTTTGGTTTTATCCCTTTATTTATAATATTATTAGTTGGCTATCGAAGAATAATCAAATATTTACTTTAAAGCAATACACAAATATATATATAGAGTTAGCACATATTACTATTTTTCCTATGTTTTGTATAAATTACCGTTACGAAATTATACCGGTTTCATTTCTTCTTGGATTATCATTATTTTTTATTTTATTTTACATAATCGGCAAAAAACAGTAGCTGCTACGTTTTACGCGCAGCAGCTACTATCGTTTAATTTACTTAAGCAGATAATCATAAACGAGTGACTTCACACGCCCAGTTTTCTTATCAAAAACAGCCTGACACTTCATGGTATCAATTCCTTCATGAAAAGTGAAGGTAACAATATAATCCCCTACTTCAATATAATCATTGATATCTCCTTCATTCGTAACATCTATTCCTACATCAACGATGCTTAATAAAAGTCCTATAGCATCTGAATCTGTTCCTTTCGCCAAAAGCTGAAGGAGATAAGAAAGTCCTTTATCTTGCAGTTTAGACGGATGCTCCACAAGCTCTGCAAATCCTTCCAAGCTCAAAAAAACATCAGCCACAGGACAAATAATTCCCAATACAACCTTTGTAAGACCTTCTGTAACTTTCAATACCTCCAATACTTCTCCTGAAACTGGCGATTCAATACCTTCTAACCCTAGAACATCCTCAGCCAAGAAAGCTTTTCCTGGTTCATCTAAAAATAATCCATCCTCTTCCAAGCATAATCCATCCGCATTACAGAAATCATATCCTCTTCCTAAGCGAACAACAGCCATCGCCTTTAATAGAGTTCGCACAATATCATATCTTCCATAGTGCTTTCCACTTTCTACCAGATACGAAAACAGGGCAATAAAAGCATATGCTGCTTGTAGTTTCTTCAGATCTTTTGCATCTAACAACTCGATATCCTGTATGCCTGGAGCCTTAACCTCGTAACCGCATGTTATGCATTTGTAATGAAGTTCTTGCGTTCCATCTTCTTTCTTTGCATGATATGGTACCATATCATGCAAAGTACAATCCTTGTAGTTCTCATGCCCACAGCGGGTATTTGCATCAAACCCCGTATACACACCAGAGGCCATAACGGCATCTATCTGGAACGAGAACCCAGTCTCACTTATAGTTCTCTCGCCGAACTGATCGAATGCCCATCCATCCGGCAGAGTAAACCCAAGATTCCCACTATATTCTGTAGATTTATCAGCAATAAAAATACTTTCTGCCAGTCCTTCTTTCCTGATTATATGACTGGTATTGCGGGGAGCGTGGATACCAACGGTATATTGCCCTTTATATGTTGTCATAGTATCTGCAATCCCCTGGAAATACTGCTTTACCTTAGTACGGCATTCCTGTTCAGTGAAATCGTATCCAATTCCAAAATAAATGACTTCATGGAGAGGTATATGGAGTTCCTGCGCGCTGGTACAGGCCTTTGCAGCATCTGTTCTTCCCTGTTCATAGGTATAGTATTCTGCAGTAACATCTCCCTGATATATTGCAAAAATCTTCATTTCCGAATCCGTTATCATCTGGATTTCTTCTGCTGTAAGGAATCTTCCCGCTACATCCTCATCTTCCTGATTAGACAGATATCTCCCCACCCAATTATATCCTAACTCCTTCAGTTTCTGTGCTTTGGCAGAATCAAGCCGAACCGAGCAATCGCAGGCATTTGCTTTCCTCTCCGGATCTCCTTTGCTCTGCAGAAGAGCCGCCCAGGTACGTCTGTTTACTTCGCCTGCCTTAACAGCCGGATCGGCATCCAGATAGGTATATTCCTGGAAACTCCTGACTGCATCACTGACAGACTCTGTAAATTCACCAGTCAAATTCATAGGATATTTGTTGAAGCATAATGCACACTGTAATAGAGTTATCAATTTGTCTGCATTGCTTCCTTCCTTTAATTCAGGCATTGCACTAATTGTTTCTCCGCCAATTCTTCCATCCGCATCCAATTGAGAAATCATATTCCAGCCAATGAAACTATCCCCCATTTGATAGCGAAGGAATTTTGTCATACCCAGAATAACATCTCGCGCCACTACTTCCCTGCCAATGATACCAGTCTGGTAATCCAGATATTTTGCCTCTATCTTTTTCAACAGCGGCAACAGATCCATAATTTTCGGCATCCCTTCTGTTGAGGGTTTAGGTGGCTGTATATAAGACATTTCCGCTTTATAATGATACCTCAGGAAACGCATGATTGAATAATTCCAGGTATAAAATTTAATTACCTTTGTTTTGTCACCATCAGTCATACCCACAATACCTACAGCATTCAGATTATTTGAATAATCCAGCCACCAAACCGGCGCTCCGGAATCTCCCTGCGTCCTAATTCCGGAATATTCAATTGTTACCCCAATAATGCTGCCATCGTGTGCTATACGCTGGTAGTACATATAGGTACCTTTTTTTTCGTCAGGTACATCTGCCGGCAGATCAGATGGATAACTGTTAATGATAAAAGCTTCATTTTTATTCCATGCCCCATATTGGTAGTAAAATCCCAGATATCCTTCCGGGCGCGTCCCTTCCGGATTCAAAAGCAGGTATGCATAATCCACGATACTGCTCTCATCATATGAATTTACATCGCGTTTGAAATTGGGATGGATTATCGCCCTATCGATCCTGACTGCATCAAACGGTGTATTTTCTTCACCCGATAATGATGCCTGAAAGGTAATTGAATCGGCAAACACTTTCCTTACCGGATCAAAAACCGAATGACCGGCTGTCATAACCCAGTCCTCCGCAAACTTCCATCCTGTAGAGTATCTTGTTATCGTTTCACCATTATCCAGATGAAAAACAGAAGTCACAAGTCCAATCAGGATATATGGATTGATTATCTGTGGTGACGCATATAGTTTTCGGTTATCAACTGCAGCTGTGGTAATATTAGTACTTTTAGCTCCAGGAACTACACCAAAAGTATTGTAGGAACTGGGTTCGCTTGCGGAACTAATTTTATAATTCAGTTCCTCATAATCAATGTGCATGTTTGCTCCTGCCATATTCTTTTCCGGTATCGTATAGTCCATCATAATCATGTCCATGCTGACCACACTATCTCCCATCACATACCTTAAATTTTTATCTCCCATTTCTTTCTCCTTCCTTTGTCCACTTAAGTGAGCATACATTAGTAAAGGAATTAAAGTACTCTGCATTTCTTTCATTTTCTGACTTACCTCCTTTCCGCCCATATTACATTTCCTTTGATTCCTCTTACTGTATAAGGAGATTGGTCTATTCATTTTGTAAATTTAAAAAAATTATTTTTCTGATTTACAATACGGGATATATTTTATCCTTCCTAATTAGATTAAGGCCTTAGTCTACAAAATAAAAAGGAGAAAAATAGTATGATTACTTATGTAAAAGAAGTGCAGACCTGGCTTGCCCAGGAATTTCCGGATTACTTTAAATATGATGAAACAGGGTCAACTTCCGGACTCTATCCTCTCATCCCGGATGGTATTGCAGGCCAGTCTACGATAAAGGCTCTGACAATGGCCTTGCAGCTTACATTAAATGTATCTAAAGTCACTGGCATTTGGGATGAAGCAACCGCAGCGGCATGCCCTACAGTAGATGCCGAAGCATCAACCGTTATCATAAAACTGGTACAGGGGTGTCTTTATTGTAAAGGCTACTATGACCATGCACTTAATGGCAGCTTTTCAGCTGGGACTATACTCGGTATTAAGAATTTCAAAACCGATCTGGGGTTATCAATGTTTTCAAATGTGATTGAACCACAATTTTTCCGCTCACTGCTCACTCTTGATCAGGTAAAGGAAACATCGGATACCGATCCTTACATCCGGGCCGCTCAGCAATATCTGAATGTTAATTATTATGATGCGTTTGGTCCTACACTCAGCTTTGTACCTACAGACGGCATTTATGAAGCAAAAACAAACCGGGCTTTGATCATGGCACTGCAGACCGAATTGACGTCGGGATTCGTTGAATACTTAAAATCTCTTCCTCCGGAAGAAAATGGGAAAACTCTTTATGAAGAAATACTGCCCTATATTGCCGATATTGCTGCTTCTGTTACCGACAGTAATGGAGGAGTCCTTGAACTTCCTAAGCTTGCGTCCGTTATCGAAGCATATTTTGCCAATAAATCACCTGTTCCTGAATTTTGGTCTGGCTGGGGTACTGATCTTGCTGCCGGTATGCTGGCCACCACACTGTCATTACCTATGGGCTTTGAATATGCCCAGGCATTTCCCGCAGCATTCAGTAAAATCGGCGGTATAGGAGGTCCCTGCCGTTATGCAAATCTTTGTTCCGACCTGGATGCAATAAAGATTACAGAAATCCTGAAATCAGGGGCCGAAAATCCGGATAATATAGCCACTGCATTTACTGATGCTCTGGATACTTACTATGCGGGGCTGGTCAATAACCGTTTCAAAAATATCATTGCTGATATACCCACAGGCTTAACATATGATGAACTGTACACTGCAATTTATAATCGTATGACTGGTACACAGGAAATGGATACAGCGGAGATATCTGATACATCAACTCCTGGACTTATCCCTTATCGGGGCAATAATCCCAGCGCACAAGTTATTTCAGCATGCTGCAGTGCATTGGCTCATTATATTAATGTTGAAACTGCATAGTTTTAATATAAGTACAAGATAAACTTATCTTTTCACCCCTCAAAAAGAGGTTGTCAAGAAAATCCTTTAATTAAAAGGACTTTCCGCACACGTAAGTGTGTCGAAAGTCCTTTTTTACTGCAATATTTATGAGAACCGATTTCACGAGATAATCTCATTCCTGTAGATAAATAGTTAAAAACTGTTATTATCCGATACTTCTTTATTTCCATATCACCTGTCAACGGGGCTATCTATTTCCCGACAGCCCCTTGTTAATGTATTTCCTTTACCCAGTAAGCAGCCCTGCACTGTCCTCATCCAGATAAAGCCTGGCATTAGGACAGGTACGCAGGATAGAGGCGGGGCATTCTTCGGAAACAGGGCCGTTGATGGTATCGCAAACCGCCTGTGCCTTATAGGCTGTGGGAACCATACAAAAAAGGCGGCCGCCTTTGAGCAGGGCAGGGATGGTTATGGTAAATGCCAGGGATGGTACGCTTTCCCTATCGGGGAAGTTATTGGCATTAACCTGCTGCTGTTTTGAAGTTTCGTCAATAGCGACAGTTTTTACACTTTTCGGATCCTCGAAATCAGCTACATGAGGATCGTTGAATGCCAAATGTCCGTTGTCGCCAATTCCCAGAAATACGATATCACAGGGATATTCCTCCAGTAATTGGGAGTAACGTCGGCATTCCTGTTCGATATTATCACAGGATCCGTTGAGGAAAAAGCGGTTTTTAACCTGGACGCGGTCCAGAAAATGGGTGCATAAAAAGCGGGAAAGGCTTTTGGGATCCTCCGGTGACAGTCCATAATATTCATCCATATGAAAGGCGTTAATCCGTTTCCAGTCGATTTCCTTGTATGTAAACAGGGCATCCAGAAAAGTATTCTGGGAAACGGCTGCTGCAAAAATAATATTAACTTCTTCCTTCTCCTTCTGCAATCGGAGAATTTCTACAGCAGCCTCCGCAGCAGCAGCGATTCCCATAGCGGCTTCCGTGGAGAATACTGTTACCGGAAGGGAATCCGCCATAAATTGTCTTATCAGGCTCATCTGCTCTCTCCTCTCTGGAAGGCCTCATGCATATAAGCAGAGCTGTTGGCTAACAACTCCTCCAGAAGGTTCGTCCTCTCTTCCAGGGTGAGTGTGTAGCACATGGGGTCCAGGGACAATGCCTGTAACGCTGCATGGCGATCCCCCGTCATAGCGGCTTCTACGGTCAAATCCTGGACGGCGCCGTGTATACCGGATAATGCGGCAAGCGCTTTTGGCATTTCACCGATACAGATACCTTCATATCCGTTCCGATGAATGATGACGGGAACTTCCACACACATCGTTTGTGAGAGGTTTGCAATATAACCTCTGTTTGTAACGTTGGCATACATGTAGGCCGGTTTGTTATTGCATACGGCATCGATGATCTCCGCCAGTTTTTCTGAAGAATGTTCTTCCACCACTTCGTTTCTTTCTTTTTTGCCGTCCACATAGTCACGGATTTCCTGCCAGCGGCTATTCCTTCCCTTAATCCTGTTTTCAATAAAGTTGTGCGTCAGTCCAAATGCTTCTAAATGGCGCCCTTTCTGGATATAATGAGGTAAAAATTCAATCACATGGATATCTTCATTGCAGGGATATCCGTCAAACAAACGGTAAACCTCTGTGGTGATCCGTTCACCGCTGTTCCCCTTTTCCCTCTGGATTTCCTCATATTTTGCGGCTACCCTTTCAAGAATATCTTCCCCGTCCTTTTCAATTCTTGTGATAATTTCAAAATGGTTTACGCCGCCCAGAGTATAATTCACCTTGTCTTCGTCCTCACCGATAAGAGTCATCATCCGGCTGATGGTATTGGTCACCCCATGGCAGAGGCCCAGATATTTTACACTGCTGTATCTTTCTACAGCCAGGGAAATAGCCTGCATGGGATTGGATAGGTTTAAAAGCCAGGCATCCGGGCAGATTTCTTCCATCCGTTTTGCCAGTGCCACAATCCAGGGTATCTGCTTGAAAGCCATAGCCAGTCCTCCGGGGCCCACAGACATACCCTTGGGATGTTCAATCCCATAGCTGTGGATGATATTCATCTCGTCCTTCCATACCTCATGCGTGCCTATAAGTACGGTGCAGACCACGAAATCCGCTCCCCGCAGCGCTTCCTCCAGAGTTTCCGCAAGGGTAAAACGGATATTTTTCCCCTTTTCACCCATCAGCTTTTCTCCGAATCTGTGGATGACCTCCAAATTCTCCTTGTCTATATCATATAAGCAAATTTCCCCTCCTTCCATTGAAATACAATTCGAGAGATCATTAATAAAAGTAGGCATCCAGGTAATACTGGCTCCTCCGATAATAGATGTTTTTACTTGTCCGTTCAGCATAGTTAACCTCCTGCATATTTGCTGTATTATAATTTCCTGTTTTCTTGCAATTTCCTATTTCGTTTAACACAATCTTGCCGCATATCTGTCAAAAAGCCGGTTGATCTCGCGCTTTTTGGAATCCTCCAGTTCAAAGGTATGAGCCAAAATCCTGCCGCGTGCCCGTTCCCGGGCTTCCTGCTCAAATCCGGGCATTCCTGCTGCTTTCCATGTCATTACATTTCTTGTGTCGGTTATTCTGGACATATCATAAGCTTCCCTGAAATAATCGAGCGTAGATTCCGCATCAAGATAGTTGTGTCCTTCCAGCCCTTCCAGGATAACGTCTTTCACCGAACATAAATCATACCCGGCAAGCGCGGCAGCCGTTGTTTTTGCATCATCAATCCAAATATCGTCAAGGCCCTTCAAAAGCCGGTTGCCATATTGGGCAAGCTCCAGATCAAGCATGGCCTGTACAGGGCTGAACACCTCGTCCACGGACATCTGGCCGACGGCCGAGAAATGGCGGATTCCCATCTCTGTCTGCCAGAAAAAGGAGGCCGTCCGCTCAAGCATGGCCTGGGCATCCACACACCGGCTGTTTGTCCGAAAGGATCCCGTTGTATAGCTTCCCCCGGTCAGTTCATTCCAAAGCTCCACGACCGCCTGTTTCAGAAGGCACCATTCAGGCGAGCCGAAAGCGATATTCATATGGCGCATATCAAAGGGATCGAGGCGCAGGCTGAAACCATCCTGATGTCTGCCTTCCGACAAGTAGTAAAAAATGTAATCCTGGGCCAGAGCCTCCGCCAGCGTCTGTACCAGTGCCGCCGGAAACACCAGCGGAGCCGTTGCCCCCGCCATGGGAATCGGCGTAAAAACAGTGATATCGATATCCGGATCCTCACACCACCGGAAATAAATATCCATGACCTCCGGGTTCAGCCGCAGCGGGCTTATCAAAGGCTCCAGTGCCAGCAGATATCTGCGCCCAGCCGCCAGATACATTTCTTTGAGAATCTTTATTTCTTCCGGTGCTGTGGCAGTCAGACAGCCTCCCATCCCTCTTGTATAAAACAGGGCAACGCGTTCGCATTCCATCGTATGGAGGATCGGGGATATCCCTTCCGGGGCAACGGGAATAGGCCCTCTGCCGGCTCCCAGTGACTCCGCCAGCTTCGCCATATCCACCGCTTCTCCATAAGCGGCGGGGCGGGGAATGTTGGTGAGGGGATTGCACAGATACCAGGCATGCCAGCCGCCGCCGATGGTAATCCGGTCTTCATGCTGCTGGGAAACACAAAGCATCTGTTTGCGCTTTTCAAAAAAAATTCTTACCTTTTCCCGGGGCAGATGGATCCTTCCTCCGGAATAGGTGCAGGGCACCTTTTCTCCGATTCTGGCAAACATCCGTTCATCCGAAAATTCTATTCCGATATCTTCCAAAAGGACGGACGCCTCATCCAGAATTTTTGCAGCCCGGGACGGCGTTATTATTCTTTTCATAGATTTTACTTATCCTTTCAGACCCGTCGTGGTAATCCCTTCCACAAAATAATCCTGGGCCAAAAAGTAAACCACAATGGAAGGAATGACCGATACCAGAGACATAGCGATTACCATCCCCCAGTCCACAGCCGCCAGCGGGTCAACCATAATCTTAAGTGCCAAGGCAACCGTATATTTTTCCATTTCCGATATGTAAATCAGCTGTCCCATAAAATCATCCCAGGTCCATACAAAAGAAAAAATGGCAACCGTTGTCAGGGTAGGTTTACACATGGGAAGGATAATCCGGGAAAAGATACGGAACGACCCGCAGCCGTCTATCTTGGCCGCTTCATCCAGTTCAGTAGGAATTCCCTTCATAAACTGTACCATCAAAAAAACAAAAAAGGCATTTCCTGCGCATAGGGCCGGGACAAAGAAGGGAAGGTAGGTATTCACCCAGCCAAGTTTGTTAAAAATAATGAAATTAGGTATCATCGTAACGGTACCGGGGAGCATCATCGTTCCCATCAGTATGAAAAACAGAATATTTTTTCCCTTAAAACGGCCTCTTGCAAATCCAAATCCCACCAGGGCGGAAGAACATACATTGGCAATCATTACACCTCCCACAAGTACGAAAGTGTTCAGATAAAACTTGAGATAGGAGTAGGGCTTTACCCCAAACCATCCGTTCTTGAAATTATCAAATTTCCACTCCTTTGGAAGGAGATGTGAATTGTCAAATACTTCATAACTCGGTTTAAAAGAGGCAAAAATCATCCAGAACAATGGAAATATCATTGCCAGCGCTATTACCGTTATTATGGTATAGCTTATCATTTTCCTCAGCCTGCGCCAGCGTCTGTTTTTATTTGTTTTTGCTGTCATCTGCCGCCTCCCTAATTCTCATAATAAACCCATTTGTTCTGCGACCAGAAAACAAGGAGGGTAAAAAACAGGATGATTGCCATCAAAACCCAGGATAACGCGGCCGCATAGCCAAAATTATATTTGGAAAAACCTTCCTTGTAAATATAGAGCACATACAGCAGGGTGGAATCCACCGGCCCTCCATTGGTAACCATCATAGCGGAGGTAAATGTCTGGAAAGCCCCGATCATCTGCATCACCAGATTAAAGAAGATCATTGGCGATATCATAGGCAGAGTAATGTGAAAAAACTTTTTCACATCCGTGGCTCCGTCCACCTCCGCCGCTTCCAGCAGGGATACCGGTACCTGATTCAGCCCTGCCAGGAAAATCAGCATTGGAGATCCAAACTGCCACATGGCTAACAGGGCCAGCACCCACAGCGCAGTTGCCGGATTACCAATCCACTCCGGCCCCCTGATGCCGAACACCGCCATCAGGGCATTGATAACACCATCCTTACGGAACATGGCCTTCCATACTACGGATATGGCAACGCTGGAACCTAACAGGGACGGAATATAATAAATGGTCCGGTAGAACTTTGCCCCTGCCAGCTTATTGTTCAGCAACACAGCTACCAACAGGGAGAACAGCATCTTCAGGGGAACAGCAATTAAAACATAAGTAAACGTAACCACCAGCGCTTTCCTGAAGTAATGATCCGAGGTAAAAATCTCGATATAGTTTTCAAACCCCAGCCATTTGGGCGTCCCCATCATGTTATATTTCGTAAAGCTGATATAAAAACTGAATATGTATGGTATCAAAGTAAAGCATAGAAAACCAATCACCCATGGCAGAACAAACAAAAAGTCATATCTTCCCGTCCGTTGTTTCCCATGCTTTCTTCTCTGCCATCTCCTTTCCCCTTGCATACATTTCTCCTTCCGTAATCAGGGCAGGGTATCTGCCTTTCCAGGCGGTCGGAGGATCGACTCAAACTGTAGTTCCATCCCTTCTACCGCCTCGTCCAGTGTGATTTTTTGGAAAGCGTATTGCCTTGTGATATCATCAACTGCCTTTACGCAATCACTCCAGCCCTTAATATATCTGGGTTCCGGCACGTCATTGGAAGCCTCAGCCAGCTTCTGCAGACGGAAAACCTCTGTCTCCAGGCCTTCGCTTCTCTCCAGCTGTTTCTGTGCTTCTATACTCGGTGGAAGTCCCCGCGATACCCCGAGCAATTCTATTATCTCAGGGTTATTGATAAATTCATTCAGCAGCATAACAGCCTCTTTTTGATGGGGTGAATTGCTGTTGATTAAAAAAAGCATATCTCCTTTTACATAGGCTCCCAGCCGCTCCCCGGTAGTACTTTCCGGGATTGCCGCAAGTCCATAGACATGTCCATCCTTAGCATTGGCCTGAAGGGTCTGTGCCATCGCGTTGTAGGAAGCAATTAAAGCAACTCTTTCATTGACAAACAATGCGTCCACAGAATTTACGGAACTGATTTCAATGGGAGGTACAAGCCCCCTGTCCGCATAATCCTGGAATAATTCCAAAGGTCTCCTGATCTGCTCCTGAAAATTAAACTGGCCTGATTTTGTCAGATAGGAACCCCCTTGCTGATGGATCATCAGCATCGTGGTAATTTCTGCGTTCCGCAGATCCGCGGAAGGATATATGCCTTCCGGAAGCCCTGCCTTTAAAGCGCTGAGTATATCATCAAAATCATCCCAGGTCCATTCATCTGAAGGGTATTCCACTCCCGCCAGATCAAAAAGATATTTATTATAAAGCATACAAAACGTCTGAATACTCATAGGGATCCCGTAAAGCTGCCCATTGTACTTTCCGTCATACAGATTGCTCTCCGGAATATTGGAAATATCCAGAATACCTTCCTGCACAAAACTGTCGAGAGGTACCACCTGTCCCCTCTCCACCACAGTGCCCAGATTTTCCGGATTAAACTGGAAAATATCCGGCGCATCGGAGGTGGACAGTTGGACACTGATCTTATCATGATAGCCGTCATACTCCTGATATTGGGCGGTCACCTGAATTTCCGGATGCTGTCCTTCAAACATTTCGATTGCCTGCATGGTGAGCTGGTTCCTGTCGGAACCGCCCCACCATGCAAAACATATCCTGGCCTTATCGGCTTCTTTTTTTTCAGGCTCCACATACAGCTCGTAGGAATGCTGCAGATAGCTGTCTTTTACAACGCTCATCAGCCGGATTATGATACCGCCTAATGCAAGAATCAATACTGCGACAGATACTGCTCTCAACCACTTTTTCATGTAATACCTCCATCCATCCCATTTGATTTTAGTATACATTATTAGTCTGAATGTTGGGCTGTATAAATTTTACTGTGCTTTTGCAAATTCACTTTCCGCCCTGGACTGCATATCCTTAATTGTAGTTTCCAAATCTTTCCGTCCATAACGGTATTCATCCGTTTCCTGTGTTATTACAGTAAGGATATCCAGCCAGCCTTTTACCAGACGGGGTTCCGGCGTATCGCTGGATTCATCAGCCATAGCCTGTACCTTAAGAACATCCTGATCAATTCCCGAAATATTTTCCTTCAGTACTCCACGTACCGCTTCACTCGGCGGAATGCCTCTGCAGAATCCAAGGATTTTTCCCATTTCCAGATTATTTACAAATTCATTCAGGAGAAGGACTGCTGCTTCTTTATTTTTGGAGTCTGCACTGATACAGAAAGCGACCTCACCTTTTACATACATGCCGAGCCTGTCCCCTGTATTTGAAGAAGGGATGGATGTGAGCACATACTCATCCTGATCGATGGAGCCTGCCTGTAAAGAGGTAGCCATGGCATTAAATGTAGCATGGATTGCCGCCCGACCCTCCATAAAAATCGTATCGCTTGTGGATGCCAGCGTTTCCTCTACCGGCGGCACAATGCCTTCTTCCATATATTTTTGGAATTTTTCCAGAGGTTCCCCTATAGCATCTGCAAAGTTTATCTCTCCTTCCGGAGTCAGATAGGCACCTCCGTTTTGATGTACCATCGAAAGAGTGGTAATATCCTGCGCTCTTAAATCCGTAGAGGGATATACTCCTTCCGGCAGTTTCGTTTTCAGTTCCCGTACAATCCGATCATAATCTTCCCATGTCCAGTCATCTTCGGGACAAGCCACTCCGGCTGCGTCCATGAGTGTTTTATTATAGATAACGCAGACGGTCTGGGTACTCATGGGAATTCCATACAATTTGCCGTCAATCATACAATCGACCAGACTCGCTTCGGCTACAGAATCCAGATTCAACAAACCACTTTCCACATATTCATCCAGGGCAAGCAGTTTTCCTTCCTCCACAACCTCCGGCATATTTTCCGGATTATACTGGAAAAGGTCAGGTGCCGTGCCTCCTGCAAGCTGTGTAAACATTTTGTCATGATAACCATCATAACCCTGGTATTCCGTACTTACCCGGATATCGGGATACATCTTTTTAAATTCTTCCAGCGCCGACAGTGTTGCCTCATGCCTGGAATCCCCTCCCCACCAGGAAAAACGGATATCTGCCGATAAATCCTCCGGTGCGGCGGTGCCGGCTTCCTCTGTCTGGGCATCCACCTGTGTTTTTTCCGCTGTTTCCGTTGCCGGTCCTGTTGTTTTCTCCGTACCGCAGCCTGCAACAAGGCTCATCAGCATTGCCATCCCGCTGATAACGGCTGTCGTCTTTGCATACCATTTCCTCATACTTCTTCTCCTTTTCCACTCTGTCATCCCCATACTTTTACGAATCCGGTTTCGATACCTGTATTATAAATGCATTTTTATTTTTTTTTAACGTGCCTGTTCTACGATAATTCCTACGATTCTACACTTTTGTGTATGGGCTCTTGTATTTTCTCATGACTTTTCATACAATTTTGATATACCGCAAACTGTATGGGAGATTACTTATGAAAAAATTACGTATTCATTTCAAGCTCAGAACTGCAATGATCACAGGCTCTCTGTGTATCCTGGCCTTCTCCATCGTCCTTGTAGCCGGCTATATGTATTCCTATTGCAGCAAATATATTATTGACAGGACCGTTCTTTACCAGCAGAAAGCCCTGGAAACCGTGGGGGCCACTGTCACTAATTTTCTGGACGACATAGATACCATAGCCGCATCCATATGTGAGAATACCGACATCCTGACCCTGCTAAGCGACCAGGACGCGGATACTTATCAGAATCTGGTCAACAGTCAGCAGATATCCTCTGTCTTATCTTCGTTTGTATATTCGTATGCAAAAATAGCTTCTATCAATATCGTTTCGGATACCATTCATAATGTAAATGACTATCATTTGAACGGAGTCATTTCCGAAGAATATGTCTCCGGCAGTCTTCCTGATAAAACGTATAAAGTTGGGGACAGCGGATGGTTTCTGCTGGCGGAAGATGATATTATGCAGAGTACCTTAAACAGCTCTGTCAATACGGATGCCCATATCTGTTTTTTTAAGAACATTTATGCCCGCAATACCTCAAAATGGCTTGGGATGCTGTTGATCAGCTGCCAGGAATCCGTCCTGTACGAAATGATCCGGCAATCCGTATTTGATTCCGATACAGAAGCCATGATCCTGAATGAGAATGGATTGGTTCTCTCCCACTCCGATAAATCGCTTCTCGGCGCCAAACTGCCTTCCGCTTCCGATTCCCCGGTTCTTCTGAATCAGGACACAGGACAGCTCATTCTCACCCATCAGCTGGAACGGCAGGACTGGGTGATTACCCAGTACCTCAGCATTCCCTATATGACCAGAGATCTGGATCAGATTGCCGCATACATTCTGATTCTCTCCGTGGCCGTCATGCTTCTTTCTGCTGTTTTTTCAACCCTGCTTTCTTCCTATATAACAAGTCCTCTGCGGCAGCTGACAAAAACAGTAAATGATATCTCCGGGGCCAGCCTGATACGGAATGAGAACCATTACACAATTAAAGAAATGGACGTCCTGAACAACCAGTTCAACAGTATGGTAGACAATATCCATACGCTTATGGAGACGGTGAGTACAGAACAAAAAGAAAAACACGCGACGGAATTGAAACTGCTACAGGCAGAAATCAATCCCCACTTTATCTATAACACAATCGAGCTCATTAACTATGTGGCTTTAAAGAACCAGGATCTCCAGGTCTGTGATATCGTTCATACCTTCGGTCGTTTTCTGCGTCTTTCCCTGAATAACGGGAAAACCTATCTGACGCTTTCCCAAGAAATCGAGCAGGTAAGTGCCTATGCAAAACTGCAGTCTCTGAAATATGAAAACAGCTTTGCTATTCAGTGGGATATTGATCCGGACATCCTGGACGGTTACACCTTGAATCTGATATTGCAGCCTCTGATCGAAAACAGCCTTGTCCATGGCTTTTCCCGGACCGGCGGCTGCGGATCCATTAAGGTGACGGCAAGGCGGGATGAAAATGATATCTTGATAAATGTGACCGATGACGGCACAGGAATGGAAGAAGACGTTGCCAGGCAGATATTGACAAAAGCAACCCCCGGTTATGGGGTTTATAATGTAAATCAACGTATCCGGAATGCGTTTGGGCCAGGTTACGGTCTCTGCTACAGTACAGCCATTGACAGCGGTACTGCTGCCACAATACGTATTCCTTATCTGAAGGAGGAACGGTAATGCCTTATAAATTACTTCTTGTAGACGATGAACGATTTATGCTCTCCTATCTGAAGGATTGTATCCCCTGGGATACCCTTCACGTAGAAGTGGCTGCCTGTGCACTAAATGGTGAGGACGCCATTGAAAAGACCCGGCTTTACAAGCCGGATCTCATCATTACAGATATTGTAATGCCTAATATGTACGGACTGGAATTCATCAAAAATATCTATGAACAATTTAAGAAAACAAAAATCATAATTCTCAGCGGACATCAGAATTTTAATTTTGCAAAAGAGGCCCTGTCATATGGCGTAGTGGACTACATCGTTAAACCATCTCTCGCCTCGGATATCCAGGCCGCCGTCCGGAAAGCGATCAACATCATGGAACAGGAACGCCGGAATGAACAAACCTATCAGGACGCACTTACCGGTTTTCACCGATCAATTCCTGATATTAAACGCTCGTTCCTATCGCTCCTCCCGTCGGAGCCTATAGCCTCTATTCCCAAACAAATTGAAGAAAAAGGGGAGATTCTGGGTTTCAACCTGAAGAACTGTTTTTTTGTATGCGTCCGTCTTTTGTTTTACAGCACCTTTCCCGATAAAAAGGATTCGTTTTCGCCGCCGGAACTTGAGAAACTGGAAAACCGCCTTATGGCACTTCCCTCTGTTTCCCAATGTCTGTTTTCTGCTGAGAGAACAGGTAACTGTCTTGGTATCCTAAGCCTTTCGGAATCAGAAACCGGGCAGGTAACAACATTTTTTGAAGAAATTATTCAAAGGGCAATCCCTGCCCATCTATGTATGACTGTCTGCATCAGTAGCGTATTTTCCTACATCGGGGACTCTTCCCTGGCCTTTCATCAGACACAGCATACCCTGAACTGCCGGCCCTGCAGCTTTCGGAGTCACTGTTACCAATGCGGAGAACCAATGGATACCAGAGAATCCCCTTCCAGCGGAATTTCCTATGACACCTTTATCAGTGCCCTCCGTTCTTTATCCTTAACGGAATGCAGTCAGCTGCTTCATCAGTGGCTGGCGTACGCTGTCGCACAGAAATTTTCCATGTATCGTCTTCGCAGGGAACTGCGGGCTCTGCTGAAAGAAATTGACAACCTTCTCTCTTCCCTGAAAACCGGTCTTTCCCCTCTTCTTTTGGAACTGGAACTGACGGAAGGCATAATCCAACAGGAAGAAAGCCTTTTGCGGCTGGAGGACATGCTGAACCGTCTGTGCTCGAAAATTATTTCCCGCCTTTCCGATTGTGAATCGGCCAAATATCCGCCCATGATTTTTCTTGCATGCCAATACCTCGAAGAACATTACCGGGAAAAGATATCCGTTGCCACCCTTGCCGATCAGCTCTATTTAACTCCGAATTATCTGAGTGCCCTGTTCAAAAAGCATACCGGCTCCAGCATTTCGGAATACATCACGCTCTGCCGTATCCGGAAGGCCAAGGAGCTGATGGTTTCTTCCAGCGATATGAAAGCCTATGAGGTTGCCGTCATGGTAGGATATAACGACTATGAACATTTCCGGAAGGTCTTTAAAAAATACGTGGGCATTAACCCGGCCCAATACCGGACGGAAGTGATACTGCCTACTTTGGGTGTGTATTCTTAAATTGAACAGCTATTCCTGCCGCCGCAGCTGCCGTCAGGAGAATTACTATAGGCCGGTTCAGCCGCACCATAAAGGTTCCCAGTGCAACCCATAACCTTTGCAGTCTGTATTGCAATTTATAGCAGGCTATTTCCCGTTTACCGAATTTTTTATCAGGATTCCGGCCAGTTCCGGCCGGATCCATGTATAATCCTCCCTGTCAAGCAGACTGCTTTCCGCTCCATTATCCCACCAGATATACGGGATTCCCTTTTTCTTTGCAAAGCCGGTATAGTACTCTGCCCATGCCAGTATATCCTCCGGGTTTTCCTTGTAATCACAGCCAAATTCAGTAATAACCACCGGGATCCCTTTTCTGAGAAACAGTTGATCCAGACGCTCCATCATCCCGTCAATTTCTTTCGTATCCTCCTCTTGTGCAGCATCCCAGGAATCGTATTGTGTCTCACCAAGCGTAAATTCATAGGGGATATATGCATGTACCGACACAATCAGTCTGAAATCCCAGGGCAGCTTCATCTCCTTTAAGGCGGTCTCTCTCCGTGTGCTTCCGTAAGCCGGCAGCAAAAGCCATCGTTTCCGGTTATACCCTCCGCAATCGCGCACGGTATCCACAAATGCTTTATTCAGCCGGTTTACAACTTCCCTGTATTCCGTAGTGCCTGATGTCCATTCCTCCCCGCCCTCCACCCGGGGTTCATTCATTGCTTCAAACAGTAGTTTTTCTCCCCTGTCAGCAAAATTTTCCGCAATCTGTCTCCATAACGTGCACAGAATATCCATAACCTTCTTTTCACTTTCTTTTACAGGAACCAGCCATTTTTCATGGTGGGTATCCAGAATTACAAACAACCCCGCATCTAAAGCTGCATCCACTACTTCCGTAACCCGCTCCATCCATTCCTTTTCCACGTTGCCGCTGGCATCCATATGCTCCCCCCAGCTTACCGGAATGCGCACCGTGTCAAATCCGGCGCTGTGGATCTCCACAAACAATTTCCCGTCAATGGGCGGATTTCCCCAATATACCTCATACTCCTCCACCGCAGCGGAAGGATTTCTCATCTTCAGCTTATAGACATCCAGAGAATTCCCGATATTGATCCCGGCCCCCAGCTGCCTGGCAAACGCCATCCCCGCTTTCCTCTGATACCATAACCATATTCCGGGAAGCATTGCACAAACCAGAAAACCCACAGCTGCCGCTCTACATACTTTCCAGTGTCTTTTCATAACTCAACCTCATATATGATCCATTTCGTTAAACTCTTTCTCTGTTTTCCTTGCATCTTTTTTTTCATTTTTCTTCTGCTGTTCCTGTTCTTCCTCCTGCTTCCCATGCAGCCATTCTTCCTTCGCCCACTGTTCCAGCCGCCGCCTTTTCTGCGGATTCTTATACAGCTCCCGGTAATTTGATACCTTATACAGAAGCCGTTCCTCTGACAGCATCTTCTGCCGTTCACAATGCAGCATTATTTTAGTTTCCTCATCAACCACCAGTATCAGCTTCTCTTCCGGATGATCGACACTCGCTAACGAGCAGTATTTGTAATTAAAGTCCATAATGTGCTGCACATGGCCTTTTGAATCCTTAACCTTTGCCTTCATATAAATACGGGGCAGTTTCCTGTTCTCATAAAAAGGTCTTGCCGCCCTTTTTGCCACATTGATTCTGAGATCGTCAAAGCTGCCGCTGGATGGCCTTAGATTCTGTGGCAGTGTGGGCACACGATCATATACAAGCTGAAGATATGATTCATAGGTTCCGCAGTAGTCAGTAATGCGGAATGCATATTTCCATTCATTTTTTCTGTTATCTACATGAACGGTACGGGCTTTTACACAGGCCTTGTATGTTTCATCCGACAGGTGCAGCGTCACCTCTTCTTCATCATCCAGATTCACCGGTTCCTGAAAAAGTAGCGCAACGCCTGTTTCCGATATATCCACTGTCCTGCAGTCATACTGAGAGCCATCCGTCTCAAGCCGGCAGTCTGCTTCTATAAGGGCCCGTTCCGACTGTCTCACATAATTCCTGCCCAATATAAAAAACATAGCCATCACCAGGGTGAATAGATTAACAATGAGCCAGAACAGGACGACGACAGGCCCCATATCGTTGCTTTCAAATATAATATGTAAACAGTTAAGAATACCTGCCAGTGAAAGTACAATAAGAAGGAGAAAGGGAATCAGATACAGAAGGTTTTTTCCCCTCTCATTTTCCGCCGCCCCCTTCTGCGTAACCTTGAACTGCTTCATAGTAACGCCGAAGGTTTCCAGAATGACCGGTACAAGAAGGTAAGGAAACAATACCGTTTCATACACACTCGTCCATTTGGTTGTCCGTATATTCCGGCTGAGCATACGCAGGGATATATTACTTGATATATACATGGGAAGCCAGAAAAGGAGAATCTGCCATAACGTACATTTAATGACCATATAACCGAAGGTTGCATATAAAATCGGGCTCATGAAATATATGAGTCGCTTCAACGGCGCATACCAATACCATTCGGAAGCCCAATAGTTCATCTTCTGGGAAAAGGTAAGCTTTTTTGACAGGAATACATGTACTTTGCGGTTGGTTGCGATAACTCCCCGTGCCCAGCGGATCCTCTGATTGATAAGGCTCTTTAAATCTGTGGGGGAAAGCCCGGATGCCAATACTTCATCCGTGGCATAACAAAGGTAGCCCTGTTCCTGAATCCGTATGCCTGTCGCATAGTCCTCCGTAACCGTGCCGGTAAAAAAGCCTCCGATATCCTCCAAAGCCCTGCGGGAGAGCACCGTATTGGATCCGCCATATATCACACTGTTGGAACGGTTCCGGGAAACCTGTATATCCCGGTAAAAATAATCCTGTTCATTAGGGATTCTTCCCTCACTGTATAAATTGAACTGGAACAAATCCGGATTGTAAAAAGCCTGGGGTGTCTGAATGAAGCCTATGTGCTTCCTGTCTTTCTCATCCTTTCCCTTATTTTCCAGTTCCTGCGCAATAAAATAGGGAATCGTGCGCATAAGGAATCCCCGATGAGGAATCATGTCCGCATCAAAGGTAACGATATAAGGGGACCTGGTCTGCTTAAGGGCATTGTTCAGATTTCCCGCCTTGGCATCGGTGTGTTTCTCCCTGTCGAGATACCCCACCCCCATTTGTTCCGCAAGTTCACGTATCCGTGGCCGCCGTCCGTCATCACAAAGATAAATATGGACCTTTGACTTATCCGGGTAGTCCATGTGCAGGCAGCCGTTTACCGTCTTGTACAAAAGTTCACCGGACTCATTATAGGTGGCGATAAATACATCCACCTCCGGATATTCACGGACAGGAATTTCCGGCAGAGGATGTGCCTCCACATGATACATATTATAATAATGAATCAGCGCTTCCAGCATTCCCAGAAATTCTACAAGGAAAAGGGAAAGACCGGCAACTACAGATACCACCCCGAATTCAAAAGGGATCGTAAAAAACAAACGCCACAGCAGATAAATACAGGTAAACAGAATATTTAAGAGAAACCATAACCGGTTTTTCAGGGATGATACCTCTTTTCCCAATGTTTGCTTTTCTTTTTCCATCCGTGCTGCTACTCCTCCCTTTTCAAACTGCCGCCATCGCTGATAAAAGTCAAATCACCTCCGGCCGTATATAAAATCTCTGTCCCGGTCTGTCGGGAAGCCTCAATTACCGCAGCATCCGCCGTCCGGGACGTAACCACCGCATAAGCGGGCTGCAGCACCCGGAACAAAGTACCTGATAAAGCATTTGCCCGTCCGTGATGAGGCACCTTATACAAGGCTATCTGAGGCCAGTCTGTGTATAGCAGTTCCTCACTCCTTTTACGCATGGCATCTCCCGTGAAAAGCATATTTACGCTTCCATGCTGTATTAACACGGAAAGGGAATAATTATTGACGTCATTATAATGCTTTTCCAATGGAGGATACACAATAAATCCGATTCCTCCCGCATTCAGACGCCGTGTTTTTGTCGGATATAATATCGGGATCTTATTGTCCTCCAACCAGGCCTTCAGTGCGGATAACTCGTTATTGTCCTCTGTATAATAAGGCGCAATAACCCTTCCCACAGGAATCTTCTCTAAAATACGCCCGGCTCCGCCGATATGATCCTTATCGGGATGGCTTACTATCATATAATCAATTTTGTCAATTCCCCGGTTTTTCATAACCGCAAGAATATGTTCCGCATCCTGCGCTTCTCCGGTATCAATCAATATTGCCTCCCTGTTATTGTACACAAGGGCGGCATCCGCGTCCTCTGCGGTCTGCATACAAATTACAACAATTTCCCCATCAGCCGCTTTCTGTGATACACTGACGGACAATACCCACGCCAGAAGAAGGCCGATAAAAATCCCCCATCCCAGCAGCGCTAAAATTCGGTTTCGAATCACAGATATCTCCTTCCTCATTCTGTATCAATAAAGAACTGGAATGATTTATTATCAAGGTTATACGGGTAGATTTCCAAAATAAAATAATCATAGTCCCCTGTTTTAATAAATTCCTCATACTCTTCCGGCGAATCTCCTCCTCTGCCCCACATCATATCGATTTCGCTGCACATAGGTGCAAGAAAACATGCCATAGGTGAAAAATAGGAATCCCTCAGTGCCTTTATCCTGGGGCCGCCGGAGTTAAGGTGGTTAACAATCCGATCCTTATCCACGATTTCATTAAGATAGACACGGTTTACACTGTTCTCATATAAGCTGTCTGTTTGCAGGCAAGAAAGATCCAGCAGCGAATGGGTAAAATCACCATGATAAGTATCCTTATGTTCATAATCTTCCCATGTAAATTCGGTTTCAAAGGAAGGCCACAGCAGCGTATAGTCATCCAGACCGCTGTATACCGCACCTGTATTACGGCCTGTGGAGCCCAACATACACTGTTCGTAGGTGATGCTGTTATAATGATCCGGATTGCAATAGAAACCGTCCGGATCCCAGTCATCCTGAAAACGCTCCCTCACAAGTTCCACAAGCCCCTGTGCTGCAGCAAACCCTGCTCTGGATGTCCAGTGATGATCTGTTTTCAGAAACATTTCCTCAAGAGAAAGCCCTGAAGCTGCCAAGTCAATCCGTAAATCCATAGCCGTTACTCCATTTTGCTGTAAAAGAGACATTAATTTATCTATTCTGTAGTTTGGATTGTTAAGCGGCCATGATAAATCCACATCGGCAATACCGTTCAGGATTTTCGAAGGCGGAAGTACCACAATCAGTTTGGCACCGCGGCTTTCCACATACTCATTCAGCCGATTTACCCTCTTTGCGTAAATCTCCAGATCATCGGTGGCGCTTTGAAAAAGCGAACCGTAATAGAGCATCCCATCGTTTCCTTTAATAAATGCAAAATTATTGAATTCCCGTTTCCCCATAAGCTTCTGCATATACCCATAGGTTTCAATAAACATCATTCTTCCCAGTATTTCTTCGCTTACCTCCGCTTCCACACGTTCCGTCCATGCTCTTATATCTTCGGCGCTGCCGGCCTGCAGCAGTTCCTTTCCGAGTGATTGCAGCATCTTCGTACCGCATATGGCATTGACAAAGGAAAATGCCAGTAAGGAGATTATAAATACGGTACCTGCAATATATTTCTTTCTAAAAAATTCTCTCACCGCATCTTCTTTCCTTTCAGAAATTAAAATAAATAAAAGGATTGTATCCTCCCCGTACCAGATACACAACACACAAAAGGAAAAGCCCCATCATTATCACCGGATAAACTGCATTCATCCCCTTTCCCCAGATACCTGCTTTCCCCGCCGCAAGGGCGTTGTTGATGCAGCGTGCCAGCGGCAGACATAATAAAATTCCCATAACCAGGAAAAAAGCATATTCCCGCAGAAGAAACAGGGTCATCCCATTACAGAACCCGTTATTATTCATACCAAAAAGGTTGGAAAAATAAACACCTGCCTGGTAAAGATCCCTCGCCCGGAACAGGACCCATCCCAGTATAACCACCATCAGGGTATACAGACGCATCCATCCCTTATGCCTGTTGTTTTTGGCATAACCGAAAAAACGTTCCGCCAGCTGGAATACAAAATGCCATAATCCCCAAAATAGAAATGTCCATTCCGCTCCATGCCATATTCCGGTAAGCAGCCACACAAGGAACAAATTCCGTATCATCCTGTCTTTGTTTTCCACACGGCTTCCTCCCAGAGGTATGTATACATATTCACGGAACCAGCTCGTAAGGCTGATATGCCATCTCCGCCAGAAATCAACCATAGAAACTGCTGAATAGGGATAATTAAAGTTTTCTTCAAACTGAAACCCAAACAGCAGCCCAAGGCCGATAGCCATATCCGAATACCCTGAAAAATCAAAATATATCTGAAGCGTATAGGCAATGGCCCCCAGCCACGCCATAACCACCGGTACCGAAAAGTTTTCCACGCCTTGTTCCGACCAGTTAAATATCTGATCCGCCAGAACGGCAAAGCTGTTGGCCAGCAGAATCTTTTTGCCCAGCCCGGTAATAAACCGGCATACGCCAACGGAAATCTTTCTGAAATTAACCTGCCTGTCCCGGATTTGGGCCGCAATGGAATTGTATCTTACAATAGGCCCTGCAATGAGCTGAGGAAAAAAGGAGATGTACAGCCCCACATAAAAAGGGTTTTTTTCAACCCGGGTATCTCCCCTGCAGACATCTATCACATAGCTCAGAGCCTGAAATGTATAAAATGAAATTCCGATAGGAAGAGCCAGTTCCACCGCCGGCAGCATTTCCGTCTTCGTAATATGGTTTACGTTTTCAATGAAAAAGCCCGTATATTTAAAGACAAACAACGCTCCGAGATCAATCACACAGAGCAATACCAAAATTATCTTTTTAACCCTTTTATTCTCCCGAAAGCGGTCAACCGCGAGGCCAGCCGCCCAATTAATCAAAATTGAGGCCAGCATCAGCAGCACATAAAACGGTTCTCCCCATGCATAAAACAAAATACTTCCCACAAACAGCCAGAGATTTTGCACAGGGCGGGAAAAAGATAGCAGATAATATACACAAAATACAACAGGAAAAAAGAAAAACAGAAATACCGTACTGGAAAAAAGCATTTTCTATTCCCCCTCTTTTCCGGCGGTATCTGTGTTATTGTCATTTTCTTCCGAACTCCGGGAATGTACTGACAGATAAATGCCGCCGGACAGGACTGCCGTAATCGATATAATGATTGTTACACGGAAAAAAGTAATCCAAAACGGCGTATTCAAAACTTCCAAAAAGTATCCCGGTACCTGAATTGCTTCCGGCACCATGCGTTCCAAGGCCTTAAGATAACATCCGTCCATAAGTTCTGTTTCCTTTCCATCCGCTTATTTTTATCGGAATGCCCTATTTTCTGTAGCCCACATAAACAGCCGGCAGCATAAATACCGCCCCCGACAGCAGCAACAGCCACTTCATCCAGTTGGACAGACTTCCCGAATGAAAAACCGCACTTTGACGTAAATACTCTATCTGTCCCGGTATTTTTGTTCCATGCTCCTGTAAAGCTGCTTTTATACGATAAATCTCATCATAATAATACGTTGCATTCCGATACAGGATCGTTCCGTCCTCCTGCGTATAATTCTGCAGGCTATAGCGGTTTTCCGTTGTGTACCAATGTCCCCACCGGTTCCATTCCCGTATTCTTGCACCCCCAAGATATGCAATAGTTTCATCTATTACTGCATTAATATGCTGTTCACTCAAGGACGTTCGCCGAAGTTGTATATACCGCTTTTCCAGCTTATCAAGAAAGGTATCATCCTTACACAACCGGTCAAACCATGGCTTTGTCTGAAATGCAAGGTCTCCGGTCGAAAGGGGTTCATAGATATAATTATCCATTGACATATCAAAATCCCATACCGGACCCATGGTCAGTTTTCCGCCCACATCCTTATAAAAATACGTGGAATGGTTCCCTGCATCATAGCTTCCGAAAAATTCATTTACCAGAAAGTAATCCACGAAAGAGTCCACATCAATTACTTCAGGATACGTGTAAAAGATATCGGGTTCTTCGGAATACAGGATTTTTTCAATTTCGTTGATATCCTTCTGCACATACGCTGTCATTTCGCGGGTCACCCGTGCCTTGGAGGGATACAGCAAAGACATGTATTCCTTGCAAAAGCCCTGCAGTCTTCCATAGGTTTCCAGCGTATTTGCGCCATCATCCAGGCGGTCCCTGCGCACCAGATAGCTGTTAAACGTATCCGTTTCCTTGTATTCCGCAATATTCACGCGATCCTTCCCCTGCTTAATACTTTCCATCAGCAGATATACCCCCTGGTACTCATAAACAGAACCGTTTTTGAACAGCACTTCGCAGAAACGGCTGTCGGAGGTAAATGGCATAAACTCGGAAGCAATACGGTTCGCCAGATAATTCCGGATCATGCTTTTGTCAAACATAGAACCGTTCAATATCCATTCCTGTTCTTCTCCCATCCCCAGCAGATCCTGTTCATTATCCTGGCCCGAGGCTGTTGTCAGCTTAATCATCCACTGTGCCTTTTCAAAAAACATGGAGGAGTTCCCCCTTCTTTTTATCCGCATGCTGCTGCTGATTACCGGTTCATCCGACAGGGAATTCTTTCCCTCCTGATTATCCAGAAGAATAAAGGTCCCGTTTACATACGGGTCCATATCCGGAATATCCGCATAACGTGATTCACTGGCAAGATAGTAGGTGTTCACAGGCGGTTCCGTCCCTCCTGTATCAAGAATTACGATAGGCAGATGACTTGTGAAGCCCTGCTCCGCAATGAACTCTTCATTGATATATGCAAGCGGATCCGACTCTGCCGGTGCCGGAGACAGCTGTGCATAGTAATTTTTATTTTCTGTAATATGCCTTTTCCCATATCTGAAACCGGCCCCCATACAGACCACGAGCATCAGAAGAATCACCGATGCACAAACCAAACGCAGATGCTTCATAGGTGTCCCCCATATCATCGGTTAATTTCATCATTCTGACATACAATGTTTACGGTATCCAATTTTGAATTATCCTGAAAAAATGCTGTTACATCCCCGCTTTTTTGGGCCTTTACAAGCTGTTTTTCCGAAATCTCGTATATGTATTCCGTATTGTCACCGGATGTATTACGGACACGCATCCGTGCTTTCCCTCCGAACTTATCATCCATCAGACGCTCCACATTGTCACCGCCGGTTGTATTCCCCCGAAGAATAATCAGATAACGTTCATTGCTCCGGACGAACCCGAAAATAAGCATCCATGCAAAAATCACCGCCGTTCCTGCCCCGGCAATCACATATTCCGATACCCCGCAGCAAATCCCCACGGCGATACCCCAGAATATATAGGCCGTATCCCTGGGATCTTTAATGGCAGTTCTGAAACGTACGATAGAAAGCGCCCCCACCATACCGAGGGATAATGCAATATTATTACCGATAACATTCATTACAAGCGTCGTCACTAAAGTCAGCATGACCAAAGACACATTAAACCGCGCACTGTAGGCTGCCCCGCTGTGTGATATCAGATAGGACAGATAAATAACCGCACTGATTACTCCCGCTACCAGAAAATTCAGTAAGATATCCTCCAGCGTAAGTGCCCCTGTATTGGTTACCAGATAATTCATCAATTCTTCTTTCATATTTCCTCCTGCTGCTATTCCGTTTACCCCATACTGTTATCCCTTGCGGCACAGTATTTGCTCATTGAAGTCTGCGTCCTGCCTGTCGATGAAACCAAATCCTTTATATAACTGAGCAGGAAATGTGCGTATTTCACCTCCAGGGTGCAGGATTGCAACACTCCCGCCTGATTCAGATTAAGCCTTTCCCGGAAGAGATCCAAATCCGATTCCGTGGCACGTAAATTGCTGTCAAGCGTTATCCTTGTACTGTTTTCCTCTATAGAGAACGCTTTTCTGTCATATTCCACTATACATTTCGGCCGGTAAACAAACTGCATCATGCGGCCGTATAATTCCAGCGAAAAATCTGAATTTTTCAGTAATAGAGGGGTATAATCACCGCCGCACAGATATTGTGCCTCACATCGGGATAATAGCAGCGAACGTTTCCGCTGCATTTCCCCCTGTTTTTCCTTCAGTTCCAGTTTGGCGGTATCTGCATTAACATCATAAATTCTCAGACGCAGCTTGCGCCTCATCTCAAATCCATCCTCTTTATCCCGGAAATCGCTGTCATCTATGGTATCAAAATACAGGGACCTTACAACATAACCGTCTGTCCCATTATGAGAATCCTCTCTAAGCACCCGGGATAATTTCTGATCCATGGCATACCTCTCACTGAGATTCAGCAGATATTTCTTTTCCATCCGCAGCGTTTCCAAAATATCAGCCATATTTATTAACTCTCTCTCCCCAGATATTCATGAAGCAGCCGTATTATCTCCATCCCGCTGCGAAAGCAGATATCTCCTGACGACAGCTTCAGCCGCCCCTGTATACTGGCATTTCTCCGGCAGCAGACTTCCACTGTAACGACTTTCTTCATCCGTTCCTGTTTAATCTCCACAGCATCCTCAAATACACTTACTTTTTCCGTTTCCTCCGATTTCCGGAATATATCGGACTGTACCCGGAATCTCTGCCCGTTTATATTACGGTAATTGCTGGTTCTCTGCGGGCGGTTTACCTTATCCATGATATCATCCATCAGGAGCAGCATATGATCCAGGCCGCAGAAATAAAAAACCTGATCATAAAAAATAGTTTTTACATATCCCTTGGCAATCCTGTCCTTATAGGACAAGAAACACAGAATCATTCTTCCCGAGGATAATAAAAACGATGTGTTCCTTTGATACTGACCGTTTTCTTTTTCGTCCGCATCCTTATTTTCCGATAGCCTGTCGTCCATTTTTTTCTCCCTTACCGTTCCATCTGTCCGTAATCTGCAGCTGAAGCTTACATACTTCGCCGATTCTACTACAGAATTATTGTTCCGTGGTATTCTCACGTCAAAATATCCGGCTAAAGTACCACCTGCTAATGCCTGCAGCAATATATCGATTTAAAGTATAAAAAAAAGCAACACAACAAATGTCTGCAGTGAATTTTATCTGCAGGCCTTTGTTGTGCTGGATTTTTTTTTATGTAACTGTAAATTATGTAACGGTATGTTAGAATACGATAAAATGTTTGTTGAAAAGCATGACAAAATTTAATATAATACATTTATTGACAGAGATTACTTTTTATTTTTACCACAGAACAATAATTCTGTGGTTTTTTATTGCCGCCTGTTTTCGGCTGCATACGCGGTTATATAACCAGATTCATCCTGCACAATGTTTTTTCATGCACTTTTGCACTGACAGCCACATAAGTCCGGGTAGTTTCTACGGAAGAATGTCCCAGAATATCTGCAAGATGCGCCAGATTTTTTTCCACTCCATAATAACATCTGGCAAATAAATGCCTGAAATTATGAGGAAAAACTTTATCCGGATTTACTGTGCTGAACTGACAGAGTTTTTTCAGTTCATGCCAGATATTGCTCCTGTCCATCGCAGCTCCCGTACGGGTCCGGAAGATAGCGCCCTTTTTAATATCGTTTGACTTTATATATGAAAGCAGCCTGCTTTTCAGACACTGCGGCAGTAGGATCAAACGATGTTTCCCTTTCATATTGATTTCTGCCCTGCCGCACTTTACCGCTTCTACTGTAATATACTGAAGCTCACTGATACGGATGCCTGTTCCGCTCAAAGTAATAATAATATGGTAAAGTCTGTCATTTTTCTGCTTCCTGGCTTCTTCCAGCAAATTCCGGTAATCCTTATCCGTAAGTTCTCTGGATTCCTCTACGAATGCCCTGCGCTGTATTTTCAGAAAACGTACCTTCAGCTCTGTTCTTCCCGCAAAATCCAGAAACGAATTCACAGCCGCAAGCTTGACGTTAACCGTCTGCGGTTTGTGTCTGTCCCGGAGCAATTCCCGAAAGGAAAGGATTTCATGCTTTGTAAGGCTTCGTTCCTGAAGAAACAAGGCAAACTCATTCATCACCATCCTGTATTTTTCGATAGTTGCCCCTGCTTTCTCATTTTCTGTCAGATATTCTTCATACTGCTGCAGCAGATCCCGTGAAATACCATTTATATCCATAATCTCGTCTCCATTTCCTGATTCTTAATCCTTTTTTACTTTACTATCGCCCCATTCATTTTTTCAAATAAACAGCAATATTATTCTACCCGGAAACAGAGTTTTTTAAGTTATTCAGACGGGCACTTAAAATACTAACAGAAAATTTTTCTTGACTTAAAGTGAACTCCAGGGGGTATGCTTTTACAGACACCGCAATGTGGCGAAGACGGAAGAGCCGGCCATCAGCACAAGCAGCCCGGCGAAATCCGGAAGGAAGGTTATATTATGGAAAAAGCAAAGGTTTATTTTACGAAACAGGTAACGCCGGAGGCTATGACAGCTATGTATGAGGCCTTGGGTCTGGAACTTCCCGGGAAAGTGGCTGTAAAGGTACATTCCGGGGAAATGGGGAACCAGAATTTCATACGGCCAGAATTTATGGAGCCGGTAATACGGCGGGTAGACGGGATTGTTGCGGAGTGCAATACCGCTTATGAAGGGAAACGCAATACGACAAAGGAACATTGGGAAACCATGGCCGCCCATGGATGGACGCGCCTTTTCCAGGTGGATATCATGGATGAGGAAGGGGAAACAGAGCTTGCGGTTTCAGGCGGAAAACGGCTTGCTGTTAATTATGTGGGCGCACATTTCCAAAATTACGACTCCGTTCTCGTACTTTCCCATTTCAAGGGACATCCTATGGGAGGTTTCGGCGGAGCGCTGAAAAACATTTCCATCGGAATCGCCTCCTCACATGGCAAGGCGCATATCCATGGAGCGGGTAAGCCGGAGGAAATGTGGACAGCGGATCATGATGCTTTTCTGGAATCCATGGCCGATGCGGCAAAATCTGTGATGGAGGATAAAAAAGGCAGAATGGCTTTTATTAATGTAATGTGCAATATGTCTGTGGATTGTGACTGCTGTGCCGTGGCGGAGGATCCTAAAATGGCCGATATCGGCATCCTCTCTTCCCTGGATCCGGTGGCGCTTGACCAGGCATGTCTGGATCTTGTATATGCCTCCGGGGATCCGGGAAAGAAGGATCTGATCGAACGGATCGAATCCAGAAACGGCGTCCATACGGTAGAAGCAGCGGCTGAAATCGGCGTGGGAAGCCGGGAGTATGAACTCGTTATTCTGCAGGACCGTTAAGCCGGTCTGTATATTTACTGCAAAGGTCATAAAAAACGACGGACAGCGGTTAATAAGGTTCTTTCCCGCGTTTGGGTATCCTGTACCACGCCCTGTGCAGTATGCGGTTCCCCAGATGCT
>URMK01000058.1 GCA_900548905.1 uncultured Lachnospiraceae bacterium | reverse complement strand
TGCGTTTTTGGCCGAGCGAGAGCGGCCCCTGTAAGGAACCTTGCAGCGCCGCCCCCAGGGAAAAGCAGGGAGGGGGATGCCGCAGGGCACAAAGGGCCGTCTGAACGGTTCCGCTATTTTCTCTTTTTTGTATCTTTATCCCTCCGCAATAATACGGTAGGACGCGTTAAATACGCCGCCTTCTTCCAGTATATTGCCCCATTCCCGTTCCGCAAGCGTTCCCCGGAAATCCTTATGATCGCATCTGCCGTACCAGGGCTCGATGCAGATAAAGGGGGCGTTTTTCCCCGGAGGGGACCAGAGTCCGAAGAGCGGCGCGTCAAACTGCACCGTCACAAAGGCGGTTCCCTCCGGATCCAGCAGCTTTACCTCATGGGCCTGTCCGCCCTCCACCACAAGGGCATCCTGGTCAAAGAGGGATTCCGTTATCGGAAGTCTGCCCTCCTCCAGGAAATAGGCCTCGTGATCGTCCGTTGCCAGCCCGTCCGGCCCGATAATCCTGGTTTCCAGCGGTTCCCCGGAATCAAACCAGAAGCTGTAGCCCTCTTTATTTCCTTCCTCATTCAGAGGGCAGGCAAAAGCCGGATGTCCCCCTATGGAAAAATACATGGTTTCGTTTCCCGTATTGATTACCCTCCAGAGCACTTCCACCGCTCTGCCCGATAATCGGTATCCCAGCTCAAGCCGGAAAGCAAAGGGATAGCATTCCTTTGTCCTGTCATCGGCGTCCAGTGCCAGCCAGATCTCTTCCGGCGTTTCCGATACCAACATAAATTCCCTGTCCCTTGCGAACCCATGCTGGGACAGCGGATACGCCTTCCCTTCATAGACCGCCTGCTTATTCCTGTAATTACCCACCAGCGGAAACAGCACCGGAGATACCCGTTTCCAGTAGGCCGGATCTGGGTCCCACATGTATTCCCTGCCGCTGCGGACATCCTTCAGCGACTTCAATTCCGCCCCCAGAGAGGCAATGCGGACAGCTATATCCTCATTTCGCAGTTCATAATCCCCCATATTGATTCTCCCTCTTCCATCATTCCCGCGGGCAACGGCCCCGCCATGCCTTATCAGTCGATGATATCCTCTTCGCTCCGCAGACTTTCCTCCATGCTCTCCGCCACTGCCTCCCGTATCTGTCTGGTGATCCTGCGCGCCATGGAAAAAATCCACAGATCGGACAAGCCGTCAAATACAAGGAAAATGCCGATCACCTTAATAGCCACGCTCATGGCTTCAAAAGGATTCCATAAAAGAACGCCGCCCAGCGCGATTGTCAGTCCGGCAAACACAAGCGCAAGCCACCAGAATCTGTATTTCGACCGTCCCAGATATACCGCCTGCTGCAGATCATAAAGCCCGTGAAGGATGAGGATGATCCCCACAATCACCGGAATCAGGCTGATAACAAAATCCGGCTTCAGCAGAATCCAGACACCGATAACCACAAACACAATGGTAAGAGCCAGATGGATCTGCTTCATAAAGGTACCCGGAGGCGCTGAAAAAAAGCTGACCAGATAAATGACCCCCATCAGCACCAGAATCGCCCCCAGCACCATACACACAATACGGGCCGACATATCCGGCCAGACAAACAGTACGATACCGCTCAGGATACAGAAAAGTGCGCTAAAAACGACGGATGTCATGCTCTGCAGGCCATCCTTATGTCCCATAAAAGTAAGCTTCCGTTCCTGTACAAAATTTTTCATAACACACGACCCCCTTCCGATTACTTTTAACTTACTCTCCGCCCCTGCCTCTGTCAAGGGATTCCTCCCTTTTCCCCTGTCCCGGACGTGTCCGTACCGCGGCCCGTCTGCGTTCCAGCAGCCAAAATGTCAGATAACCCAGCATGGCGCCGAAGCAGTTCAGCAGGATATCATCCACATCGAAAGCGCCGAAGGCGGAAAAAAGCTGAAATACTTCAATTCCTGTCACAAATAAAAAGGCATTGCACAGTACCCTCCACCAGGAACGGTATATCGGATCCGACCATGGCAGCAGGATCCCGAAGGGCACGAAGATCCCCACATTTCCAAACAGGTTCTCAAAGCTGTTCAGCCTGTCGTAGTAACGGATATACATACGCACCGTCTTAAAAAGGGTAAAATTGGCGGTCTCCAGCCCTTCCAGAATCACCCCTTTTTCCCAGGTGTCCATAATTTCCCTCAGATGCTCCCAGGGATACTTGAAAATGATAAGCTTAATGGTAATAGCAAGGTAAACCAAAAACACGGCCCTGCGGATTTTCTTTTGCTGTTCCGGCTCTTTTATCTGCATGGTAATGTATTCCGGTTCCCGCACATTGCTTCCTTTCTGCCGCTAATAACGCACTTCCATCAGGGCCAGCCCGCAGGCGGGCACCAGCGGCCCGGCACATTCCCTGGAACCGCTTTCCAGGATTGCTGTGATATCTTCCGGCTTTCTGTTTCCTGCCCCCACCTCCAGCAGTGTTCCCATAAGGATACGCACCATGTGGTACAGAAAACCGTCACCGGTGAAGATAAAAATGATTTCCTCCGAAACGCGGTCAATCTGTATGGACTCTATCGTGCGCACGGTGGATTTTTTTCCTTTTTTGGAGGAGGTAAACGCTTTGTAATCATGCGTTCCCGTCAGAAGGGCCGCCGCCTCGCGCATGGCCTCCACATCAAGCTTTTCCGCCGCCTGAAAGACATACCTTCTATCAAATATATGTGGCACCGGGCTGTTTAACACCCTGTACCGGTAGGTTTTGCCTTTTGCATGGAGCCGGCTGTGGAACCGCTCGGGCACCTCTTCTATGGCAATCACCCCGATATCCTCGGGAAGATAGCTGTTTATTTTATCCATCAGCCCCTGCGGCGTTTCCTCCGTATCCATATGGAAATTGGCTACCTGTCCATAGGCATGGACGCCGGCATCCGTCCTGCCGGATCCCTGGACTTCCACAGGTTTTCCGGCAATCCGGGTAAGCAGGCGCTCCAGCTTTCCCTGTATGGTATTCTCGGCCGCAGCACCAGACAGCGGATCCGCATCTGCCTTACCTTGCTTCTGCCAGCCTTTGTATCTGGTTCCTTCATATTGAAGTACTATTTTAAAATTACGCAATCAGCAGACCTCCCAGGGATTCTTTTTCCCTTCCATAAACAGCTTGCAGCTGTGCAGGGAATCCTGCACCACTGTCCTGGTATAATTATCCGTATAAAAAGCCATATGATGGGATACCGTAACATTCGGGAATCCCCGTAAAACAGCCAGTTCCCTGTTATCAAGCACATCCGATTTCCGGTCATAATAATACAGGCCGAATTCCTTTTCCACCACATCCAGCGCCGCCGCTCCCACTTTGCCGCTTTCTATCCCGGAAATCAGCGCTTCCGAATCAATCAGTCCGCCTCTGGCGGTATTCACAATGACCACGCCGTCCTTCATGGCGGACAGGGTTTCTTTGTTAATCAGATGATAGCTGCCGTCTGTCAGAGGGGTGTGCAGGGTGATGATATCCGCCTCCTTCCACAGCTCCTCCAGAGACACATAAGAAGCATATTCCTTCACTTCTTCCTTCTCATATAAGTCATAAGCCAGAATCCGGCAGCCAAAACCGCTCAGGCTGCGGATGACGGTCTGTCCGATGCGGCCGGTACCGATAACCCCTACCGTCAGACATTTCAGCTCCCTTCCCTGAAGCCCCTGCAGGGTATAGTCCTGTATGGCTGTTCTTTCCAGAATACGCTTCATTTTACGCAGGCTCATCAATAGCAGCATCACCGTATAATCCGCCACCCCATCCGGCCCATAAGGCGCATTTCCCACATGGATTCCGAATTCCTTCGCCGCATCCAGATCGATATGATCATAACCGATGGTCCGCGTTGTCAAATACCGGATTCCGTTTTTGGCAAACGCCTCCATCAGTTCCCTGGTAATCCGGGAGGTAATGATATCCGCGCATTCACAGCCTGCCGTCACCCGGGCAATATTGTCCTGATCCGGTGCGTCGGGACAGGTGGACAAAGTAAGCCCCATCTCCCGGCTGTATTGATCAAACCATTCGGCTTCGTCGAAATCCCGCAGGTTAAAAACAGCTATTTTTTTCATTTCTGGTCCTCCAAATCTTCCTTGTTCAGCTTACGGAACCGGTTAAAGCCCGTTATCAGGATCCGTATGCTGTCCATGGTGGTTTCAAAAAGTCCCGCCTCGTACATATTCACTACCACAATCCCGATAGGCACCGCCAGAATGATTCCCACTACGCTTCCTACCTTATATCCGATGAACAAAAGGAATAACGTGGGGATAGGAGGCATCCCTATGGAATCCCCGACGATTTTAGGCTGGATGATCTGCCGGATCAACTGGGCCACTCCCCAGATGATCATCAGGCTCAGGGCCATCCGGTAATCTCCTGCCAAAAGCTCTATCACAGCCCAGGGCCACAAAACGGCACCTGTTCCGAAAATAGGAAGAAAGTCCAGAACAGCGATGAGCAGCGCGATCAGCAGTGCATAATCCACCTTCAGAATCCACAGGCCAACCATCAGAATCAGATATATCCAGATTTCTATTTTGCACTGGGCCTTGAAATAACCGCCCACCGCACCCGCAAGGCTGGAGGAAAGCACCTTCCATTTCTCCCGGAATCCCTGGGGGAGAAATTTTTTCAGGAATTTCCCCACGTTCTCCTTTTCCGCCACAAAGAAATAGGAGGATAACAGGCACATGATGGTGCCGATAATTATGGACGGGATATTTTTGGCGAAATTCCCCACAGCCGTAACCGTAGGGGCGCTCAGTCCGTTGATGGCGTCGCCGATGTACTGCACCAGCTTCTCGGAAATAACAGACACATTTTCCCGTATTTCCAGGGGAAACCGCGCATAAAAATCGGTCAGGTTTGTCCCCACCTGCTTCAGGTCGCTTTCCAGCCCTTTCCAGATGTTGGGCAGATCGGAGATAAAGCCGGCGCCCTCCGAAATAAGTTTGGCGATGACCAGATACCCCAGGCCGACAACAAGAGCCAGCACCGCAATAATGACAATGGCCGAACCGGCCTTCCTGCGGATTTTGATCTTCTGCTCAAAGAAGCGCACCAGAGGATTGGCTATCATGGCGATAATCCAGCCCACCACAAAGGGCATGAAAAACCCCAGCAGCTTGGGCAGCACAAAAATAAGAAGCAGCAGCAGGACCACTGCCGTCAACAGATTCAAAACTGCTTTTATATACTTCGTCGAACCGGATTGCTGCATAAGCATACACCACCCTTCTTATTCTTCTCCTGCTAGCAGGCTGTCAATCACATCATAGATTTCTTCCCTTCCCTGTTTGGTCTGTGCGGAAAAGGGGATAATCACCGTACCTTTTTCCGTCTCCAGTCCCTCCCGCACCGTTTTAACCGCCTTCGGGATTTGGCTTCTGTTCAGTTTATCCATTTTCGTGGCAATAATGATGGGGTGGTAGCCCTGATGGCAAATCCACTGATACATCTGCCTGTCATTGGCAGACGGTTCATGCCGGATATCTATCAGGAGAAAAACTGCCCTGAGCTGCCTGGAACTGCTAAGATACCGTTCAATCATTTTTCCCCACTGCGCCTTTATAGATTCGTTTGCTTTCGCATACCCATATCCGGGCAGATCCACCAGATAAAACGCCTCGTTCACATTGTAAAAATTGATTGTCTGGGTTTTTCCCGGCTGTGAGGAAGTCCTGGCAAGGGACTTCCTGTTCATAATACCGTTAATGAGGGAAGATTTCCCCACATTGCTCTTTCCTGCAAATGCAATTTCCGGCAGGCTGTTGTCAGGCATATTGCTGGTTATGCCGCATACGGTTTCCAGATTTACGTTTTTTATAATCATTGTGTTCCCTTCCTGTGACTTCCCCTTGCCGTTGCCCGTTTATTCCCCGGAGGTATCCGGCTCTCCGGCAAAAGCGTGCCCGATCACCTCTTCCATGCTCTCCACAAGGATAATGTCCAGCCCGTTTTTGATTTCCCGGGAGATTTCTTCCACATCCTTTTCGTTTTCCCGGGGAACCAGAACCGTCTTCATTCCCGCCGTTTTGGCCGCCAGCAGCTTTTCCTTCAGGCCGCCGATGGCAAGCACGCGGCCCCGTAAGGTAATTTCACCGGTCATGGCCACATCCGCTTTTACCGGAACCTTGGTAATCGCCGACAGGATTGCCGTCGCCATGGTGATTCCGGCGGAAGGGCCATCCTTGGGCACCGCCCCTTCCGGAATATGGATATGGAAATCGTATTCGGTAAACGTATTCTCCGGCAGCCGGTACCGGCTGCTCACGGAACGGATATAGCTCACGCCGGTCATGGCGGATTCCTTCATCACATCGCCCAACTGGCCGGTGAGCCGGATCTCGCCCTTCCCGGGCATCATATTCACCTCTACCTGCATGGTGACACCGCCCACGCTGGTCCATGCCAGTCCGCGCACAATCCCCACATCATCCTTGTCATTCACCTTATCCCTGGCAATTTTACGCTTGCCCAAATACTGCTCCAGGTTCCTTCCGGTCACATGAACGTTTGCTTTCTTCTGTTCCAGCAGCTGTCTTGCCGCTTTTCTGCATATTTCACCGATCTTACGCTCCAGCTCACGCACGCCCGCTTCACTGGTATAGGAAAGTATGATTTCCTTCAGGGCCCCGTCACTGATGGTTAATTTCTTCTCGTCCAGGCCGTTCTTTTTCAGCTGCTTGCCTATCAGATGCTCTTTTGCAATATGGAACTTCTCGTTCGCCGTATAGCTGGTCACTTCGATCGTTTCCATACGATCCAGCAGCGGCCTGGGAATCTCCGCCGTGGAATTGGCAGTGGCTATGAACAGTACCTCCGATAAATCCACCGGGATTTCCACATAATGATCCCGGAAATGATTATTCTGTTCACTGTCCAGAACCTCCAGCAGCGCCGACGAGGTATCCCCCTTATAATCGCTGCTCACCTTATCTATTTCATCCAGCAGCATCAGCGGATTCTTCACACCGGCCTGCTTCAGCCCGGTTACAATGCGTCCGGGCATGGCTCCCACATAGGTGCGGCGGTGTCCGCGGATTTCTGCTTCGTCCCGCACCCCTCCCAGGCAGATACGCACATACTTTTTATTCAGGGATTCGGCCACGCTTCTTGCAATGGATGTCTTACCGGTTCCGGGCGGTCCCACCAGGCAGATAATCGGGCTGTCTCCCTGCTTTGTCAGGCTCCGCACCGCCAGGAATTCCAGGATACGTTCCTTCACCTGTTCCAGTCCGTAATGATCCCTCTCCAGGATTTTCTCCGCCCTTTTTATATCCGTGTTATCCTTGGACATTTTGTCCCAGGGCAGGTCCAGCAGTGTTTCCAGATAGCCTCTTTCCACGGAGGATTCGGCGCTGCCCTGTCCCAGGCTCTTAAAACGGTTGATTTCCTTCTGAATCTTTTCCTTTACTTCCTTGCCGGCTTTCAGCTTATTCAGCTCCTGCTGGAACTGTTCGGCATCCGACATCACATTGTCCTCGCCCAGTTCCTCACGGATATAATTCATCTGTTCCCGGAGCATATATTCCTTCTGGTTTTTCTCCATCCGCGCCTTTACCTGCTCCGTGAGCTCGGTACGGATCTTGGCAACCTCAATTTCTTCATACAGGATTCTTGCCAGTACCTGGTAACGGGTATTCAGATCGACGGCCTCCAGCACCTCCTGCTTCTTATCAAAGGTAACCGGCATGCTTTCAATCAGTTCATCCATTAGTATACCCAGGCTGAAAGTCCCTTCAAAATGCTTCAGCATAGTTTTCCCGATTCTGGGGAAAAAGGAGCAGAATTCCATAAAAAGCTCCTTCAGGTTGCGGATCATGGCTTCTTCCTCCACTGCCGCACCTTCCCGGGACTGGATGTGCCCTTCTTCATTCAGGTGCAGGGGCGCTTTCACAATTTCAACTTCCCCAATCAGATAACGCTCCTCTTTCTCTAAAAAGCCGATTAACCTCGCCCTGTCGATTCCTTCCACGAGGACACGGACCACATTTTCCGGAAGCCTGGTCACCTGTTTAATCTGTGCCAGACATCCCATATGGTATACTTCCTCATAATCCGGATTATCATCCTCAATATCCCTCTGTGCAACCAGGAAAATCCGCTGGTCGCTCATCATTGCCTGCTCCACAGCCAAAATGGATTTTGCACGGCTCAAATCAAAATGAATAACAAGGCCGGGCAGAACCGTCATCCCGCGCAACGCCACCGCGGGCACCTGAAGAACTCTTGCGGAAGCGTCTTCCTGTTCTTCCGCAGAGATAATATCTGCGATTATATTATCTAAACTCATGTTTTCAGCTTTTGTATTTTCTTCCATTGATTATTCCCTATTGTCTGAGGCCCCGCCCGGAAAACCATCCCCTTATCCCGGCATTCCGGAACTTCCGCCTCTTTTACGAGTTACCATAAACGCCGCCCTTAAAAAGGGCGGCGTTATCTTAACCAACTACTTTGCTTCTTTATAATCTTCCAGTCGGCCCCCGGCTTCCTGATGAACAACCAAAGGCTTACTCTCTCCGTCCACGGCCTCTTTTGTGATAATGCACTGTTCAATTGTGTCGTCGGAAGGGATGCGGTACATCACATCCATCATCACGTTCTCCAGGATGGAGCGAAGTCCTCTCGCGCCGGTCTTTCTTTCCATCGCCTTTATGGCAATGGCTTCCACAGCATCCGGCTCAAAGTTAAGTTTCACATGGTCAAAGGAAAACAGCTTCTGATACTGCTTAACCAGAGCGTTTTTAGGCTCCGTAAGAATGCGCATCATCGCCTCTTTGTCCAGTCCCTGCAGAGAAACATTCACAGGCACACGGCCAACGAATTCCGGAATAAGGCCATACTTTACAAGGTCGGTGGGATTCACTTCCGCAAGAAGCTCACCCATCTCCCTGGTGCTTTTATCCGCTATTTCCGCATTAAAACCAATTGACTTTCTGTCCAGGCGTGTCTCCACAATTTTATCCAGGCCGTCAAAAGCACCTCCGCATATAAAGAGTATATTGGAAGTATCGATCTGTATAAGCTCCTGATGGGGATGCTTTCTTCCGCCCTGGGGCGGAACACTTGCAACCGTTCCTTCTATAATCTTAAGGAGCGCCTGCTGTACACCCTCACCGGATACATCTCTGGTTATAGATACGTTTTCGCTCTTTTTCGTAATTTTATCTATTTCATCAATATATATGATTCCGTACTGTGCTCGTTCCACATCATAATCCGCCGCCTGTATCAGCTTCAGGAGAATATTTTCCACATCCTCCCCCACATAGCCGGCCTCTGTAAGAGTCGTAGCATCCGCAATCGCAAACGGTACGTTTATAATCTTGGCAAGTGTCTGCGCCAGATAGGTTTTACCGGAACCCGTAGGCCCAATCATAATGATATTGCTCTTCTGAAGTTCAACATCATCTTCATCCTTCTCAGCAGTCACGCGTTTATAATGATTATATACCGCAACTGACAGAACCTTCTTCGCCTCATTCTGGCCGATTACATAGTCATCAAGGAATTCCTTTATCTCCACAGGCTTCAGAAGATTGATGTCCATCGCCTCTTCCGGTGCTTCATCCTCGTACTCTTCCTCAATGATATCCGCACAGATATCCACGCACTCATCACAGATATAGACGCCGTTCGGTCCGGCAATCAGCTTACGGACCTGATCCTGCGTCTTATTGCAAAAAGAACATCTTATCTGGTCGTCTGAATTTCTACCTGCCATTTTTATACCTCAATTTTCCATCTCATAAAATAATTCCGGGTCAAAGCATACCGGATATACCATCCTTTCAGACGGTATACCCGGAAAAGTATTATGCCTGTTTCTGGGCATCTGCTCTTGATATGATGACACTGTCAATAAGGCCGTAAGCCTTCGCCTCTTCCGCCGTTTTCCAGTTATCCCTTTCGGTGTCTGCCATAACGACTTCAAAGTCCTGACCGGTGTTTTGTGCAAGAATTCTTGCAAGTTTTTCCTTGGTCTGCAGGATATGCTTCGCGGTGATTTCAATCTCCGTTGCCTGTCCCTGCGTACCGCCGGAGGGCTGGTGAATCATGATTTCCGCATTGGGAAGAGCCATCCTCTTTCCTTTTGCGCCGCCTGCCAGAAGGAAAGCTCCCATACTGGCGGCCATGCCGATACAGATAGTGGAGACATCGCATTTTACAAACTGCATGGTATCATAAATAGCCATACCAGCCGTAACGGAACCGCCGGGGCTGTTGATGTAAAGATGGATATCCTTCTCCGTATCCTCCGCTTCCAGAAACAGAAGCTGGGCCACTACCAGACTGGCTGTGGTATCGTTCACTTCTTCACCCAGGAAAATAATCCTGTCTTTTAAAAGTCTTGAATAGATGTCATAGGAACGTTCCCCATGACTGTTCTGTTCAATGACATAAGGTACTAAACTCATATAATCTGCCTCCGTTTCGCTTCTTAAAGTTTCTGTGCAAGAATTTACGCTGTATAGTGTAAGGGTTTCATAAACACACTCTATATTATCGCACATACGTTTCTTTTGCAATAAGGCATACATTTAATTAAGAAAAGTTTTATAACCTGTTCTGATTATTCCTCGTCTTTGGTTTTTTTAGCCTTGGCTTTCTTTTCTTTTGCATTTTCCCTTACAAAATCAGCGGCCTTGGAAACAGCCAGGTCTTCCATGATCTGTTTTCTGCCTGCTTCTCCCATAATTTCCTTCACCTTATCGGCTTCCATCTTATAAGATTCTGCCATTTTCTGGATTTCGTTTTCAAAATCCTCTTCGGAAGCTTCAATCTTCTCAGCGGCGGCAACTGCTTCCAGAACCAGTCTGGACTGGATTCTCTTCAGCGCCTGCGGCTTAACGGATTCCATCATGGCAGCGGGAGTCTGTCCGGTATACTGGCAGTACATATCCATGTTCATGCCCTGCATCTGCAGTCTCTGTGCAAAATCATCCACCATTTGTCTCTGCTGTGTGGCAACCATGGGATCCGGGATTTCCATCTGCGAATCTTCAATAATCGCTTCGATTACCGCATCTTCCTTCGCATTCTTGGCATCCTGTTCCTTCTTCTCTGCCAGCTTCCTGCTGATGTCCTCTTTGTACTCAGCCATGGTTTCAAAATCAGAAACCTCGGAAGCGAATTCATCATCCAGCTCGGGAAGCTGTTTTTCCTTAACTTCCTTGATGCTTACCTTAAATAAAGCAGGCTTTCCTGCAAGTTCGCTGGCCTGGTACTCTGCGGGGAAGGTTACGTTAACCTCCACATCCTCGCCGGCGTTCCTGCCGATGAGCTGGTCTTCAAAATTATCAATGAAGGAGTGGGATCCGATAGCCAGGGAATAATTCTCGCCCTTGCCGCCTTCAAAGGCAACGCCGTCCACAAACCCTTCAAAATCGATAACAGCAACATCTCCGTCTTCCACTGCTCTTTCCACAGTCACCATTCTGGAGTTATTCTCTCTCTGCTGGTTCAGATCGGCTTCCACTTCCTCATCGGTTACCGCAGTATCGATCTTCTCCACCTCAACCCCTTTGTATTTGCCCAGGGTCACTTCCGGCTTCAGAGCCACTTCTGCGGTAAAAATAAAGGGCTTTCCAGCCTCAATCTGTGAAACGTCAACTTTAGGGGAGGATACAATCGTCTCTGCGCATTCCTCCACAGCTTTCTCATATGCTTCAGGAATCAGCTCGTTTGCTGCGTCTTCATAAAAGAATTCCTTGCCGTACATCTGCTCGATCATCTTGCGGGGCACTTTACCCTTACGGAAACCGGGAATCTGAATTTTTCCCTTATTTTTCTGATAAGCCTTCTCTATTGCCGCTTCCAGCTCTTCTGCCGGCACTTCAATGGTAAGCTTAGCCATGTTTTTTTCCAGTTTTTCCACCTGTAAACTCATTTTACTGCTTCCTCCTTGTATTTCACTTTCATGATTCCGTATTACTCAGGAACTGCATTTCCCGTTCCTTATCACTATCTCCGTTGCCTCCGGGTCTTCACAGTCATTTTACGATTATAGCATAAAGTATTGAAAAATACTAGCTTTTTTTGGGTTTTTGTATTATACTGATGACAGCCTGTATGAACGGCAATAAATTTCCTGACGGATTTTTTATTCCCATTTATGCAGCCTGCAAGCTTACTATAACTTTTTTCTGAAACCAAAGGATTCCTGAAGTAAAGAAAGGGTGGCATAACGGAACCTATCACGCCTTCCCGGAGTCTGCCCGGGAAGGCTTTTTTAAGCTTTTCAGAGAGGAAATAAATATGGAAGAAAGAGTGGCCATCATCGGTATCTTTATCACGGACGGCAGCGCAGCTGCAAAGGTAAATGAACTGCTTCATGAATACAGTGACTGTATCATCGGCAGGATGGGCGTTCCCTGCCGGGAAAAATCCATGAATATCATATCCATCATTGTAAGCGCCGCCCCGGGCCGCATCAGCGCCCTGTCGGGCCGCCTCGGCCGTATTGAAGGCATTACTTCCAAAGCCATGCAGGCGCAGGTCAGGCCGGGTTCCTGATCGTAACAGCCAAGCCTTGCCGGAACTGTTACTCCTGATCCCACGCGGATAAGAAAACCGGCCCGCACAGATTACATCACAAACAAAGAAGGAGAAAATAAGTATGAAAAAAATGTTATCCGTTCTTGCTGCATTAACTCTGTCCGTTTCCCTGCTGGCAGGCTGCGGCGGAACTAATGCAAACCAGACCGAAACCCCTGCCGCTGCACCGGAGACCTCCTCCGCTGCAGAAACTGCTTCCGAAACCGCCTCCGCGGTACCGGAATCCTCCGAACAGGAAAGCAGCACTGTACCGGAAACCCCTTCCGATTCCGGGCAGGCTTCCGCCGTACGCGTTATGGCCCTGAAAGGCCCTACAGCCATGGGTATGGTTAAGCTCATGGATACCGCCGAAGCCGGCGCTGTCAACGGCAACTCCTATGAATTCACCATCGCCGCTTCCGCCGATGAGGTAACTCCCAAACTGGTGCAGGGAGACGTGGATATCGCGGCGGTTCCCGCCAACCTGGCCTCTGTTCTGTATAATAATACGGAAGGCAAAATCCAGGTGCTGGCTGTGAATACCCTGGGCGTCCTTTATATAGTAGAAAGCGGGGATACCGTCCAGTCCGTCGCCGATTTGAAAGGAAAGACCATCTATGCCAGCGGAAAAGGCTCCATTCCTGAGTATGCCCTGAACTACATCCTTTCTTCCAACGGCATCGATCCGGAAAAGGATGTGACCATCGAATGGAAGTCCGAGCATTCCGAATGTGTGGCCGCCCTCGCTGCCGATGAAAGCGGGATCGCCATGCTGCCCCAGCCCTTCGTTACCACCGCCCAGACAAAAAATGATAACATACGCATCGCTCTTGACCTGACAAAAGAGTGGGATACCCTGCAGAAGGATGCGGAAACTCCCAGCGCCCTTATCACCGGCGTTGTGGCAGTACGCGCAGATTTTGCCGCCGAAAACCCGGAGGCCGTAAACGCCTTCCTTGCTTCCTACAAAGAATCCGTGGATTATGTGAACGGCAATACGGAAGACGCGGCGGCCCTTATCGAGAAATATGACATTGTCCCTGCCGCGGTGGCTGTAAAGGCACTTCCTTATTGTAACATTACCTTTATCGAAGGCAGCGAAATGAAAGAAAAGCTTTCCGGTTACCTGAACGTCCTGGCGGAACAGAATCCCAAGGCGGTAGGCGGTGCCCTGCCTGCCGATGATTTTTATTACCAGCGATGACGTAACCGTTCTGACAAGTCCGGACTGTTACGAAACCCCATTTTTTTACGGAGGAAGATGCATATGGCAGACAACGGATATCGCCGCAGACGATCCATCCACATCACCGGCGGCCGCCCTTGGGCCCGCCGGGCCGCTCCCTATAAACAAAACCGGATCCGCCTCTGGGCGGTAGTTCTATGGCTTATGGTCTGGGAACTTGCCAGTCTTTACATCGGACAGGAGATACTGCTGGTATCTCCTGTTTCCGTCCTGCGCCGTCTTTACGGGCTGGCCCTCCTGCCTGATTTCTGGGCTTCCGTCGCTTTTTCCTTTTTCCGGATTATCGGAGGTTTTTTGCTGGCTGCATTCTGCGGCACACTCCTGGCCGGCCTGGCCGGTGCCTTCGCCTTTTTCCGGGAACTGCTGGCGCCTGCCATGGCGGCCATCAAAGCGACGCCTGTAGCTTCCTTTATTATCCTGGTCCTCATATGGGTGCCTTCCAGAAACCTGTCCGTAATCATTTCCTTCCTTATGGTGCTTCCCGTCATTTACACTAACGTGCTGAACGGAATCCGAAGCACCGATCCCAAGCTGCTGGAAATGGCCCGCGTATTCCGGGTTCCGCTCATGCGCCGTATCCGCTATATTTACCTGTCCCAGCTTCTCCCCTTCCTGCGCACAGGCTTTTCCCTGTCCCTGGGATTGTGCTGGAAGGCAGGAGTGGCCGCCGAGGTGATCGGCATCCCCAAAGGCTCCATCGGAGAAAAACTTTATGAGGCCAAGGTTTACCTGGAGACTGCGGATCTCTTTTCCTGGACCCTCGTGATTGTTTTGATCAGCGTTATTTTTGAAAAGCTTTTTCTCCGGCTGATTGACCGGGGTGTGGCACTCATTGAAAAAACGTAATTTCACATAACTGTTCAGACAGGTCTGCAGATTTCCTGCACAGACTGCAGGAAAACACAGCGGATGCAAGGGAGCGTCCGATTGGCTCGTTGCCTGCGGACATAACACAACAGCCTGACCGGATGGCCGTCAATTCTGTGAAAACGCAGCTTACAGTAAGGAGGTATGTATGAGGGAAGATTTACGAATCAACCAATTATCCAAAAACTATCATGGTAAAAAAGTGCTGGATGAATTATCCTTTACTATAAAATCCGGAGCCGTCACCGCTCTTATGGCACCCTCCGGGGCCGGAAAAACCACCCTGCTGCGCATTCTCATGGGTTTGGAGGAAGCGGATTCCGGTTCGGTGGAAGGCCTGCGTGGTCTGCGCCTTTCGGCTGTTTTCCAGGAGGACAGGCTCTGCGGGAACTTAAGCCCCATTTCCAATATCCGTCTGACTGCAGGTACACATTTCCCCAGGCAGGTTATTATGCAGGCTTTGGAAGAAACGGATCTGCTTTCCTGTGCAACCCAGCCTGTAAGGGAGCTTTCCGGCGGCCAAAGCCGCCGTGTGGCCCTGCTCCGCGCCCTCCTCTCCCCTTATGACCTGCTTCTTCTGGATGAACCATTTAAAGGGCTTGACACAAAAACACGACTCCGTATCATGGAGTACACCCTCACCTCTATCCGCCGGGATAACGACGCGGGCATTGCCAAAACGGTGCTTTTTGTCACACATGACGAAACAGAAGCTTCTTATATGGCGGCCGAAATCCTTCAGCCTTTTTCCATATAACTATCCTTCCACCAAGGAACGATACCACATTATTTTTGTATTTATGAGGTACCTATGAAAAAAGAACGACATTATTATGAAGCCTACGATGACAGATATAAACAGGTCCATCAACGAACGTTAAAATGGTTTTCTGATTCCCCATCAGGAATTGTTGAAGAAACATTGCTAAAATATAAAACAAACGACAATCCAAAAATTATTGAGCTAGGCTGCGGAGAAGGAAGGGATGCTGTTTATCTGCTAAACAAAGGATATCATGTGACAGCTACCGATATATCTCCCGTGGTAATCGAACACTGTAAAGAATGGTTTCCCGATTATTCCTGTTCCTTTACCGTTTTGGATTGCCTGTCACAGCGGCTAAATGATACCTTCGACTTTATTTACGCCGTTTCCGTGCTGCATATGTTAGTCCTGGATAATGACAGAAAACGCTTTTATCAATTTATATATGAGCATCTCAGGGAAGATGGATTTGCACTCCTATGTACATTGGGAGACGGCAAAGAAGAATGGAGTTCAGATATTGGTTCCGCTTTTGAACTGCAGAAAAGAACCCATGAAACAACCGGCCAGGAACTGGAAATAGCCGGAACCTCTTGCAGAAAAGTTAATTTTAATACATTGGGCAAAGAACTTGCCGATAACAAACTTGAGCTGCTTGAAAGCGGAATAACCTCAATTGAGCCTGATTTTCCTGCAATCATGTATGCTGTTATAAAAAAGTATATTCCTGCCGAATAATTTTATATCCTGCAGAGAACTGCCGGCCCGGCCACATTTGACTCTTCCTCCCTTTACACTTTATAAACCATTTGGATTCCTGAAGAACCGAACTGCATTATTTATCGCAATGGTACGTAATGCGTTATCATATGGGTTACGGTATTTTCAGTCAAGAAATAAAGTTTGTTTTGTAATAAAATGATACTAAGGAAGGGGGTGACACGCTTGAAAAATCCTATCGCAATCAATGGCTCCATTGACTTTATTGAAAGCCGTTTGACCAAAGCAATAGACATAGGTGAGTTGGCACAGCAGGCGTTTTTCTCAAAAACGCATTATCAGCGGTTGTTTCGTGCCGCTGTTGGCGAACCCGTGATGGAATATGTAAAAAATCGCCGATTACAACTTGCTTGTCGTGATGTGTGTGCAGGAAATACCGGGATTTTGCATATTGCACTTAAATATGGCTACGATTCTCACGAAGGTTTCACCCGGGCGTTTAAGGCATACTTCGGCGTGACACCCTCCGAATACCGTAAATATAGTATTTCAAGCAAAATGGAGGTAGTCATAATGTTATCGAACGAGGTATTAAACAGGATTGGACAAAATGCGGAAAAAACTTCCGCATTGTTAAGCAATTTCATTGAAGAAGCTGAAAAACTGGTTGCTTTTGCCTATGAAACGGCAAGCTCAGCGGGTGTTAAAGGCATACCAACAACCATCGTGGCAAATGAGTTAAGCAATCTTGCCAAGCGCATGGGGCAACTTAGAAATGAGAATGTAAGGAACTTGGCAGCAGGTGGTACGTCCTCTTTTGAAATGTTTGACAAAATATTTACCTTGATTCGCTGCATTGATGACGGGGTTTTCCAAATGAATCTGCTGCGTTTCTTTTGCGGTATTGAAACTGGGCGTATTTCCCCACCAAAAGAACAATTTGATGCGATTGAAGCAGATTATGCCAAGTTGTGCGGTCAATTTGTTGGGAATAAAGAATACATGATTACCTTAATGAACGAAGCGATCGAACTGCTTAATGAGGATATTAAACAAGAAGCTGCAAATTGCGTTGAAGCCTGTATCAGAAAGATGGATAAAGCCGTTGAGACTGGCGAGAACACTGCGGCATCAGCACATGTCGCCGCCAAATCATTGAACGAGCGCGGCAGAGCATTCTTATACATTGCCAAAGAGGTTAGCACAAGCATAAACGTGTTGAAAAACATAACAGATGATTTCAAACATTTACACAATTTATCAACTGCCCTTTATCAATTAGCCAACACCGCTTACAGCATGAACATTAACGGTTTCAATGCTTCCGTTGAAACCGCAAGAGAAGGTAATTGCGCCGAATGCTTAACCTCCACCGAAAAGATAATGAAATATACGGATGTTTTGCAAACAACATATCACGAATGTGAAGCTCTTTGTTGTGAATACGAGCGTTTAATGGAATTAACAAAACGAAACGGCAAGCAATATGAACATGCACTTGCTGAAAAGCGTATTGACGACATCATTTTCCAAAGCAGGATATTATCGTCACAATTCGCTCTCGAATCAGAACGAATCAACTGCGAAACGATCCGTGCTCTTACTCAAACTGCCCTTACAGCCAACACAAATTTATTGAAAAACCGGAATGTTGCAGAATACCGTGAAGCAATTGCAAAATTCCTCCAAGAATTAAATAAGGAAGTTCCTGCATTGGAGGTTGGAGGCAGTTTTGCTTATTTCGCTAAAGAATATGCGTATTTTCTAGAACGCATTTAACTCCGGGGGGAAATCCTGTTGCGTCTTTGACGGGCGGCGGTTTTGAAATAACAGTTTCAAGCCGCCGTTTATCATTTTAAAAAAGGAAGTTAGGGAAGCGTATTTTGTTTTCTTTCTATATTATATCCCAGGCAAAAGAGTGCAAATTCCCCTGCCTCCTTCCCCAATCCTATCAACAGAAAGAAGCTGGCTCCCATGGCTCTTTTTATCGTTCCAAACGGATGCTCTGACCGGCACATCCGCTGCGACATTTTCTCAATGCTTGGCTTTAGGAAAAACTTTACAACCTTTACTTTTTCTAAAGGAACCTTTGCCGTCGGTTTTGCATCGCCGCATTCTCTTCCCACTGCTTTCTGCCACTCTTTGCATGGCTTCTCAAGGTTATCTTTCGCAAAATCAAGCTCTTTCCATTCGCCATTCCCCGTACAGCACTTATCTTCGGTTGTCAGTCTTGTTTTCTGTGTACTTTATTCCGTTTTCAAGTGCGGATGAACCCTTAACCGGTGACCTGCAGGGCGAATACAGCCGCCGCATCAACGATAAGGACCGGCTTGTCTACCATATGGAAAATGGACGCATCTACATCGCACATTGCAGAGGACATTATGGAGACAAATAGCCACGCAGAATCCCCGCCCATTCAAATCCCCGCAGATTACAGCAGGCGAATGGACCGGCCGGGGATTTCAACACGTTCATTTTGTCGTTAATAAGGGCGGCTCCTGTTTCTCCTTGCACGTTATATGCTTATTTCCTCAGTTCCCAGAATAAATATAGAGGTATTTTATGAAGAAATGCCATTGCATTTGATTTTTCCGCTTGCTGATCCGTCGCACGAGGCTCATTTAAGTCTGTTATTGTAAGTCCACAACTTATAAATGTTTTCACATATTCTTCAAATGTTCTGTGTCTCCAAATAACTGGCGTTTTTCCCCTGTTAAGCGGTGCTTCCCACACTTTGGGTTCAAAATAATTCTTTATGATAACCTGACGGTTACTTCCCTCTCCCTTTCGTTCAATTCCATTTTCATGATTTCCATCAAAGCATGGGTGGAGTACACTTGCAAACAGTTTACCAGAGGGCTTGAGTACACGAACCACCTCTCTTACAGTCCCTTCAAAATCTTCGCAATCCATAAGCATCATAGAACACAGAACAATGTCAAATGTATCATTTTCTATTCCTTGCAAATCATTACTATTTCTCACAAAATGTCGAATCGATAGTCCGCATTTTTCTGCCTGCTCTATTGAATAATTTACTGCTTTCTCCGCACAATCAACTGCTGTTACATCTGCGTTTTTTTTCGCAAGTTCACGGGCATAGCCACCTTCTCCGCATCCAAGATCCAATATTTTCTTGTTTGATACATCACCCAGCTTTTTCAATGTATATGGCATAATAAAGCACATCCTGCTTTCAGCGGTTTGAGCTAATTCAAACCACTCACTGCCAAGACCGTTCCATGATTCTGTCGAACTGTCGTTTTTCATTATATATTTTCCTCTTCTCTGCTATTATATAAAAACAGCGTCATCGCTTTTTTAACGTATCCTATTTTACTTTGCCTCAGTCGCTCCTGTTCTTTTTCTCTGAATAATTGGAGCGTTCACACGATACGCAACATAGTTTCAATATCCTTAAGCCACCCTCTGATACATATATCGTATTCCCGCCTCTTCTTTGGATCCTTAATGTACCCCTGCATCATTTCCAACTGGTGTTGGTAGTATCCGGAAAGACTTGTAAGAAGTGCTGACAGCCCGACCAGCCTTTCAGTATCCCTTTTGCTGTAGGCAGTTTCATATTGGTGGAGGGCGCTTGCCATATCATCGGCGGAATGGCCCGCATACTTTTTGAAATCGCGCAGCATCCATTGCCTTTCAAATACATTTCTCTTTTTCCATCCGTCATTCTGCTCGTCAAGGGTCTGAACAATCGTTGACAACAACGTCCGGCCTTCTTCACAAAATGTTATCAATATTTTTTCTTCTTTTTTTTGGTGGATTCCCGCATCCATTAACGCCTGTATCCCGCCGATCTCCTGCCCATGATATTTATTTGCAAAGAGCAGAGAAACAGCAAATGCCGTCCCGGCTTCCTCTGGCGAAACGATGTTTTCCCGGTTCATTTGATAGAACTCATCCGTTGAAATGCCCATTAAAGGGGCCACTTTTTCAATTCCCCGTACCGCTGTTTGGGTCTTTACCAGCCCGGGTCCTATGCTGAAAACAGACAGGTCGGTATCCTCGAGTTCCGCCGCCAAAGTATTCGCCAATTCCACCTGAGAGGTCTTAAATACTTCATAGCCTCCCATGTAAGCAACGGCGCCGGAGGATGGAGTGAATACAAGAACGCCCTGCTTTTTCTCCCGCATTTTGGGCAGAAAAAATCGAATCAATTGCAACGGTCCACGCAGATGGACAGCATAACTTCTGTCCCAATCCGCAAGGGGAAGCCGCTCGATTGGATCAAAGGGTGTTATCGTTGCGTTATTGATGATAGCATAGGGCGTTCCATATTCTGCCGATACCTTCTCGCAAAAGGTTTGGATGCTATCTGGTTTCTCAAGGTCAATGGGAATATACCGGGCACGGTCAGGGAAAAGAGCCGTAATAAGGCTTTCTGCTTTTCGCCCTTTTTCCTCGTCCACTTCGCCAATGATTACTTTTGCCCCCATATAGGCCAGTGCAATCCCGGCTTCTTGTGCAATCCCACCACCGCCGCCTGTAATAATAACCGGTTTATCCATTATTACAGTTGTGTCGCCTGCCATATTCTGTATCAACATAATGTCTTTACACCTCCTACTTGTTTTTACTATTGCTTTCCGAAGAAAAAAGGATGTACTCCTTTTCGCTGAAAAACACTCCTCCGGTGCGCCTTCTCCGCCTTAGACGCTCAAACATATAATTAGCTTTTTTTATTTTACCAAAATCCATTCACTTTCTATATATAAAGAATAAAGAGACTGCATATGCTAGCAGCATAACGATTTTCCCAGATAAAAACAACATATTTACCCCCAAAAAACACCTCTGAAAAATTACCATATATTGTCATAATAATTAAATGAATTCCGCAAATAATAACATCAAGATAAGCGACGGAAACAAACGGAACGCCGACATGCGAATTCAGACATCCCCCTGGATAAGCGGACGGCAAACGAATGTCGCCGCCCGCTTATCTAAAAAACAAAGAAAAATAGAAACAAGAATTACGGAGGTGAATTCAAATGGCAAGTTCTAACAGATCTAATAGAGTAGAGGTCCCTGAAGCAAAGGCAGCAATGGATCGTTTTAAAACTGAGGTTGCTTCTGAATTAGGAGTTAACTTAAAAGAAGGCTACAACGGTGACCTTACTTCCAAAGAAGCTGGTTCTATCGGCGGAGAAATGGTTCGTAGAATGATCAAGAAACAGGAAGAGCAGATGAAATAACTTTTTCTGCAACAGAAATCCCGGCAAGCTATAAGCTTGCCGGGATATTTGTTTGCCCTTACCGCCTGTCCTTAATTATATTTGCCGGCCATTTGATTACGTGTATGCACTGCCACCTGTACTTTTTCTGCTGCTGTGCTGCCGGATTTATTTTTTTTCAATTCGTCAACCAGATACTGAATAGCATCCTTTCTGGTAACAATTCCTATGAAAACCTTATCATCATCCACAACGGGAACAAAATTCTGCTTCATTATCCGTTCCATTAGCCCTTCCATATCCACATTAATATGTACGGGCTTATTATCCCGGTTCCTTATCATTTCCATAACGGAGATTTCCTCCATTTCGTGAAGCTCCGGAAACCCTTCCTTTTTCAGTCTCCACAGGACATCCCCTTCCGTTATCGTGCCGATGTATTTTCCCCCGGAAGACAGCAGCGGAACCGCCGCATATCCGTGATGCTCCATCTTTTCTAGAACCTGACGAAGGCTGTCATTTTCTTCTACATAGGCCACTTCGCTTTTTGGCGTCAGAAAAAATAAAATATTCATTCGCTGTAATAACTCCCTTTTCTATTCCTTATCTGTCGTAGTATCGGTTCCGTACCTTCGCCCTTACCTGTCATATACAATTTTTTCCGCAAGCTCCTCCGCCGCGTTCTTTCCCAGGAACTGCTCAACAATAGCAAGGCCGAAGGGTATGGAGCACCCCATTCCTCTTCCCGTTATGATATGTCCGTCCACTTCTGCTGCCGACCGGGTAACCACAGCCCCTTCCAGATGGCTTTCAAAAGTGGGATAGGAGGTTGCCTTCCTTCCCTTCAGGTACCCTCTGTGCCCGAAAATACTGGGTGCTGCACAGACAGCGGCAATGTACTTATCCCCGGATTCATAAAATTCATCCAGTCTGTCCATTAATAACTGGCATTTCTCCAGTCCCATAGTTCCCGGCGTCCCACCGGGAAGGACAATCATATCCATTTGGGAAAAATCCGTTTCCTCCAGTGTCTTATCCATTTTTACCGTTATCCCATGAGAACCTTTCACTTCTCCTGCTCCCGAAACCGAGATCATATCAATGGTAAGCCCTGCCCTTCTCACCAAATCCACCACAGTCAGGGCTTCAATCTCTTCATATCCTTCTGCAAAAAAAATTCCGATTCTGCTCATCTTTGCTCCCATCCGCGCGCTCTGCACGCTTATCCGACATATATTATTTTTTTGGCCTTACTTTCTTCCCTGTTCCCTTACGTCCTTGTTCATTGTACCAAAAAGCCGCCTGATATCCAATAAAAAATCTGTGAATATTTCCTTAATTTTATGCTACGCCGGATTACAGTCCGTTATGATGTTTCTATCCTGCGGGCAGTGATAACACACACGAGGGAACACCCACGAAGCGCCTGTTTTCCCTTGTACGCCCCGGCGCCCTGTGTTACACTAAAAGCAGGTCAAGGCAAATCCCCCGCAGCAAGCTGACAGGGCATCATAATTCAGGGTTACACCCGTTTTAGGAGAAAAAAGAGGAAACCATCATGGAAATAGAAAGAAAATTTACCATCAGGCATCTCCCGGACAATCTGTCCGCTTACGACAGCCATCTGATTGAACAGGGTTACCTGAATACAAACCCGGTCGTCCGGGTCCGCAGGGAGGACGATACGTATTATCTCACCTATAAAGGAAAAGGGCTTATGGCCAGGGAAGAATATAATCTTCCCCTGAATAAAGAGGCTTATCATCACCTGGTTTCCAAGGCGGACGGCAATATCATCACCAAACGCAGATACCTCATTCCACTGCCGCCCTATACCATTGAGCTGGATGTTTTCGAAGGTCTTTTTGCCCCTCTTATGATAGCGGAGGTGGAATTTCCCACTGAAGAGGAAGCGGAAGCCTTTGTTCCTCCCGCCTGGTTCCTTGATGAGGTAACCTATGATCCGGCTTATCATAATTCCAATCTTAGTACCAAGAAATTCTGAGCGGCCGCAGTTTGCAGATCAAAAAAAGGAGACTGAAATCCAGTCTCCTTTTCGCATTCCGCATCAGCCGCTGATCTGCAGCAGCTTTGTTTTCAGTTCGTTTTCCATACGCGCCATTTCCACTTCCGCTTCCTGACGTTTCTGTCTGCCCTCCTGCTGGATGCGCATTACTTCGTCCAGCGTGGAAATCAGGGATTCGTTGGTAATCTTCAGTGTCTCCATATCCACAATTCCGCGTTCGGATTCCTTGGCGGTTTCGATGGTGGCGGTCTTGAGTGTCGCCGCATTCTTACGAAGCAGCTCGTTGGTCATATCCGTAACCTGGCGCTGTGCGGCGGCGGCCTGGGTGGAATGTTCCACTCCCAAGGCGAGAACCATCTGGCTCTTCCACAAAGGAACGGTATTGACTATAGTGGACTGGATCTTTTCCACCATGAGCGTATCATTATTTTGTACCAGACGGATCTGAGGGGCCGTCTGGATGGAAATCATACGGGTAAGCTCCAGGTCATGAAGCTTTTTCTCAAAACGGTTGCACATGGAATCCAGATCCCTGGCTTCCTGGGCGTCTTCCGGCAGTCCTGACTGCTGGGCCTTTGCCGTTATCTGCGCCAGTTCCCCTTCCCGGACCTCTTTCAGCTTTCTCTTACCGGCCAGGATATACATGGACAGCTCTTTAAAATAGGTCTTGTTCAGCTCATACATCTTATCCAGCGTGGCGGCATCCTTCATCAGCTGTACCTGATGCCCCTCCAGAACCTGACAGATTTTATTGATATTTGTTTCGGCTTTGGCATATTTAGCCTTCATGGCTGTTATTTTATTTGCCGATTTTTTGAAGAATCCAAAAACGCCTCTTTCTTCTTCCGCATCAAAGCTTTTTAATTCGGAAACCACGCCGCTGAGCAGGTCGCCCACTTCTCCCAGATCCTGTGTCTTTACGTTATCCAGGGCCTTTTCGGAAAAGTCCGCCATCTTCTTCTGGGCGCCTGCGCCATACTGCATGATCAGATTGGAATTTTTCAGGTCTATCTGTTTGGAAAAATCCACTACCATCTGCTTTTCTTCCGTGCTGAGCATGCTGTCGTCCCAGCCGGCTTCATCCTGCACGAGCCTTGTTTCCGGTGCCGGTGCGGGCGCCGCATTCGCCTCGGGCATGGGGTTCAGTGTCAGTGTGGGCGTTGCGGTAAAATCTTTGAATTCTTCACTCATTTTGTATGCTCCTTTTATCTTTCTTGCAGTCTTATTCTTTTGCTTTCATTCCGGACTCCGTCAGCCCCTCCTGCGCCAGCATGGTATGCAGGACGGAAATATCGGTTGCAACATCCCAGGCCGTATCCTCAAACAGGCTGTCCAACAGCTTTTCAAAAGCTACATTCAGCGTATCCAGCGTCTTTTCGATTTCACACTTTCCGCTTGTGATGTTTTCGCCCTGGACAGGCTGCTTATCCAGTTCCTCATAAGCGTCCAGGAGCTTTACTGTGGTGGGAAGGTAATATTCCATAAATTTATGAAGATCAGGGGCGAATTCCGGATGCTCCTTCACCCTCTGGAAAATTTTCTCCACAATCATCTGCATATGGGATATTTTCTCAGATATCTCTTCTCCCTTAATGGCGTCGTTGCTTTCTTTTATCTGGATAATATATTCATTCCCCGTCCGGATCATTTCCCTCACTTCATCGGAAAGCCCGTCCGTTGCTTTTTTCATTTCCAGTACTTTCTCTTTTTCCTGCTTCTGGCGTTCCTCCAGCTGCAGCTGTGTCTCTTCATATTGCCGGTAAGTTTCATGGCTGACGATAAGGCATGTCCCAAGACGATCCATATGGCCCTGCTTGAACCAGCCTATTTTTATCAGCTTCTGGAGGTCGCCGCGGACGAATTTCTCATTTTTGCCGACCGCCTCCGCAAGCTCCTTCACGCTGCAGTAGGTCCTGCCCTTCAGGCCGTCCACATATTTGCGGAATCTTTTTACTCTTCCCAGAATGGAAGTCCCTTTCCACGCCATGATGGAGGATCCGCCAAGCACTACGGCCAGAACCGCGATTGCCACGCTCATGCCTCCCACCCAGGTGCTTGCAAGGCCCACCAGTGCGGTTATCAGGATTCCCACCGCAGAACAGCCGGCAACCGTAAAGCCCACTGCGGACAGAGCGGTCCCGCCCGCCTGGGATCCGAAGGTCTTGGCATAGAGAGGATGCTGCATCAGGCTGTTCCTTGCCGATGAAAAGGCGTTCTGCACCGATGTCCCCGGACCGTTCTGTGCCGGACGGTTATACTGCCACTGTCCCGACGGATTGCTTCCGTAGGGGATACCGCCCTGCCGTCCCCAGGAACCGGCCTGTCCCGGATTTCCCTGGGGCGCAGCGCCCTGTGCCGGCCCGGCTGCATTTCCCTGGCGCCACCCGCCTGCCCCGTTATTGGGGAAAGGGCCGGCAGGGTTAGGACCCTGCGGCTGTCCCGGCCCGGCGCCGGGCCCGTTGGTATAAGGGGGGCCCCATTGCCCGTTATGATTCTGATCGGGGTCATTCGGGTTCTCATACCCCAGGTTCTTCTTTATGCTTCTGCTGATATTGTCAATCCCGTCCGACACCGTACGGCATATATTTTCATTCAGTTTTCTGAAATCCTGTGACCTGACAGCGTCATCCACCATGTCCCTGATATTGTTCCCCAGGTCTGTCCAATCTTTATCACTCATATTATTCTCCCAGTCTCTATCAGTTCCCCTCAAGATAAACGTCTGGATAAATTATATATGATATGCTATAAAAAATCAACGAAACCAACGGTTAAAATCCTAATGATTTTCTTAAGAAAGCCTTCAGAAACAATTCCGAAGGCTTTCCCGGCGGTTTTTCGGTTCATTTATGTGCAAAGTTCAGAACTGGCTGCTTCTCGCACACAATCCGGCTTTTCCATAATATCCCAGATAGGACGTCTCCGCACACGGCTGATCCGACGGCAGTTCTTCCTGGGCATAAGGATGGCTTGCGGAGCGTGGCATCTGTTGTTTTTTCACTTTATCCGTACCGAATATATCGCACAGCTCCATCATATCCTGCACCACTTCCCTGCCAAGCGGGTTATAGGGGGATGGGTTATAGGGGGTGCCGAAGGGATAACCTCCCTCCTGCTCCATATGGCCTCCCAACAGCACATAATCGTCCATCTCTTCCAGACGCCCGTACAGGCGTTCCAGATTTTTTTTATAATCCTGCAGGGATATCACAGGATCCAGCTGCAGCAGGACCATCTGCCCGGATCCGATAGCATCTCCCGTAAAAATCACCTTATGGGTATGATCGATAAAGAGCACACTGCCCGGCGTATGTCCCGGCAGTTCCATCACCTCGATCCCCAGGCCGCCCAGATCAATCACGGTTCCGTCGGGAATATCCTGCAGGGAGTCATAGGCGATAGCCCTCCCCTCCAGCATGGTATGTTTCATCTTTTCCAGAGGTTCCTTCTCTTTGGCAGACAGATACGCCGTCGTGAATTCGTCCGCATGGTACATATGGTCCCCATGACAATGGGTCAGCGCCAACTCCAGAGGCAGAGGAGTTATTTTCCTGATCCAGGGGGTTACCGGCTCCGGCCCCATGCCGGTATCGATTACCAGTGCCGCTGCGCTCCCTTCCACCACGTAGAAAGAGCTTCCCGTATAGTCCTGCAGCTTCCATACACCGGGACGGATCATCTCGATACGGTATCCCTCCCTTTTGCTGCGGACAAACATCCACTGAAGGATCTCTTTGTCCTCCAGAAGTTCTTCTCCGGTCATTTCCGGCCTGCAGGAGTAAAGCACCCGTTCATTTCCTGCCGTCCGGAGGCTCCTTGCGAGAGTGAGGCAGCCATGGAGCAGCTTTCCCTGGGAGGACCAGATCTGTCCGCCCGCCGGACAATAGCTGTCGTCCTCACGGCCGAAAATCCAGGCGGGCACATAGGAAGCTCTCCTTACCTTCCAGGTCTGCCCCGCCCCGCCGGACACCGCCACGGCAGCAAATAAATCCGGATAGGCGCCCATCATTTCCCACAGCATATCGGCCGCCCTTCCTGCCCCTGTCCCATAAATGCGACTCACATCAATCGGGAATTCCTCCACCAGAGCACGCATTTGCTCCGCGATATCCATATGTTCCGTATCCTTGTCCACCGATACCTGCCAGAAAAAACAAGGGTATTTTTCCTGATCCCAATGCTGCTTTTTCCCGTCGTTTTCCATATAAAGCAGTAGCGGATAGCCTTCCCCGGCCTTTTCCCGGCTCCAATCCACAGGTTTTCCCAAATACGTCTTATTCTTGTTTTCCATCCCCATACCTCCTGGTAATCTGACTTCTGCCTCCTTTGTTGACCGTTCAGACAGGTCCGAACGGTTATGTCCTTTATTGCCTTCCTCTCATAAGCACAAAAAACCGCCATGCGGCGGTTTTTTATTCTGCGTTGCTTATCTTCTTCCTATCTGCCGTACAGTCTTGTCAGCCCGCGGATGTACTCCGCAAGCTCCTGGCTGCACTGTCCTTTTTTCAGGCGCCATTTCCAGTTCTCCCCCAACGTTGACGGGGTGTTGATACGGGCTTCGGCCCCCAGGCCAAGCCAGTCCTGAACCGGTATCACGGCGGTGTCGGAAACGCTGGAAAGCGCCGCCCTTACCATGGCTTCCGGCACGTCCTTGTTTCTTTTGACGTTAAGATACTGCTTGGCAAAGGCCCGATCCTCCCTGCCTATTTCCTCCACCCAGGCCGTTGTGGTCTGGTTATCATGAGTCCCTGTGTACACCACGCTGTTCCTGCTATAGTTGTGGGGCAGATAATCACTCTCTTCTCTGGGATCAAAAGCAAACTGAAGCACCTTCATCCCCGGATAGCCTGTCTTTTTTACCATACTAAGCACCGCCGGGGTCAGGTATCCCAGATCTTCGGCGATTACTTCTTTCTTACCCAGTTCCTGCTTCAGGGTACGGAAAAAGTCATAGTCAGGCCCTTTTTCCCAATGGCCGAACTCCGCTGTGGGATCTCCGTACGGAATGGAATAATAGGATTCAAAACCGCGGAAATGATCAATCCGCAGGATGTCATACAGCTTATAGCAATAGGAAATCCGTTTTATCCACCAGGCAAAGCCCGTTTCCTTATGATATTCCCAGCGGTAAAGGGGATTTCCCCAAAGCTGCCCGGTTGCGGAAAACGCATCCGGCGGACAGCCTGCCACCGCCAGAGGGGTGCAGTCTGCGTCCAGCTGGAAAAGTTCCGGGTTTGCCCAGGTATCCGCTCCATCCAGGGCCACATAAATGGGAATATCACCCACAATGAGGATTCCCTTCTTATTGGCATAGCTCTTTAAAGCAAGCCATTGCTTCGTAAACAGGAACTGCTGGAATTTATAAAAAGCAATCTCCTGTGAAAGTTTCTTCCGCTGCCCGGCAAGCGCTTCTTCCTTACGGAGCTTGACATCTTCCTCCCAGGTCAGGAAGCTGGCGCCCCCCAGAGAATCCTTCACAGCCATATATAAGGAATAGTCCTCCAGCCAGAACGCATTTTCTTTTACAAACTCCTGATACTCCGGCTTATCTTCTATGCCGCTTCTGTCAAAAGCCTTTTTCAGGATCCGAAACCGGGAATGATACATCTTTTCGTAATCGACATAACATTCATCCTCTCCAAAATCCATTTTATCACATTCCGCACGGGTAATCCAGCCTTCTTCCACAAGGCTTTCCAAATCAATGAAATACGGGTTCCCTGCGAAGGTGGAGAAGGACTGGTACGGGGAATCCCCGTACCCTGTGGGTCCCAGGGGCAGAATCTGCCACAGCTTCTGCCCCGCACTTTCCAGAAAATCCACAAATTCATAGGCTTCCTTCGAAAAGGATCCGATTCCATACTCCGAAGGTAGGCTGGATACCGGCATTAAAATACCACTTCTTCTCATTTCTATACCCCCTGTCGCTTATACGCACGTTTCCGGATCAGTCTAATTTCCAGATATCCCTGTTATATTCCCTGATGGTCCTGTCAGATGAGAAGAAGCCGGCTTTGGCAATATTAACAAGCATCATCTTTTTCCATTTTTCCCTGTCCTTATAATCTTCCAGCATCTTATCTTTCACTGCGATATAATCCTCCAGATCGAGCAGAGTCATAAACCAGTCCTTATTCAGAAGTTCTTTGTAGAGGCGTTCCAGATTTTCCTTATGGCCGGCCTTCATGGCCTGTTCCCCTATGATGAAGTCCACCGCTTCCTTGATAACCGGGCTCTTTTTATAATAATCTTTGGATACATAATCGGCTTTTTCATAATGGTCAATCACGGTTTCGGAGTCTTTCCCGAAAATATATATATTGTCCTCTCCCACCAGATCGTGGATTTCCACATTGGCGCCGTCCGCGGTCCCCAGTGTCACGGCACCGTTGAGCATGAACTTCATATTGCCGGTTCCGGAGGCTTCCTTGGAAGCAAGGGAGATCTGCTCCGAAATATCGCAGGCGGGAATCAGTTTTTCCGCATAGCTTACATTGTAATTCTCCACCATAACAATCTTCATATATTTGCTTGCTTCAGGATCGTTGTTCACAATATCCTGCAGCACCAGAAGCAGGTGGATGATATCCTGGGCAATGATATATGCGGGGGCCGCCTTGGCTCCGAAGATATAGGTAACCGGAACGGAGGGCTTCTTTCCCCTCTTGATCTCCAGGTATTTATGGATGATATACAATGCGTTCATCTGCTGGCGTTTGTACTCATGGAGCCTCTTGGCCTGAATATCAAATACGGAATCGGGATTGATTTCCACGCCTTCTTTTTCCTGAATGAAAGCCGCCAGCTTCTTTTTGTTATCCACTTTTATAGCTTCCAGACGATCCAGGAAGTTATTGTCGTCTATATACTCCAGAAGTTTTTCAAGCTCATCCGCATTCTTTTTAAAACCGTTTCCGATCCCTTCCCCGATCAGGGCGGTCAGTTCTTTATTACAGGAAAGCAGCCATCTGCGGAAGGTGATACCGTTTGTTTTGTTATTGAACTTTTCCGGATAAATCTCATAAAAATGATTTAGTTCCGTTTCCTCCAGGATCTGGGTATGGATAGCCGCCACACCGTTTACGGAAAAGCCGTAGTGGATATCCATATGCGCCATATGGACTCTTTTGTCCTTGTCTATGATCTGCACCTTGGGATCCTTGAATTTAGCTTTAATCCGCTTATCAAGCTCGTCAATAATAGGAATGAGCTGAGGCACCACCTTCTGCAGGTAGGCATAGGGCCATTTTTCCAGAGCCTCCGCCAGTATCGTGTGGTTGGTATAAGCGCAGGTCTTGCTCACCACCTCAATGGCCTCATCTATGGTAAACGCCTTTTCCTTCACCAGGATACGGATTAATTCCGGAATAATCATGGAAGGATGGGTATCATTGATCTGGATTACCGCATGTTCATGCAGCTTGCGCAGATCATAATGCTTCTCCCTCATCTCTTTTAATATAAGCTGCGCCGCATTGCTCACCATAAAGTACTGCTGGTAAATACGGAGCAGATTGCCGGCCTCATCCGAATCATCCGGATACAGGAACAGAGTGAGGTTCTTTTCCACATCCTCTTTATCAAAGGTTATTCCGTCCTTCACCAAATCCTCATCCACCGATTCCAAATCGAACAGACGCAGCTTGTTAACGCCGCTGTCATACCCTATGACATCTATGTCATAAAGCCGTGAAGTCACTTTTTTCTTTCCAAAATATACGTCAAAGCTGGTGTCGGTTTTATTCAGCCAGGACTGCTTTTCCAGCCATGCGTCCTTTTCCGCCGTCTGTAGTTTATCCTTGAAAACCTGACGGAACAGGCCGAAATGATAATTCAGACCAATCCCTTCCCCCGGCAGCCCCAGGGTTGCAATGGAATCCAGGAAGCAGGCCGCAAGCCTGCCAAGCCCGCCGTTGCCAAGAGAAGGCTCCGGTTCCGCTTCTTCTATCCGGGACAGCTCCTTTCCTTTTGCCTTCAGTATGCTTTCCACCTTGTCATAAACCCCCAGGTTAATCAGGTTATTGGAAAGCAGCTTGCCGATAAGAAATTCCGCAGAAATGTAATAAACCTTTTTCTTTCCGTCCGTGGGGATCGTGGCATGCATCAACCCCTTGGTCAGGTTCAGGATTACATAATACAGCTCCTGATCCGATATATCCGCGATTTTATTCCCGTACATTTCCTGTGCCAGAGCTTCCATTTCCTGCTCCAGCCGTTCCTCCAATATTTCCCGCTGAATTGTGTCCATTAATGCCATTGTTCTTCCTCCTGGTCTTTGCTGTTTCTATTTCGTATTTTGCGCCTGCATAGTTACCGTCTTTTAACATATAATATCCAGATATTGCATTCTTATGATTGAATAATCCAGAAGGACTTCCCGTCCTTCCCCGCCTTCCAGAAGCCGGGACATCTCTTCCATGGCTTCTGCGGATACCCTGTAAAAATCCTGTCTGACCGTATTCATCTGTTTTCCTGCATACCCCATTAAAGTGATGCCGTCGAAGCCGCAGACCGGCCTGAAAATATCCATCTCCTGAAGGGCCCTCATGGCACCGATAGCCATTAAATCCGAGGCACATACCACGATATCCCTGCTTCGGGCATACTGGAAGGTCAGCTGTCTGGCTTTCTTTTCACTGAATTCACCCTGCCTGACAAACAAGGATAGATTTTCTTCCTCTGCGAGGCGCTTCATGCCATTCAGCCTGGCCCCGGTAACAAAACCGTTCTTCTTGCCTGCGATATAAAGGATACGTTTCCCTTTGTTTTCCAGTACTGTTTTCTTCGCCACATCATACTGGGCCTTTTCATGGTCAATCTGCACCGAAGAGGTATGGGGATTGACAAAAGGGGCATCCACTACCACAATCCGGAAATGCTGCTCTTCTATCAGCTTGTGCAGTATCTTATCTTCACGGCTCATTCCGTAAATAATAATCCCTTCAATACTCTGTGCCTTAAGATAGTTGACGATTCCCATCACGTCCCGGTCTCTTATCATGGAAAAAAACACGGTGATGACATCCAGCTTCCTTTCCTGTGCCTTATTAATGGCTCCGGAAAGATACTGCATATCAATTTCGTCAATCGCCTGCGTCTGGGTATTCAGATTCAGCAGCAGGGCCACTCTGCCCGCCTGCTTGGATGACAGCGCCGAAGCTATGGTATTCGGTGTAAAATGAAGCTCCCTGATCGCTTCATTAACCCTGGCTTTCGTTTCTTCACTTACATTGGGATATTGGTTTAATACTTTGGAAACAGTGGAAATCGCCACTCCCGCCTTCTGTGCCACATCCCTGATGGAAGCCATTTCATCCCTCCTTTTTCTTGCGTTTTCCTCTTAAGAATCCCGGAAAACGTTTTCCCTGTTGTTCAAATCATACTCCATCCCTATCCTCTTGTCAAGAATGGATATTGAAAAAATGGCTGTAGGTAAAGCAACGTTTTACGCCGCCTTTCCTATAGCCACCTTCTTTTTCTTATGTCTCTCTATGTAACAGGAATCCTTATACTCTGGTTTCCTTTGCATTATTCAGTGCTTCCTGAATCTGCAGCTTGGCCTGTGCATCGCTTTCCGCCATCAGCTGATGACGTACCCTTGTCTTCATGTACTCCGTATCCACCACCAGGGCTGCCTTACACGCCGCGACTCTCACCGCTGCATCCGCATGCTCCAGATAATGTGTTATCTGGTTTGCCGAATCCTCATCATTAATTTTTCCCAGGGCTTCCAGCGCTGCCGCCAGCACGTCGTTGTCGGCTTTTCCCATCAACTTGATTATCGGTGCTGATTTCTTTTTTTCCAAACTCTTTTCGATTTTTGCCAATTCTTTCTGATCACTCATATTATCTGCCTCCTGATTTTCTCGGATCCCCGGTCTGCAATCTCTGGGATCCACCCGTATTGGCAAAGCGCCCGCCCTTCTGGCATGTATAAGTCAGTACAGCCGGTGTCTTACTTGCTATATATATAACTGTAGACCACAAATGTGTCAAAATTGTGTCCTTGTTCTAAAAATCCTATAAACCCGGGTAAAAGTTCTCTTAAATTCTGTCAAAAAAGCAGTACCGTTTAACCGGCACTGCCTTTTTTCAGGAATCTGCCTGTGCAGATTGCCTATCTTTTATTTTCTTACAAGATGACGGGGAACACCGTTGATATACAGCGGCTGCAGTTCTCCCATGATAAGAGGTCTTGCATACTTCTCGTAGCCTTCGTTCACATCACAGCCATCTTCGGTAATCCATTCTGCCGGAACAGGTCTTTCCACATTGGCAATTGCATGGATATCGTAAGCGCTGGTACCGCACTGGTAAGGATCGTCTCCGTTTCTGTCCAGAGTGATCATCATGCCGGTCTTTCCTTCTTCTGCAGCAACAACCGCATCATGTCCTACCTGGAATGCTTCGTTGATATCTGTGAGGGAAGCAAGATGGGTAGCAGCACGCTGCAGGGTGGAGAATTCTACCGCACGGGTCTTCAGCCCTGTCTGCGCAGCCACTTTGTTAGCCAGAGTAGCGGCACAGCCGGAAAGCTGCTTATGTCCGAATGCATCCACGAAATCGGAAGCATTGCCCAGTTCACATACGAAACGTCCGTCAGCCAGTGCAATTCCTTCGGAAACAGCGATAACAACGGAGGATTTGGTTGCTGCCAGATGTTCTACCTTCTCCATGAACTTGTCCATATCAAAGGTAACTTCGGGAAGATAGATTGCATCCGGTCCGGTACAGTCATCGCCGCGGCTCAGTGCTGCTGCTGCGGTCAGCCATCCTGCATGGCGGCCCATGATCTCCACGATGCAGACGGTGGGCTTCTCCACTCCGAAGGATTCGTTGTCGCGGATGATTTCTTTCATGCTGGTTGCGATATATTTAGCTGCGGAACCATATCCGGGGCAGTGATCGGTTACCGGCAGGTCATTGTCAATCGTCTTGGGAACGCCCATGAAGCGCTGGGGCTTGTTATGAGCTGCTGCATAATCGGACAGCATCTTTACCGTATCCATGGAATCATTTCCGCCTGCATAGAACAGACATTCAATGTCATGCTTTTCCATGATTTCAAATACTTTCTCATATACTTCCTCATGTCCTTCAATCTTAGGCATTTTAAAACGGCAGGAGCCTAAAAATGCGGAAGGAGTTCTCTTCAGTAATTCGATACCTGTTTCGTCATCCAGATACTCTCCAAGGTCGATCAGGTTGTCCTGTAAGAATCCCTGAATACCATGAACCATACCATAGATTTTCTTTACTCCAAGCTTCTTGGCTGCGGCATATACGCCTGCAACGGAAGAGTTGATTACGGCTGTCGGTCCGCCGGACTGTCCAACTACAATGTTTCCTCTCATTTTGACATCTCCTTTTAAAATTCTTAAAAAAATAGTTTTCTTTGCATAGATCGTTAAAATTATAGCAGATTCATTTCCCTATTACAAGTGCAAGTCTCAGAAAAAGTTGAATGCACAGTAAAGGGCATATATGCCTAAAAGCACGGCTCCCTGGACACGGCTCCCTTTTTTCCGGAACAGGATAGGCAGAATGAGCACCGCCATGAGCAGCGCCCCGAGAGGTGCGTCCACACGTACGGTCTGCTTCTCCAGGTCCATACCGGTTATCGTGGCGGGAATGCCGATTACAAGCAGCATATTCAGTATATTGGCCCCTATGATATTGCCCAGCCCCACGTTTTCACAGCCTTTAATCAGGGACATAATTGTCGTTACCAGCTCCGGCAGAGACGTACCAAGCGCGATGGCTGTTACCGCGATGACACGCTCCGGCACCCCCAGATAGCCGGCGATGATGATACCGTTATCCACCAGCAGGTTAGCGCCTAAAAACAAAAGCACCGCACAGAACGCCAGCATCATCAGGTTCCGGGGAAGGGATATCTTTTTCAGCTCCGCCAGGCTTTCTTCGGTTTCTGCCGTGACCTCCTCTTCGGATTTGGCACGCACCATATTCAGCCATGCGTACAGCAAAAACAGGCACAAAAGCACAATGCCGCTCAGCCGGTCAAAGCTTCCGGTAAACCAGCCGTATGCGGTCAACGCCAATATCGAAACGAAGAAAAACAGACACCGCCACGCAAGTGAGGTGAATTCCACCTTCTTTACCGGCCGGATAAGCTGGGCAAAACCCGCGATTAAGGCCGTATTACATATAATCGAACCGAAGGCATTCCCTGCGCTGATTGCGGCAGAACCATCAAACGCCGCCGTCGTAGACACCAGGATCTCCGGCAGGGTCGTACCTATACTCACTATCGTAGCCCCCACAACAATCTGGGGTATCCCGATCTTTTTAGCCAGTGCCACCGAAGCGTCCACCAGCTTGTCTCCGCCGAAGCAGATTAACACAAGCCCTGCAACAAATAATAAAATTACTGAAACCATTTTTTACCAGTCCTCCAAATCGCCTTTTTTATCACATTCTGACGAACAGTTTTCAGTATACCTTTCCTCTGTCCGATCCGTCAAGCGGATTAGTATCGCTTCTCTTCCAAATCATGGATAAGTTATCTCATTAATTTATTAGTGACTTGCCTGTGGAAAAAATGTATAATCCTATCCATAGGCTGACAGCTTCTTTCATACGGGGAACAATTACAGCCCGACACAAAAGAACAGGAAATGCAGGGAAAATACACACGCATATTCCTATAATATAATTACGGTGTGACAAGGAATGAGGATGTTTATGAACGGATGGAATGAGGGTATTACCAATGCGATAGCATATATAGAAGATAATCTGACGGAAGATATGGATATCAATGATATTGCCGGCAAAGCCTATGTATCAAGCTTTTACTTCCAAAAAATATTTCATGTACTATGCGGATTCACAGTTGGTGAATATATCCGAAACCGCCGTCTGACACTTGCTGCCCAGGAGCTATGTTCCACTAATTTAAAAGTGATTGACGTTGCCCTGAAATATCGTTACGAATCACCGGACAGCTTCACCCGGGCATTCACAAAGTTCCATGGAATAACTCCTTCTGCTGCTAAAGAGCAAGGCAGCAACCTGAATTCCTTTGCTCCACTGAAAATAAAACTCACATTGGAGGGCGGTACTATGTTAGAGTACAAAATTGTTGAAAAGTCACAGTTTACAGTAATGGGAAAGCTGCGCAGGTTCCATACGGAAACTGCTTATGACGAAATCCCCATGTTTTGGCAGGAGCATATGACAAGCATGGAAAACAAGACGGTATGTGGTATGTACGGAATATGTATGGACATTGACGGAAAGAACTTTGATTACTTAATTGCGGATAATTATATTCCATGGAATGAGGTTCCGGATGGTTATGTAACAAAAGTAATACCGGCAGGTACTTGGGCTATATTCCCCTGCCATGGTGCATTACCGAAAGCATTACAGGATGTGAATACAAAGATATGGAGTGAATGGCTGCCCTCATGCAAAACATATAAGCTTGCGGGTAACTACAATATTGAAATGTATACACCATTATGCGAGAACCCGGAAGATGACTATAACGAGATTTGGATACCTGTAGAGAAGGTGTAATCCCAAGTCACATCACAGGTTCTGCGGCACCGGCTTTCCCGCCGTAAAACCGCACATCATTAAGCCGCATCCAAAACGATTGTTACTGATTACGAAGCGAACAGTAACAATCGTTTTGTTGTTTGAGAAATTTTCCACCTGTGCGGTTGAGGGCGGCCAGGTGGAAAATTCCCCGTAAACGGCTATTGAGTTTCCCAAATAAACCCTTTATAATAGGAAGAAGCCGCTTTCAGGCTGTTATTTACACCGGTCAAACGGGCAGGAGGAATGTATGAAAAAGCAGACAGCAAATCAGATTACAGAAGGGGTTATTTGGAAGCAGCTTTTGCTTTTCTTTTTCCCTATTCTTTTCGGGACATTTTTTCAGCAGCTCTATAATACCACCGATGCTGTAATCGTGGGTAATTTTGTGGGGAAAGAAGCGCTCGCTGCGGTAGGAGGGCCTGCGTCCACTCTGATCAACCTGCTGGTTGGCTTTTTCGTAGGGCTTTCTTCAGGTGCTACTGTTATTATATCTCAGTTTTATGGGGCTAAAAATCATTCAGATGTCAAAAAAGCCGTACATACCTCTATCGCCCTTTCTCTTGCGGGGGGCGCAGTGATTATGGTTTTGGGGATTCTTTTTGCGGGGGCAGCTCTTCAGCTTATGAATACGCCGGATGATATCATGAAGCTTTCTCTGACTTACATGCGCATTTATTTCCTGGGTGTTATCCCCTCGTTAATCTATAATATGGGCTCCGGTATCCTCCGTGCGGTGGGGGATGCAAAGCGTCCGTTGTATTTTTTGATTATATCGTGTTTTATCAATATAATTCTGGATGTTTTCTTTGTGGTAGTTTTAAAAATGGGTGTGGCCGGCGTGGCTATAGCCACTTCTCTTTCCCAGGTGGCGAGCGCGGTTATGGTTCTTGCGGCCCTGATACGGGCCGAGGATTCCTATAAGCTTCGTGTGCGGGAAATCCGGTTTACGCCGGGGATTCTGAAGCATATCATCCGTATAGGGCTGCCGGCCGGGCTGCAGTCTACCATGTATTCCGTTTCCAACCTGATTATCCAGGCCAGCATCAACTCGTTCGGTACGGATACGATTGCCGCATGGACCGCATACGGAAAGGTTGACGGGATTTTCTGGATGATCATGGGCGCCTATGGCGTGGCTATTACTACTTTTGCAGGTCAGAATTTCGGTGCCGGCAAGTATGACAGAATCCATAAAAGCGTCAAGGTCTGCCTGGGTATGGCCGCTTTTACCAGTGTTCTGCTCAGTGCCGTCGTTCTGCTGGGAGGGCGGATTTTCTTCCGGCTGTTTACCTCGGACGACAGTGTTATCGACATCGGGCTTCATATGATGGCCGTCATTTCCCCGAGCTATATCACTTATATCTGTATCGAGATATTGGGGGGTACGGCAAGAGGCTGCGGGGATTCCATCATTCCCATGCTTCTTACCTGCTTCGGTATCTGCGTCCTGCGCGTCATCTGGATTCTCGTGATTGTCCCGTTCCGACCGGAGGTTTCTACGGTGGCATTCAGCTATCCGCTGACCTGGACGGTAACCTCGGTTATGTTCATCGTCTATTATTTGAGAGGCAACTGGCTGAAGCGCAGCCGGGGCCTTGCATAAACAGAAAAAAGGATCCGGCAGCCGGATCCTTTTTTCTGTTCATTTGTCACGTAACAGAGGCGGCGGAAAATTCCGCAAGAAAGGCCTGGTAATCCTCTGCGGGCATGGGTTTGGAAAATACATATCCCTGTATGTAATCACAGCCAGCCCTCTCTCATCCTCTTTCCCTTTTTCAAAAAACCGTCTGTCGAATTTCAGAACATCCATGGGGATATCCTTTACGATATTCAAAGAGGACTGTTCCGCGCCAAAATCATCCATGGCACAGGGAAAACCCGCTTCCTTCAGCCTGTCCACAATCTCCTGGAACACCTCATGATTTTCCACAATAACGCTTTCGGTGAATTCCAGCTCAATGCCTCCCCGGGGAATATGATATGTTTCCTTTATCCGGCTGAAGCTATCCACAAAATCGGGCTGCAGCATGGGGATGAAAACAGAAGGATATACAAGACGGCCGTCGGCCCATTTCCACCGGACAAGCGCTTCCGCACGGAGACAACACGAAGGTTTCAGGGACACCTGGGGCTGGAGGAACATGACGAACTCCTCCCTGTCCATAGCTTCCCGTACCGCCGATTCCATCTGCATTTCGTTGACCGCACTGCTTCGCATAGATTCACTGTACACAGCCATATGGCTGCCGGACAGAGGTTTGACACTTTTTTCCGCCATATTTGCCCTGTCCAGCATTTCATTCAGGCTGAGCCTGTCTTCGGAATTTTCCATCAGATAGGCCCCGCAGGCGAATTCCACGCGCACGCCTTTATAATCCTGAGCAAACAGCTCCAATGTATCCGCCATATTCCGGAAGCGCCTCTCCAGCTCGTTTTCATCCCTGCAGCATCGCAGTACAACAAATTTATCCCCCGTTTCATAACCAGTATCTGGCAATGTTCTTCAGGCCCATAAATCCCAGGAGTCGTTTCCCCGCACAGATGGGAGTGAGGCAGAAGGACTGCGTGCCGCTCTCCTTCTGCACTTGATAGCTGGTATCATCCCTCCCGGCAAGCTGCGCAGCATCCTTGACGATTACCTGCTTCCCGCCGGCAAGAAGCTCCTCCCAATAGGATCGAAGCTGGAAGGAGGGGAGTTTTTTATCCATCGTCCGTATTGTCTCCTGCTTCTGATCCCAGCGGATCACCTTTCCCGACTGGATAAAAAAATGCATAAACCCTTCTTCCGCTTCAAAAAAGCGGCACATCTTGGAAAGCAGCTCCCGGGCGGCTCCTAAAGTCTCCTTTTGATCCAGCAGGAAACGCATGCAGGAGGCAAGGACATTCTGTCCGTTCAGGCTTCTTTGCAGCACCTCATCCGTCCTCTCCCGCCCGGATCGTTGATGATATCATTATGATGCTTCCAGAAATAATACTGCTCTCTGCTGAGGATGTCATTCGTACAGAAAGGACAAGGCTCCGTCCTGCCCTGTAGTACCTGATAGCATTTTTTTCCCCGGTAATCTCCCCATGTCCTTTTTATCTTGCCGGGATCAACCACACTGATCAGGTACAGCTCATAGGTGACCGGATCGCTCAGATAAGTCAAAGCCCCGCTGCCTGCAGCGGGGCTTTGACCCTCGCGGCAGTCGCCAAATATCCGTCCATCTCTTCCGTAACCTGCCTTTTCGTATTTTTTGTTCCTTCTATCTCTCTATTATAAATAGCACAGGAAAAAAAGCAATGTCTTTTCATCCCTCCCTTTTTGCGGTATTATAATAGTAAGAAGGGTAACTGTTCCATACCTTCCCTGTTACCGGCAAGGTTACTTATGGCGTGTGTTTCTTTCCATAGAAAAGGGGGTTTTCATATGGCAAACACAATTATTACAATAGGCAGGCAGTTCGGCAGCGGCGGTCATGAAATCGGTAAAATTGCCGCCCGTGAACTAGGAATCGAATGCTACGACAGCAGGCTGATTCAAATGGCGTCCGAAAAGAGCTGTATCGGAATGGAGCACCTGAAGCCTGTGGATGAAAAGCGGGCCAATCCCTGGCTATATACCGTGCCTTCGGATTATTCCAATGAAATGACCGGCTTCGGGCTGCCTATGAATGATATGCTGTTCAATGTACAGTCCCAGGTCATCCGTCAGCTGGCAGATAAGGAATCCTGCATCATCGTGGGCAGATGTGCCGATTCCGTACTGGAGTTCTATCCGGATGTGATTTCCATATTCATACGTGCCAATATGCCGGAACGCGTCAAACGGATTATGGAACGGCAGAACATTTCCTCCCGTGAAGCGGAATCCCTGATCAAAAAAAGGGATAAGGACAGAAGCCTCTATTACAACTTTTTTACCGACAAAAAATGGGGGCGGGCGGAAAGCTATGACCTCGTTCTTAACAGTACTACCCTGGGCGTTGATAAATGCGTTCGCCTGATTTGTTCGCTGGTTAAGTAAATATGGGGAGAAGCTGTCTTTGCCAGGCAAAGCCCTGCAGCATTACAGAAGAATTTCCGGGTCCTTTTTCCCGGAAATTCTTCTTTTTTTGGCATCTTTTTAACCTTTGTAAAAAGTATGTAAAATAGGCGCCGCAGGCATGGTTTTTTCTTTTTCTTCCTATATAATAGGCAATGTAAATTGCACGTTTAATACATGTTAAGAAAGGGTAAAGAAATGACTATCAGCTTCTCTGCTTTTCTCTCGCAGCTTCTATCCAATCCCGCCCTTGCCATCACCGCCCTGCTGACCCTGGGAGTCATTCTTGTCAATGGCTGGACCGACGCACCCAATGCCATTGCCACCTGTGTATCTACCAGAGCCATCAGCGCCAGGCATGCCATCATCATGGCTGCTGTCTTTAATTTCCTCGGTGTATTTGTAATGACTATGATAAATGCCAGCGTCGCCTCCACCATCTATAATATGGTGGATTTCGGGGGAAACCCGGATCAGGCCCTGGTAGCCCTGTGTGCTGCGCTTGTGGCTATTGTTACCTGGGCCACCGCAGCATGGTGGTTCGGCATTCCCACCAGTGAAAGCCATGCCCTGATTGCCGGGCTTTCCGGTGCCGCTATTGCCATGCATAACAGTCTGGCAGGCATCCAGCTTTCCGAATGGATCAAGGTTATTTACGGCCTGATCCTTTCCACGCTCCTTGGTTTTGCCCTGGGCTGGCTTTCCGCTAAGGGCGTGGAGTTTTCCTGCAGACACCGGGACAGATGCGGTACCACCCGCTTTTTCGGAGGGGCGCAGATCGCCGGCGGGGCGGCTATGGCCTTCATGCACGGCGCGCAGGACGGCCAGAAATTTATGGGGGTTTTCATGCTGGGGATCTTTCTTGCCGGCGGGCAGGACGGGGTCACCTCTTTCCAAATCCCGCTCTGGCTCATGGTCCTTTGCAGCATGGTAATGGCTCTCGGAACCTCCATTGGGGGCTACCGTATCATCAAAGCCGTGGGTATGGATATGGTCAAGCTGGAAAAATACCAGGGCTTTGCCGCGGATATGGCGGGTGCCGTATGCCTGCTGCTCTCCTCCCTGACCGGAATCCCGGTTTCCACCACACATACAAAAACAACAGCTATCATGGGCGTGGGCGCCTCCCGCAGGCTCTCCGCCGTAAATTGGGGCGTAGTGAAGGAAATGGTTTTGACCTGGGTATTGACCTTCCCGGGCTGCGGCATTATCGGTTATCTTTTCGCAAAATTATTTTTATTCCTCTTCTGAAGTCCCCCATGCCCGGTTCACCGGACAGCATCATGCAGGAAAGCAGCCGGCCGAAAGGCCATCAAGATTATGGAAGCAGACTGCAAATATAATTCAAGCCCTCAAGAAAGGAAACTATCATGGCACGTAAAAAAGAAAATAATTATTTTGAGATGTTTGTAGAAGCGGTGACCTATTCCTGCCAGGCCGCAGATATGCTGAAGGAAGATTTTCTGAATTTTGATCCCGCCCAGCTGGCTGTCCATATCGAATCCCTTCATAATATCGAACATACGGCGGATATTGCCAAGCACGGGCTCCTGGAAAAGCTCATGAAGGAATTTATCACCCCTATCGACCGGGAGGATATCCTGGAGCTTTCCAAAGCCCTGGACGATGTGACCGACAGCCTGGAGGATGTCCTTCTTCGGCTGTATATGTTCGGGATCACCTCGTTACGGGAGGATGCCATATCCTTTGTTTCCATCATCAATGACTGCTGCTGTTCCCTTAAAAAGCTGATGCTGGAATTTGAGAATTTCCGTAAATCCAAAGTGATTAAGGAAATGATTATCGATATCAACCATCTGGAGGAAACCGGCGATCGCCTGTATACGGAGGCCATGCACCGGCTCTATACGGAACCGGCCGACGCTGTGGAGATCCTTGCCTGGACCACCATCTACAACCGTATGGAAAAATGCTGCGACAAATGTGAAGACGCCGCCGACGTGGTGGAAGCCGTCCTCCTGAAATACAGCTGATCCCCCTGCCCGCAGTATTTATGCAAAACAGAAGGCGCTTTTTTATACACCAAGCGCCTTCTTTATTTCCGGCACAGCCATGCCCTCCTCCCGCATCTGCTTAATATCCCGGATCCGGGATATCGCTTCCTCCCTCCGGTATCTGCGGGTGAGATTCTCTTCTGCCTGTTCAAAAGGAATCATGCCCTCCTCCGTATAAAATTTAAGCGTGCTGTAACGGGATTCCGTCAGACGAACCAATTCTCCAATGGTAACAAATTCAGCTGTCTGTATTGTTTCCAGACTTCTTTGCCTGCCCATTTTCCTCACCCTGCCTTTTATTTGCTGTCTTTTATCAACTGTTTTTTTATCTACTGTCTTTTTATTTACAGCCTTTTCTTTGCTGGCTTTCTTCTTTTTATTAGCAGCTTTTATATTTGTTTTCACGTTCCTTTTTTAAAAGGCTGAATCAGGTGGCGGCACTTCCCGATATACTGACTGCTATAATCATTGTCTCCACATACTCCATCATTTTCTTAACCGTGGTTCCCTGCTCCGATTCCCTGACCTCTTTGATCCGCTTCCTCAACTGTTCCGATTCATATTTACTGAAATACTGCTTTAAAAGCCCGCTTGTATCCAAAAGAGCCGTCAATGCAGCGATATCATCGCTCACCTCGCCCTCCTCCAGAAGTTCCGCCCGGAGCTGCTGGATAACGTTATCCACACATCCCTCCTCCGGATAAAAACGCAGGCTTTCCACCAGGATTCCTTTGCTTTCTTCCTTCGCACAGCCTTCCTTTACCAACGATCCGCCCACGCTGTATACAAGTTCCTTTATCCTTTTATCCGTGAAAGAAAACGCATAATCAGAGGCTATCGTACTGATTTTTCTGGGTTTCTCCGCCAGATAAGCATAAAAAGGGCGTAAATAGCTTCTCTCTTCTCCGGGTTCCTTCCTTGCTGCAATCTTCTTTCCCTCTTCTTCGCAGCAGCCTGCATCCAGCAGTTCCAAAAGTGCTCCTCCTGTGAGACATACCTGCTGTTCCACCGACCAGGCGGACAGTTTCCCATTTTTATTCAATGCGCATAATAAATACTGCTGTGTTAATCCGAGTTCTTTCATTCTGTCATTTCCTCCTTTAAGAAAAAACATTACCGTACCGGTTTTGCCGATTGCCGTTTCTTCCATAATGTTTGCCGGTTACCACTTATTACTTACCACTTATCACTTGCTACTTACAATATACTCGTTCTCTTCCCTCTTGTCAATAACTATTACTAATAAGCAGGGAAAAAGTCTTACAACAGGAGGACGAATAACAGCCTGTGGGACAGGCCGTTCTGCTGCTCGTGATATGGTTGATAGTTACCGTTCACGCCCCCTGTGGTGCTGCCGCGTGGTTTTGCCCTCCCGGCTTTTCCCAGGGGCAGCGGGACTGCAAGGATTCCTGGAAAGGGGCG
>URMK01000057.1 GCA_900548905.1 uncultured Lachnospiraceae bacterium | reverse complement strand
GCAGGACGCACAGGGAAGCAGGGCCGGGCGACGCCAAACTTTTTTATCTGCACCCTTTATCTTCTTTCTTTTTCGCGTATACGGCGGAAAGGCGTCAGGAATCTGTTAATATGCGCCCCTATCAGGAACAGATAAAAACAGAAATAGAGCCAGAGCATTACGATTACGATTGTCGTAAGGCTCCCGTACATATCAAAGGCATTGAAATGCTGGATGTACACGGAAAATCCCCAGGAGAAAATATTCCAAGTGGTAGAGGAAAAGACCGCGCCCGGTATCTGGTGGGAATATTTCAGCCTGCAGTTGGGAATGTAGGTATACATCACCGCAAAAATCAGAGTCATCATACACCAGGAGAACAGCCCCCTGAAATGCAGGAGCAGGGCAAAAAGCTCTTCCATCTGGGGCACATGCCTGACTATGGTGTCCGCAAACAGATTCCCGAACACCATTACAATCAGCAGAAAAATAATGGTCACCAGAAATATGATCAGGTAAAAGGAGGCGATAATCCTCTGCAGCACATAGTTTCTGTCCTCCACCACGCCGTTCATGGCATTCAGTCCTCTCATCAGGGCCAGCACGCCCTTTCCTGCGGACCAGACCGTCACAATGGCTGCTATGCTGATTACCCCAAAGGTACTGTCATAAATACTTTGGATCAGGGATGTCAGAAGCGGTGAAAGCGTCTGGGGCAAAAGTGTCATAGCTGATATCAGATCCGATTTTTTAATCGGCGTATAGGGCAAAATGGAACAAATGAGCAGGAGCATGGGTATAAGGGACAAAAAAAGGAAAAATGCCGTACTTGCCGCATATGCATTTACATTCGCACGGGTCATCTGCCTTCCGAACCCTTTCAGAATTCTATAAATCCTTATCATCCTGTTTTTCCTTTCCTTTATATCTCTGCACAGTCCTGCTTCCTTCGCAGGCGGGCGGTCAGTAGACCGCCCTTACACTGCTTCCTTCATAAAAAAATCCCAAAATGGATTCGCTGTCACAGCCATCCGAAGCCATGCTCCGGGCACCATTCTGGCTCAGGCCCACTCCATGGCCGAATCCTCCGCCAATCAGGTTATACCCTACCACATAACCATCTTCTTTTCCGGTTTCCAACACGATAAACGCGCTGGGAAGAAGCGTGGTCGTATTGTATTCGCTTCCGTCCTGCCGGATCACCTTGCTCGTGCCGTCACTCAGGACATAACGGATATTATGTTCCGATTTTATCATCAGGGCGCCGTTCTCCCCCTCAATCACAAGCTCCTCCGCCACACCACCGGCATTTCTGGCCGCGATGTAGATATCGGTTATCCTCCCCGGATCCACCGGCGCCTGATTCACGAAGCTCCCGTCTGCCTGCCGCACGAAAACAGCTCCCGGGCTTGCGTCATAGCGTTTGACGACATTGGCATACAGGAGAGTGCTGTCCAGCTGTTCCACCTGATAGGTCCAGCGGTACCAGGCCTCTTCCCGCTCAAAATCGGAATCCCTGGTTCCGCGGATAAACGCTTCAAAACTGTCTTCCTCGGTCATGGCCGCCGCCGTCTGGATATCGTCTTCCTTTATGGTATCATCGATGGCATCCCCCTGGGCATCCGTAACCCCCGCCACATTTACCGCCTTCCCCTGCAGATAGGGAAAATTATCCGGCACGGAATTCAGCCAGATTCCCGTGTTCGTTCCATAACCGCAGGATGTGGAATAGTAATAGGCTTCCGCAAGCTGATCGCCATAATAGAGCAGCTGACCCTTGGTTTCCTTGACTGCCTTTGTAGTTTCTACATTTTCCGTAATATTATTATAAACCTGGAATCCGGCGCTGTCGTCCACATGGGCGCCGTAAGCCGGCAGCCCGGCGTGGAGCATCTTTGCATAGGCATAGGTCCTGGCACATACCGCCTGGGCCTTCAGCGCTTCCAGCGGATAAGAAGAAGGCATCTCACTGGGAACCACCGCATACAAATATTCCTCCAGCAGGACCTCATTAATGACCACAATCCCATCCTGCTGCTTTTCCAGCTCCAGGCTTCCCCGGTAAGACGGCACGCCCTGGCTCCTTCCCACATTCAAAAGACTGATATGCCCGGTCAGCACCGCAGGCTCTATCCGAATCCGTTCCGCTGTAAAAAGCTCGCTGTCCCTGCCGATGGTGAGTGTCTCACCGGCCGGAACCACTGTGGTCTGCTGCGAGCCGTATGGCCCTGTAATTACTGTGAGATCGCAGTCCGCCTTCAGCTCCAGCGAATCATGGAAAGCGCTTCCGAAATTCGAGGTCTTTACAAGCACACGGATATTTTCCATGGCCTCTTCTTTTACCACAAGACAGGCCTGGATCTCTCCGTCTTCTATGACGAAATCGGTAAAATCATAGCCGATGCACAAATCCGTTGTATAGTATCGTTTCAGTTTACCGTACAGCCGGTATATCTTTAAATTATCCGCAAAGGGATAGAAGCCCCGGCCTTCCACCTCCGCTCCGTTGTCACGGATTTTCAGAAGCTTGCCGGATACCTTATCCATATGCATAACCACACCGGAAAGCTGCCCGTCTGAAAAACTCAGATCCGCCACCTGTTCACGGGATGCGCCCAGGCCGGCCGCCTTTCCGCCGGGTGCTGCAATTGCTATTTCATAATCATTCCAGAAGCAGCGGAGCGAATCCTCTTCCACCTCCATAATCCAGATATTGGGGATCTCCGTCTGTGTGCCCGTCTTTTCCCGCAGCGCATACAGGACGCCCTCCCGTTCCACAGCAACAACAGGCTGGAATAAACAATCCCGGATCCGGTCAGTCATATAAGTATATGCACTTTCCGCGGAAATCAGAGCATTCTCTTCCAACGGTTTTCCTTCGCTGTCTGTAACGGAACTCCCCATGCCAATAGGAGTCAGATCCATATCCCGGATTCTTCCCTGTGTATCATAAACAGCCCTCGCCGCATCAAAATAGGGATACCAGTCCTCCTGAAGGACCTTATCCTTATTACGGTAGCCCTTGGGAAGCTCATACCCGCAGTCAGGAAAAAGCGCCGCTATCTGTTTCCATTGGGCAAAGGTCAGCATGCCGTCGCTTTTAGCCGCCGCATCCTCCGTAAAAACAGCCGCCAACGCCCTGCTGTCTGATATCCCTCCGGTATCCGCCAGCAGCCAGGCCATATTTCCGGCTTCCTGCAGGGACAGATACTCCCCTTCCGTACGAGGGATTGTTATTTCCATAATTCCCCGGATCAACAGAAGGATTAACAGCGCCGCACCCAAAACAATGACCGCCAGCTTCATCCAGCGGCCTCCTGAGGTATTCTTCCGGTATGTAGTATTTCCATAACCGCCGGACCGGTTTGTATAATTATGGGGATTACTCATGACCGGCGGACGATAGGCTCTGCCGCCTCCGGCCATACGCCTGGAACGGCTTCCTGCCATACGGCTTTTACGCCTGCGATCCGCTTCTCTTTTGTCCGCTTCCTTCTTCGCATCCAGGAATTTGTTATGTCCCGGCACTTCCGAATTACGGGTGTTCTCATTTGACGGCCTTGTTTCCCTACCGGTTCTCCTGCTGCTTCCCTGTGTTCCGCCTCTTTCCATATACTCCCCTTACGTCCCTGAATCCCATCCATTTCCTTCTTATATCAAAATGCGCCCGCCTGCAAACAGATACCTGTGCATATCACGCACGGTTAAATGCACCGGCAGGCACACCTGAAAAAAAGCAGCCAATACAGGCTGCTCTTATCTTTTGTATCCCCAAAATGCCGGCTCTTGTCTTTTGACTCCTAGCTGACTGCTAGGTGGGTTACCGCAACCGACGCTTCTGCCTTCCCCTGCGCAATGAGGGCCTGACATCCACGCGGCAATGTAGGAGTCCCGTTTAAAGTAACTGTAGGTTCAAAACAACAAGAGTTATCGAACATTTCAGGTTAATTATATTATATCCAACCTATAGGAAAAATACAACTGTAATTTTAAGCATAATATTTCAGTGACCAGTAACCTGCTTGATAACATAATGAAAAACCCCGGCAGAAACTGCCGGGGAAATCATAAGTAATGTTTTACAGCTGAGGTCCTGCGGATACCAGAGCTTTACCAGCTTCATTGCCTTCATATTTTGCAAAATTCTTTACAAACCGCTGTGAAAGATCCTTTGCCTTAACTTCCCATTCGGAAGCATCTGCATATGTATCACGAGGATCAAGAATCTTAGGATCAACTCCCGGAAGTTCTGTAGGAATTTCAAAATTGAAGAAAGGTAATGTCTTAGTAGATGCCTTAGCAATGGAACCATCAAGAATTGCATCAATGATACCACGTGTGTCACGAATAGAAATACGCTTACCGCTGCCATTCCATCCGGTATTTACTAAATATGCCTTTGCTCCGCTCTTTTCCATTTTCTTAACCAGTTCTTCCGCATACTTTGTCGGATGCAGTTCCAAAAAGGCCTGTCCAAAGCAAGCAGAGAATGTCGGTGTAGGCTCTGTTATACCGCGCTCGGTACCTGCAAGTTTTGCGGTAAATCCGGACAGGAAATAATATTTTGTCTGTTCCGGAGTCAAAATAGATACAGGAGGAAGAACGCCGAAAGCATCAGCTGACAGGAATATAACATCCTTCGCTGCCGGAGCGGAAGAAACAGGGCGTACAATATTATCAATATGGTCAATAGGATAAGATACACGTGTATTCTCAGTAACACTCTTATCATCAAAGTCAATTATTCCATCTTCATTCAACGTAACATTTTCTAAAAGTGCGTCACGTTTAATTGCCTTATAAATATCCGGCTCTGATTCCTTGTCCAGATTAATAACTTTGGCATAGCAGCCGCCTTCAAAATTAAATATGCCGTTGTCATCCCAGCCATGCTCGTCATCGCCAACAAGAAGACGCTTAGGATCCGTTGACAGGGTAGTCTTTCCTGTTCCTGAAAGTCCAAAGAATATAGCGGTATTTTTGCCGTCCATATCTGTATTTGCAGAACAATGCATGGAAGCGATACCTTTAAGAGGTAAATAATAGTTCATCATGGAGAACATTCCTTTTTTCATTTCTCCGCCATACCATGTATTTACAATAACCTGCTCACGGCTGCTGATATTGAACATTACAGCCGTCTCGGAATTAAGACCAAGTTCTTTGTAATTTTCAACTTTCGCTTTCGAAGCATTATATACAACAAAATCCGGTTCAAAGTCTACAAGCTCTTCTGCTGTAGGCTGGATAAACATATTTTTTACGAAATGAGCCTGCCATGCAACCTCAACAATAAAACGAATAGCCATTCTTGTATCTTTATTCGCACCGCAGAATGCATCTACAACAAAAAGTCTTTTTCCGGAAAGTTCATCCAGAGCAATTTTCTTAACGGTATCCCACGCTTCCTTGCTTGCAGGATGATTGTCATTCTTATACTCATCAGAGGTCCACCACACAGTGTCCTTTGAATTGTCATCCATAACAATGAATTTGTCTTTAGGTGAACGCCCTGTATAAATACCGGTCATAACATTGACTGCCCCAAGTTCGCTAACCTGTCCTTTTTCATACCCAGTCAAATCGGATTTTGTCTCTTCTACAAATAAGTCATCATAAGAAGGATTATATACGATCTCTGTAGTTCCGCTAATACCATACTTACTTAAATTAATGTTTGACATTTTGCACTCATCCTCTTTCTTTTATTATATTATAGTAAGGAACGATTAAACAAACAAAATACAATCCAATATCCGTACATCACTCAAGTCTGAAAATTTTTAAACCGGCAATAAGCCGAACTTTTCATGCCGTATTGTTTTCTTTGGGCAAAGGACTATGTTATGCTTTATTAATCAATGTACATTATACAAGATAAAAAATGAAAAGTCAATATTTCCCACGCTCTGATCCGGGGCAATCGCCTACGAAAAGTGTAACGGTTCAGACCGGTCTGAACCGTTGCCTTTATGGTGCGCTTTTCATTCCTGATGTATTTCCTAAAACTTTATAATGGCGAGGTCACATCCGCCAGCCATTCCCGTTCCTCTTCCGTCAGATATTTTTCTATTTTTTCATATACTGCCCTATGATAACGGTTCAGCCTTTCAATATCCAACGGCTGCATACACGAAACGTCAATGGCCTCTCTATCGATAGGCACATAAGTCAGGGTATCGAAATACATAAACTGTCCGTCGCCGTTCTTCACTCCGTTGCGCGCAACCATTACATTTTCCGTCCGTATTCCGTGGCTTCCTTCGATGTAAATCCCGGGTTCGTTGGTTACATCCATCCCCGCTTCGATAACGGCTTCCGTCTGGGACTCCGTAAAACGCCAGCGGATTCCCTGGGGGCCTTCATGTACATTCAGGATATAGCCCACGCCGTGGCCCGTACCGCATTTATAATCGATATTTCTGTCCCACATAGGCTGTCTTGCCAGAATATCCAGATTTCTTCCCGTACAGCCGTACAGGAACCTGGCGTCGGTCAGCTGCAGCATTCCCACCGCAACCGCGGTAAAGTGTTCCTTTATTTCCCGGGAAATGGGGCCCAGAACAATCGTCCTTGTCACATCCGTCGTCCCGCCCATGTACTGTCCGCCGGAATCCACCAGCAGCATGCCCTCCGGTGCCAGTTCCTTACAATTATCCTCCGTGGCTTCATAATGCATCATTGCCGCATTTTCTTTGTATCCGCTTATGGTCGGGAAGGAAAGATCCAGATAGCCGTCGATTTCACTCCGCAGATGATCCAGATACTGCGCTGCGGTAACCTCCGTAATTTTCATTTTCCCGATGTTCTTCTTCAGCCAATATATAAATTTGCATACCGCCGCGCTGTCCTTCAGATAGACCTGCTCCATGTGGGCCAGCTCCACTTCGTTTTTAACAGCCTTCATCAGCTCCGTGGGATTCTTGCCGTCCCTGCATTCCCCTTTTTCCCGGAGGGTACGGTACAGTGTATAGCTGGTATTGCGCCCGTCATAAAGGACACATTCCTTATCCTTCCTGTCCTGCAGAAAAGGAACGATCTCTTCATAGCCTTTCAGCGTTATGCCGTATTTAACCGCATGTGCCCTGAGCACTTCCGTCACTTCCGTTTCCTGGAGGAAGAAAAAGCATTCGTTCCCGGTAATATACGCATAAGAAAGAGCCACCGGATTGCATTCCACATCACCGCCGCGGACGTTGAACAGCCACATCAAATCATCCAGCTTGCTCAGAAGAAAGGCATCCGCCCCTTCCTTCTCCATGGCTCTGCGCACCTCTTCCAGCTTCTCCCCTGCGCTCTTGCCGCAAATCGCCTCGTCCAGTACCGTGACAGGATGGCTGGGAAGGGACGGTCTGTCTGTCCATACCGCATCCGCCAGATCCTTTCCGTATGCAAAAATGATTTTCTTTTCCTCCAGGACTTTTTCCAGGCCGACACCAAAAGCCGTATCCACCACCCTGCCGTCAAAACCCAGGGTCTGTCCCTCTTCCATCCGGTCACGCAGATATTCCTTAATTGTGGGAACCCCTTCATCCAACATCCTAAAAAGAGTGATCCCCGTCCCTTCCAGTTCATTTTCAGCCTGGATGAAATAGCGGCCGTCCGTCCAAAGCCCCGCTTCTTCCCGGCTTACCACCAGAGTCCCGTTGGATCCGGTAAAACCGGAAAGATACTCTCTTACCTTAAAATACTGATCCACATATTCGGAATTGTGGAAATCTGCGGTAGGTACCATATAAAAATCTATGCCCGCCTGTTCCATCGCCTCCCGGAGTGCGGCTATCCGATTCCGGATTATCTGTTTCATAATCTGTTTCTCCTTTTCTGTTTCCTTATACGGGAAATCTCCCGTTTCTTTCCGCTTGGGTGGGTTTGTGACTAATAATCACCCGCTTCTTCCCCTTTCAGAAGCCCTACCGCAGAGGACGTACCGATTCTGTCACAGCCTGCCTTCAGGAACATTTCCAGATCCTCTCTGCTCTTTACGCCGCCGGCCGCTTTTATCTTAACCGAAGGCCCGATGTGTTCCCGGAAAAGCTTTACGTCGGCAAGGGTGGCGCCGCCGGTTCCGAATCCGGTAGAGGTCTTGATATAATCCGCTCCGGCTTTCGTCACAGCCTGGCACATGGCAATTTTCTCTTCCTCCGTAAGATAACAGGTTTCAATTATCACCTTCAGCACATGGCTGCCGCAGGCCTCCTTCAGTGCGCGTATTTCCGCCTCGACCTTTCCGAACTGCCGGTTCTTGACATCACTGATATTGACTACCATATCAATCTCATTGGCGCCGTCCTTAAGAGCCTTTTCCACCTCGGCAAGCTTTGCAGCGGTAACACTGTATCCCAGCGGGAAGCCCACCACCGTACAGATATTCAGATTTACAAATTTATCGTGCACCCGTTCCACATAGCAGGGAGGGATGCATACCGATGCCGTTTTATATTCCACAGCCTCCTGGCAGAGCGTCCTGATATCCTCCCATATAGCATAGGGCTTTAAAAGGGTGTGGTCAATATGTCTTAATATTTCTTTTTTATCCATAGAATGCTTATCTTCCATGGAATGTCTGTCTTCCATTTACATATACCTTCCTTTCCTTTTTTGTCCTGAGAATGCATTATGCACCCTCCGGCCTGCCACACTGAAAATATGCTGTAAGCCGCCTATTATTGTAATACAATACGCACAAAAAAGCTATCCCGAATCGTGAACAAAATGTTAAATGTTTCTAAATAAATACATTTTTTCTTGTTTCGAATTGTTATCCATGTTATTATGTAAATTATCTACTTTCCTTTTTTAACGTGTCAAACCATGAAAAGACCGGATGGAAAGGAAAGCAGGCATATAAATTTATGAGGAAAGGTGGTTGATTGAATGGAAGAACACAACAGCTATTCTGATGTTACTCCTGAAATCGTACGATTGGCTGATTTAAGCAGAGAAGCAGGTGTCATCGACTCTGAGCTTTTCACAAAATACGATGTCAAAAGAGGACTTCGCGACCTGAACGGAAAAGGCGTCCTGGCAGGACTTACCAACATTTCCGATGTACGCGCTTCGAAAATGGTGGATGGGAAATCGGTCCCCTGCGACGGTCACCTTTTTTACAGAGGTTACGAGGTTAACGACCTGGTAGAAGGGTTCCACAAGGATCATCGGTTCGGATTTGAGGAAGTTACATATCTGCTGCTCTTCAACAAGCTGCCCGATAAACAGGAGCTGGCTGAATTTGAAAAGCTGCTCAACTATTACAGAAGCCTCCCCACAAGCTTTGTGAGGGACATTATCATGAAGGCGCCAAGCAAAGATATGATGAACACACTGGCCCGGAGTATTCTCACCCTCTACTCCTATGACGACAGGGCGGATGACGTTTCCCTCCCTAATGTACTCAGACAGTGCCTGCAGCTCATCAGCCTCTGCCCTATGTTATCCATCTATGGTTATCAGGCTTACAGCCATTATCACGACGGCAACAGCCTTTTCATCCATCAGCCCATGACGGAAGGTTCCATGGCGGAAAACATTCTGCACATTCTTCGCCCCGACAGCTCTTATACTCCACTGGAAGCCAGAATTCTTGATATCTGCATGATTCTTCATATGGAGCACGGCGGCGGAAACAACTCCTCCTTTACCACCCATGTAGTTACATCCTCCCTGACAGACACTTATTCCGTAATGGCTGCTGCCATCGGTTCTCTTAAGGGTCCCCGTCACGGCGGTGCCAACATCAAGGTTATGCAGATGTTTGAGGACATGAAAAAGAATGTGAACGACTGGGCCGATGAAGATGAGGTATCCCGTTACCTGGAACGCCTGCTGAGCAAGGATGCTTTTGACCATGCAGGACTTATCTATGGTGTCGGCCATGCGGTTTATTCCAAATCCGACCCGAGAGCTGTCATACTCAAGAGCTTCGTGGAAAAGCTGTCCGAGGAGAAAGGGCTTCATAAAGAATTTGAACTTTACAATCTGGTGGAAAAGCTTTCTCCTACTGTCATTTCCGGGGAAAGACAGATGTACAAGGGCGTAAGCGTGAACGTAGACTTTTATTCCGGCTTTGTTTACAACATGCTGGGACTGCCTACCGAACTGTACACTCCTATTTTTGCCATTGCCAGGATGGTTGGCTGGAGCGCACACCGTATGGAAGAGCTGGCAAACAACGGAAAAATTATCCGTCCTGCTTACAAAACCATATGTCAGGAAAGAGATTATATCAATCTCGCGGACAGGACCTGAAAGCAGGCCTGAACAAAACCGGTTCCTTTTTCCGCACCCTGCGGTACTCCGGTATGATAAAAGGGGCTGTAAAAAACAGCCTACATACGAAGAGGACTTACCTTCTCAGCTATGCTGAGACGAAAGTCCTCTTTTTTATATGCCAAATAGACATCACTATATGTACTCCGCCTTGGCAGACGCCGAACAGCTACTTAGAAAATTCAGGATCGCGGATTCGCCCCACGATAATCATTGCCGCAAGGAATAAAACAAATGTAAACGCAAATGGCAGCCGACGGTCAATACTTGATAACCATCCTGCAAAATAACCAAACGGAGAAGAAAATGCAATTGTAAAGGACATAATTAATGCATTAATTCTGGCGCGCTCCTCCGCATTAATAGTCAGCTGAATCAATGTATCTTTACGGGGCATTACAAGAGAACCGGCCACTGCCGCAACAAAGACATAAACAATAACAAACAGCATATTCCCTGTTGGAGCCAGTATCAGAAGAATCACTGCTGTAGCATACAATACCAATCCAATCCACATGGGTATCCGGAATTTTACCAATTCCAGCCGGTGCTGTATACCAATCATAAAAATCAACATTACGGCCGCGTTCAGAATCGGGAAAAAAGCCAGATAACGAGATTCTATGTCCAGCCATTGCGTCACATATAAGCTGAAAAAGTTAGTACTGACCATATTCGTGATATATAATATGACAGTGACAGCCAGTACCTTCATAACCTCCTTATCCTTCAATACTTTAGGAATCAGTTCCTTGTATTCATATAACATATGTAACAAAGAGGTATCTTTCGTCTCAGCCATCCGGATCTTACCCTGCCGGGTTTCTTTACAATAACGAAAAGTAACCGCTACCTTAATCAACATATTCACTGCAAAAACCAGATATAAAACCCTGATGACCGGAATTACGGTAAAGGAATTGATCAGCAAACCTGAAATCGGCGCAAAAAAGATTGCAATTAAACCGCCTATATTTACCCAGGTATATATCCCCAATAAATCTTTTGGTTCAGCATCCTCTATCAGTAAACAATACCATGCAGTCTGGTTAATCTGTTCAAAACAGTTAAATAACATGGCAATCAAAAAGAGCCAGAAGTTATTGGATATGCTCCATATCAGACAGGCGATACTCCACCCAAAGAAATCGCCCATCATAGTTGTAAATTTTCGTCCCAGCTTATCCGTTAAGATCCCGCCAAAGAAAGAAAAAATCACCTGAAACACCATAGTAATCGACAGAATCAGTCCGATTTGAACATCCGTCACTCCCTGTGAATACATATATAGTGTGGCAAATGGTGCGATTAAATTATATGGAATCCCCCATAAAGGCTCCATCAATATCAATGTTCTTGGATTTCCTTTGTTATGCTTCAGCAATTCAAGTAAAGGATGGTTTAGTATTTTATTTGTCTTTTGTTCTGCACTCACTGCTCTCTCCATTCTGCTGCTTTTTTAATCTATATACCGGCTGAAATTCCGCATTCGATTCAGAAACTTTGAACGGCTTCTGCTGTACTATCATTACTATATAAATAACAATTCAGGCTGATTTAAGCCTTTCGCAAAGAGTAAAACAGCCGGGAAAGATCAATAATGTAATAGCCTTGACCTTCCCCGGCAAAAAGAACGGCTGCCGGATGTTCTATACATAATATCAATTATCAATTTTCCTGTAGTCCGAACCTCATCCGCCGCAATCGCAGCTTTTTGCAGATTGAGGTAAAACGCTGCGCCGTTCAACCGAAATACATATTTTACAGCTTCAGGAAGTCCTTTACCACATCCTTCATTTTGTCTTTATCACATATAGTCGTATGCAGCACCGGCGCCGTCCTGATTTCTTCAATTGCTTCAGGGACTTCCACATTCGCCAGAGCCGACAGCTCGTCAACAAGCGCAAAATCCCCCCACGATAAATCCCCATATTTCGGATCAATCGCCTGCATAACACTTCTTGTGAACTTAAACGGGCTGGCTGTGGACGCGATTACAGTCAGTGTATCCTCATCCCCTGACGCCTCTTTATATTTATCATAAACTGCGGAAGCAACCGCCGTATGGGTATCGATTACATAACCGGTATCCTCATATAAAGCCTTAATCCTGCCAAAGGCCTCATCCTCTGCCGCAAAATTCCCATAGAAATCCCCCAGCTTCTCTTTCATCTTTGGAGTGATTTCATATTTTCCTTCCCCGCTGAGAGCCTTCATCAAGGCTTGTGTTTTCACCGGATCATCCCCTGCAATCCTGTAAATAAGACGCTCCAGATTACTGGAAATCAATATGTCCATGGAAGGGGAACTGGTGAGCACAAAATCACGGTTACGGTCATATTCCCCGGTGGAAAAGAAATCATACAGCACTTTATTCTCATTAGAAGCACATATCAGCTTATTTATAGGAAGTCCCATATTTTTAGCATAAAAAGCCGCGAGGATATTTCCGAAATTGCCTGTGGGCACCGCAACATTAATTTTCTCTCCTGTTGTAATCTTGCCTTCCGCCAACAGCTGTGCATAGGCATATACATAGTAAACAATCTGAGGGACCAGACGCCCGATATTAATGGAATTGGCTGAAGAAAACTGATAGCCTCCGTCCGCCAATTCTTTTTCCAGTTCTTTATCCGAAAACAGCCGTTTCACGCCAGTCTGTGCATCATCAAAATTACCGTGGATACCTACAACAAGGGTATTATCCCCCTTCTGGGTAACCATCTGCTTCTCCTGGATGGGACTTACCCCGTTCTTCGGATAGAAAACAATAATTTTCGTTCCGGGTACATCGGCGAAACCGGCCAGAGCCGCTTTTCCGGTATCACCGGAGGTTGCTGTCAGAATAACAATTTCCTTATCGGCATGGTTTTTCTTAGCCGATGTAATCATCAAATGAGGAAGAATTGACAATGCCATATCCTTAAATGCGATTGTCTTGCCATGGAAAAGCTCCAGATAATATGCCCCGCCCGCTTCTGCAAGAGGTGCGATTACTTCCGTGTCAAACTTACTGTCATAAGCCCTGGCAATACAGCTTTTCAGCTCCTCTTCCGTAAAATCGGTCAGAAACAGCTTCATCACCTCATAAGCCACTTCCTGATAGGTCATAACACTTAATTCTTCCGGTGTCTTATCCAATGCGGGAATTATTTCCGGTACGAAAAGCCCCCCGTCGTCTGAAAGTCCTTTCAGAATTGCCTGGGAAGCGCTTGCTGCAGCATTACTTCTGGTGCTCCTGTATAAGATTTCCATTTCACAATCTCCTCACCGCCTGCCTGGCAGGCTTATTTTCTCCTATGATATCCATCCAGTAAACCGGTTACTTCAAAGCGTGTCTTTGTCAGATATTGCTTTTTTACCCGTCAGTTCATCAGTATAGCATACATTCTTTCATGTTGCAATCCGTTTCTGACACACTTTTGTATTTCCTGCAAAGACATTACAAACAGCGCGTTTATTATTATATATTACACAGCATAATATCCGGGAGAGCAGAAACCCCGGAAAGTTTCAGACAGGCATATCCGATTCCTGCCATTCCGTTCATCAGCCCTTTTGCGTATTTCTCCTGGGGCATCAGCTTCTGTTTTTTCAGCGCCTCCAGGGTAATATCCGCTAAATACCGTCGTACCTCATGTAAACTTTCGCTGCCGCAGACCTTAAGATATTCATCCAAAATCAGCAGCAGCCCCATATTTCCGTGGCACAGACACATACCTCTCCTCTTTTGCAGGTGAGAAAAGCTTTCCTCCAAGCGTTTCATATCTTCCTCAAGAAACACTTTTACCTCGTTTACTGCATATGGGAGGCTGGCTATTCTGGAAGCAGCAATTCCACCCAGCCCATGGCACCATGCATAGGCCTTATATCTCTCCGGCCCTTCCTGACGTAAATCCCCCCAATTGTGAAACTCCTCCCGGTACAGGCTTCTTTCATAGCGCAGACATTCCATCACCGTTTCCTGGTATTTGTTTTCCCCCAGCAGATGATCCAGTTTTAATAATCCCGGAATCATACCGCTGTTCCCGTGGGACATACCCGCCAATGCCGAACCGGAAGCTTTATTGATCCAGCCAATTCCCTCCTGCTGTTTTACGGCATGGCTTACCAGGATATCGGCCGCCTTTCCGGCTTCCACCAAAAAACTATTATCAGCGGTAAGGGAATACATTCCGCATAATGTCAGAACAGCTCCTGCATTACCATAAACCAAATCATAAGCGCTGTCCTTCCCAAGTAATTCCCGGAGCAAAACACTATGCCTGCGGGCATACTCCAGGAAATCATCATCCCTTGTCATTTCAAATAGAATCTGGTAAGCATGACATAAAGATGCTTCTCCGCAAAAAAGTCCGGTATTTCCTGTCAAAAGCCGGCTTCTGTCCGTTAAACAACTGTCCGTATAATGGAACAGTGAAGTTTTCACTCCTTCACATATCTCCTTAAACCTACCGCAAGTCTGATGGATACTATACAGGAACACAGCAATTCCGGACATTCCATTGTAAAAATACATATCTCCGTCGGCAAGCCGGATACTCTCTTCCTTAATACCTACCAACAAAGGCTCCACCCATCCCACTGTCTGTTTGTTATCATCCCAAACTGCTTCTTGTTCAATCTGAGCGGCAATTTCCATAGCTTTATTATAAAGCCACTCTCTATTATCAGCAGTAATACCCACTGTAGCTTCAATAGGAAAACAACCATTAACAAAATCAGCCATTCCATATCCGGAGATTTCTATAGCCATCCGGATAATCCTTTCCTGTCTGCTGCCATCCTGCTTCCCCAATTCAGAGAACCTGTTGCACAGACACTCCATCAAAGTCAGCTCTGTATATTCTGCTATCTCTTCATCCCGGGAAGAAAAAAGGGAACGGCTGTCCATACCGGTATAGTAATAGGGAATATCCCCATCCTCCATATCGCGGATTCCATATTCCACTGCCTTAATTTCTTTCGGGGAAAGTCCGGCTTTACCTTCGTAAATATGTTCCAACAGTTCTCTTCTTTTTTCCGGCTTTTGCAATACCATAGGATGTCCGCTGCCCGATAACAGTACCGCATACTTCTGGGTATTTTCCAGCAATACCCTTATTCTGATACCCTGACATTTTCTATTTATAAGTTCCAAAAACGGAGCTTTATTCTTCAGAAGGAATTCATACGTTTCCCGAAACCCATCCTCAATTTCATCTTCATATAAAGCGGCAGAAGCCCTTGTGCCGTTAAGAGTCACTTGATTATTCGCACAAGGCAATTCCGGATATTCATAAGCAATCTTCATATCCGACGTTTTATCGTGGACTACCCGTGCCACTTTCATGGATGCTTTTCCGCCTTCGCCCCCATTGAGAATATTTATATGGCTTTTCCTTGCCGGATCCGGCAGGATTCCACTATACAAAACAGAATATCCACCTTGCGTATCTCGTCCGCCAGCATAGGTACACAGCACCTCGGCATCCACCGGAACCGGAAATTCCCCATGGGCAATCAGATTTTCATAGTGCAGATCCCCGGTTCCCAGAACATAGCACACCCCTACAGCCGCCCCTAATCTCTTAAAATAACGTTTTACCTGATCCGGTTCCGTACAGTCACAGGCTTCAACAAAGGCGGTCCAGCCGTAGGTATCCCGAAGAACACAACCGTAAGAATATCCCTCCAAATGGATTCCCCCGTATACATAATTCAGTAATTCGATCATAACTTTTTCTGTCTGAACAGAGCGTGGTTTATAAAGAAATTTCTGCCCCAGATCCGTTTCTATTTTCAGCACACATTGACCACCGCAATGAAGATCCGATGCCATATCCGAGATGGATATTACCTTTCCCATCCGGTTCCCTTTTAAAATTGTTTTTTCTATTTCTTCCCGATCCTGAATCAGCCGTTTCCAAACTGTACTCAGAAAAACAGAGGACTGTTCTATAGTTCTCCATACATTTTCTTTCAACAAAGGATAAACCTGAAAAAGTTCTTCCCTTAATTCTTTTTTACCCAGATACTTGTCTTGAAAGAAAATATACTCCTCACTGCTGTCCTTACCTTCCAGCTTTCCCGCAGCCTTGTACATACTCATTTCCACAATAAGAGTTCTCACACATATTCCATGAATACGGGAAATAATGAGTTCCGGGATTCCATTACAAAACATATCCGGGTGATAATCCTGTCCCATATATTCAATGAAACGTTTTTTCGCTTCCGCCAGGAGTGGAAGATAGAAGGAACCGAAGGTATGGGCTAAGGTAAGGCGAGTTTCTTCTTTACTCAATATGTCCGTTTGTAAATCTGATTCGATATTTTTATCCATTTTCATAAATAATTAATTCCTTAACTAATTTCAACGTTACTACTATTTATACTATATTAAACAGAAAAAAGGCAAGATGCCTTATTTAACATCTTGCCTTTTCTTTGTTCTTAGCAGCAGAAAATTGTAAAGAATGCAGTAGTTTCTGTTGTAGCAGGACTCATAACACTATTTCCTTCTTCAACCTGAACTTCTTTCAATTCGGCCTCAATATTTCCTGCCAGTTCCATAAATCTTTCTCTTTCCATTTGTCACACCTCCATTATTTAGTTAAATAATGATATATTAATTTTAAATATATCCTTTTCCCAACAGCACTCCAAAATTCCGTTATATTTTTCCACTGCACTTCGAACACTTTCCATACCAATACCATGCATTAATTTATTCTTTTTATTACTAATCAATTTATTATTATGTACATTGACTTTTCCATTATGAGTATTAGTAACCTCTATTATTGTTGAACAATCATTTTGATTAATATATAAATCTATTTTTTTATTTCCTTCCTTTGTTAAATTACTAGCCTCAATTGCGTTATCCAAAACATTAGCTAAAATAGCACACCAATCAACATCTTGTATAATACCTTCCTCTAGTTCTTTAGTGTTAATATTAAAGCAAATATCACAACTTTCAGCTTTCTCAACTTTATCATTAAGAATTATATCTACTATCTTATTTCCAGTATACCTCTTATGTTCTAATTCTAGAATTGGCTCATTTATTTTACCTATGTAATCTTTTGCTCTTATAAAATCTTTATCAGCAATTAATAATGTTAGAACTGATAAATGATTTTTCATATCATGAAATACTCTATCTCTCTTTTGATATAATAATATCATCTCTTGATAATTATTTTCGATCATTTTATTCTGACTATTAACTAGTTGAATATCATTCCTTTTTTCAATATTCATAATGTAGAAGATAACAAATATTAAAGTTATAACAATTATCATCGGAAATAACGCAAAATAAATATATACTCTTCCTTGTGCTCTAAATGCTGGTATAAAGACCTGTTCACAGAAAAACAGACCCACATATTCTAGTATGGCAAATCCAGCAAATATAATCTGATACTTGGCAAATATCTTACTTGTTACCTTTTTATAATACACAAGAAATATCAAAACAATCCACAATATAACTCGACTTATTAACATAACAATTATTCTATCAATATTTATCTCAAACTGCAATTCATCTACAAAGTCTTTTTCATAAAATATTGCTTGTCCTATATATCCCCAAAAAACATCAATAAAATATATTGATTCAAAATATAAAACTGTTACAATAATTGTCTTTATAGTATTTATCTTATAGAATAACTTTAATATGATGTAAGACAATGCTATACATAATATCATATAATATCTTGAATACATCACCACCGTTTCTCTATGGTAAACTGTCAGCCCCCACAAGAAAACACCTGATAAAATCCACATCATATTACTCCAGATATTATCCCATCTCTTTTCAAAGAAAACCTGAAGTAAATAATATAGTCCACATATCTCAACAGCACAAAGTATTCCCTGAGCCAATCTCAGCCAAATCACATTCTATCCCTCCAATAACCATGGATAGTTTCCTTTACTTCCCTGATATGTGTCCTGCCAATCTGAAGCTTTTTTCCGTTTCTAAGAGTGATCTCTTTGCTTTCAAGCTTCATAATATGTTCTATATTTACAATATAACCTCTTTCTATACAGATAAACTCGTCCGAATCCAGTTGGTCATAAACTTCCTGAAGCGTCTTACGAACCGGGACTTCTCTATCTCTTAAAACAAAGACGGCATTTTTATTATTTTTATAAACATAAATGATCTCTTTATATTCTATCCGCTCAAAGCGAGAATTAGTTTCAACGAAATAATACTTTTCTATTTTTTCCTGTATTTCACAAAAAATCCCCAGAAGAGTTGCCTCAAGCTTCTCTTCCAGGAGATTCTTTGGGATATAGGAAAAAGCTTTTACTTCATATCCTTCCACGGCATATTGTAGATATGAAGTAATGAAAACCAGATAGGTTGTCTGTGCAGTAGCCCGGATTTTTTTTGCAAGCTCCAGGCCGTTCATTTGAGGCATTTCTATGTCCAGAATACAGATATCGTAATGAAATCCTTCTTCCAGATCAAAATAAAAAACCTCCGGGTTAGGGAAAAGTCTGACCTCGCACAAAATGCTTTTGCCATCAAAGAACGTATGCACTTTTTTACGCAGGAGTAGAAGAAAGTCTGTATCGTCATCAACCAAAGCAATTTTAACCAACTCGTTCCCACTCCTATCTGCTTTCCGAACCAATCATATCAGGTAAAAAGGAATTTTAATCCATTTGTCCTCCAATTGCACGTTTTTGACCTCAAACGGCACTTTTAATTATAATATAAATGGTTCAATAAGAAAATATCTTATTTATAAAATTTATTTTATCCCAGCAAAATTTATTTTTTTGTAAAATCATAAATCTATTTGGACAAAATCAGGGTCAACTAACCCATTGTATATCAGATTAACATTTCTTACTTAACCGTAACTTCCGTCTTAGCTAATGACTATATCTACTTCCCAAACCTACTGTAACGGTGTTCGCTTATTAGCATCAGGGATCCTTTTGTAATAAAAACTCTCAACAATGTTGAGAGTTTTGGCTGTTATCCGCTGTATCATATAGTTCTTCTGGTTTTTTCTGTAAAATCTCTTTGTTAATTAATTTCGTTTTGTACTCTGACATCACTGTAGAAGTCATGTTACGGCTCAAAGCATATTCAACAACACTCTCCTCCTTGCTCTTACAAAGAATAATCCCAACGCTTAGGTTGTCGTGAGTCTTTTTTCAGGCTTCGGGTATTTCCATTTTTCGGAACAGCGAACTCCAATATCCTCAACAGGCAAAGCCCATACTTACCTAAAAGGCAAGATACCAAATTGAATATCTTGCCTTTTACTGCTTCCCTCATAAAATTTATAATTACAGAAAATTTATTGCTGCAACAGAGATGAAAAAAATCCTACCCGACAGATTATTTCTTTTAATAAAAAAGTGATATATTTATTGTAAATATATCCTCATCCCACTTATAATCAAATATTCCATTATAATTATCAACAGCATTACGAACGCTTTCCATTCCAATACCATGTGTATTTTTATCTTCTTTATTACTGATTAACCTGTTTTTCAGTGATGTGATTTTACCTTCATACGTATTGGAAATCACTATGAAAGTGGTGCAATCATTCTGTTTTATACTAAGTTCTATAAGCCGCTCTTTATCTGTCACTTTGCAACATGCTTCTATTGCATTGTCTAAAATATTTGCCAATATAGCGCACCAATCAATATCCTGTATTTTATCTTCCGTTAGTTCTTTCACAAGTATATTTATACGGATATCAGAGGCCTTTGCCTTTTCAGATTTATCATTTAATATAATATCAACAATGCGATTTCCTGTAAATTTTTTATGTTCCAGTTCCAATATTGGTCTATTTATTTTACTAATATAATCTTCCGCTTTACTTAAATCTTGATCAGCTATCAACATAGAAAGTACAGACAAATGGTTTTTCATATCATGAAAAATTCTGTCACGATTCTGATACAGCATTATCATTTCCTGATAGTTCTTTTCTAACATTTCATTTTGGCTGCTCACCAGCCGGATTTCATTTCTTTTTTCTGCATAAACGATATAAAAGATAATAATTACAAGTGTTAATGATATCAGTAAAGGATAAAAAGCAAAATACACGTATAGCTTTTCTTGAATATCAAAAACAGCTAATAGAATTTGGTCTAATAAGTATAACCCAAAGTATTCCAACAACGCAAATCCCGCAAATATCAATATGTATTTGGAAAATATTCTGCCGGCAAGCGATCTGTGCCTGATAAACAGGGATATTACCGCGCATAACAGCATTCTGCTGATCAGCATGACAATGATTCTACTACTGCTTAATTCAAATTGGATATATTCAAAAAAATAATCATGACTGTACAAAGCCTGTCCGATAAAACCAAGAAAAATATCTGAAAAGTATAAGGATTCGTAATATAAAACAGTAACCAGAACAGCTTTTACCCATGATATTTTAAACCATAACATGGTGACCGCCCCGGACAGGACAATACACAGCAGCATAAAATACCGCGAATACATAGATGCCTGATCTCTTTGGTAAAATATCAATCCAAACAGTACTGCCCCGGATATCATCCACAGAATATTGCTGGTGATGTTATCCCATCTTTTATCAAAGAAAATCTGAAGCAAAAAATATAATCCGCATACCTCAACAGCACAAAGCACTCCCTGCGCTATTCTAAGCCAGATCACATTCTATCCCTCCAATATCCGTGAATAGCTTCCTTCACTTCCCTGATATGCGTTCTGCCTATTTGAAGCTTCTTTCCGTTTCTGAGTGTGAGTTCCTTGCTTTCAATTTTAACAATATGCTGGACATTTACGATATAGCCTCTTTCTATGCAGATAAACTCTTCGCCATCAAGCTGCAGATAAACCTCCTGGAGGGTTTTGCGTACCGGTACTTCCCGGTCTGTCAGCACAAAAACGGCATTCTTATTGTTCTTATATACATAAATGATCTCTTTATATTCTATTCTTTCAAAACGGGAATTCGTTTCCACGAAATAATATTTCTCTGTATTTTCCTGCATTTCACAAAAAATCCCCAGAAGAGCCGCATCCAGCTTCTCTTCCAGGAGATTCTTTGGGATATAGGAAAAAGCTCTTACCTCATACCCTTCCACGGCATATTGTAGATATGAGGTAGTGAAAACCAGATAGGTGGCCTGCGCAGTGGCCCGGATCTTTCTTGCAAGCTCCAGGCCGTTCATTTGAGGCATTTCTATGTCCAGAATACAGATATCGTAATGAAATCCTTCTTCCAGATCAAAATAAAAAACCTCCGGGTTAGGGAAAAGTCTGACCTCGCACAAAACATTTCTGCCATCAAAGAACGCATGCACTTTTTTGCGCAGGAGCAGAAGAAAGTCTGTATTGTCATCAACCAAAGCTATTTTCAACAATTCTTCTTTCCTCCTATCTGCTTTTCGTCATTATCATAGCAGAAATTGTGGAAAATAAATCCTTTTGTCCTTCAACTGCACTTTTTTGACCTCGAATGGCACGATATGATAGTTTTTATTTAAAACGCCTCTATAAATTTTTTTGGCCAACATCCTTATACGAGAGATTTTCCCCTTCAAAACGAATCCACATATAATCCTGGTACATGGCACCATGTGTTTTCTTTACAATATCCAATGGATTATAATGCATCAGCCCCAATGCGGTTAATTGCTCCTGACAGTCTGCTCTTTCTTTCGGAAAACACCTGCGCTCAAAAAACAGGTTTAAATTTTCAACTGTATGAGGCCTTTTGCCAAAAACAACATGATGGGGAACCGATGAATATTCCTTGCAGACGATTTCTTTTGTCCGCAAATCTACTTCCACATGGGAACAAACCTCATCCTTATACATTAAATCAAAGATCAACTTCTCTCCCATGATATACCCTCCATTTCTGCAAGCCCTCTTTTTATTACTTCTAAAGCCCTTATACTCTCCTGTGCGTCAAATTGGATAATCTACATAATCCTCTTCCTTAATATTAGTAAAATGCAGGAACCATGAGACCAATGTCTCAGCTATATTCTCATATCCAAGACAATTCAACTTCACAAATTTATCCCCAGACCTCCATTTTATTTGATTTCCTTTGGAAGAAAATCTGGAAACCAATCTTTCCCTGCGGCTCACATGTACAACATTCAATTCTTCTTTAAAATCCCTTAATTTTCGTTTTTGCATACACATCACCCGCTTCCTTTTGTATATTATCTTATTATACGATACCACAAAAAGCGCGTCAATGAACTGCGGTTCCCTCTATCCGAAAAATTCATGTCCCCCATATGCGAAAAGCCAGGTGAGGTGATTGTCGAACCACTGCATTTTATCCGAAGCCACCGCTTTACGGGCCACAAAGTACAGGGCGCCCTGGGAAATATCTTCTCCATATACGGCTCTTTCCACGGCTCTTTTTGTTTCCTCGCTCACCTTTACCCGGTTAATCCTCCCGTCGCTGACCGGTGAGAACTGGCAGACGCCGAATTCCCTCTGGTATACCACCTCCGTGACTGTGTCCGGGAAGATCCCGCTCTTGACCCGGTTCAATACTACATTGGCTACCAGCAGCTTTCCGTTTTCGTCTTCCCCGCCGGCTTCGGCTTCCACTATTTTCAGCAGCGCATTATAATCCGTATCACTCAATTGATATACCGGCTTTTTTTCCAGCACGCCGCATTCCAGGACACGCTGGTCCGAAGCGGCTGCGGGGACTACGGAACAGAAGCTTGTCTCCTGGTATTCGGCAATATCCTCCATAAAGGAAGCCCGGAAGGCCTCCTGGGAAACGATTTTGTTAATCTGCACACCACGGGCGCACATCCATGCCGTGATAACAAGCAAATTGGAAACCAGTAAAATCAGTCCGTATTTTTTATACTGCATATATCAATACACCATACCTTTCTGTTGCTTTTTGTTACAACCTGGCTGTCTCACATGGGAAAATCACGAAACGGGTTTCCGCATGTGTGAAGTCCGAATTACAAAACGTAATCATTTTGTAATACTTATTCAATAGTATATTCATATTTTATACAGTGGGTACGAAAAATATATCTGTTTTCAGACAAGTTTTCAGGTTAATGAAGGATTTGTCCCTCTTATGAAAACATGTTATAATAAGCGTCATGAGGAAAATGCCCCAAAATACGCCGTTTCCAGGACATCCTTATTTTATTCCACAGGAAAAAGAGGTTCTCAATGAAGCATCGCATGATACGACATAAAACAGCATGTTCCTTTCTGATTCTGTTATTTCTGCTATCAGACGTTTTTTTAACCGGCTGCGGACAGATAAGGGAACCGCAGACCAAAACCGGGTTTTATTTTAATACGGTGATTTCCATTACGGTTTACCGTGCTGAAGATGCGGGTTATCTGGAGGATTGTTTTTCCCTCTGCGAAACCTATGAAAAGCTGTTTAGCCGTACGCTGGAGGGAAGCGATATCTACCGCATCAACCACAGCCAGGGCAAGCCGGTAACGGTGTCCGGAGAAACCGTTTATCTTCTGGAGCAGGCCTGTTACTATGCCCGGTTAAGCGGGGGCAGAATCGATCCCACCGTAGCTTTGCTCGACGACCTTTGGAATTTCAGCGGACAGGCAGGACAAGAAAACGAGCAGGAAACGGCGGCTTCGTCCGGTGATCCCGTCCCGCATACAAAAAAGATACCGGCCGATGCCGATATCCAGTCTGTTCTCCCTCATATTAATTATAAGAATATTCATATTGAAAATAATACGGTTACCCTGGACGATCCTCTGTCGCAGATCGATTTGGGTTTTATTGCCAAAGGATACATCGCCGATAAGGTGAAGGAGCTTTTACAGGAAAGAGGGGTAAAAAGCGCCCTGATCAATCTGGGGGGCAACGTGCTTGCCCTGGGCAGTAAGCCGGACGGTTCCGCCTTTACGATTGGCATGCAGAAGCCCTTTGATGAACAGGGCAAAGCTATCGCCACCCTTTCCCTTTCCGATCGTTCCCTGGTGTCCTCCGGGGTGTACGAACGGTATTTCCGGCAGGACGGCAGGCTTTATCATCATATCCTGGACACCGATACCGGATATCCCGTGGAAAACGATCTTCTTGGCGTTACCATACTCTCCGCCTCCTCTATGGAAGGGGATGCCCTGAGCACCACCTGTTTTGTCCTGGGACTGGCGGAGGGTATGGAACTGATAGAAGCAATCCCCGGCACGGAAGCAGTCTTTATTACGGAAGATTACCAGCTTCATCCCAGCAGCGGTCTCAGCGGGAAGCTGTCTGAAGGGACCTCCTGATTTCCCCCTCCGCCAGAAAGCGGATGAGAAAGAATCCGGCGGCGAGCATCAGCAGGCATACAATCCATTCGCTTCCTGTGGGAAGGCCGGGAAACACCTGGGCCATGGAAGCCGCCATAAAGCCGAGGATACACAGATAAGCAGGGCCGGGGAATTTTTCCATCGCCCCCTCCAGCAGCTTGGTCGTCGCTACCACTCCCAGGGCGAGTCCAAGCCCAATGGGAATCAGATAGGGTAAATGGAGCTGTGTGATTGCTTTCATGACCGTATCATACATTCCCATGAGGAGAAGCATATAGGAAACGCTGATTCCCGGCAGCACCAGGGCAATGGCCGCTATTACTCCCGCAAGGATGAGAAGCAGGTAAGAGGTCAGACCGGCGCTCATATCCGCCTGAAAGGTATCCGAGGGAAGCAGGGCAAAAAGCCCCACCACCGCCGCTCCTGCCAAAAAAAACAGAAGCTTTCCCAGGCCGCCCTTTTCCCATCTGGCTTTTTTCAGTATCATGGGAACGCTTCCTGCAACCGCCCCGATAAAAAAGTAGAGCATAGGCATTTCAAACCGTTCCATCAGGCTGAGCATGGGTCTTGCAAAAAGTATCATGCCAAGGCCTCCTCCCAGACTGAACAGCGCCAGAAAACAGAAGCTTTCTTTCTTATGTTTCATAAACGAGCTGACCGAGGAAACCAGCCTGTCGTAAACGCCCAAAATCATAGCCATGCTTCCGCCGCTGCATCCCGGTACCAGCATCGTCCCCCCCACACACAGACCTTTTACTATCGTGCTTATACTGTTATCTTTCTTTTCCTGCATACATTCCTCCATTCCATGCCATTTGCCGTTCTTCCTTTACTCTTCTTTTTCCTTTTCAAATTTACGGATATTTTCACCCTTGCCAATAATGACCAGGATATCGTCCTCCCGGAAAATATATTCCGGATCCACTTCAATCTCCGTCTTACCGTCATGCTGCAGCGCAATGATATTCAGGCCGAAGCGTCTGCGAAGATCCATGTCCAGCACGCTTCTGCCTTCATAAATATCCGGAAGGCGCACTTCTGCAATTTCCACGTCGTTGTTCAGGGATATATTATCCAGCACACTTCCTGTGAGCAGCCGTTTGGCAAGCCGCAGAGCCATATCCCGTTCCGGATAGATAACCTCCGCCCCCAGCTTTTCCAGAATTTCTCCCTGGTCCCGGCTGATGGCCTTGGCAATCACACGGGGCACTCCCAGGTTAACCACATGAAGCGTCGTCAGGATACAGGTATCTATTTTTTCTCCGATGCCCACAATTACCGTATCACAGTTCTGGATCCCGATTTCCTCCAGGACCTCCGTACTGAGTTCATCCGCCACATAAGCATTTTCCGTATACTGTCTCAGTTCTTTTACCTTGCTTTCACAGCTGTCCACCACAATGACTTCTTTTCCGGCTTCCGCCAGACTCAGGGCCAGCGCGGAACCGAAGCGGCCCAGGCCTATAACTCCATAGGATGCCGTTTCTTCCGCTTTTTTATTCTTTCCTGTTAATTTCATGATCCATTCTCCTTTTCATTCTGCAGCGATAAGCCGCCCCTCTACCCGATTGTTACATTTTCTTCCGTAAATCTTGCATTTGCTGTGGTCTTAAAGGCCCATAGGGACGCAATGGTCAGCGGCCCGAGCCGGCCTATAAACATTGTCAGTATAATCACAAGTTTTCCGGGGATTCCCAAATCCGGTGTGATTCCGGTCGAAAGTCCCACGGTGCCGAATGCGGAGGTCACTTCAAACAGCAGCTGTAAAAAAGAATAGTGCGGTTCCAGCAGGCACATGATAAAGGTTCCCATACAAACCACGGTACAGGATAGAAACGTGATAATAAAAGCCTTGCTGATAACCACCTCCGGAATTTTCCGTTTAAAGGCCCCAGCATATTGATTGGCCGCCGCTCCGCGGGCCGCCTGGATCATAACAAAAAGCGTACTCGTTTTGATTCCTCCGCCTGTGGATCCGGGAGATGCGCCAACAAACATCAGGAGGATCAGGATAAACAGGCCGTCATCCGTAAAGCTTCCGATAGGATACGTGGAAAATCCTGCAGTTCTCGCAGAAACGCTCTGGAAAAAAGCGCCCAGCCAAGTGATATCCTCCGTCGCCTTCAGGGACAGCGTTCCCACCGCCAGGAGAATCAGACTCATGGTAATTACGATTTTGGAATGCAGTGTCAGCTTCCGGAAGGAACGGTTTCGGAGAATATCCAGGATAACGAGAAATCCCAGACCGCCGAATATGATAAGGCCGCTCGTGGTCAGGTTCAAAAGCACATTGCTTTGATAGGGGATCAGGTTCCTGAGCCCGCCCAGGATATCAAAGCCGGAATTATTAAACGCGGCCACCGAATGGAAAAGGCTGATGCCCAACGCTTCCAATGGCGGGTAATCTCGGACAAATACGAGAAAACTGAGGACGGCGCCCGCACCTTCAAAACACAGCGTCATCAGCAGTATGTTTTTTACCAGCCGTACCATCCCTTTGGAGGTATTCACATTCATGGCTTCCCTTACCAATGTCCGCCCTTTCAGCCCGATTCGCTTTCCCGCCACCAGAATGAAGCCGACGCCCACCGAGGTTACCCCCAGGCCGCCGATTTGGATGAGCAGTGCCACGATGGTTCTTCCAAATACCGTGAAATGCTCTGCCGTATCGATGGCTATCAGTCCGGTCACACAGACTGCGCTGGTGGATGTAAAAAGGGCGTCGATAAAGGTCACCTGTGCGCCTTCCCTGACGGAACAGGGAAGCATGAGCAGCAAAGCCCCTGTCAGAATTACAAAGGCAAACCCCATCGCTATAATCCGGCCCGGCGGCTGCCCTTTTATGTAATTCAGGCTCTTCCTGAAAAACGGCATAAAAAAACATAGCCTGCCTTTATGCCCCTGATGCAGGTTATGCCCCTCCTTACTATTTATTTTTCCCCTGCTGCTCACTTCTTTCGTTGTAATTTGTCCTGTATCGGAATCTTCCTCCATGTCTGTCTTCTCCTTTTGCATACGCAATCATTATTTCCTGCGTAACTGTCCAGTTCCTTCACAGTTACTATCCTGCTTCTATTGTAATATCCTTTTCCGGAAATTATGCCGGAAAGAATCCTGAAGCGTGAGTCAATTATAGGAAAAGGTTTACGGATGGTCAATAAGATACGTGAAAGCTTAATGCTTTCTTAACGCATCAGCCAGGCAAATAAAAAATTTGATGTCGTGGAAACAGGCTGCCGATATAATCAGTTATCCGTAACTATTATTTTTGTATGGTTTCTATCGCTTCTTTAATATCTTCTCTAGTCATCTCTTCGCATTCCCGGGAAGGCGGATCCGCATAAAACGGACATAAATGACAATAATTCTCCAGTGTACAGCAAGCATTTGCCACAATAATTTTCAATGCTTTTTCCTTATCCATTTTGGCTACCTCCATTGGATCGGCAGCCTGCCCCATGAAATTTTTATACATTCCGGGCAGAATTCTTCCATTTACCACTCAACTGTAGTCTTTCGCTGCCGGCGGGCGCATAAGAGACCTTTATTTTCCCATTCACGCGTCCATTTGTTTCATTGCCCACGATAATAAAAAATGCCCACCCTGTCAGCAACAGAGTAGGCAGATTTTAACACATCCTTTTAATAGGCCTTTCCGGCCAGAATTTCCTTATAGTCCTTCAGGTTACGTTCCAGCAGCGCCGGCGTATCCAGATTATACGGGCATTTGCTTTTGCATTTACCACAGTGAAGGCATTTTTCAATCTGCATCATCTTTTCCTGCATTTGGGCTGTGAGCTGTGCAGCTGACGGCGCCCGTCGGATCAGCAGGGACATTCTGGCGCAGTTATTGATTTCTATGCCGGCCGGACAGGGCATACAGTACCCGCATCCGCGGCAGAACTCGCCCTGAAGCTCCTGCCTGTCATGGGTTATCACATCGTTTTGCTCCTGTGTCAGGGAAGGCGGATTATCTACATAGCTTATGAATTCGTCCAGCTCCTCTTCCCGCTGTACCCCCCAGATAGGGAGTACATGCGGAAACTGGGAAAGGTATGCATAAGCCGCGGCCGAATTATTGATCAGGCCGCCGGAAAGTGCTTTCATGGCAATAAAACCCATCTTTGCTTTCCTGCATTTCTCCACCAGATCCAGCTCCTTATCCGAGGAAAGATAGCTGAAAGGGAACTGCAGGGTTTCGTACAGCCCGCTTTCTACCGCTTCTTCCGCCACTGCCAGCCTGTGGTTGGTAATGCCTATGTGCCTTATTTTCCCCTGTTCCTTTGCTTCCAGCATACATTCGTACAGGCCGCTGCCATCTCCCGGTTTGGGGCAGAAGGCCGGGTTATGGAACTGGTACAAATCCAGATAATCTCTCTGCAGTTGTACAAGGGAAGTCTCCAGATCCTTCCGGAATCCCTCCGGGGTCACCGACGCCGTTTTGGAAGAGACATAAATCCCATCCCAGCTGTCATGGAATGCCAGACCCAGTTTATGTTCACTGTCCGTATAAGCACGGGCCGTATCAAAGAAAGTAATTCCGTTGTCATGGGCTTTTCGGAGAAGAAAAACCGCATCCTCATCGCTTATCCTCTGGATGGGCAGTGCCCCGAACCCATTTTTATTCACACTAATCCCGGTTTGACCGAGAGTCACTTTTTCCATTATCAAACCTCTTCTTTCTTCCGGCCGTCTTCTTCTGCTGCTTCGGCGCAGACCGGTCTGCCGGAAAGCATCACAATAACCTTCTTGGGACATTTATCTGCGCAGATACCGCAGCCCACACATTTGCTCTGATCGATGGTGGCATTGAAATTTTCCACCTTGACAGCACCTTCCGGACAGTTTTTGGTACAGATACCGCAGCCGATACAGCCGGCGCGGCAGTCCTTCATGGTGATAGGCCCCTTATCCCCGGAGCTGCAGGCCGCCACATATTTGGCGGAATATGGGATGAGGGTTATCAGATTCTTAGGGCATACGGAAATACATTTCCCACAGGCCTTGCAGGCCTCCCTGTCCACCTGCGCCACGCCGTTAAATACATGAATGGCGTCAAAGGGGCAGACTTCCACACAGCTTCCATAGCCGAGGCAGCCGAAATTACAGGATTTCGCCCCTCCGTTCGGCACAAAGGAAAGCATCCGGCAGTCATGCAGGCCCACATAATCATAGTCCACCTTAATTTTATCACGGGTTCCGCGGCATTGGACAAAAGCGACCTTCCGCTCCCCTTCTTCCGCTTCCACGCCCATGATGGCTCCTATTTTCTTTCCTACAGCCGCTCCGCCTACCGGGCAGGCGTTTACGGGAGCTTCTCCCGCAGCAATAGCCGCCGCCAGCCCCGCACAGCCGGGATAACCGCAGCCGCCGCAGTTGTTTCCCGGCAGCTGTGCCAGGACAGCTTCTTCTTTTTCATTGACTTTTACTTTAAACAGGATTGCGGCGCCTCCCAGGAAAAGGCCGATAAACAGCCCTATACCGCCTACGATTGCCGTCGCAATCAGAATTCCCGATATACTCACAGACACCACCTCCTATTTCAATGACAGCCCGGAAAAACCGCAGAAGGCAATCGCCATAAGCCCCGCAGTAATCAAGACAATAGGCATCCCCTTAAAGGACTCCGGAACATCATTATACGCCATTTTTTCACGGATTCCAGCCAGTATGATAATGGCAATTGTGAAGCCGAGCGCGGTTGCAAACCCATTGACGGTCCCTGCCAGGATCCCATACTTTTTCTGCACGTTGGTCAGGGCAACACCCAGCACCGCACAGTTTGTAGTAATCAGAGGCAGGTATACACCCAATGCATTGTAAAGGGAAACCATATATTTTTTCAGCACCATTTCCACAAACTGTACCAGTGCCGCAATTACCAGTATGAATACGATGGTCTGCAGATAGGTAATGTTCAGGGGAACCAGGGCATATTTGTAAATAGCGCCTGCCACCGCACTGGAGAGTGTGATGACAAAGATAACCGCCGTCCCCATTCCCGCTGCGGTCTCCACCTTCTTGGATACTCCCAGAAAGGGGCACAGGCCGAGGAACTGGCTCAAAACAACATTACTTACCAGAGAGGAACCGATTAATATAAGCAATAAATCCTGCAGTTGATCCAACATTTATTTTCCCTCCTCTTTCTTTTCGGCCAGGCCGTCCTTCGCTTCCCCCGCAGAGGTATCATAGAAGCGGTGTGAACAGCCGGCATCCTTGCAGGACATGCAGTCCTCACTGCAGCCGGACTGGATTTTGGACATATCCCTGCCCTTTTTCTCCCCGTTAATCTTCACCTTGTTCTGGATGGCAGTAAGGGCCGCCAGCACGAAGAAAGCTCCCGGCGCCAGGACAAAAATATTGATAGGTACATAATGCTGCAGGATATGGGAACCGAAAATTACCGGTGCCTTTTCTCCCAGAATGGGGAAGCCGAAAAATTCACCGGCTCCCAGGATCTCACGCACCAGGCCGATGCAGGTAAGCGCAAGGGAGAAGCCAAGTCCCATACCTATGCCGTCAAACAAGGACGGGACAGGCGGATTTTTGGAGGCATAGCTTTCCGCACGTCCCAGGATGATACAGTTTACCACGATCAGAGGTATATAAATACCCAGGGCGCTGTCCAGAAATGGTACATAAGCTTTTAAAAGCAGCTGCACAATGGTTACAAAGCTGGCAACGATTACGATAAAGGCAGGTATTCTCACTTTATCGGGAATGATTCTGCGCAGCATGGAGATCATCAGGTTGCTTAAGGCCAGCACCACCATAGTGGACAGGCCCATGCCAAGTCCGTTAATAGCCGATGTGGTGACTGCCAGCGTGGGACACATACCCAGAGTCAGCACAAAGGTGGGGTTTTCTTTTATAATCCCGTTATAGAGACGTTCGGTCGCTTTATTCATTGCCGCTGCCTCCTTTCAGTTCTGTCTGAAAATAATACAGTCCGGCATTTACGCCGTTAGTGACCGCATTGGTCGTAATGGTGGCGCTGGTAATGGCATCGATTTGATTCTCCGCAGAAGCGCCGTCCTTTGTGTAGACATAGCTTTCCGCCTTCTTTCCTTCAAACTGAGGCTTCAGTACCTCCTCTGCTTTCATTCCCAGACCGGGAGTCTCGGAAATAGAAAGGATGGACATTCCGTTCAGGGTGCCGTCCTCCCTCACACCGATGGTAAACTTGATATCCCCGCCATAGCCCTCATGCGTCGTTACCGTGATCACATAGCCGAGCACCTTGCCGTCCTTATCCAGCGCAGCGGCATACTCATTGATGTCTGCCTGTGTAAATCCTCCGCCGTCAAGCACTTCCCGGGCGGCTTCCTCCGTGAAACCCTCTCCGTCCTCAAAATGATCGGCGTCCTGAAACACTTCCTTACGGGCCGCCATTCTGGCTTTTTCTTCCTGTATGGCTATAGGCTCCTTCGTCACCTGGTACACAAGCCCCAGAAGAAGGCCGGAAATCAACGTAATCAGGAATAAAATCCCTGCATCCTTCAGCATACTTTTCATGACCGCTCTCCTCCTTTACCAAAAGCTTTGGGAAGAGTAAACCTCTCAATCAAAGGCACCAGCAGGTTTCCCAGAATAATGGCATAGGAAACACCCTCTGCGCTGGCACTGCAGACCCGGAATATCCCCGTAAGGATTCCCAGGAAAATGCCGTATATGTATTGTCCCTTCTTGGTGACCGGCCTGGTCACATAATCCGTCGCCATGAAAAAGGCTCCCAGCATCAGTCCGCCGCCGGCGAGCTGGGAAGAAATATAATACCGGTCCGGTCCATGGCCCCCGAACAGAACCATAAATATCACAAAGGATACGATATAGGTACCGGGAATCCGCAAATCGATAATTTCCAGCCAGATCAGCAGGCATGCACCAAGCACGATACACAGCATGGAAGTTTCACCGATGGTCCCGGCCGTCCGGCCGATAACCATATCCAGCACATTCACATTTTCCCCTGCCTTAACCGCAGCCAGCGGCGTTGCGCCGGTATAGGCGTCACAGTTGAAATTCGTCATAATGGAGGCAAAGGATATCAGCAGGAAGCATCTGGCTCCCAGGGCGGGATTCATAAAATTCTGTCCCAGGCCGCCGAAAAGCATCTTCACCACAAGAATGGCGAACACACCGCCGATGATACCAATCCACCAGGGCACGCTCACCGGCAGGTTGAGAGCCAGAAGAAGTCCCGTCACCACCGCGGAAAGGTCGCCTATGGTATTTTTCTTTTTGGTTAGTTTTTCATAAATAAATTCTGTCAGCACTGTGGATGCCACGGTTATCGCAACAATCAGCAGCGCTTTGATTCCGAAATTATAGATGCCAAAGATCGTGGTGGGCAGCAGGGCGATGATCACTGCCAGCATAATCCCGCTTGTGGAGTCTTTGGATCTGATATGCGGATTGGATGATACCTTCATCAAGTCGCTCATTGCTCTTTCCTCCTATTTCCTGTTTGCCGCACTTGCTTTTTTCCGCTGCGCAAGAATCATCTTGCGCATGGATTTGATCGCCTGGGTGAGCTGTCTCTTGGCGGGGCAGACATAGCTGCAGCATCCGCACTCACAGCATTCCATGCCGTCATGCTTTTCAAAAGCTTCCATATCATAGTGCTCCGAACAGGTGGAAAGCAGCGTAGGCACCAGCCTGGAAGGGCAGGCCTCCACACATCTGCCGCAGTTGATGCAGGCAGAGGGTTCCCCTACCTCATCCTTAGACAGGCAGAGAAGGGCGGACGCCGTCTTGGTGGCAGGCACATCCAGATCAAAAATCCCGAAGCCCATCATAGGGCCGCCGGACACGATCTTTACCGGCTCCTTGCAAAAGCCGCCCGCTTCGTCTATTAATTCATGATAGTTCGTTCCAATTCGCACGATAAAATTCTGGGGATTGGCAATGGCATCCCCCGTCACGGTGACGATACGGTTCATAAGGGGTTTGCCTTCCCTCACCGCCCTGTTAACAGCCACCACCGTATCCACGTTATCCACGATACAGCCCACATCCGCAGGAAGCATAGAGGAATTGATGGCACGTCCCGTCACCGCATAGATCAGCTGGCGCTCCGATCCCTGGGGATATTTGGTTTTCAACTTCTTAACCGTGATCCGCGGTTGGGTCCCCGTCATTTCCTCCAGCAGTTTAATACAGTCCGGTTTGTTATCTTCCACCGCCAGAATTCCCTTCGCTTGGGGAAAAAGGCGCAGAATGACCTCAAGGCCTCCGATCAGTTTATCGGGTTCCTCCAGCATCCTTCTGTAATCCGAGGTGAGGTAAGGCTCACACTCCGCACAGTTTGCGATCACATATTCTATTTTCTCCGGCTCCTTTGGTGAAAGCTTTACATGGGTGGGAAATCCTGCGCCGCCCATACCCACAACGCCCGCTTCCTTCACCAGATTAATGATTTCTTCCTTCGTCAGATCTTCCAAAGGTCTGACCGGAGGGTACTCCACCTCTTCATACAGGCGGTCATTCTCCACTACAATACTCATCACGTTGTCGCCGGTAACGATCCGTCTGGGCTCAATCGCCTTCACTGTACCGGATACCGTACTGAAAACCGCCGCGGAAACAAATCCTGCCGCTTCTCCGATTTTCTGGCCGGCCAGAATACGGTCCCCTTTTGCCACAACAGGCTTGGCGGGCGCACCGATATGCTGGGACAACGGATACACCAGATCCCCCTTTGGCAAAACCGCTTTCATGGGTTTATCCTTGGAGAGCTCCTTACCGTCATAAGGATGGATACCGCCCATAAATGTTAACTTCGCCTTAGCCATTTTAGCTATCCCTCTTTTCTGTAATATGTTTTTCCCGCGGTTAACCAAATAGCGTTTTCCTGCCCGTTAACCCCGGAACAAGGCATAACATAATCATACCTTAATTTTCATCAAATTACTACATAAAAATCAAAAAATATGGTATATTAATTGTATGAAAACACGAATACAAACCTTACATACGGCCGGTGAAAAGGCCATCCGGCAATTTCTGGGGAAGGAAGAAAACATCCTGTTTTTTGATATTGAAACCACAGGGCTTTCCTCAAAAAGCGCTTCTATTTATCTGATCGGAGCCGCTGTCATTCAGGATAAAAAGTGGACCCTGCATCAATGGTTTGCAGAGAATACGGCTGAGGAGGAAGCCATTCTGGACGCTTTCCTGAAATTTTCGGTTCCTTATAAAAAACTGGTGCATTTTAACGGGACGACCTTTGACGTTCCTTTTCTTCAGGCCAAATGCAAAAAATACGGGATATCCGTCCCTTTTACAGAAATGGATCAGACGGATATTTACCGGCAGATCTCTCCTTTCAAGAACCTGCTGAAGCTTTCCAACTGCAAGCAGAAAACCCTGGAAGAATTCCTGGGGCTTAACCGTGAGGATCCCTTTAACGGCGGGCAGCTCATCGAACTGTATAAGGTTTACCGCCAGGAAAGGGACCACCGGCTCCTGGAGGTGCTGCTGCTTCATAATGCGGATGATATCAGAGGCATGCTTTCCGTAGTACCTATCCTTTCCTACCCCGCTTTATTTTCCGCCCCTGCAGAGACAGCAGCAGCGGATTTGGATATTGGTACAGATTATGCCGGGAACCGCCAAAAAGAACTCCTTGTCCGCCTTCAGCTCCCGGTTCTTCTTCCCGTTCCGCTTTCCATTCATGGCGGAGGCTGCTTCTTTTCAGGGAGTGAGGACTCAGGAACCTTAAAAATACCGGTATTTTCCGGCGAATTAAAATTTTTCTATCCCGACTATAAGAATTATTCCTATCTTCCGGCAGAGGATGAAGCCATCCATAAATCCGTGGCCGTCTTTGTGGACAAAGCACATCGGATCCCGGCCACGCCGGCAACCTGTTATACGAAAAAGACGGGGGAATTCCTTCCCCAGCGCCTGCTTCCCGTCCAGGAAGAGCTTTTTACTCCCGCTTTCCGCCGGGAGGTAAAAGAAAAGGAAAGCTTTTTCCTTCTGGAAGAAGCTTTCCTAGATGACAGCAGCCGGCTGGCTCTGTATGCCCTTCATATTCTGAACGGGATGCGTTAATGTCTTCTCCTCTTCTTAACCGCAAGAGCAATGCAGCCCAGAAGAGTGAGCAGGGAAACTGCCTGGGACAGGCGGAATATCACCGGCTGACGGTATCTCACGTTTACGGTATGGCTTTGTCCGTCACCGGTAAGCATTGCCCGTATGCGGTAATTATTCCCATAGGTTATTTCCAGTTCTTTCCCCGTTTCATCCTGCGCCGCATACCCCAGGTATTTCTGCAGAGGGAAATCCACATACTGCCCTTCCTCCGAAGTCCGGTAGGTAAAGGTTGCGTGGGTTCCCTTTTTCACATAGTTTTCCACCGTCACCTTTTCGGCATCGGAAAGCTGCAGATCGGAGGTCAGCTTATCATCCATAAGTGCATCTATCCGCCATTCATACGGGTATATCACCGTAGCGTCGGATTTGGGGATACCTATTATCTTATCCTGGTGCCCGACGGTTGTGGTATCATCATAATCCTTGTAAGCAAAATTATTCTGATTATAAGGCTGGTTCAGGCAGGTCAGCAGATTGACTCCCACCAGGAATGCAAAGACCAGATTCCGGTACGGCTTTAATACGGCTGATTCCGACAGCCAGATAACACCAGCAAAAATGAACAGGATCCCTGCCGGCGCAAGCAGTCTCCAGGGAAACTGTATAGTGCGCAGGACCGGTTCTATGGCGGGTATGAGTTCTTTCAGCGTCTTGCTTCCGAAATATCCGGTTACCAGGAAGGTCAGCACACAGGCTCCGCCAAAAAGGTATGTCAGGAATTTATCCCTTTTTCCGTTCTTTTCTTCCGTTTTCTCACAGAGCAGCTTCAGCACGCATACGCCCGCACAGCCCAGGACCGGAAGTCCCAGCGAGAGGAAACGGTAATCATTGGTATGGAAGGTATCCGCCAGGAAGGAAGCATTGATGGAGTATTCCGAGAAACCGCTCCAGTCCAGGGCCTTTTGGTACAGGTTTTCCTTCAGGAAGAAATAAAGGAAGGGAACCAGGAACCACAGGTTCAGAAGCACGGTAAGGCCGGCCGCCTTCGCCATTTCCAGCCATCTCTTATCCCGGAGGAGATCCCGGATAAACAAAAGACAGCATACGCCGAATATGACCGCCATGGCCGCCGTACTCAGGACATGGCTTTCAATCACCCCTGTAAAACCTATGACAAGCCAGGGCCACTTTTTCTTATCCTCCATGAGAACATGGTAAAAGCCTCCGATAATGAGCGGCAGGAAGGTCAGCGCCAGCGTTTCTCCCAAGGCCCCCCTTGCATAAATGTTGGTAAACCGGTAAGGCAGCAGGATATAAAGGGCTGTTCCCAGAATACAGGCATAGCGGGAAGGGGTCATAGACTTCAGCACCTTATAAATAACTGCAACCGTAGCGATATTGGCAAGGAAGATCAGCGTTTTATAGGACAGGGCGAGCGATACCCCCAGCAGCCGTAAAAAAGCAGGGATATACAGGAATAGGTAGGGATACATACTGTTCAGATAACCGTTTCCCGCCAAAGCCTCCGGAAAGATAACCACCGGAAACTGGCTGTCCAGCATACCGTCCTTCAGTCCTTCAATGCGCAGAAGATGATAGCATACATCATCCGCCTGGGCAAAGGACTGGATAAAAAGCGGCATGGAAGAATACAGGCAAAGGCCTGCCAGGATCAGGAAGGTAACCTTTCTTTCCCGGCAGGAAGGATGTTTTTTTTCGTAGGCTGCAAGGAAAATCCCGGTAACAGCAAGCAGGATGACCAAAACCATAAGATACGGGGCATCCTGGTAAAATGCATCATGAGGCACCAGCGACATGGTATTCAATATCAGGCTTCCCACGCCCTGATAGTAAATGCGGATATGAAGCTGCTGGGAATCTTTATCGAGAGTAAAGGTGTAATCCCTGGTGGTCTTCTCACCGTCCGTGCTTTCCAGGCTCCATTGGGCCACCTTGGTGCCGTTATCCCATACTTCAATGATATTATCGGATGAAGTGTTGGAGTATTCGGGGCGTATGGTATAAGTCCCCTTATTCAGCACATAATCATCCGTGTAGGCGAACATGCCAAAATACGTCGCCGACTCATCAATAGCAATCAGACCGGTATAATCGCTGATTCCCGCCGTCTGATTCAAATCCGTGCCCTTTAGCACCAGCGGCTTGTTATCTTCCTTTCCCAGCCAGATAAAAAGCAAAGCAGCCAGTACTGCTGCAACATACAGAACCTTCTTTTTCATGGTCATCCTCCGAATTGTTAGTTAAGAAGCTAATCTCTGCCGCGCAGCCGTCCCCCTCTGCCGGCTTCGGACTTTTATTTATTTCTATAATACCGCAAATGGCAGATATTATCCCCATTCGCAATGGTTTCCGGCAGATCCAGGCTGCAGCCGTAGGTCTCGCCGATGCCCCTGTCACCGCACATGGCGGTATCACACAGACGGGCTATTTCCTCATCACTGCAGCCGGCCTTCTGCCAGGCCTTTACCAGAGGACAGTAATGGAAATGGATCTCCAGTTCATCATCCGTACATTTCCTGATATCCATTTCAAAAACCATTTGGGCAGGTTTGGTGAATAAGGTTTTCCGAAGCCCCTTCAGGCTTTTGGTATTTCCCTTTGCCACCAGATCTTTTCCCTGCATATGGCCGCAGCGGCGGATCGCGTCAGGAGCAAACGAAAACGGATCTATCCCCTTCTTTGCCGCTTCATCACATAACAGATAAAGCCACAGGGCCCGATGCTCCAAAAGCTCACGGATCGCTTTAATTAAAGGATTTTTCCTTTTTGGCTCATTGATGATTTTACTCATTTCCCGTTCCTTCCCCATCCCCGGCAGGATGTCCGAACAACGGATGCCACGCTGTGCGAACCATCCTTATGTCCAAAAAAAGGGACGCGGAATATACCGCATCCCATAAACAGCATAATATGCCGCCCACAAAACTTCTTGATTATTCAGCAGAATCTTCTGCAGGAGCTTCCGCTTTTTGTTTAGCAATTACGGCATCAATATCAACAGAAACCGCATCCTCATCGGATTCTTCCTGTACAGGCTCCTCATCCTTTACTTCCTTGGGTTCGGGAGCAAGCATAGCTTTGATGCTCAGGCTGATTTTCTTATCATCTTCATTGAAATCAACTACCTTAGCAGTGATCTCTTCCCCTGTCTTCAGAACATCGGAAGGTTTGTCCACATGCTCTTTTGCAATCTGGGAAACATGAAGCAGTGCATCAATTCCGGGCTCCAGTTCAACGAATGCACCGAAGTCAGTCATTCTTGCCACTCTTCCGGTTACAACATTCCCAACCGCATATTTCTCAGCAGCGTTCTTCCAGGGATTCGCATCATCAAATTTCATGCTGAGTGCGATCTTATTGCCGTTGATCTCTTTGATCTGAACGGTAACCTGATCCCCAACTTTAAATACTTTCTTGGGATGTTCCACTCTTCCCCAGGACATTTCGGAAATATGAAGCAGTCCGTCCGCACCGCCCAAATCGATGAAGGCACCGAAATCCGTCACATTCTTAACGGTTCCTTCCACAACATCACCTTCATGGATTCTTTCCAGAAGTTCCTTCTGCATCACCGCTTTCTTGGCAACGATAAGCTGCTTGCGGTCACCGATATATCTTCTTCTCTTGGGATTGTATTCACTGATTACGAATTCAATATCCTGTCCTGCATACTTGTTCAGATCCTTTTCATACGTATCGGATACAAGGCTTGCAGGGATAAAAATTCTGACTTCTTCTACTACTACGCTCAAACCGCCGTCCAGTACCTGGGTAACTTTTGCGGTGAGTACTTCATGGTTGTTATAAGCTTCTTCTATTCTCTTGTTTCCTCTGTCGGCAGCAAGACGCTTATAGGAAAGGATAACCTGTCCTTCTCCGTCATTTACCTTCAGTACCTTAACTTCCATCTTGTCGCCAGGCTTTACGACCGCTGTCATATCCACGCCGGGATCATTGGTATATTCGTTCCTTGTGAGAACACCGTCCGACTTGTATCCGATGTTAAGAATCACTTCTTCAGGCTTAACATCGATAACCGTACCTTCGACTACCTCTCCCGCGTGTATAGTTTTTAATGATTCCTCCAACATTTGTTCAAAAGTTAATTCTGACATAATTTTGAACCTCCTCGATTAATTTATTCGGGGTAGACGCTCCGGCTGTAATACCCACCAGGCGGACAGCTTTGGGTAGTTCTAAATGCAAGTCATCCAGTGTCTGTATCAAACAGGTGTGAGCACATTCCCTGCAGCATATTTCATACAGTTTTCTTGTATTGGAACTGTGCTTCCCACCGATAACAATCATTGCATCGACCTTCGCTGCAATATCCTTTGCCTCAGTTTGTCTCTCCTCAGTTGCGTTACAGATAGTATTCACAACACTAATATCATAACCTTTTTTTAGAAAAATTTCAACTAATTCTTGAAATTTATTGTAGTTAAATGTCGTCTGCGACACAATACATAGTTTTTTCCCTGCTTCCGGGACAAATTCCTGCGCCTCTTTTTCCGACTCCACAACGGCTGCGGGCGTGAGTGACCAGCCGCGGATCCCCTCTACTTCAGGGTGTCCGGCATTTCCGATGATAACTATCTGACAACCTGCCGCACTTTCTTTTTCCACAATTTTATGAATCCGTTTTACGAAGGGGCAGGTGGCATCCACGCATTCCAGGCCCTGTTTTTCTATTTTTTCGCAGATTGCTTTGGATACTCCGTGGGATCGGATCACCACCGTCCCCTCTTTAAGAGCTTCCAGTTCCTCTTCGGATTCGATCACCTGTACCCCTCTTTTTTCCAAATCCTGCACGACAAATTCGTTATGGATAATCGGTCCGTAGGTATAAATTTTCTTGCCGGTAGCAATCTGTTCATAGACCTTGTCAACAGCCCGCTTAACGCCAAAGCAGAAGCCGGCGCTTTCCGCAAGTATCACTTCCATATCATATGCACCCTTTCTGCCGGCAGATTTCCAGTATGGTATCCACTACCTGCGGGATATCCATATCGGAGGTATCTACCAGACAGGCATCCTCTGCCTGACGCAGCGGGGAAATTTCCCGGTTCCTGTCCCTGGCATCCCTTTCGATAATATCCTTTTCTATCTGTTCAAAACTCTCAGGCGTCCCTTTTGCCAAAAGTTCCTCATATCTGCGCCTGGCCCGTACGGCGCTGCCCGCTGTCAGGAATATTTTCACATCGGCATCCGGAAGAACACAGGTACCGATATCCCTGCCGTCCATAATCACGTTTGCACTGGCAGCCAAATCCCTTTGAAGCTGCAGCAGCCTCGCCCGAACGGCCGGAACAGCGGACGCATTGGAGGCCATATTCCCCACCTCTTCGGTACGGATAAACCCATTTACATTTTCCCCGTTCAGTAGCACCATCTGCTCCCCATCCTGATAAAGCAGGGTAACCTCCGCCCCGTTACAGGTGCTGCTGATAGTCTCCGTGTCCCCGGGCAGTACCTTTTCACGGAGCAGATACAGGGCAATCGCCCGGTACATCGCTCCGGTATCCACATATACATATCCCAGCTTCTGTGCAAGCAATTTGGCAATCGTACTTTTTCCGGCTCCAGCCGGCCCGTCAATAGCTATATTATAACTCATATCTGCTCCTATCTGTGCATCCTGCCTTTTCGGCTGATGCGTCTTCTTTTTTCCGTCAGGGAATGCTCACTCCCGCCAGATGTCCGGTTGACCAGGCTATCTGCAGGTTAAACCCTCCTGTCAGTGCATCCAGGTCCAGCATTTCCCCTGCCATGTACAGACCGGATACCAGTTTTGATTCCATTGTGGAGGGATTCACTTCCTTAACCTTAATACCTCCCCGGGTAATAATGGCTTCTTCAAACCCCCTTGTCCCCGTTACGGTCAGTGACAGCCCCTTGATACATTCCGCAAAATATTTTCGTTCTTCCCTCGTTATCTCATGAACCTTCTTTTCGGGATCAATTCCGGATAGCTGAATCATTACCGGGACAAGACGGGCCGGGAACAAACCGTCCACCGCATTTTTAAACTGTTTGTTTTTATTGTCTTCAAAATCCCGGAGGATTCTTTTATCCAACTGTTCCGCGGAAAGGGCAGGCTTTAAATCCAGCTTGAGAAGCGCCTGTGCACTCTTCTCCCTGCTTTGGTCCCCCGCTTTCTTTGCTTTCTTTTCCGTCTTTTTTCTCTGCTTTTCCGCCGCGGTCTGATAATAGCTGCTGGCGCTCAGAATCAGCGGTCCGCTCACCCCAAAATGGGTGAAAAGCATCTCTCCAAAACCTTCATATATTTCTTTTCCTTCTATATATAATGAGGCGGCTACATTTTTCAGAGCCAGCCCCTGCAGCTGCCTGCACCACTCCTCTTTGATATGGAAAGGGACAAGGGACGGCAGGCAGGGGATCAGGGAATGGCCTGCCTCCCGGGCCATGCGGTAACCGTCTCCGGTGGATCCGGTAGCCTGGTAGGAAAGGCCGCCGCAGGCGAGAACTACCGCGTCCCCCATCACCTCTTCTCCGGATAAAAGCGTAATGCCTTTTATCCTGCCGGGACCATCCTCCTGCATCTTTTCTATGAGAAGCCTTTTAACCGGCGTATGAAGCCGTACCTGCACGCCCGCCTTTTCCAGTTCTCCCGCCAAGGCCCGGATCACATCCGAGGAATGATCCGATACGGGGAATACCCGGTTTCCTCTCTCCGTTTTCAGCGGGCAGCCTCTTTTTTCAAAAAACTGCTGCACCGCGTGGTTGTCAAAACCATAAAAAGCGCTGTACAAAAACTTCGAATTGCTGACCACATTGTCAAACAACTCCTGCGGTTCACAGGCATTGGTAACATTACATCGTCCCTTGCCCGTAATATATATTTTCTTGCCAAGCTTTTCATTTTTTTCAAAAAGGACGACCGAATGGCCTTTTCCCGCTGCCGCAAACGCTGCCATCATTCCTGCGGCGCCTCCGCCCACTACCAAAACCCTGCTCATATGTGCTCTCCCGTTATGGACGCATCCGTCTCGCCGCCGCTTTTCTTCACGGAAGGGATGGACAGGACCGTATCTTCATCGATAAAATTAATTTCGTCATTTAAATAGACCTGGTAATTATTCCATGCCCCCTCCAGTGTCTCCAGGCTCTCCTTTACGGTTTCGGGCCGTTTCAGGCAAAGGGCCACCACAAGAGCATTAATCAGGCTCAGGGGCGCTGCCAGGGAATCCACAATAGAGACCATCTCACTCTTTGCCAGCAGATTACAGGAGGAATACAGGTTCATGGGCGAATGCACACTGTCTGTTATGGTAATCACCTTGGCATTTCTGTCATTGGCAAATTCCATAGCCTTCAGTGTACGCATGGAATACCGGGGAAAGCTGATTCCGATAATAGCGTCCTCTTTCCCAATCCGCAGCATCTGCTCAAAAACCTCACTCAGGCTTGTTGTCTTAAGAAGCACAATATTACCGCGGATCATATTCAGGTAGAAGCTGAGGAATTCGGCCAGCGGGGCACAGCTCCGGATCCCCGCTATATAGACAGTCCTGGCTTCAAGGATGATATCCACTGCGGTCTGAAAGGCCGCGGGATCCAGATTTTCCATCGTAGCACGGATATTCTCCCTGTCGTTTTCCAGCACGCTGCCTAGCACCTCCGACTGGGTGCTTCCGGCATACCTGGCGCCCATCTGACCTACCGTATTCAGCTTACTCTTTACCCAGGCGGCAAGCGCCGCCTGCATTCCCGGATAGCCGTCATAGCCGATCCCGGCAGCAAAACGGACTACTGTGGATTCACTGATGCACAGTTCCTTTCCCAAAGCCGCCGCCGTCATAAATGCCGCCTGATCATAGTGCTCCATTATATAAGAAGCAATTTTTTTATGTCCTTTGCTCATCCCGGAATAGTTCTCGTTTATTCTCGTGATGATATCATAGTTATTATCCATTCCTGTTTACTCTTTATCTGTGTACCAGATACCCGCGCATAATCTACAGGGTATTTGATTTTCCATTGACAAACATACAGATTCATTGTACAGACTGCTTGTATTGGTGTCAAGACAGCAAACGAAAAGGGAAAAAATATAAAAAGCCGGGATGTTTTCTTCTTCCCGGCTTTCTTTCGTATCCACTCCCGCCCGCTTATTTCTTGTGAGCTGTTTCCTTCAGCATAAGCGCATTCCCATGTACCGTAATCTTATCAAAGCTGCGTAAAAAGCTGGATATCCTGCTGTAGCCATAATCGTTAAGATTGAAATTCGGATGCTTTTTCTTAAGCTGCTCCAGCACCAGAGACAGGTTGTCCACCTTCCCGTCGTTTCGTTTCAGGAAAGCAATGATTTCCTTTTCCAGGTTTTCCGGCTCCGTCTGTTCTTTCAGTTCTATCTGATAGGAGGTCCCTTCCTGCTTAATCACAAGCTTGGGACACTTGTCCTTCAACAGGGTAACCAACTTGGTATAGCCGTAGTTTCTGGCATCAAATTCTATGAACTTATCGCAGAGCCTGCTTCCCACCTCGCCCAGATAGGTCGGCTTTCCTTTATTTTCATTGTTCTGCACAAAGGTAATGATGGATTCTTCGATTTCGCTGATAGGAGTAACGGTGCTGTCCTGCTTCTCCTCGGCAGCCAGTGATTTCTGCTTTCTTCCGCTTCCGGTCGTCTTGATGCTCTCCGTGCTCTTGTCCTCCACCTCTCCAGAAATCAAATCCAGATGGATAAACTTGTTGCATGCCTTGGTCAGCGCCAGCGGAGTTTTGGATTCTCCCATACCGATCACATACATCTGTTCTTCCCGCAGACGCATGGCAAGCTTGGTAAAATCACTGTCACTGGTAACCAGGCAGAACCCGTCCACCTTGCCGGAATAAAGGATATCCATGGCGTCGATGACCATGGCCATATCCGTGGCATTTTTTCCTATTGTGTAATTGAACTGCTGGATTGGATTGATGGAGTTCTCCAGGAGAGTATCCTCCTTCCAGCCGTTTCCTTTCGCCCAGTTGCCGTAAATGCGGCGATAGGACGCATATCCGTAATCCGCAATTTCATTGAAAATACTTGAAGCATATTTTTCACTGATATTATCCGCGTCTATAAGGACCGCAAAATGCTTCTTTTCTTCCTCTTCTCGTTCCATAGTTCCTCCGTTCCCACCCACGGTATTTGTTTTCTTAACAAGTATAGCACAGCTTTTCGGGAAAGTCACGGGTATGGCTTCCAAACCGGCAGGAAGTTATCGCGGTGCGTTACAGTTCACGCCCCCTGTGGTGCTGCCGCATGGTTTTGCCCTCCCGCTTTCCCCTCCCGGCTTTTCCCAGGGGCAGCGGGACTGC
>URMK01000056.1 GCA_900548905.1 uncultured Lachnospiraceae bacterium | reverse complement strand
AGCGGTACTAAGGCTGCAAAGAACGCAGCCTAAGGACCGGCGTGCTTATAACGCCCCTTACAGGAATCTTTGCCGGGCCGCAGCCCGCGCAGCCGAGACGGGAAGGAAGGCCCGGCAGTCCAAAGGCGGAGGGGCACAGGACGGGGCGGCAAAGGCAGCCGCACAGGGAACCGGTGACAGCGTCATTTTATTTTCTGGCCCGCATGTCCGACGGCGTGGTGTGGTAATAGCCGTGGAAATGCTGGTAGAAATAATTCATGTTGGAATACCCCACATCCGCCGCGATCACGGCTATTTTTTCATCCGAATTCAGAATCCGTTCCCTTGCCACATACAGCCTGTAGCACATCAGATATTCGGAAAATTTCATACCTGTCTCCTTGATAAAAATCTGGCCGAGGTAGGTGGAATTCATACGGAATTTATCGGCAATGCTTTTCAGGGAAATATGTCCTCCGTACTCCAGGCTCACCATCATGACAATTTTATGTATCAGGGGGGACATGGCATCGTAATCCATATCCAGCACAGGATCGCAGTTCTTTTTTTCATCCTCCTCCGGAATGCTTCCGTGAAGTTTCTCCACCACGATTTTTTTTACCACCTCCAGAAGCTTCTTTTTTTCCACCGGCTTGAGCAGGTAATCCAGCGCCCCGCAGCGGATGGCTTCGCAGGCGTAGCTGAATTCATCATAACCGCTCATCATCACATAATTGGATCGTACCCCCAGGTTATTCAGGCAGTTAATCACCTCATAACCCTTATCATTGCCTATACAGACATCCATCAGACAGATATCCGGCCTCCAGTCAAGGATACCCGACATCACCTCCAGAGAACTGCGGGCAGTCTCTATCCGGCCCACTCCCAGGCTTTTCCAGTCCAGAAGCCGTTTGATTCCCTCCAGGATGTTTGGCTCATCATCCACTATCAACAACGTGTACATCAGTCTCCTCCTTGCCTGCCTGCGTGGGAATATAGACGGAAATCCGCGCCCCTCCTTCCGGATTATTTCCGATTTCCATCGTGAAATCATCCCCGTAAAAATACTGCAGTCTCATATATACATTCCGAAGCCCGATATCCGCATCCGGATCATCGCTTCCCTCATGCATATGTTTTCGTATCGCCTCAAGCCGTTCCCTGGCAATTCCCAGGCCATTGTCCGTCATGAGTGTTCTCACCCCGCCCCCTTCCGAACGGATGTCCAAAATGAGAAGGTTAAATTCATTATTTCTGTCAAACCCATGGGAAAAAAAGTTTTCCGCCAGAGGCTGCAGCCAGAAACCCGGCGTATGTACCTTCTCCAGCCCCTTTTCGATTTCCAGCTGATAGACAAAGTTACCGGCAAACCGCAGCGACATGATCCGCAGGTACATTTCCAGCAGATCCACTTCTTCCTGCATGGTAAGCACATCCGGGCTATGGACAATCCTCCGGTAAAGGCTGCCCAGCTGGGTAATGGCCTCCGCCGTTTCCTCATCCCCCCACATCAGCGCCTTGGATCGGATGCTTTCCAGCGTATTATAGAGGAAATGGGGGTTAATCTGATGCTTCAGCGCCCGCATGGCCGCTTCCTGCTGCTTCAGCTTCATCACATATTCCGTTCGGATATAGCCTTCCAGTTTCTGGCTCACATCCTTTAATGCAATAGCTATTCTTCCATATTCATTTTTATGCTCTTTGTGGATTTCCAGTTTTTTCGCCACGGAAAAATCGCCGTTTTCCATCGCCCCCAGCATCTGCATGATATAGGAAAGGAAGCGGGCGTCATTCCTGATTCCCACAAAAGAAACCAGGACTGCCCCCACGGCCAGAATGATCAGGACAAAACTTATCCCGATCAGCGCCGACAGGTTCAGTTTCCAGAGCATCCTGCTGTTTATCACGCAAATATAAGAAAAATCATACTGGCTGGACGGAAAAACCGTATAATATATCCGATCATAGCCGTTCCCGTAAAAAGTTCCCTGGCTCTCCTCCAGTTTTTCTGCGGCACAGATCCAGTTCCATTCCTTCTCCGTGGTATAATCCACATGCAGCGGCTTTCCGCCCTGCATAACCGCCCAGGCACCGGAAGGGTCCAATCCGCGGAACAGTTCCTCCCGATCCACCCAGAAGGTAAGCCGCCCCAGCTGCCGGCTGATGGAATCCGGATCGCGGATCTCATAGGAGGTCAGCATCAGATCCCCGAAGCCAGGTATATCCAGGGCTTCCTCCTCCCGGCCCAGGCCGAACGTCACATGCATGTCCCCCGATACCCGGTCCAGCCATACGGCCTTGATGCCGCTCTCTGAAACAAAGGTGGCTCCTCTGACCTGAATCCGGCTGCTGATGAACAGTTTTTTCATATCACCGGGCATATAGGCGATCTGCGCCGTGCTGGAACGGCTGTTGTCAAGCCTTGTCTTCAGATATTCCGCCTCCGATCCGGAGGTGAACAGCGCCATGGCATCCTGCATCATGGTCCTGCTGGCATAACAGCCTTCCGTATATTCGTTCAGCTGATCTTTCATGTTGCCTATTTTTTTCTCTATAATGGAAAATGCATCCTGGGCCTCCTGTCTCTGCTGGCCCGCCCAGATGGTGGTAAAAAAAGCGGATACACCGATAAAACAAATGGTGCACAGAAGTAAGATAGCAATGGCGGTCCCCAGGAATTTTCTCCTGTAAACCTTTATTTTCAGGAAAGATATGCTGTTTTTTCTCATTGGGGGCTCCTCTTTCAGGCCGTCGTCTGTTCTGTTATTCATTCTGCCTTCACTCCCATTATACCCGTAAATGGATCCGCCAACAAGGAAAAAGCCCCCTGACGTGAACATTGGGAGACCAAAGTTCACGCCGGGAGGCTGGTTTCTAAAGATCACCGCTAGTACACGATTTCACTTTATTTAAAGAACTCATTAATCTGTTTCTGTGTTTCTTCAATGATGGTATCCAGGCCGGAACTCTTTAATTCCTCAATACATTTGGGAACGGTGGTTTCCGGATCCGATGCGCCTACCAGCATATCATATTTATATTTGTCCCAGACTGCCTGGCAGTTTGCAACTTCATTCTGGATATTGGTGATGTCCAGTGCAAATCCAAGACATACGGAAGAGGCTGCTTCTTCATTCTGCTTCTTAACCTGATCCCACTGTTCAGGGTCAGCGTCTTCGGTAATGGACATATTGAAGAAGGTTCCCTGCGTATAAGCTGCCAGCGGCCAGTCGTCTCTCAGTTTCTTCACAACACCGTCGCTCACATATTCAAAGGTAGTCCCTTCCACACCATAAGCCAGCATATCACGGAAGGTGGGATCGGTATTAACCAGATTCAGCACTGCCAGACATTCTTCTTTGTATTTGGAGTTAATGGAAACGGCGTTCATGGAACCCTGTATGGTTTCTGTGGAATACAGAGGTCCGAAGGTCTTGAACACATCGTATTTTTCCACGCCGTTCAGTGTCTGCCAGGTAGCTGCCGCACTGGGCCATCCCTGTGCTGAGGAGAAAGGAAGCTTCTTGGGAACTTCGGTAAGAACGTTGGCATCCGGATTGATAATGCCGTCCATATACCACTGATGCAGAAGCTTCAGGTTTTCCATAATGTCATCCTGCTCAAGGGTACATACTACGGTACGGGTTTCGTCGTCGATCTTCACGCCCATGGGCTGAAGTCCTGCGGTAAGTCCGTCATACTCATTGAAGAAACCGTTGAACGGGCTTCCCTGTGCCATCTGCAGCGGATAAAAGCTCTTTCCTTCCCCTTCCTTCATGGCACGGAACGCAGAATCCAAATCCTTCATGGTCTTGATGGAATTAATGTCGATATTGTATTTCTGTACATACTGGTCGTCAAAATACCAGAACTGGGTAACGGAGGAGTCTTTATAGGAAGGAACTGCATATACGTTTCCTCCGATTTTAACACCGTTCCACAGTGCTTCCGGAATGAAGCCGTATAAATCCGGCGTACTGGTCTGCACCATATCGGTTATGTTTTCAAAGGCTCCCAGGTTTACAAATTTGCTGTAATTGGTGTTGTTGGTAAACATCATATCAAAGTATTCGCCGGAATTAACGATTGTGTTCATCTTCTGTTCGTAATCGCCCCAGCCGGCCACCTTAATATCAATCTTTACGCCCAGTTTATCCACCAGATATTCATTGATGGATGCCAGCTGATCCGTATAGTCACTTGGTGTGGTTCCGCCTACGGTCCACCAAACAAGTGTGGGGATATCACCGCTGGCCTTATCAGTCGACGCGCTCTCCGCCGTTGTCTCCGCCGCGCCGGAATCCGTCGCAGCAGCCTCTGTTTCCCCAGCCGGTGTACTTGTGCCGGATTCCTTGGAACCGCAGCCCGCTAACATACCCATGCCGAGCACACAGGAAAGTCCGATAGCCAGAAGTCTTTTCACTACATTCTTTTTCATAGTAACCTCCTTATAATTGTTTATATATCTTCCGGCAAACCGTTTGCCGGCATGATAACTTGTTAAGATTCCTGTCAGCCCTTAACCGCACCAACGGTAAGGCCTGATATGAAATATTTCTGGAAGAAAGGATAGGCACAGGCAATGGGAAGTACGATTACCACTACGATTGCCATACGCGCCGCTTCCTTCGGCATATTCGCCACCGTATCCGCCATACTTGCCCCCATAGCCGCCGCATTCTGGGCCAGCATGTTGACGTTGGTCATAATGGCGTTCAGCAGTGCCTGCAGAGAATAAAGCCTCTGATCGTCGACATAGAGCATGGACTGGTACCAGTCATTCCAGTAGGCAAAGCAGAGGAACAGGCCGATTGTGGCGAGTACCGGCAGGGATATGGGAAGTACAATCCTGAAAAATATGGTAAACTGCCTTGCCCCGTCCATTTTTGCGGATTCAATCAGTTCCTCGGGAACCGTGGTCTTGAAAAAGGTCCTGCATATGACCACATTGAAGGAAGAAACCGCCAGCGGCAGGATCAAAGCCCACACCGAATCCTTCAGGTTCAAAAACTGTGAGGTGATGAAATACGTGGAAACCAGGCCGCCGTTGAATACCATAGGAATAAACACCACCATAGTCAGGAATCCGTTCAGCTTATATCCCGGACGGGAAAGCACATACCCCATCAGCGTAGTGAGAAGGATCCCCAGAACGGTCCCCACGATGGTAACAAAGAGGGATATGCCCAGAGCCCGTATGATCAGCGTGCTCTGCTTGGCCAGATACTCATATCCTTCAAAGGAAATAATTTTAGGTATCAGATGATAGCCGTATTCCGTAATGGAAGCCTCTGCGGAAAGCGATATGGCGATTACCAGAAGCACCGGGATAATACAAACCAGCGCCATCAGGATAAACATGACATTCAGCAGAACGTTCGCCGTATTGGATACCCTGTTGAAACGGTCAAATCCATCCGGTTCATTTTTACTTTTCTTTTTAATTGTTTCAGCCATCCCGCACCTCCTTAAATCATCGCGCTGTCGCGGTCAACCTTGCGTACCACGGCATTTGCTGTGAGGATAGTAATACAGCCGGCCACCGACTGTACGAACGCAGCCGCAGATGCCATTCCCGTTGTGGAAGACTTCAACTGCTTGAATACGAATACATCCAGTGTATAGGAAACGTTATACAGGGAATTGGAATCACGGGGCACCTGATAGAACAGACCGAAATCAGAGTAGAAAATACGTCCTACCGCCATGATGAACATCATGATAATTACGGTCTTCATAAGAGGCAGCGTCACATAACGCATCTGCTGCCATACGGTGGCGCCGTCAATTCCTGCGGCCTCATAATAGGTCTTGTCAATTCCTGTAATGGTAGCCAGATATACCACCATGCTGTAGCCCAGATTCTTCCACATATACATGAATACCAAAAACGGCGGCCACAGCTTGGGTTCCATGTACCACTGGTGCGGATCCTGTCCAAAGAATTCCAGCAGGCTGTTAAGCAGCCCCTTGTCAAAACTCAGGAACGCCCAAATCAGTGCGGTTACAACTACCCAGGACAGGAAATAAGGCATGAACATCGCCGTCTGGTAAATTTTAGCCATCCTTTTATTATGCAGCTGACCGATAAGCAGCGCCATCGCCACGGGAACCACAATATTCAGTATGATAAATACAATGTTGTACAGAATGGTGTTCCGAAGGATAATCCAGATATCGCCCGCGGAAAACAGAAACTTGAAGTTGTCCAGTCCAATCCAGTCACTGGTTATGATACTGTTCAGGAATCCTCCGTTGATCTGATATTTCTTAAAGGCAATGATAATACCAAACATGGGCAGGAATGCAAACAGGAAATACCAGATTGTGGTGGGAAGCGCCAGCAGGGTAAGCTCCGTATCATCACGGGTCCAGCGCTTTTTCTTTTTAATACGATTTTCCTTTACAGCCATTTTAAACCTCCCTTTCTTTTACGTAAACGGCCCCGAAGGTCTGATAAAATGTCTGCCGTCCCTTTTGTCCATCCGGTCTGCAAATATAAAGCCGGATAGCTTTCCCTCCGCCAGCCGGCCTGCCGGAGAACTGCCGCCGGAATGCGTACGCTTTTTTTTCTGCTCTTTTCCGACCGCTTTATGACTCAATTATAAACTATGCATTTCGCTATTTCTATCTAACATTTCTTATATAGTAGTCTAAAAACATCATGTCAAAAATAAAAAAATGTGAGTTTCATTTGTACACATTGCACAACAAGCACAAAATAATCCCCTATTTTCCTTATCTTTCTTTTGTGTAACATTTTGAATACCACTTCTAACGTTTTTGATATAGACAACCCTTTTTACCAAATCTATACTGATTATAAATACGAACGGTGCCGCCGTTCCCAGCCCGGCCGCACTCACCCATACGGAGGAGGACTTGCTTATGCCGCAGGATAATATTCTGCTCATCACCACCGACCAGCAGCGTTTTGATACCATTAACGCCTGGGGAAACACCAGCATTTTCACACCGCACCTGAATTATATGGCCGCGATGGGAACCAGTTTTTGCAGCTGCTACGCCTGCTGCCCTATCTGCGTCCCTTCCCGCACCACCATCATGACCGGCCTCCACGGCTACGAAAGCGGCGTGGTATCCAATGCCACACACGAAACACAGATGCGCAGGCAGACCCGGCTCCGCCGTACTCTTCCTGCCCTGCTCACCGATGCCGGCTACCAGACCTGTGCCAAGGGTAAAATGCATTTTGAGCCTGCACGCGCCTGCTACGGCTTTGAGCAGATGACCCTTCCCCTGGATTACATGCGCCAATACGACAAAAAAGCGGAAACCGCACGCCCCAAAGCGCACGGGATCGGCGAATGTGAAATGGAACCCGTTATTTCCACTGTTGAGGTGAAGGACAGCATCACCACCTGGATCACCGATCAATCCATTGATTTTCTGGAAACCAGGGACACCACCCGTCCTTTTTTCCTCTGGACCAGCTTCACCAAGCCCCATCCGCCCTTTGATCCCTGCCGGGATTTCTGGTCCCTCTACGAAAATATCCCCATGCCCGCCCCTGTTTACGGGGACTGGTCCCGGGAGCTTGAGAAAGCGCCCCAGGGCTTCCTGGCAGGCGCCTACGAAAATACCAATATGCATCTGTTCGGGCCGGAACAGATCGCCGCCTCCCGCAGAGCCTATTATGCCTGCATCACCCAGATCGATTATGAGCTGGGACGTCTGTTCGGCGCCCTGCGGGAAAACGATCTGTTCCGCAATACCTGGATCCTTTTCACCTCGGATCACGGAGAAATGCTGGGGGATCATCACATGTCCCAGAAAAACCTGTTTTTTGAAGGCTCCGCCCACGTACCGCTGCTCCTTGTCCCGCCCGCAGGAAGGGGCATCCCCCATAACCTGACCGTGGACAGCCCTGCGGAAATCGCCGATATTTACCCCACCATCCTGGAAATGGCGGGCATTCCCCTGCCCGAAGGCCTCACAGGGCACAGTCTCCTGGATCCCGCCTCCCTTCCGGCGGACCGTATCTTTTACGGGGACAGCCTTCATTCCAATTTCTGCGTAATGCAGAACCGGATCAAGCTTGTTTACACCACCTGCGGAGACCATTTGCTTCTGTTTGATCTGAAAGAGGATCCCATGGAGCAAAAGGACCTGTCCGGGGATCCTGCATGGCAGGAGAAAAAACAGGAACTCTTTACGCTTCTCCTGGCACATGTAAAAGAAACCGCCCCCCAGGTACTCGAGGAAATCCCTTCCGCCGCCGGCTCCTCCTGCCGGTTCAAGACCACGCCCGCTCCCCGTTTCCCCGGCGATATGCCCGGCCGGTGGTTTGGGTTCCATTACCATGACTATTCCGTGGACACCTTCCATTGATTCCACAGGCAACGGGTTAAACGGCAGAGGCTGCACAGGATTTGCTTCCCCAATAGGGACAAAAAGCTCCGCCTGTCCTCCCCTACGGAGAACAGACGGAGCTTTTTCCCTATTTCTGCGGGATTTCCTGCAGGCTGACGGCATGATAGATACATCCACAGCCCCCATGATATCCTTACTGCCCTTTTTCAGCCGGTTCCGCCATCACTTTATCCATCCAGTACGCGTTGGTCCCTGCATAAAGGCCCTTCCCATCCCGGATTTCCACGCGGATATACCCTTCCCTGCCCGTCAGGTCAAACTCCGCCTCCGTAATGGTTTCCCCTATGGGCGCCAGTTTCTTGTAACAGTCCCGCCCATGCTGGATCACAAAAATTTTCTCTACCGGTGAGGTTTTCACCACCAGCCGGTTATCCCTGATGTACGCTTCCCTGATTTCAGGCCCCATGGAAAAATAGAAATCTCCTTTTTCCAGCGCTTCCATCACCGCCGGATACTCCAGCTTCGGCAGCTTTACCATGATAAAGCCGCCAAAGGAATCACACAGCGGGGAACCAAAGGGCTCCCTGTTATGGTTATCATCCGTTGCCACCGTATAAATCCGCTGCCCCGTACGCAGCATCTCATCATAAGACTGGGGATTAAAACCATACAGGCCGTCATGCTCACATCCATGGTTATAAATCTCCATCCCCCACAGCCCTCTTAAATCCTTATAATCCTCATACGTCTGCAAAGACCAGTAAGGATGATTATAACAGGCCAGAAACCCTTCCGCATTCATCTGATCGATATAGCTGTTGATGTATTCCATATCATTATAACGGCGCAGCGGCATGGGGATATTCTCTTCCTTTTCCCTTCTCTCCGGGTATTTATCATAAAAATTAAAATGATATACCTTCAGATCCGGCCAGGCGTCCTTATGAGGGGGAAATTGATCGATATTCGCTTCATATGCCGCAATGCTGAGAAAGCCTTCCTCATCCAGTTCCTCATGCTTGCAGTATTTGTTATGATCCGTGAACGCAACGATGGAATACCCCTGATCCATATATGCTTCCTTCACCTGCTCCGGCGTCAGATCCCCATCGGAAATCACCGTATGGCAATGCAGATTCGCCTTATAAAAACTTCCCTCTTCCGGCAGTAAATAATACGTTCCCATGTTTACTCTCCTTTTCCCTTTCCCCTGTTACCGTTTCACCCGGATACCGCAGTAATCCAGGACGAGTTCACAGAACACCGCATTGGCCCAGGAAAACCATTCCCTGGTATATTTTGTGGGATCGTCCACATGAAAACCTTCATGCATCATCCCTGTCCCGCCGTCCGTATCCCGCATAAGCTGCAGTATGCGCAGCTTCTCTTCCCGGCTGTTCTCCGTCATCCCCTGCACAGCCAGGGCAATATGCCAGATATAATAAGGAGGCACATGCGGGCTTCCGATTCCTCTTGCCGCCGTCCCCTTAAAATAATAAGGATTCCCTTCGCTGAGGATAAAACGGCGGGTATTCTCCATCACTTCCCTGTCCCCGTCATAGCCCAGATATTCCATAGCGAGCAGACTGGGGACATTGGCATCATCCATCAGCAGATACTGCCCGTACCCATCCGTTTCATACGCATATATCCTGCCGTAATACTCATTTTTCACCACTGCCAGCGTTTCAATGGCATCCTTCACTTCCTTCCGGAAAACCAGCGCCTCGGCGGCAAGCGCCTTATCTTCCAGCACCTTCTCCGCAATCTCCGCCAGATATCCCAGCACCACCACGGCAAACATGTTGGAAGGGATCAGATAGCCATATACACAGGCATCGTCGCTGGGCCGGAATCCCGACCAAATCAGCCCCGTGCCCGATTTGACAAGGGCGCCTTTCCCTCCCCGGGAAAGCGTATCCGTATAATAACAGCCCTTTCGTACAAAATGATAGGGCGACTTTTCCTCGTGATGCTGCTCCGTGCGCCAAACATCCAAAATCCTGCGGACCCCTTTCACAAAGGTTTCATCAAACTGATCGGTACGCCCCGTATTCTTCCACACCAGATAGGAAAGCTGGATCGGATAACACAAAGAATCCAGTTCATATTTCCTCTCCCAGATCCACGGCAGCATCTCCGTCTCATCATGCTCCCAGCAATTCCCGTTGGCCTCCTGATTAAATGCATTGGCATACGGATCCAGATTCACATAGAAAAACTGCTTCTTGACAAGCCCCACCAGCATGTCCGCAATCTCCCCGTCCCCGCCGGCCGCCATGAGATAGGGCCGGATCTGCGCCACACTGTCCCGAAGCCACATAGCCGGGATATCCCCTGTAATTATGTACGTCGTCCCGTCCGGAAGCCTTTTCACCGTAGTATCCAGCGTATTGGTAAAACAGTTCACGAACAGTTCCCCCATTTTCGGATCCCCCGGAAAAGAATCCTCCACCTTCTTAATCAGTTTCTGCAAGATTTCAGGCAATTTTTTGTCCATTTGCCTCCTCCTCCTTTTACATCCTGTTTTCTTTTCGTTTCTGCCGTTGCCATAATAGGATGTAGATAAAAAAGTTTGGCGTCCCCCAGCCCTGCCTCCCTGTGCGGCCTGCTGCCCTGCAAGGATTCCTGGAAGGGGCGTTATAAGCACGCCGGTCCTTAGGCTGCGTCCTTTGCAGCCTTAGTACCGCTGCGTGATTATCCGAGCGAGAGCGAAAACGACTAAAGTCGTTCCCCTGGAAGGAACCTTGCAGGGCAGCAGGCCGCACAGGGAAGCAGGGCTGGGGGACGCCAAACTTTTTTATCTACATCCGCCATAATACCATAAATAAATACCTTATCCTATATCCCAAACTTCATATTACCTACTAAAAAGAATATATTTGTAACCGTTCAGACAAGCCTGGATCGTTAGCTATATTGTTACATCCCCTGTACCGCCCCCTACCACTCTGCAATCAGCGGCCTGGGGAACAGCCACCATTTTTCAAAGTCCAGGCAATACTGGGAACAACAGATATTATTATCTTTCGGATAATCATACCCGGTCCAAGCATAATAACTCTCCACGATTTCCTCCAGCAGATCCGAATCCATGGTGAGGCAGAATTCCCGGCATTTTTCCACAATGCCCTCCGGCTTATCCGCAAGCCCTTCCACGGTCGCCTCCAGCCTGCGGTTACAGGGGAACAGCACCCGCTTTTCCTGCAGAATCAGACGATACAAGGCATAAACAATTTCACTGGCCGTCCGTATTTTCATATACCCGTCCGGCTTACAGCATTTCCAGAAATAATTATAATTCAGCTGCAGATCGCTGTAGAACGAAAGCAGCTTCTCCTCCCTTTCCTTCTCCTGAAAAACCGGAATCGCCGCAACAAGCCCTTCAATATCCGGATCCCCGGAAAAAAGCACCCTCGACTTCACAAACGAATTCCTGGTGGGCTCACTCCCTTTTACCGCCGCCTGCTCCAGAAATCCCTTCGTCATATACTTAATATCAAAATATCCCCCTTCATACGTACACCCCTGCAGACACTCCGCCGTCCTGTTTTCCTTCATACACTGTTCAAAATATTCATCCGTAACAATCACCATGGCATCCAGATCCGAATCCGGCCTTTCCATCCCCTTAGCCACCGATCCCCCGAAAACAAGGGCAATCACTTCCTCCCTTCCCCGGAACATATCCTCCAATATTTTCAATGACTCCTCATGATGCTGATACATAGCTGCTTCTCCTTACCAATTTCATTTTAAACCGTCCATTATCCGACGCCATTTGCACACTTTCCACTATAAACGATACCCACGCCACTTACAATATCTCTTCCCTAAATTTAACAATTTTTTCTAAAATAAAAATAATAATTATTATCATTTTCTCTTGACATCTTTTCTCAAATATGTATAATGGAACATGTAAACAGCATATGCCATTTACATAAACTGGAATTGTGAGGTGATGACATGCCCCGGCCTACTAAGGAACGGAATATCTGCTGCATGCCCAAGTCATGTACCTTCGGGCCGCTTACCAGAAGCTGCCGCGAACAGGAAAGCATCTGCATGACCATAGACGAATATGAATGTATCCGGCTGATTGATCTGTCAGGATGTACCCAGGAGGAATGTGCCAAGAGAATGTCCATCGCCCGTTCCACCGTGCAGATGATATATAATGAAGCCCGGAAAAAGATGGCGGATTCCCTGGTCAATGGAAAGCAGCTCCATATCAAGGGAGGGACCTTCCGGCTGTGTGATGGAAACGGCTGCTGTCCTGCCGGTGAATGCAAGAGGAAGAAAGCCTGCCCCCAGCGTTTTGCCGGAGAGGAAAAAGAAATGAAAAAATGACATCTTTTCTCAACGAGATGCATTTATAAAATAAGAACCCCTGTAACTGCCAGCCAGTTACGAAACCATTATAATTGTGCATCCGGAATACCGGAAGAATAAGGAGAGAATACTATGAGCAAAGTAAAATTTTATATCTGCAGACATTGCGGCAATCAGGTGGAAATGATTCATGATGCAGGCGTTCCTGTCATCTGCTGCGGTGAAAAAATGGAAGAACTGAAGGCCAACACAGTGGAAGCCAGCACAGAAAAGCATGTTCCCGCCGTAACGGTGGAAGGGGAACTTGTAAAGGTTCAGGTAGGCAGCGCCCTTCATCCCATGTTGGAAGAACATCATATTGAATGGATCTATCTGGAGCTTGAAAACGGCGGTTACCGTAAATCCCTTGTCCCCGGGGAAACGCCGGAAGCTTCCTTCCATACAGGCGGGGCAAAACCCGTTGCCGTATATGCTTACTGCAATCTCCACGGCTTATGGAAAACAGAACTGTAAAACCATGTAACTCATCTCTTTAAGCCAAAGCTCACAAAGCTTCCGCTTTGTGGGCTTTATGCTGGTCAAAACCGGTGATACCGATACCCGGCTTTTTTTTGATCCGGTATCATAACAATAGTAATTATATGGGAAAGGAATCAATCAAATGAGCGAAAACTGCAGTCACAATTGCTCCTCATGCAAGGAATCCTGCAATGACCGGGATCCCAAAAGCTTTCTTCAGGAGCCTCACGAAATGTCCAGCATTAAAAATGTCATTGCGGTAGTCAGCGGTAAGGGTGGTGTGGGAAAATCCCTGGTAACCTCTCTCCTCGCTTCTTCCATGCAGAAAAAAGGATATCATACCGCTATTATGGACGCGGATATTACCGGCCCCTCCATCCCGAAGGCCTTTGGGCTTCATGAAAAGGCCTATGCCAATGAAATGGGCCTGATCCCCGTAAAAACCCGTGGAGGAATTGATATTATGTCAATCAATCTTCTCCTGGATAACGATACGGATCCTGTCTTATGGCGCGGACCTGTGATCGCAGGAGCGGTAAGCCAGTTCTGGAGCGAAGTTATCTGGGAGGATGTGGATTATATGTTTGTGGACATGCCTCCGGGAACCGGGGATGTGCCGCTTACCGTGTTCCAGTCACTTCCACTCAAAGGAATCGTCGTGGTAACCTCTCCCCAGGAGTTGGTGTCCGTAATTGTGGAAAAGGCCGTTAAAATGGCAGAAATGATGAATATCCCGGTACTGGGCATCGTGGAAAACATGTCCTATTATGAATGTCCCGACTGCCACAGCAGGCACAGTATCTTCGGAGAAAGCCACATCGAAGAGATCGCCGCCAAACACGGTATCCCCGCAATTGCGAAGCTTCCCATCAATCCTGCGGTTGCAGCTGCCTGTGACTTGGGCGAAATCGAAGCGCTGGATGCGCCCTGGCTGACTGAGCTTTCTTCTTCCATCGAAAAAATGGGCTGCTGAGTCAACTCTCTGCGCACAGGAGCCGCCAGGGTCAGGCAGGCTTGCCTCCGGCGGCTCCTATATGAAGGAAATACCCCGCCGCAGCCTACGGGTATTACCTCTGAAATGCTGGGAACGCACAAATGTATCCGTTTGGCCCGTTACACGCGGGAAGCGGGAATAATCAGAATAAAATACGGCCGCCTCATAAAAGAGGCGGCCGTATTTTATGTATCAGAAACAAAAAAAGGGGGGGTGCCGCGACGGATTAGGGGAGGGGGATTGGCTGTAACCAGCCAGGATCCGCCGCGGCTTGTAAAGACTTCTGTTCAGGCGCTACTGCTTATGGAAGCATAGCATTCCATGGAAACAAAGTATTCCATAGAAGCAAAGCATTCCATATGCATAGCATGCTACAGAAGTCTTCCATTCCCGGCCGGAAAGGGGGGCTTTCCAACCGGGAGTAAAAAGGCGCTCATACTCTCTGGCACAAACGTCTTTATCTGCTTTCCATGTTTATTATGCCTGACTTAGCAGTTATCAAAAACCGGCATGGAACCGGAGATATAAGCTTGTAAACTTTAAGGGGGGGGGGTGCTGGCACAGCCGAAGCTGTACCAGCTGATTTTGTGGGTTGATGACTTTTCAACTTGGGTTTATCATACAACAAGTTTATAAATTTGTCAACATATATTTATAAATTATTTTTTTATTTATAAATTTCATAAAAATAATTTATATAAACCGATATTCTAAAAACTCCCCCCGGCTTATTCCGAAGGCTAACCCGGCTGTTTCCCCTTCAAAAGCTCCGACGCATTCCGCACGCTGGCCATCTCCACCAGCTCTGCGTTCATCTCCAGGCGCACTGCTACTTCTTCCATGGAACGGCTTCTCATATCTATTTTCCCGTGAAGAAGCATAATCAGGGTTCTTCCCAGCAGCCTGCGGGGAATGCGCATGGTGGTGAGAGTGGGTTCCATGATACTGCAGATGCTGCGCCCGTCAAAACCGATTACCGATACATCCGCCGGCACCGCATAGCCGGCACTTTTCAGCGCCCGGTATACGGAAAGCGCCAGCACGTCATTTTCCACCAGCAACGCGGACGGCGGCCTCACACCGCCTTTCCACAGGCCTTCCAGATAATCCTGGGCCTTCTGTCCCAGGCTGTCTGTAACGATATTCCATTCCGGGCACACTTCCACGCCCAGATCCTCACAGGCGTAGGAAAAGCAGCGCCTCCTCTCCACAAGGGAGCTTCGCGGCGTTCCCGAAGAGACGTACCCTATTTCCGTATGCCCTTTTTCCAAAAGATAGCGGACGGCGGCATAAACCCCCTGCCTGTTATTTACCGTAACGGAACTTGCTTTCACATCCGGATCGTAGCAATCCAGCATCACATAAGGAATTTCCGTACTGTCCAGCTCCTTTTTCAGAGCGGCACTCATTACATCGGCATAAACGATCATCCCTGCATACTGATCCTTCCTGATACTGTCCCTGAGCCTGCCTGCCTTTTCATCATACATGTGGATGATGGAAAAATGATAGCCCAGATGTCTGGCCTCCCTCTCCGCCCCTTCGATCACCGGCGGGAAAAAAGCGCCCTCATCCCCTTCCTCCTGATGATCGGACAGGATGATATAGGCAATGTTTTTGGCGGCTGCCGCACCGCCGCCCGGTTCCGCCTCCGGCGTTTCCTTGATCATATAGCCATAGCCCATCTCCCTTATCCTGGAAAGAAGTGAACTGCGGAGTTCATCGCTGATTCCCTGCTTATGATTCAGGACCAGAGACATGGTTGCTGTGGATACACCCAGCAAATTAGCCAGTTCCTTGGATTTAATTGCCACTGTTTTCCCCTCTTTTTACAGAATATCCCGCACTGCTGCCAACAGAGCCGCGGCAGCGCGGGGATTCCGTTTATAAATTTTATTTATAATATTATTGTACCGTATTTTTAAATATTTTCAAGCATTTACAGGTATACTAATTAACAAACTTTGCAGGCGCATTTTAGCCATTTCTGCCACATCCGGCAAAATGCCCCAAAGTTTGGCAAAATACAACGGTTCTGTCTGTACCGGCAGCTTTTCTATGCCATTTTATGCGTTAGTTACAAGCATACAGGCCGGACCAGCAAAAAACAGAAAGAAAAGAGAGGAAGTAAGACATGAAGGAAGAAAACAGACCTTATCATGACGGACTTTCATTTCCCAGCGCCAATGTTCCCGGTATCACTCCGGAATCCGCCTTTACCGACGGCTATCTGACAGCGCTTCATAATATGGATAACGCCGGCAGGGAGGACAATGTGCGTATTGCAGAGGACGGCAAGGCCTCCGATATGGATACCCGGTCCGTAATGTCCGGTGACGGCTGTAATCCGGTCAACCGGGATTCCGAAATGGATCGGGCCACAGACAACGGCGCCGACTGGATTTTTCCTGGTATTTATCCCAATTCTGGAATGCCAGGTGCTGCTCCCGGACCTTATCCCGGAGTGATTCCGCCCGTCTATTTTCCCGGCGCGGGAGGAACACCGGATCTGTGATTATCCGGTTCTTATAAGACATCTGCTCTTATAAACACACAAACACCGCCCTGGCCGCTGTACGGTTTCCTGTGACAGGAACCGCTCTTACCGGCCGGACGGTGTATTCTTTTTTCTATAAGGACAGCCCGCAGAACGTGGCATCCGCATTTTTGTTTCCGCGGTTCTTACAGTCCGCAGATTCTGTCTATTTCCTTCAATTCCGCTTCCGTGAAGTCCAACTTTCGGATAATACCGATATTTTCCGTTATCTGGGAAGGCCTGGATGCCCCAATCAGAACACTTGTCACTTCGCCATCCTTCAATATCCAGGACAGTGCCATCTGTGCCAGGCTCTGCCCCCTGTTTGCGGCAATTTCATTCAGGGCGCGGATCTGCCCCAGCGTCTTTTCCGTCAGCGCGGATTCATTCAGGAACCTTCCATCCCTTTTGATTCTGCTGTCCTCGGGGATCCCATGCAGATATTTGTCCGTCAGGAGCCCCTGCGCCAGCGGGCTGAAAGCAATGATACCGCAGCCGTTTTGCACCGCAGCCGCCTTCAGGCCGTTTTCTTCAATAGAACGGTCAAAAATGGAGTAACGGTTCTGGTTGATGATAAAGGGACATTTTAATTCCTTAAGAATCGCCGCGGCCTTCTCCATAACCTCTCCGGTATAATTGGAAATTCCCGCATACAGGGCCTTGCCGCTTTTCACAATGCTATCCAAGGCAAGCATCGTTTCCTCCAGGGGCGTTTCCGGATCCATCCTGTGGTGGTAGAAAATATCCACATAGTCCACCTTCATCCTTTTCAGGCTCTCATCCAGGCTGGAAATCAGATACTTCCTGCTTCCTCCATCCCCGTAAGGCCCGGGCCACATATCATAGCCCGCCTTGGTACTGATAACCATCTGGTTCCGGTAGGGCCGCATATCGCTCTCCATAATTCTTCCGAAGTTATCCTCCGCGCTGCCATAAACCGGCCCGTAATTATTCGCCAGATCAAAATGGGTAATCCCATTATCAAACGCGGTGAAGATAAGCTCCTTCATGTTGTCAAAATTGTCCTTGCTGCCAAAATTATGCCAAAGCCCCAAAGAAACGGCGGGGAGCTTCAGCCCGCTCTTTCCGCAGTTGAAATACTTCATGTTTTCATATCTTTTTTCCTGTGCCTGATACATTTTTCTCCTCCTTTAATCCTGCAGTGTACAATCATTCAGGGCAAGCATTGCCATCGTATAGATCTTCGCCCCATCCAGAAGCTTCTGCAGATCCAGTCCTTCGTCCGGTTCATGCGCACCTCCGTGCCCTTTTGCAAAAAGGCTGCCGGCCCGGTCGTCCTCACGCTCCGGCATTCCCCCGATCCCATATCCAAAGGCATTGGGAAGCTTTCTTGCATAGGTTCCGCCGCCCATCACGTAAGGCTTTGCATCCATACCGGTCATTTCATTAAAAAGCGCGGTCAGACAGGCCACTTCTTTTCTTTCCTTCGGGAAATAATTAGGGGCAGAATCGCGGATCCGCTCCCAGCGGTAACCGTCCGCACTGCAAAAGCCGGAAAGCACGGCTTCCATATGTACCGGATCCGCTGAAATGGAATAGCGGATGTTAAACTGCAGGGCCGCTCTCCCCTCCTGTAGCTTCAGAACCGTACCGGCACAGGTCAGCCTGCCCGATACTTCATCTTCATAGGCAATGCCAATCCCTTTCCCATAATAATCCGAGGTCGCTTTTTCGATAAAACGGAGAATCCGACGATCCTCTTCCTTCAACAGTCCCGTGCAGCACACTCCCTTTGCCAGTTCATGCACCGCATTCACGCTTCCTTCCGGGAACGCACTGTGACGGCTTGTTCCCCGGGCGGTTATCCGTATCTGTCCTTCTTCTCTTTCCGCCCGGAGATTTTCCGGCAGCCGCCTGATCTGCTCTTCCAGCTCCGGTCTGTCCCGGAGTACAAGAACCGCGCGGTCCGGTATGATATTTCCGGCGCTTCCCCCGTACAAATCAACCACATCCGTGCTGAAGGGACGCTCCGCCGCCGCCCAGCCTTCCAAGATCCCTTTCTCCCCATAGCATACGGGAAAACCACAGTCAGCGATCATGGACAGGGCCGGAAACGGATAACGGCTCCCATAATACTCCAGATCCGCCATTCCCCGTTCTTCGTCACAACCTACAAACAGGCAGATATCGTGCTTCATCTCAAGCTCCAGATCCCGTATGCACCGCATCACATACAGCATGGCAACGGCAGGTCCCTTGTTATCCTGCGCCCCTCTGCCAATGAGATAACCGTCCTTAACCACCGGCTGAAAAGGCTCGTATTCCCATCCTTCTCCCAGCGGCACCACATCCAGATGATTCCAAAGGCCGATGGTATTCTTCCAGTCCTTTTCCTCTTTGCCTATGGTCCCCACATAATATTCCTTATTCTCCGTATAAAATCCATACTCCCTTCCTATAGCGAGCATTTCATCCATAACGAGGCGGCAGGCCTTTCCGAAAGGCCCGGTCTCCGACTGCGGATCGGAGATGCTCGGGATCCGTACCAGCCTCTTGATATCCCGTATCATCTCTTCCCTGTGTTCTTCAAACCACCGCCCCACCCTTTTACAGGTATGGCCGTCATATCCTTTTTCCATCTTCCAATCCCTCCATAACCCTTTCTGACGCTATTATAGTTTTTTTCACCGGTATTTTCTATAACTGATTATGGCAAATACTATGCAGATTCAATCATCTTTTATTCCACGGCGGACTTGAGCGTGTTTGAAAATTGATTTCCGCCAGCCGTGTGTCCTACCGGCTGCCCTTGTCATAAATCTCTCCCAGGGCGCGGGGCGCACGGTTATGCCTGGAAAAGAACACAAGAAGGAGAAGCGTCAGCACATAGGGAAGAATCATAACCAAATCCTGATAGCTGCTGGGCATTTCCAGGATCTGCACAATGCGGTAACCGCCGGAACGGGCAAAACCGAACAGAAGGCAGGCTCCCAGCGTGGGCAGAATCTTCCAGTTTCCGAAAATCATGGCGGCGATAGCCAGATAACCGTATCCCACATAGATATTTCCGGAAAAATTGGCGGAAATAGAATAGGCGAAGCAGATGCCTCCCAGTCCGGAAAGAGCGCCGGAGACCATAACGGCCGCCAGACGTACTTTACCTACCTCAATTCCTGCGGCATCCACAGCATGGGGGTTGTCTCCGCAGGCACGCAGGTGCATACCGAAACGGGACTTATACATAACAAACCACGCGCTAAGGGATACGGCAACAATCACGATCTCAAAAGGATATATATTGGTAAATACCGCTCCCAGCACAGGGATCCGGGAGATTCCGGGAACCGTAATCCGGTTGGATACTCCCAGCACAAATTTATCGGAAGCCGCTCCGAAAACCGTGGCATTAATCTGCTTTGTTAAAAAAGAGGTCAGTGCCATGGCGAGAATATTGATTACCACGCCGCTGATAACCATATTGGCCTTGAACCGGATGCACAGCAGCGCATGGATGAGCGAAAACAGCGTGCCTCCGATGACGGCAAACAGCATGGCAATATAAAAAGGCATGGCTGAATTCCCCGCAAACCGGTCCGCCACGAGTACGGCGGCCAACGCGCCCGTAAAAGCGCCGAACCCCTGCAGGCCTTCAATAGCAAGATTGGTAATACCGCTTTTTTCACTGTATATACCGCCTATGGCCATGATAAACAGAGGCAGTGCGAAAGAAAGTCCGTCTATGATAACCGTATTCATTTATCCTTCCTCCCTTCCTCGTCTTTCCTGCGCGTCAGCAGATATCTGATAAATGCGGAGCATGCGCAGAACAGAAGGATAATTCCCGTAATAACATCGGCAATTTCCGCCTGAATTCCTGCCGCAGAGCTCATATAGGTGCTTCCCTTATCCACAATGGTTATCAGGAAGGAGGAGAAAATGATCCCAAACGGATTATTATTCCCCAGCAGGGAAACCGCAATGGCGTCAAAACCGGTGCTGCTTAAGACTCTGGGCTGGATGGATGCGAAGTATCCCAGGTAATAGGTAACCCCTGCCAGTCCGGCCAGCGCACCGGACAGAAGCATGGTCACCACAATGTTTTTCCCCACATTGATCCCCGCATAACGGGACGCGCTGCGGGAAAAGCCCACCGCTTTCATTTCATATCCCATTTTCGTCCTGTCCAGCAGAAACTTCACTGCCGCTGCCGCCGCCAGCGCCAGGATAAAACCCAGGGGGATATCCATTTTCAGGTTTCCCACCACTCTGTTCGCCAGGGTGAGCCTGGCCGCCTGGCCTATTTCCCTGGACTGCCGGGAAACCGGATCCACATAAAACGTGTTTATGCAGAAGCTGCACACATACTGGATAATATAATTCAGCATGATAGAAGAAACCACTTCATTGATGTTGAACTTGTATTTCAGGAGGCCAATCAGCCCTCCCACCACCGCGCCGGCTGCAATTCCGATCAGAAGCACCAGCGGTTTTGCCACAAAGGCATGCAGTCCGCTGTAGCCCACCAGAATCGAGGCAAGAAACCCTGCCGCCAGCATCTGCCCCGATACCCCGATGTTAAAAAGTCCGGTCCGCATGGCGACCGCCACGGCAAGGGCCGCAAAAATCATCGGCGTCAGGTAATTGAGAAAGCTTAAAAAGTCGGTGAAAATGCTCTTATAGCCCGCATAGGAGGCTTTCGGAGCCAGCCCGCAGCCCTGAAGGAGATTATAGTACGCGGAGAACGGATTCTTGCCGAGCAAAGCGATGACCGCCGCCCCCACAATCAGGCCGATGAGCACACATAAAAGCGGAACGGTTATACTCCGGATTTTCTTATTGCCAAGGATCCGGCTGATTCTTCCCTTAAACACGGATGATTTCTTATGCATGCCGTTTCACCCCCATCATGAATTCTCCCACCTCATTGGTGGTCAGCGTACTGGCAGCCGCCTGTTTCTGCATCTGCCCGTTATAAATAACGCCGATAGTATCCGCACAGTCCATGATTTCATCCAGCTCCAGGGAAATCAGAAGGATGGCCTTGCCCTTATCCCGTTCTCCAATCATCTGCCTCCGGATATTCTCAATCGCTCCGATGTCCAGCCCTCTCGTAGGCTGGACAAAAATCATCAGATCCGATTCCTGTTCGATTTCCCTGGCAATGATCGCCTTCTGCTGGTTTCCGCCGCTCATGGAGCGGATTACGGTCCGGCTCCCCTGTCCGCTGCGGATATCGTATTTATCAATCAGGGTTTCCGCGTAGCTGTCAAAAGCTTTTTTATTCAAAATACCCTTTCTGGAAAAAGGTTCCCTGAAAAACTTCCGCAGCCCCAAATTTTCGGACAGGGTGAAATCCATTACCACCCCGTAGTTCTGCCTGTCCTCCGGGATATAGGAAATCCCCTCCAGGTTCCGCTGCCGGATGGACATTTCTGTGATATCCTTTCCGTTCAGCCATACCTTCCCCCTGTGAAGGGGCAGCAGGCCCGCGATTGCATCCGCCAGCTCAATCTGGCCGTTCCCCGCCACACCTGCTATGGCAAATATTTCCCCGCCCCTTACGGAAAAGGACACATCCTTCACCACCTCAAACTGATCCTGGTTTACTACGGTCATATGTTCCACCCGCAATATTTCCCTGCCGAAGGAAGGCTCTTTTTTCGGGGTTTCGAAACTGACCTCCCGTCCCACCATCAGGCTGGCCATTTTCTTCGTGCTTGTTTCCTTCACATCCAGCACATCGATAAGACGGCCCCTGTTCAGGATCGCACAGCGGTCCGCCACCTTTTTTATCTCCTCCAGCTTATGAGTGATGAGGATAATCGTCTTACCGTTATCCCGGAGCCCTTTGATTATTTCCAGCAGAAACTCTATTTCCTGGGGAGTGAGCACTGCAGTGGGTTCGTCAAAAATGAGGATTTCCGCCTCCCGGTAAAGCATCTTCAGGATTTCCACCCTCTGCTGGGTGGAAACATTGATATTCTCAATCACATCAGTGGGTTCCACTTCCAGGCCGTACTTCCCGGAAAGCTCTCTGATGTCCTCATTTGCTTTATTTCTGTCCACGGCAGGAATAAACCCAAGTACCTTTTTTACCGGCTCCATGCCCATCACAATGTTCTCTGCGATGGTATAGTTGCTCACAAGCTTAAAATGCTGGTGCACCATACCGATATTCAGTTTGGTGGCATGGTTCGGGGAAGCGATCTTCACCTTTTCCCCCCGGATATATATCTCCCCCTCATCCGGCTCATACATGCCGAAAAGCATACTCATAAGCGTAGACTTACCGGCGCCGTTTTCCCCGAGAAGGGCATAGATTTCCCCCTTCTTTACCTGTATCGTGACATCGTCATTGGCAACAATGCCCGGGAACCTCTTGGTAATATGGCGCATTTCCACAATATAATCCGACATACATTCCCTCTCATTCCGCCGCTTCCCACGGCTGTTATTCCCAAAACCGCCGTTCAGCCCTGTCTGAACGGTTATTGTGAAAGCTCTGCTTCCATGATACATTTAGGGGATGTCATCAGCCTCCGGTTCTTGCTGGCATCCCCTAAATATACCAAAAAGGCAGGCCGGAACCCCGGCCCGCCTTCCGCTGAACATAAGGATGGCCCGCAGAGCGTGTCATCCGTTGTATTCACAGGAACTGCGGCTGCAGCTCCTTACTCCGCCTTAAAGTCATCAGGAGTAATGCCGTTGAAGTTGGAAGCAGGTACGATTTCTCCCGCTTTTACTTTTTCATAAGCCGCATCCACTTTCGTAATGGTATCCGCAGAAAGCTGGCATCTGCCGTCCGCGCTTACATAACCAGTGGAATCGGTATCCGCACCCAGGGTCACATTACCTCCGGCGAAGGAACCATCCACAATCGTTTCCAGAGCCTTGTCCACGTTGGTACTCATTACCTTAAGGCCGCTGGTGAGAATCACGTTGGCGTCTCCGTTTGCACCGTCATCATACTGGTCAACGTCACAGCCGATAACATAAACGCCTTCGGCTTCCTTGGCAGCGGTAAAAACACCATTTCCGGAATCGCCGGCAGCAACGAACATGATATCCACCCCTTCATCGATAAGGGCATTTCCAACCACCTTACCGGTTGCGGCATCTGCGAAGGAACCGATATAATTGCCGCCTACATTAACACCGGTTACATCTGTCCCCGCATAGGAAGGAAGCTCAACGATTTCCACTGCTTTTCCGTCGGTTTCATTGACATATTTCACACCGCATTCAAAACCGTACTGATAGTTTACGTTAGAGGGATAAGCGATACCGTTTACAACGGCTACCTTGTTGCTCTTTGTTTCCAGTGCAGCCGCCATACCGGCAAAGAATCCGCTTTCCTGCTCTTTAAACTGCATGGCATAGATATTTTCCACTTCCGTATCCTGTCCTTCCGCGTCGGCAGGGAACGCATCCACCAGAATAAAGGAAACATCAGGGTTGTCCTGTGCAACCTGGGTGATGCCTGCAAACTGGAAACCGCAGCATACGATAACGTCATAATCGGCAACGATATCCGCTACTGCCTGAACAGCTGCAGCCGTATCTCCTGTAGGCTCCTTTACCGGAGTAACCGTAGAGGAAGGATGTTTTCCAATAAAGGAAAGGATACCGTTATAATTATCCTCATTAAAAGAACCGTCATCCACACCGGAGGGGCTGGATACAATGGCAATCTTCAGCGCATCGTTACCGGCTTGTGTTGTCTGCGCAGCCGTTTCAGAAGATGCTTCCGTCGTTTCTGCTGCGGATTCCGCCGCGCTGCTTTCCGGAACCGCACTGCTTTCTGTGGCACCACCGCCTGTACTTCCGCAGGCTGTCAGCGTCATGGCCAGCACGACAGCAAGCGTTAACATGCTTTTTTTCATAATAAAATCCTCCTTTTCGCCGTCCGAGACGGCCTTCATCATAAATCCCATAGAAGCTTCGCTTCCATCCTGTCTGTATGCGGTTTACCGGCAAAAGCCTGTGGGAAAAAACCACATTACAAATAATTACAAACTAATCATAGCATTTTCATGTCCGGTTGACAATGCCAAATTCATTGTTACGGTTCACTCCGGCTTAAATAATATCCATAACATCTTTTACGGACTGCACGCCAATCAGGCGGATCCCTTCTGTTTTGGGCAGCTTGTCCAGACATACCTTGGGAAGGACGCAGGACTGAAATCCCAGCTTCTTTGCCTCCGCCACACGGATGGCCGCCTGGCTCACCGCCCTGACCTCTCCGCTTAAGCCCACCTCTCCGAACGCGATCATATGCTCTTCAATGGGACGGTTTTTAAAGCTGGAAATTACTGCCATAACAATGCCCAGATCTACGGCCGGCTCCAGTACCTTCATTCCCCCTGCGATATTCACATAGGCATCACAGCCGGAAATCTGCAGCCCCAGCCGCTTCTCCAGAACCGCCATTAAAAGATTCACCCTGTTGAAGTCCGTACCCGCCGCCTGTCTTCTGGGAAAGCCGAAATTGCTCTGACAGACCAGCGCCTGTATTTCCACCAGAATAGGCCTGGTCCCTTCCATAGAGCAGGACACCACGGAACCGCTGGCTCCCTCGGGCTTTCCGTTCAGCATGAATTCCGACGGATTTTTCACCTCGCAAAGGCCTTCCTGGCGCATTTCGAACACACCGATTTCATTGGTGGATCCGAAACGGTTCTTCACCCCCCGCAGGATACGGTAGGAGGCATGTCTGTCCCCTTCAAAATACAGGACGGTATCCACCATATGCTCCAGTACCCTGGGGCCTGCCACGGTTCCCTCTTTGGTAACATGTCCTACTATAAATATGGATATCCCATACCCCTTCGCCAGCTTGAGGAGGATACCTGTGGATTCCCTGACCTGGGAAACACTGCCCGGCGCTGCGGAAACCTCTTCCTGGTACATGGTCTGTATGGAATCAATTATGACGATTTCCGGTTGTTCCCGGGCGATTGCCCCTTCGATATCCCCCAGATTTGTTTCACATAAAAGCTGCAGGGTATCCCGGAATTCCCCGATACGCTGTGCCCTCATTTTGATCTGCCGGAGGGATTCTTCCCCGGAAATATAGAGAACCTTCTTCCCGGCTTCCGCAAGAAGCCTGCACATCTGCAGCAGAAGGGTGGACTTGCCTATGCCCGGATCACCTCCCACAAGAACAAGGGATCCGGGTACGACACCGCCTCCCAAAACCCTGTCCAGCTCACCGATTCCCGTTAGGATCCGCTCTTCCTTATCCATGGAGATTTCCGACAAGCTCGAGGGCTTCTTTCCCTGAGAGGAAAGTCCCTGGATGCGTTCGCCCGCCCCTCCTTTGGATGAAGCTTTTCTCACCGGTTCTTCCACAAAGCTGTTCCAAGTATGGCAGCCGGGGCACTGTCCCATCCACTTAGCCGATTCAAAACCGCATTCCTGGCAATAGAATACGGTCCCTGATTTTGCTTTTGCCATTTTTCAAAAAAAGGGTGCGGCTGATACCGCACCCTGTCCTCCTGTACATTTTCGTTACAGTCCACAGTCTTCCGATTAGCAGTGCTTATTTATGGATGTCTACCTTCACTTCTCCCGCTCCCGCCAGTTCTACGGAAAGACTGAGCTTTCCTCCCAGGTTCGTGCACATTCTGCCGGCATCCTCTCCGTTAATCCGCACGTCATATTCCGTATCGTCCTGAAGGCCGATGGTCAGCTGGGCATCCTCCTGCCCTTCCACCACAAAGCTTACGCCGTCCTCACCCTCCAGAAACGACAGCACGCTGGTACCCGGCACGGATTCATAGACAAACATACCGTTTTTCTCCAGTTTGGTCATGGTCTGGTAGGTTTTCACCTTATACAGATCGCCTTCATGGGAAAAATCCTCCAGTTTCGCCTTATCCGCAAGAGTATGGTTTCCAAAACTGATACTGCCGTCTGCCTCTGCACGGATTAACTCTTCTACTACTGCCATTTCTTTTGTCCTCCTTAAATATGGTTCGTCCTTTTGGTTTATCCTCCGTCTCCGACGGTATTTCTCATAATAAGTATTATTTTTTTACCTGAAAAGTAATTTTCCCTTCCTTGCATCCTACGGTTACATTATCTCCCGGCTGGATTCTCCGTGCAAGGATTTCTTCCGCCAACGCATCCTCTATCATATTCTGGATGGCTCTCTTCAAAGGACGTGCTCCCATTTTCAGATCAGAGTGCTTCTCCACAATAAAGCTTTTTGCAGCCGGTGTAATGGTCAGATGGATATTCAGTTGTTTGCTGCACCGATCCGTCAAATCCCTGGAAAGAAGGGTGATGATCTGTTTCATATTTTCCTTTGTCAAAGGGTGGAACACCATGATCTCATCAATACGGTTTATGAATTCCGGCTTGAACAGGCGCTTAACCTCTTCCATCACACCGGCTTTCATTTTCTCATAATCCTTCTTTTCATCCGTATGGGCTGAAAAACCGAGGTTTTTCGGATCGATGATACGCTGTGCACCGGCATTGGAAGTCATGATGAGCACCGTGTTTTTAAAGCTCACCTTTCTTCCTTTGGAATCCGTTATATGCCCGTCGTCCAATACCTGGAGCAGGATGTTAAACACATCCGGATGGGCCTTCTCCACCTCGTCAAACAGCACGACGGAATAAGGGTTCCTGCGCACCTTTTCGGAAAGCTGGCCTCCGTCATCAAAGCCCACATAGCCCGGAGGGGATCCGATCAGCTTGGAAACGGAATGTCCTTCCATATATTCCGACATATCGATCCGTATCAGGGCGTTTTCCGATCCGAACATCGCTTCCGCAAGAGCCTTACTCAACTCTGTCTTTCCCACACCGGTAGGCCCCAGAAAGAGGAAGGATCCAATCGGGCGCCTGGGATCCTGGAGACCGACCCTCCCCCTGCGCATGGCCCGTGCCACAGCACTTACCGCCTCTTCCTGGCCGATTACCCTCTTATGCAGGATTCCTTCCAGCTTCAGCAGACGCTCGCTTTCCTTCTCCTCCAGCTTGCTAACAGGGATTTTGGTCCACATTGCCACAACACCGGCGATGTCGTTTTCCGTAACCGCTTCCCTTCTGGCCGCATTTTTCTTCTCCAGCCGTGCCTTTTTCTGGTTGAGTTTCTTCAGCAGGGCGTCCTGCTCCCGCTTCCATTCCCCCGCCTGGGCAAAGGCTTCTATCCGGATGGCCCCTTCTATCTTCAGGTCCAGCTCCTTCACTTCTTCATTGAGCCTGCGCAGCTCTTCCGGCGGCTCCATATGCTGCAGGCGTACCGCGGATGCTGCTTCGTCTATCAAATCGATAGCCTTATCCGGAAGCCTGCGGTCGTTTATATAACGGCTTGACAGCCGTACCGCGGCTTCTATGGCCTCCGGCAGGATTTTTACCTTATGGTGTTCTTCGTATCTGGGGGTAACCCCTTCCAGAATGCGGACAGCCTCTTCTTCCGTAGGTTCTTCCACATTTACCGGCTGGAACCGGCGTTCCAGTGCGGCATCCTTTTCAATATATTTGCGGTATTCAGTAATCGTAGTGGCGCCGATCAGCTGGATCTCCCCTCTCGCCAGGGAAGGCTTCAGAATATTGGAGGCATCTATGGCCCCTTCCGCGCCGCCCGCTCCGATGAGAGTATGCAGCTCATCCAGAAACAGCAGGATGTTGCCGTCATCGGTCACCTCCCGGATGACCTTCTTAATCCGCTCTTCAAATTCACCGCGGTACTTGCTGCCGGCTATCATACCGGACAGATCCAGCATAAGCACCCTTTTATTCTTCACGGTATCGGGCACCTCGCCGGCTATGATTCTGGCGGCAAGCCCCTCCACAATGGCGGTTTTGCCCACGCCGGGTTCTCCTACCAGACAGGGGTTGTTCTTCGTCCTCCGGCTGAGTATCTGGATCACACGGCTGATTTCCTCTTCCCTGCCGATAACCGGATCCAGCCTGCCGTCTCTGGCCAGGGCGGTCATATCCCGGCTGTACTGATCCAGAGTGGGAGCTCCGCCTTTCTTTTTCTGTTTTTTCATCAGATCCTCTTTGTACAGCCCGGGCTCCTGTCCCATAGCCGCCAGCGTATCCATATACAGCTTCTGCGGCTGAAGCCCGCAGGTATTCAATAGTCTTACGGCCACATTCTCCCCTTCTTTTAAAAGGGAAAGCAGAATATGCTCCGTCCCGGTGAGAGGGGAACGGAACCTGGCGGCCTGTCTGTGGCTCTCTTCCAGAATAGCCATGGCCCGGGGGGAATAGCCGTCCCGTTCCTTTACCGGCGTCTCCGATACAGGTGCGATCAAATCTTCAATCATTTCACGGATTTCCAATTCATTGGCCCCGTTCTCTATCAGCACTCTGGCAGCAACGCCGGTACCTTCCTCCAGAAGCCCCAAAAGAATATGCTCTGTCCCCACATAATTCTGTTTCAGCTTCCTGGCGGCCTTCTCAGCCAGTATAAGGGCCGTCCTGGCCTTATCCGTATACTGTGACTGCATTATTCCAGTCCTCCATATTCTTCATAGATTTCGTCAATTAAAGCATGCACTTCTTCCCGGGAAATATTCTTACAGCTTGCCTTTGCCAGCAAAACACGGAGTTCCTCCCGGACATCAAGCAAAGCCTGCTTGGTTCCCTCGTCAACAGCGATTACCGCGCCTTTTCTTCTGTCTACCTTTACATAGCCTTCCTGCTTCAGCACGGTGTACGCCTTATTCACCGTATGCATATTAATGCCGATGGTGTCAGCAAGCTGTCTCACACTGGGAAGCACATCTCCCTCATGAAAACGGTTGGTAGCGATCCCCAGAATAATCTGGTTCCTCAGCTGAATATATAATGCCTCATCACTGCTGAAATCAATCTCTATAAACATATCCAATACGCATCGCTCTTCTTTCTGTGTTTCTTTTGTTATATTTATAGTATAACAGTGAGCACATCCTGTCAACCGCTTTTCACCCGCTCCGGGCATGATACCGACCGGAACGCCTTATAAAGATTATGGGAAAAAGCCGCTGCAGTCCATCCCCAGCGGCTTTCTTGTTTCTCTGCGGCTGTCTGCCGACAGCCGGGTTCTATTTTAAATCAAGGAATTCAAAGTCCAAATCGTCATCATCGTCTACGTCAAGGAAATTGCGCGGCTTGTAATTCTGGGATTTTTTTCCTTTTCCGGAAGAACGGGAGCTTCTTCTGGGCGGTTCGTCATACTCTTCTTCACGGGAGTACCTATCGTCCTCATCCTCGTCCTCTTCATCCTCATCGTCTTCGTCTTCATCCTCTTCGTAATATCTGCTGCTTCTCCGGGCCGGCTTCTTCTTATTGTTCCGGCCTCCCCTGCCGCCTCTTCTGCTCCGCCTGGGAACATAGTCGTCTTCATCATCCTCGTCGTCCATGTCCTCATCGTCATCCTCGTCTTCATCATCCTCATCCATGTCTTCGTCATCCTCGTCTTCATCATCGCCGTACTCGTCATAGCCGTCTTCGTACGCCGCTTTCAGCTTGAAGATCATGACGGTTACCACGATGACCAGAAGCCCGATAATCACTGCCAGGATGATGATGATAAGACGGAGGCTGCCCGTCTGCTTTTCCATGGTGTCAATATTGGTTTCATTAGTCTGGGCCGCACCTAGAAGATCGGAAATTTTATATCTGGTACCCTTCACATTGTCATTTAAATACCAGTCATTATTTCCTGTACCATCATCCGCATAGCTCACATCGTAATCGTTGGTTGACGGCGCCGTAGCCGAGGGTTCTTCAGCAGGCGTTTCCTCCGGAACTTCAGCCGGTGCCTCCGGCTGCGCGGTTTCGGTTACCTCCAGCGTATCCTCACGGACATAACCGTTAATCGCCTTCCCATCTTTTTCTCCTGTTATCTGATACCAGACTTTTCCGTCACTTCCCGTAGTTTCCCCGGTAACATCCATGACATCGCCGGAAGCAAGGCTTCCCACTACGCTGGAACTGGTTGAGGCTTCAGAACGAACACGGGCACTGGCAGCAATAATCTTGATTTTGGATGCCGTGGATCCGTTTATACCTTCCGCAGCGTTTTCATTGATGATATTATTTACTTCATCATCCAATTCTCCTCCTGCGTCTTCCGCTCCCCCTGCATCTTCATTCCCCTCACTGCTGTTTCCCTGGCTTCCCTGACTTCCCAGCGTATTTGCCGCATGGCCTGTCAGAGCCGTCTGCCCCGGGACTGCAGCACAAAACAATATCGCCGCCAAAACAGCTGTCATGCGAAGCAAAAATCCTGTACTTATCTTTTTTATCCTGTTCATGTTCCTGACCCCTTTACCTTTTGTGGTTACGCCTCATCTATAGCTTTACCGATATCCGTACGCATATACTTATTGGCAAAGTCTACCCAGCCGGCCGCTTCATATGCATTGGCCCTGGCTGTTTTCAGATCGTCTCCCGTAGCTGTAATTCCCAGGACCCTGCCGCCGTTTGTCACAATGTTTCCCTGGCTGTCAAATTTGGTTCCGGCATGGAAGCAATAATAGCCGCCGGCATCCCGGAATTTCTCCAGGCCGCTGATGACCAGCCCCTTGTCATATTTCACAGGATATCCCTGGGAAGCGAGCACCACGCATACCGCCGCATTGTCTTCAAACTGAAGCTCCGTTTTATCCAGGGTACCGTCTATGCATGCTTCTATCACATCCACAATATCGTTTTTCATCCGCGGAAGCACCACCTGCGCTTCCGGATCCCCGAATCTGGCATTATATTCCAGTACTCTGGGGCCTTTATCCGTCAGCATCAAACCGAAGAAAATAATTCCCTTGAACGCTCTTCCTTCGTTTGCCATGGCATCCACAGTGGGCTGGTATATATATTGTTTACAGAAATCGTCCACTTCTTTCGTATAAAAAGGGGACGGGGAAAAAGTTCCCATTCCGCCGGTATTCAAACCCTTATCTCCGTCGCAGGCCCGTTTATGGTCCTGGGCGGATGTCATAATGCGGATGGTTTTACCATCCACAAAGGAAAGTACGGACACTTCCCTTCCGGTCATAAATTCTTCCACTACCATACGGTTTCCCGCAGCACCAAACTGCTTATCCAGCATAATGCTTTTCATGCCTTCCAGCGCTTCGTCCTTCGAATTGCAGATGAGGACGCCTTTGCCTAAAGCAAGGCCGTCCGCCTTGAGCACAACAGGATATTCCACCTGTTCCAGATAGGCCGCCGCCTGTTCGGCATCATCAAAGGTTTCATACGCCGCAGTAGGGATGTTATATTTTTTCATCAAATCCTTGGAAAAAGCTTTGCTTCCTTCCAGAATAGCCGCATTTTTCCTGGGGCCGAACACACGCAGCCCCGCCGCCTCCAGGACATCCACTATCCCGGCCGCCAGAGGATCATCCGGCCCTACGATGACCAGATCCACCTCTTTTTCTTTAGCAAAAGATGCTATTTTATCAAATTCATCCACGCCTATGGGTACACATTCCGCCACCTGGGCAATCCCGGCATTTCCCGGTGCACAATATATGGTATCTGCTTTCGGGCTTTTCGCCACGGCCGCAGCAATGGCATGCTCCCGGCCGCCGCCGCCTACAATCAGAATTTTCATTTGTATCTCACCTTTCCGTCTGTTACGCTGACTTTCCCGTTGGCAATCAAATCGATCGCCCGGGGAAGGAGCTGCCATTCCGCTTCCTCCATAACACGCCGCTGCAGGCTCTCCGGGGTATCATCCTCGTTTACCTCCACGCTTTTCTGAAGGAGAATCGGCCCGGTATCCGTCCCTTCGTCCACAAAATGCACGGTGGCTCCCGTCACCTTCACGCCTCTGGCAAGCACCGCTTCATGAACCTTCAGCCCATAAAACCCGACGCCGCAGAAGGAAGGGATTAAAGACGGGTGGATATTGATGATACGGTTCCGGTACTTCTCTATCATAGCCGCCGGTATCGTCACCAGAAAACCGGCGAGCACAATCAAATCCGGCAGACAGGAATCCACTTTATCGAGGAACGCCCGGTTAAACGCCGCCCTGTCCGTGAAATCCTTGGGAGACAGGCAGATGGCTTCTATTCCGCTCTGTCTGGCTCTGGTAAGCGCATACGCATTTTTATTGTTGCTGATAACTCCTGCGATTTCCGTGTTGGTTATACGGCCATCCCCAATGGCATCGATAACCGCCTGAAGATTGGTGCCTCCGCCGGATACACATACCAGAATTCTCAGCATAACTCGACTCCTTTTTCCCCGGCCTTCACTTCCCCCAGGATTACCGGTGTTTCTCCCGCTTCCCGGATCGCTGCCGCCGCGGCATCCGCCTGGGCAGAGTCCACAGCCAGGATCATGCCGATACCCATATTATATGTATTATACATCATCTGCTCATCAATATTTCCTTTTTGGGCAAGAAGCCTGAAAATGGCAGGAACCTCATAACTGTCCTTCTTAACCACCGCGCACATACCTTCCGGAAGCATACGGGGAATATTCTCATAAAATCCGCCGCCCGTAATATGGCTGCAGGCTTTAATGGTAACACCTGCAGCTTTTACAGCCTTCAGCGCCTTCACATAAATCTTGGTAGGGGCGATCAACGCTTCGCCCAGTGTTGTCCCCAGCTCCTCATAATAAGTATCCAGGGATTCCTTTGTCATTTCAAAAACCTTTCTTACCAACGAAAAACCATTGCTGTGAACCCCGGAGCTTGCCATACCGACAAGTACATCTCCCGGCTTCAGGTTCTCTCCGGTAATCAGCTTCTTTTCATCAACAATGCCCACGGCGAAACCGGCCAGATCGTATTCCTCTTCCGGATAAAAGCCGGGCATTTCCGCAGTCTCGCCGCCAATCAGGGCAGCACCCGCCTGCTTACAGCCATCCGCCACCCCTTTTACAATCGTGGCGATTTTCTCAGGATAGTTCTTTCCGCATGCAATGTAGTCCAGGAAAAACAGCGGTTCACCCCCCGCGCAGGCAATATCGTTCACACACATAGCCACGCAGTCGATTCCCACCGTATCATGCTTATCAAGCAGAAACGCAAGCTTCAGCTTCGTTCCCACGCCGTCCGTTCCGGAAACCAGAGTAGGCTTTTCCATCCCCTGAAAGCTTTCCAGGGAAAAAGCCCCTGAAAATCCGCCAAGGCCGCCCAGCACTTCGGGGCGCATGGTCTCCTTCACATATTTTTTCATAAGTTCTACCGATTTATACCCTGCTTCAATATCTACACCAGCGTTCTTATAATCCATCGTATCCTCCGTTATATAGGAAGCCCGTCAGGTATCCTGCACCTTCCGGGTTCCATCGTTTTATCTTTATAGGAAAAGCTCCGCTTCCACAGCTTTGATGCCATTCGGCACGGCTGCTTTCATGCATGGTTTTACCCGGTAAACCGGGCATGGAAGTTTACTTACTGTAATTCTTATAACCAACTTCCTGAAGATGCGCATCTTTCTTCTGCACACTCTCCTTAAGACCCTGGGAATAATTCTTCAATTTCTCCAAAAGCACGGCATCCGATGTGGCAAGGATCTTTGCAGCAAGAAGCCCCGCATTCGCGCCTCCGTTAATCGCCACCGTAGCTACCGGAATCCCGCTGGGCATCTGAACGATGGAATAAAGGGAATCCCTTCCGCCAAGAGAAGTCGTATGCATAGGAATACCAATAACCGGCATAGGGAAAATTGCAGCACACATACCCGGAAGATGCGCAGCCATACCTGCACCCGCTATGATTACCTTGAACCCCTTTGCTTCCGCGCTCTTCGCATATTCAAAGAACACATCCGGTTCCCTGTGGGCCGAAATAATCTTCATCTCATAAGAAATCCCCAGCTCCTCCAGAATATCCGCCGCCTTTGCCATAACAGGCATATCGGAATCACTTCCCATTACAATACCAACCTGTGCCATTGGTTCTCCTCCTTTATCCTCATGGACCTGACCCTGAGCCCCGCCAAACAAGCAAAAGCCCAACAAAATCAAGCCGGTAATATTTCAATCTACAGTGTACTAAACTTTTTCCCGATATGCAACATCAACCACCCCGAATTAATAAAAAATTCAACTTTTCAATTTTTTCACCCAAGAGGGATACTTTTTTGAGAGAGAATGGATTATAATGTTGTTACCAACGAGCAGCAGCCTCCCTAAAAGGAAAAACAGAATGGGAAACAGACGGCAGCCCCACCGCCGCCTGCTTCCCAGGCTGCTTTTCCTTTTAGGGAGGCTTGGGGCGACTGCCCCAAGCCCTGAAGCCCTGCGGGCTTCAGGGTTCTGCGGCCTTCAGGGTTCTGCGGCCCTGCGGCCTTCCGGCTCCTACGGTCCTGCGTCCTTCCGGATCCCTGCGGCCTACCGGATCCCTACGGACCTCCAAGCTTCCGCCATCGTTTTACCCGCCCCCCTACATCCCTTCCACCCCTAACACAAGGAGCTGATTCACCACCATGTGCCAAATACAATACGACATCACCTACGACGACCTGAATCCAACGTTCCTCTTCACCTGCCAGCTGTCCCGAAAGGAACCCGAACGCCCCCACAGCCACGACTTCATAGAAATCGCCCTGATCCTGTCCGGTGAGGGTCATTTTATGCTGGACGGAAAATGGGTTCCCGTCAAAAAAGGCGACGTCCTCCTCATAAACCCCGGCATCCAGCACCACTGTACCTATGTCGACCCCGACGCCCCCCTTGAAGAATTCTACGTAGCCTTTACCGACATCCACATCCGCGACATGGAGGCCAACCAAATCCTCTTCCCCGGCCACGAATGCCTTATCCGCCCCGGGGAAAAGACATTTGTCACCCTCTCCCGCCTCTGCTCCCTCATCAAAACAGAGAGCACAAGCTGCCAGCCGGGACGCTACTTCATGCTAAAAGCCTACGTCACCCAGATGATCCTCCTCCTCTACCGCGAGCAGGTTGTTGCCCCCATAAGCATTGAAGAAGGCTATGAATTTGAATCCACCAACAAAAAATACGTAGTCGAACAAATCATCGACTATCTGGACTGCCATTACAACGAAAAAATATCCCTTGACCAGATAGCCCGCAACATGTACCTCAGCCCCTTTTACATATCCAAAATATTTAAAAGCGAGACCGGCGACACCCCCATCAACCACCTCATAAAGGTGAGAATGGAAAAAGCCAGGCTTCTTCTTGACAAACAAAAGGATGCCAGCATCCAGGACATTGCCCTGTGCGTGGGATACGACGATGCCTACCACTTCAGCAAACTATTTAAAAAACACTTTGGGGAGTCCCCCTCTAAATATAGGAAGAAACAGAATTAGAAACAGACCGAGGGGCCAGGATTTCAAAAAATCCTGGCCGGATGGAGTATTGGCATAGAATAATCGGAAATAATTCCCATACTACATTTACAGTCCCCCCGGCAACTGCTATAATAAAGAAACACCGGCTGCCGGAACTATGTGTAAGTTCCTGCCCGCCACAAACAGCCATACCAATCAGCATTTTCTTTTAATTGCCATTTCAAATTCTCAGTCCGTATCGGACAATGATTCAATCCCTGTTTACAGAAAACAAATTCTATAGACCAAACACAAAAGAATTATAAAATATAACAGATTAAAAAGGTAAGATGCGGTTGTCCGGTGTCGTTTTATCAGTTATAATTATATGAAAGGCAGGATTTTACACATGGCTTACAGAACAGGAGGCTGTGTGAAAAAACGCACGAAAAAGGGAAGTAAAGAACAAACAGTAAAGAACCCGGCCGTCAAAAGCCCCATTCACCATGAAGATTTGGCACTGAAGACAGCGGCCCAATATTTTGGCGAAGAATTGATGCCGCTGCTGGGAATCCAGGGTATTGCCAGTTATATCGCCCCTACGGAGACAGTAAAGCTGGAAGCGCGGCAAATGTATCAGGATTTTAACTACGTAAGGACGGACGGCGTCTGGATTCATCTGGAATTTGAAAGTGATTCCATTACCAAAGAAGATTTGAAACGTTTCCGGGAGTATGAGGCAGCTACCAGCCGGATCCATCACACAGAAGTGATCACCTATGTAATCTGTTCCGCAAAGGTAAAGCGCCCGAAAACAATACTGAAAGAAGGAATTAATGTTTACCAGGTTAAGGCGGTACGGCTGAGGGGGAAAAACGCGGACCAACTTTTTAAGCGTCTGAAAGAAAACGCAGAGCAGGGGCTGAAACCCGCAAAAGCAGATCTCGTTTCACTGCTGCTCACGCCGCTGATGTCAGGCCGTCTGCGGATCGAAGAACGCATACGAAAAAGCCTGAATATCCTTCAAAATTCAAGGGAAACAATAACCGAAATGGAATTAGAGAAAATGCAGGCGGTTTTGTATACCCTGGCAGACAAATTTCTAACCAAAACGGAATTAAACAGAATAAAGGAGATGATAGCAATGACAAAATTAGGAGAAATGCTGGTAGCGGACGGAATCGAAAAAGGAATCGTCGAGACCTGCCGGGAACTGGGCGTCAGCTTTGAAGAGACTGCAGAAAAGATAAAACAACGGTTTTGCATCAGTGAGAATGAAGCCATGGAAATTGTACGGAAATATTGGCTTTGACAAATATAGGATGTATTCTGCTTCAGGCAAAGCGGTGTACGTCAGGTGCAGACTTCCTGTTACCGATTTATTTTACACACCCGGGAAGCATTTCCATCCTCAAATCCTCACGGCTTTGTCAGCGGAAAGTACTAAATCAGCCCCCCCCGCCGCCGCCAGCGGATCACCCGGTTAGAAACGTCGTGATTGCAACGAACCAAGGTTCATGGGTATGTGGTCTGTCACATACCCCAATATCCCCCAGCACCAAAATAATACAAAAACAAAACAAGATTATACATTTTATTTTCCTCCCAATCCCCTAATATAGAAAGGAACTTAATAATTACCAAATTTTTATATCATCCGGGAGGGGATATCCAAATGACACCAATGAAATGGTTCTATTCCTTTATCAAGCCTTACCGAAAGCGGCTCTTTCTGGGATTGTTTCTCGTAACATTTCTGGCAGGGCTTGCCATCATTAATCCTATCGTCAGCGGAAAGGTCGTAGACGATGTTATCAGCGGCGGACAGTACGACAAGCTTCCCGTACTGGTACTCATACTGCTTCTGGTAACTGCAATACGAAGTGTTCTCCGCTTCATGGTTCCTTACAATTTCGAAATCTGTTCCCAGGGTGTACTTTATAAAATGAGAGATGCGGTGTACCGCAAGCTTTTAATGGAGGATTTTGCCTTCTATAACCGTAACCGCACCGGTGACCTTATGAGCCGCCAGACGGGTGATATGGACGCCATCCGTCACTTTGTGGCTAACGTCATATCTTCCATCTTTGAAAATATCCTGTATTTCTGCTTTGCCCTGATAATGATTTTTACAATCAATACCAAGCTGGCGCTGTGCATGCTGTGTATCCTGCCTTTTACGGTGGTGCTGACCGTCTGCCAGTTTAAAAAAGTAAAACCTGCCTTTCATAATATCCGTACCCGTTTTTCCAGCCTGAACGCTTTTGTCCAGGAAAATATCAGCGGCAACCGGGTGGTAAAGGCTTTTGCCAAGGAAGACTATGAAACGGAAAAATTCGAAGCGGAAAACGACGCCTATAAGACTGCCGAGCTGGACTGCGCCGCTATCTGGTCCAAATATGTTCCTATTTTTGAATTCTTCTCCAATATCCTTACCGTTGTCCTCATGCTTTACGGAGGCATCATGGCTATCCGGGGGGAACTATCCCTGGGAAGCCTTGTTACCGTTAACGGTTACCTCTGGATGCTGAATATGCCCCTGCGTATGGCCGGCTGGTTTGTGAATGACGTACAGCGTTTCGTTACCTCCGTGGAAAAAATCCATACCACCTTTTCCGAGGAGCCTCATATCAGCAAGCCGGTTAATGCCATTACCAAAAAGCATTATAAAGGAAGCATCGAATTCAGGAATGTTTCCTACCAGGCGGAGGGCGAGGATATTATACAGGATGTGAGCTTTTCCGTGAAGCCCGGCCAGACAATAGGGATTCTCGGCCCCACGGGAGCCGGCAAATCCACCATCATGAATCTGCTGTGCCGTTTCTACGATACAACCGAGGGTGATGTACTTGTGGATGGTGTCAACGTTAAGGATTTGGATTTGTATGAGCTGCGTGACAACATCGGAATGGCTATGCAGGACGTTTTCCTCTTTTCCGATACCATTGAAGGAAATATCGCCTATGCCCGGCCCGACTGTCCGTTTGATAAAGTCAAAAAAGCCGCCATCGCCGCAGATGCCAACCATTTTATCCAGGCTATGCCCGAAGGCTATGATACCATTGTGGGGGAACGGGGCGTCGGTCTTTCAGGCGGCCAGAAGCAGCGTATCTCCCTGGCCCGTGCCCTGCTTAAGGATCCGTCTATCCTCATACTTGACGACACTACGTCCGCTGTGGATATGGAAACGGAAACCTACATACAGAAACAGCTGAAAAACCTGGAAGGCAACCACACCATTTTCATCATCGCCTACCGTATTTCCTCCCTGAAGGATGCCGATCAGATTCTGGTTCTGGATCACGGACGGATCGCGGAACGGGGAACCCATAAAGAGCTGCTTGAAAACAACGGCTACTACGCAAGGGTCTTTGAGCATCAGTACCATACACCGGCAAAGGAGGGACGTTAAAATGGCACGTAATAAATACGATATTGACGAGATCATGGAAGACCACTTTGACCTGGGGCAGCTGAAACGACTCGGCCACTATGTGATTCCCTTTAAAAAAGATATGTTCCTGGCAGCGTTCCTCATGCTCTCCGCCAGTGCGCTCACCATGCTCATCCCCCGCTTTTTTATGACCGTCATGAATGACATCATTCCTGCCGGGGATATCCGGGGACTGTTCCGCATCAGCCTATATACGCTGCTGATTATCCTGTATTCGGTTATTTCCCTGAAAGCCAAAATTAAAATAACCAACCGGGTCGGCCAGTCCGTCATCCACCAGCTGCGGACCGATATTTTCTGCCACCTGCAGGAACTTCCGTTCTCCTACTATGACGACAGGCCTCATGGAAAAATCCAGGTAAGAGTGGTTAACTACGTCAACAACTTAAGCGACCTGCTTTCCAACGGTCTTCTCAACACTATAACCGACCTGTGCAGCCTGATATTCATTATCTTTTTCATGCTTTCCATCAACGTGAAGCTGACGCTGATGTGTATGTGCGGACTTCCCGTCCTGGCTATCTTTGCCAGCCTGATTAAGAAGAAGCAGCACCGGGCATGGCAGATCCAGAGCAATAAGCAGTCCAACCTGAATGCCTATATTGCGGAGAGCATTAACGGTATCCGGGTAACCCAGTCCTTTGTAAGGGAAAAAGAAAACAGCGGTATCTTCAACCATCTAAGCGACGGTTACCGTCAGTCCTGGATGCGTGCTGTGCGTTTTAACTTCATGATGGGGCCTACCGTGGATGTAATTTCTGCCGTAACCACTGCTTTTTTGTATGTGGCCATCGTGGATATGGCCATGAACGGAGGAACCGCTTCCGTGGGTGTACTGGTAGCCTTTACCGGTTATATCAGCCGGTTCTGGTCCCCCATCACCACCCTTGCGAATTTTTACAATTCCCTGCTGACAGCGATTTCCTACATGGAACGTATTTTTGAAACCATCGATGAACCCGTTGCGGTAAAAGATGCGCCCGATGCGGTGGAAATGCCTCCGATTACCGGTAAGGTGACCTTTGATCATGTATCCTTCTCCTATGAAGAAGGCATCAAGACCCTGGATGATGTGAGCTTCACCGCCATGCCCGGAGAGTCCTTTGCAATCGTCGGCCCTACCGGCGCAGGCAAAACCACCATTGTCAACCTGCTCAGCCGTTTCTATAATATCGGCGGCGGCACCATACGTATCGACGACACGGATATTTCCAAAGTCACGCTTCATTCCCTGCGGACCCAAATGGGGGTTATGATGCAGGACAGCTTCATTTTTTCCGGTACCATCATGGACAATATCCGCTACGGGAACCGTACCGCCACGGATGAAGAGGTCATCAGAGCCGCCAAAACCGTTTGTGCCCATGATTTCATCATGCAGATGGAGGAGGGCTACCATACCCAGGTAAATGAAAGAGGAAGCCGTCTGTCCGCCGGACAGCGGCAGCTGATTTCCTTCGCCCGCGCCCTGCTGGCCGATCCTAAAATCCTGATACTGGATGAAGCCACCTCCAGCATTGATACGGAAACGGAAATCATCCTGCAAAAAGGGTTGAATGAACTGCTGAAAGGACGTACTTCCTTTATCATCGCGCACCGCCTTTCCACCATACAAAATTGTACCCGTATCCTGTATGTGGATAAGGGCAAAATACAGGAAAGCGGCAGCCACGAAGAACTTCTGGTAAATAAAGGGCCATACCATAACCTGTTTATGTCTCAATACAGCTTTATGAATGACAAAGCACAGACACAGGATAACTTCCCGGAAGCCTCTTTTTCCTGAAGCACTTAGCTTGCGTCATTTCCCGTAATCCGGAAGCGGACGGTCATATCATACGCCGGTGTCCGGCCCTGCGGTTATGAAAACCGGCCGTACGGAAAGTCCCCTTTACTTTCCGTGCGGCCGGCGTTTTTAATCCGATTTGTAATTTCTGCCTTATCCGCCTGCCACCCTACCTTTTCGGAAGATAGGAAAGCAAATCAATATCCGCCTCTTCTTTTCCTGTGGACACATACAGAATCAGTTCACTGTAGCTTCCCTCTTCCGTCCGAAACGAATAGGTCTCATTTTTCTTCCAGCTGCCCTCCCGGCTTATTTCCTCCAGATAGTGCACGCTCATACCGCCGCTTTCCGTTTCCAGACGGCCGCTGATTTGCAGATACCAGGAACTGTCATATGCTTCCGGGATGGTGAAAGACAACGTTCCGTCCAAACAGGCAATGCTTTCCTCCAGCGTTTCCACAGGGGAACTTTTTTCATTGATTGTCCGGAACGCAAGCGCGGCAAGTACGCACAACAGTACTGCTGCCAAAGCAAGAATCCTTTTCTTATTTCTTCCCATTCCCTTCCCTTTCCTTTTGCAGGAGAGCTTTCATCACAAGTGTATCCCTGAGAATCCACGGGATATTCCCGGTGTCCGTTATCCTCTCGTTATTGGTAATGGCTTCTTCCAGCGTGACAAAAGCCGGCTCGTATTCATATTCCTTTTCATAGGCATCCAGGCAGCGGTCTGTCGTATCCTTTTCCGTTTCACAGGCAAAATAATACGAAATCATTTCCAGGATTTCCTCTCCCATTCCCCGTCTGGTTTCCCTCACTCTGCCGGCATACCGTATAGATTCTCTTTTCACACGCAGGCCGGTCTCCTCCTGTACCTCCCTTAGAAGGGTATCCTCCAGCTGCTCCCCGGGTTCCGCTCCGCCTCCCGGGAATTTATACTCTCCGTATTTCCCGCTGTGAATCATGGCATAACGGCCTTCCCTCCGAATAAAACCACGCACGGCGATGCGCTTACGTTTCTTCCATGCGGGATTATAATCCGCCTTGTCCACGGTAAGGCATATGCCCTTGTCCCCGCGGAAAAGCTCCAGAAGCTGAATGACTTCCTCCCAGTCGTTTATCGTCATATAGGAGATTCCTTCGGGTGGCTCCTGCCCCTTTTTCGCATAGGGGGTATACCATACCGGTTTCATCCCCACTCCGGCGGCCCCTTTCACATCGCAGACAAGATTGTCGCCGCAATACCAGATCTGATCAGCCTGAAGGCCCGCTTTGGCCCGGGCCATTTCGAAAATACGGGGATGGGGCTTGCGGAACAGATAATCACTTGACGCCATAATAAAAGAAAAATGGTTATCCGGCAGAAGCTCCTGAATCCGTTCGGTAAGGGTCCCGGTATCCTTCATCATATTGCTGACCACTGCCGTACGGATCCCCCTGTCATGAAGATACGCCAGAAGATTTTCTATCCCTTCCGCGGTCTTCACCCTCGCAGCCGCTTTCCAGAATACCCGTTCCACTTCTTCCCAGGGCATGGGCAGTTCGATATCCAGATATTCATATAAATACCGGTTAAATGCCCTGCAGGAAAATTCCCCTTCCGGATTGCTTCTCTTTTCCTCCCCGAACAGTTCCCCTATATCCTTTGTCAGTCCGTCCGCAGCATCCTGAAGCTGTTCCGGCGTAATATTGCGGGGGTTGCTCACCGCCATCCCCAAAACAGCACGGTTGCCTCTTACCGGATCATAATCCCCCTCATCCGCCAGGGTCTGTCCATAGTCAAAAAGAATCATCTCCGGAACATGAAACATAAGCTGTCCTCCTATATTTATCCGATTTTCACTACCACGGCTGTCCCCTATATACCCTCTATTCTAGTATCTCTGCGTATATCTGTCAAACAGATACCCCTTGCTCACACTTCGCATAAACCGGCCGGCTTTCGGAATAATCCGCAAACCAGAGAAAGAACCAAAATAATACAACTGCCTATTTCCTTTTTCCCCCAATCTATCTATAATGAATATAGATTTTATGGGCTTCTTGCGGCGGCAGCCAAATGGACAATAGGTTCTATACGAGTACATCCGTTTAGCTCGCTGCCCGCGGGAAAGAATGGCAGAATGAGAGGTAGAAGCATGAACCAGCTTTATGCAGACCGGCTTGGCCGGGTATGCGGGCAGCTTGAGAACAAGGGGCTGACGCAGATGATTGTAAGCGATCCTTTGAGCATCTGGTATCTGACCGGTGTCTGGATTGAACCCTATGAACGGCTTTTTGCCCTGTACATCCGTACGGACGGAAAGCATGTCTTTTTCCTGAATAATTTATTCGTTATCCCGGAAACCGCTATCGGGAAAGTATGGATGTCGGACACGGACGACTGTATCGGCATTGTGGCATCCCATGTGGACGCAGGCTCCGACATGGGCGTTGACAAAAGCTGGCCGGCCCGTTTCCTGCTGGATTTGATGGAACGTAATCCCGGGGTGCGTTATGTGAATGCATCCGCATGTGTGGATGGTGTACGTTCTATCAAAGATGATTATGAAAAAGAAAAAATGAGAGAGTCCTCCCGCATCAATGACGCCTGCATGGAAAAAGCGGCGGCATGGCTGAAGGAAGGTATGACGGAAAAGGAATGTGCGGATTATATCCGTTCCCTCTATAAAGAAGAAGGCTGTGAAGAAGGGTTTAACACCATTATTTCCTTTGGTGCCAACGCGGCGGATCCCCATCATGAACCGGATGATACCGTTCTGAAGGCGGGAGACTGTATTGTCATTGATATGGGCTGCCGGAAGGACAGCTACTGCTCCGACATGACCCGGACCTTCTTCTGTAAAAAGGAAGATCCGAACTATTCCCCGATTCATGATCTGGTAAGAAGGGCCAACGAAAAGGCGGAAAGCCTGATCCGCCCAGGAGTACGTTTCTGCGATCTGGACAGGGCGGCCCGGGAGCTCATTACAGAAGCGGGTTACGGGGACTATTTCAATCACCGGCTGGGCCATTCCATCGGCCTTCAGGATCATGAGCCCGGAGACGTAAGCCTGGCGAACACTGCTGCCGTGGAGGAAGGTATGACCTTTTCCATCGAACCCGGCGTCTACCTTCCGGGAAAATTCGGTGTGCGCATCGAGGATCTGGTCCTCGTAACCGCAGATGGCTGCGAGGTTCTTAATAAGGTGGATAAGCACTGGAAAATCATCGGATAAACAAGGAAGGGCCGGAGCTTTTACAGCTCCGGCTCCTCCCTGTCCATCCACATGCCATTGGTAAAATCAGGAACAGCCACCGGCTGGCCGCCCAAGGCAATAGATTCCTCCGAAAGCGCTGTAATGCACATCCAGGAAGCCGCATCATATACATCCACAGGACACGGTCTTTTCTCCCGCACACTGTCAAAAAAAGCGCGCAGTACAAGCCAGTCCATACCTCCATGTCCTCCGAGAACACCGTCATTCAGGAAATCCTTCCAGATTGGATGATCGTATTCCTTCTCGTATTCTTCCGCATTTCCCCAGTATTTCCGGAAGGAAAACTCCTCTTCTTCCGTATATTTGCCATCCAGAAAGACCGTATCATTTTCTTCTTCGTACATGCCCTTCGTCCCGCAGACCGTGAAGTCTCTGCTGTAAAAACGAGGTAGCGTGGTATTCAGTGTCAGAAGGATTGTTTCGCCTCCCGCACATTTAATAATGGTATTTACCACATCTGCCTGGGCAAATTTAGCCTGGACCAGACTTTCATTTTCCGGATACCGTTCCTTCGCAAAGGCATGCATGCCTTCCGCCCTGGAGGCCATGGAGGTCAGGGTCAGCATACGGTTTCCATGGTTGATATGCAGGATTTTGGCAATAGGCCCCAGCTCGTGGGTGGGATAATTTTCCGCGTTCCTGTATTTATAATTACGCAGGCGGTAATGGCGCTTTTCCAATCCGGTCCCTACTTCCTCACGCAGATCATGCATATAGCCGCCCCTGCAGTGGATCACCTCACCGAACAGCCCCTGCTTAACCATATTCAGAGCCATCAGCTCCCTTCTGCCGTAACAGCAGTTCTCCAGGAACATGAACGGGGTACCTGTCTCTTCATAGGCATCCACCAGATCCCAGCACTGCTTGACGCTGTACGCACCGCCCACTTCCATACCAACCGCTTTTCCTGCCCGCATGGCATCCACCGCCACAGGGATATGGCCCTCCCACGCGCAGGAAATGACCACCGCTTCCACATCCTCTCTCGCCAGCAGTTCCCTGTAATCCGTGGTGCCAAAGGGTGTATGCCCGCATTCCTCCTGCGTCAGCCGCACTGCATTTTCAAAGCGATCCTCATAAGCATCGCACACCGCCGTCACCTTCACCGAAGGCATTTTAAGGATGGCATCCTTAAGCAGCCCGTATCCCCGGTTTCCCAGCCCTATCATTCCTACTTTTACTTGTTCCATCTGGTTTGTCCTCCCTCTCTTCTATGTATACAAAGTATCTGCCGCGTTACTTTTTTGTAACTCAAACTTCACAGAGGCCGTTCGGCAACTGCGAAGTTTGAGTTTTGTAACGGTTCAGTACCTTCAT
>URMK01000055.1 GCA_900548905.1 uncultured Lachnospiraceae bacterium | reverse complement strand
ATAACGCCCCTTACAGGAATCCTTGCAGGGCAGCAGGCCGCACAGGGAAGCAGGGCCGGCGGACGCCAAACTTTTTATCTGCACCCCGATTCGTTACCGGCCTTGTATCCCGTGAACGGATATGTTACAATTTGTAAAACGTTTTACAGTAAAGCCGGGCGGGGAGGGAAAACATGCGGAACAAAATCCAACAACTATCCGATAAGGTTAAGCAGTATCTTCCTCCGGGAAAAACCTTAGATAATCTGCCGTTGTCCCGGAAGCTGATGCTTCTGTATATCTGCTGCGTCCTGCTGCCTTTGATCCTTACGGACAGCATTATTTTTTCCCTGGTGATTAAGGCGGAGCAAAGTTCCAGCCAGCATGATATGGAGAACATCGCAGAGGCCATTCATTATACTTTAATCAACAGGATGGATAACGCAGCCAATCTTTCCCTGAATATTTACAGTAATAAATACATTAATGAATTTATGGAGGCGGAATATGCTTCCCCCCTTGCTTATTATGAAAGCTATCGGGATTTTCTGAAGGATTCCCTCTATGAAGCAAGCGTCGGTACCAGTAATTACAATATCACCATGTATGCCGATAATCCGGGAATCATAAACGGCGGCAGCTTCTGGAAGCTGGACAGCGTCAGGGACAAGCAGTGGTATCAGGATTTCACAGCCTCCGGTAATGATATCCTGGCTTATCCCTATTATGAAAACACTTTCACCTCCACCCAGAGGAAAATTTCCATTATCCGCCGGATGGATTATTATCATAAGGGAAGCGGGCCTAATCTTGTGAAAATGGACATGGATTACAGCGGTATGTCGCAGAGCATCATCCGTGCCAAGTATCGTTTTCTTGTATATATTTGTGATAACAACACGATTCTTTTTTCCAATGACGGACACGGCGGCATGGGTAAGCCTTATGAGACATTTCAGCCATCCATGTATAAACAGGTGGGGTATTCCAGGGACATGAATGTTTACGGAAGGGTCTGGAATATTTATATTATGAAAGAGGAACTGAATGCACTCGCAATCATCCGCAGCAATTCAGGGCTGCTGCTTTTTCTGGTTTTTGTAAATCTGCTGCTTCCCGCACTTTTGATGATGGGTATCAACCGTTCCTTCACTTCCCGTTTGAGAGAACTGGGAACCGCTTTTGAAAAGGGGGATGTGGATGAGCTGACCGAACTTCCCGCAGTCCGGGGGAAGGACGAGATCGGAGTGCTTATGGCCAGCTATAATCATATGGCCGGACGCATAAATGACCTGATCCAGACCGTCTACAAGGACAGGCTGAAGGAGCAGGAAATGGATATTGCAAGGCAGAATGCGGAGCTTCTGGCCCTGCACAGCCAGATTAATCCCCATTTTCTCTTCAATGCCCTGGAAAGCATCCGGATGCACAGCCTGATCAAAAAAGAAGAGGAAACCGCCGGGATGGTGGAGCGTCTGGCCCTGATGGAGCGGCAATATGTTGACTGGGGCACAGACAGCATAAGCATCCGGAAGGAGCTGCAGTTCGTGGAAGCCTATCTGGAGCTGCAGAAATACAGGTTCGGCGACAGGCTGTCCTACAAAATCGAAGCCGAAGATGACTGCCTCTGCTGCTATGTGCCCAAACTGACCCTGGTAACCTTCGTTGAGAACGCCTGTGTACACGGGCTGGAAAATAAAACGGCTCCCGGCTGGATTTTCGTCAGGTGCAGCAGCCGGGACGGCTTCCTTTCTATGGAAATCGAGGATACCGGACACGGAATGAGCGCCGTTCTGCTTGCCGATCTTCAGCAGAAAATGGAAAATGCAAGCATGCAGCTTCTGAAGGAAAAGAGCAGTGTCGGAATCCTCAATGCCTGTCTCCGTCTGCGTATGGCAACGGAAAATACGGTAAAATTCCAGTTGGAAAGCGAGGAAGCTTCCGGAACCATTGTGACAATCATTATTCCGGAAGAGAAACTGCGGACCGGCACCTGAAAACAGAGGCGCTTAAAAATGCAGCACCGGCAGAGGGGGAATCCCCCTGCCTGAATGGCTGTAAAAGGGAGGGAACATATATGCTTCAGGTTTTATTGGTTGATGACGAACCTTTCATTCTGCAGGGTCTTTCCATGCTGATTGATTGGGAAAAAGAGGGCTTTGTAATCGCAGGCACCGCTGCAAACGGCCGGGAAGCCCTCGCATTTCTTGAAAAAACAAAGGTGGATCTGATTATAGCAGATATCAAAATGCCGTCAATGACAGGCATAGAGCTTCTGGAAAAAATAAGGACACAGCATATATCCGATGCCTATTTTATTATTCTCAGCGGGTACAGTGATTTTGAATACGCCAGAAAAGCAATTCAGTACAGCTGTATGGATTATATTCTGAAGCCGGTGCGCCAGACGGAACTGCAGCATGTGCTGGACAAGGTAAAGGCCGACAGCACAAAGTCCCGGCAGCGCCGGGAGGAAGTGGCTTTACAGGAAAAAGCCTACTTTGCCAGAAATCTTATCGCCCTGATCTGCGGGAAATATGATCAGCTGAATCTGGAGCAGGTAAAAAGTAAAATGCGCACGGAAGGCGGTATCCGCTATATTGACATTGAAATCGACGATCGCGGGGAGGAAGAAACGGGGCGGCTTCCTTTGCATACTGCGGAAGATAAACGACAGCTGCAGCGCCTTGTATACCAGTACTGTCTTGATCTTCTGGACGAGGACGGCTGGCACTGTATTTTTGATGTATCAAGCAATGAAAAAGATTATGATATCGGCCTCATATACTGTGATTATATGGCCCGGGAAGCAGGCATGGATGAACAGGAATATCTGGATCATTTCCTGGAGAGCATCCAGCGTACGACAAAATACCCCGTAGTCATGTTCGTCGGCAACAAGGTGGAGGACATCAGCCTTTTGTCGGAATCGTACCGGACAGCCAACATTGCCCGCTCCTTCCAGAATTTCCATGTGGAAGGCATGGGGCAGCGTATTTCCTGGTACGAAGAACAGGAACACGCAGAGGAAAGGACTTTGCTGTGTAAATCCAGTCTGGACGAGCTGATCCAGGCGGTGGAACAGAATGATAAAGAACGCATCCCTGCGCTTGTGGATCAGCTGTACGAGGATATCAACCGAAACAGCCTGGATGCCAAACTGGTCAGCCTGAATATAGATTATCTTCTGTTTCAGCTTGTACACATGGCGCAGGCCCAGGATACCAACGTAAACCAGGAGGAAATTCTGGAATTTATCAACGGGAACGCCTTTGATTCCGGCACGATGCGGGGCAGCCGCATGCATCTGAAACGTTTTGCCGAGGAATATGCGGATTATCTCTCCCAGCTTCGCGGCAAAAATATCCGGGGAAGCGTCATGGGCGACGTGGAACAGTATATCAAAGAGCATTATGCGGAAAATCTGACCCTGAAGGATCTGGGGCAGAAATATTTTATCAACAGCGCCTACCTGGGACAGCTGTTCCGGAAAACCTGCGGCGTATCCTTCAAGGACTATCTGAACAATTACAGGATTGAAATGGCGGCCTCCCTTCTTCTTCACACGGATCTGAAAAATTATGAAATCATGGAAAAGGTCGGTTATCATGACCTGGATTATTTCATCAATAAATTTATCGCTTTAAAAGGCTGCACGCCCTCCAGATTCCGCAGGAAGAGCCGGGAGTAAATCCCCCATAGAAGCGTGGGAATATCCGGCCTTCAAGGCTGTGACTGGGCTGTTCTTTCAAAAAACCCGGACAAATTACAGTTCTTTTGTGCAACTATAATTTGCCCGGGTTTTTTATGCATTTTATCCGGTTGTTCTTTTGTTCATTTGGTATAGTATTAATATACAAGCAGTTACCCGGGTATACATATTAACAACTGCAATACGCAATAGGAATTAAAAATATCAGGAGGATTAAATATGAAAAAGAATCAACTGACAGCGCTCCTTTTAACTGCTGCCATGTCCATTTCCCTTTTGGCAGGCTGCGGGAACAGCGCGGATACCGGCACATCGCCCGCAGGTACAGCTTCCGGAACCGAAGGCTCTGCCGCAGCTGCAGACGACGGGACCGTAAAGGAATTTACCGCATTTTTTGCAGTACCGGGCACGGAAATCAATGATGATAATGAAATACAGGCTGAAATAGCAAAAATTACCGGCGCCAGGGTAAAAGAAACCTGGCTGACAGGCCAGACCGCTCAGGAAGCCGTGGGAACCATGATTGCCGGCGGCGAATATCCCGATTTCATAGACGGCAGCGACGGACAGATTCAGCTGTACGAAGCAGGCGCCCTGGTTGCCCTGGATGATTACCTGGACAAATACCCCAATATCAAGAATTTCTATTCTGATGCGGAATGGGATAAGGTACGCCAGGATGACGGCAAAATTTACTGGATTCCCCAGTTCGGCAATATCTGGGAAAAGGACATGAGCGCCGTACACAGTGATGAAGCCTTCTGGATCCAGACCCGCGTTCTTAAATGGGCGGAATATCCTGAAATCAAAACCATGGATCAGTACTTTGATCTGATTGAACGCTACAATGAAGCCAATCCCACCATGGAAGACGGCACTGACAACATCCCTTATACCATCCTCTGTGATGACTGGAGATATTTCTGCCTGGAAAATGCACCGCAGTTCCTGGATGGCCATCCCAATGACGGCTCCGTTATCGTGGATACGGAAACCCTGAAAATTGTGGACTACAACACCACTCCTACTGCAAAAAGATACTTCCAGAAGCTGAACGAAGAATTCCAAAAGGGCATTGTGGATCCGGAATCCTTCACACAGACCTATGATGAATATATCGCCAAGCTTTCCACCGGCCGTGTGCTGGGTATGATTGACCAGTGGTGGAATTTCGCTTATAGCGTTAACGATTCCTTAAAGCAGCAGGGTCTTGACAAACAGGGCTGTGACTATGTTCCGCTGCCCATCACAATCTCGGAAGATATCAAAAACATGTGGCATACCTCTGACGGCGCCCTGAATGTATCCAACGGACTTGGCATTACCACAAGCTGCAAGGATGTGGAAGGTGCACTGCAGTTCATCAATGACCTTTTAAGCCCTGAAGTGCTTACCCTGCGCAACTGGGGTATGGAAGGCGTGGATTATAATGCGGACGAAAACGGCCTGTTTTCCAAAACAGAAGAAATGCGTGTCAACGCGTCCGATCCCGCTTACAAAGCGTCCCACTTATGTACGTATTCCTACTTCCCCAACTACAGCGGCATGAGCCAGGACGGCATTAACGCCGCCACCCCTGCCGAACAGCCCCAGGAGTTCCTGGACGGCTTACAGGAGGATGTAAGAGAATGTCTGCAAGCATACGGCTGCTCTACTTATGTGGAAATGCTTGGAACCAATACCCCTCCCGGCCCCTGGTATCCTATGTACTCCTACAGCAATACCATGACCACCTCCACTCCCGGCGGCACAGCCTGGACGAAGATGGGCGAAATCAAGCACGAATATCTCCCCAAGGTAGTTATGGCTTCCGATTTTGACAGCGCATGGGAAGAATACCTGAAGGTTTACTCCGACTGCAAGCCGGAAGATTTCCTTTCGGAAATGCAGACCGAGCTGGACAGAAGAATCCAGCTGGCAAAGGATAACGGAGAATATTAATTATCAGGCAACTGCCTGCAGGCAGCAGCGGTTACGTCAAGTGATTGCAGCTGCCTGCTGCATGTAAAGGAGTAAAGAGGTGTAAAAATGGCAGCAAAGGGAACAAGAAAAAACAAAAATAAAACACAGATTACATGGAAAGAAATAAGACGGCAAAAGGTCCTGATTTTCTGGGGTGCCGTTTTTGTAATATATGGCTTCATCTTCTGCTACCTGCCTCTGGGCGGCTGGCTGATGGCTTTTCAGAATTATAAACCAAAGGACGGTCTTCTGCATTCCCAGTTTGTAGGACTTGCAAAGTTCCAGCAGCTGTTTTCAGATGCCACCTTCCTGCGGGTTATCCGGAACACCCTGGCCATGGGAATCATTAACCTGGTCTTTACCTTTGTTATGGCAATTGCCTTTGCCATTTTACTGAATGAGGTCAAATCCCGTTCCGGCAAAAAGGTGGTGCAGACAATCTCTTATCTGCCCCATTTTCTCTCCTGGATCATCGTTACGGGCATTCTCCACGATGCCCTTTCAGGAACCGGCATTATCAATGAACTGCTGTTAAAATTCAATATTCTGGATCAGCCGCTGAACTTCTTTGCCTATCCCAAATATTTCTGGTGGATCGTTGCTTTTGCCAATGTCTGGAAGGAAACCGGCTGGAACGCTATTATTTATTTATCCGCCATTACAGCCATCGACCCTTCGCTTTATGAAGCAGCATCCATTGACGGCGCCGGACGCTGGGCCAAAATCAGGCACATCACCTTCCCCGGAATCAAGCCGACCATCATGATACTGCTTCTGATGAATGTGGGAAATGTGCTCAATGCCGGATTTGAAGTACAGTACCTGCTGGGCAACGGCCTGGTGCAGAGTGTATCCCAGACCATTGATATCTATGTACTCAAATGGGGCATCAGCCAGGGTGACTACGCGATTGGTACCGCCGCCGGCATTTTCAAGAGCGTGGTCAGCATCATACTGATTGTAGTTGCAAACCAGATGGCGAAGCATACCGGCGAAGAGCGGCTGTTCTAAGGAGGTGAACGGAAAATGGCAAAACAAAAAGAAATAGAATCAAAAAGTGTAAAATATAATACTTCGGTATCCGACAAGATTTTTACCATAATCAATACCCTGTTCCTGATCGCCTTTGTAGTCATCACCCTGTATCCGGTGCTGAACACCCTGGCAATCTCCTTAAACGACGGTATCGATTCCCTGCGCGGCGGCATTTATCTGATCCCCAGGAAATGGACCCTGCAGAATTATAAAACGGTAATCCATAAAAACAACCTGATAAACGGCGCCGTTGTTTCCGTGGCCCGTACCATTATCGGTACGCTGACGGCTCTGGCCGCCAATGCTCTCCTGGCTTTTATCGTCAGCCGGAAACGCTTCCTCTTCAAAAGCCAGCTTTCCCTGTTCTGGGTGGTTACTATGTATGTGAACGGCGGCCTGATCCCAGTGTTCCTTCTTTATAAAGGTCTGGGCCTGACCAACAGCTTCTGGGTATATATCGTGCCCGGCATGCTCAGTGCTTTCAACATGCTTGTCATCCGTACCTATATGACAGGAATTCCCGACAGCCTGGAGGAATCCGCCCAGCTGGACGGCGCGGGTTATATGACGATATTCCTTAAAATTGTTTCACCGCTGTGCAAACCGGTATACGCCACGGTTGCGCTGTTTGTGGCGGTAGGCCAGTGGAATTCCTGGTTCGACGCCATGCTGTACAACAGAATGAGTGACCAGTACACCACCCTTCAATACGAACTGATGAAGCTGCTCTCCTCGGTAACCAACCAGGGGGCAAGTGCTGAATCCATGAAAAACGCCACAGCGGCAAGCGCCGTAACCCCTACCTCGGTACGTGCGGCGGCCACCATATTAACCATGCTTCCCATCGTCTGCCTGTATCCCTTTTTACAGAGATACTTTATTACAGGGCTTACAATAGGGGGCGTGAAGGAGTAAAATAATTATATTATTTCAGAGGAACAGCATTTAGCTACACAAATCAAAGAAAAAGAGTAACTGTGAGGGTACTGAACAGTTACGAAAAAGAAAGGAAAGAGGAAGGGATAATTATGTCAGGCGCATTTGATACAGGAATTTACAGAAATGTATTTGCAGAATACGGGCTGCCGGAAGAAGAAATCGGGAAAAGGGTTGCGGCCGCTTTCCAGACCATGTTCTATGGCAGTGAGGAAGAGCGGATTTACCACGAAGCCGGTACGGATATGGGTTATCTTACCGATACCGGAAATAATGACGTCCGCACCGAGGGCATGTCCTACGGTATGATGATGTGTGTCCAGCTGGATAAAAAAGAGGAATTCGACCGGATTTGGAAATGGTCGAAAACATATATGTATATGGATGCTGAGGCTTTAACAAATGAGCCTCACGGCAGCCGGCAAAACGAAGGGTATTTTGCCTGGTCCTGCGCCCTGGACGGAACCAAAAACGCCTGGGGGCCTGCTCCTGACGGCGAGGAATTTTTTGCCATGGCACTCTTCTTCGCTTCCCATCGCTGGGGCGACGGGGAAGGGATTTTCAATTACTCCGCCCAGGCGCGCCGCCTTCTGCATGACTGCATCCACAAAGGAGAGCAGCCGGATACAGGAAAGCCCATGTGGGATCCGCAGAACCATCTGATTAAATTCATTACAGAATGTGATTTCTCCGATCCTTCCTACCATCTGCCCCATTTTTATGAGCTGTTCGCGTTGTGGGCGGACGAAGAGGATCGGGCGTTCTGGAAACAGGCAGCAACAGCAAGCCGGGAGTACCTGAAGAAGGCCTGCCATCCGGTAACCGGGCTATGTGCCGAGTACGCGGAATATGATGGAACCCCTGTAAAAAGCCAGCCGGGACAGAGCGACCGTCATGACTGGTATTACAGTGACGCGTACCGTACCATTGCCAATATCGGCCTGGATTACCTGTGGTTTGCCTGTGACCCCTGGGAAAAGGAAAATGCGGACAGGCTCCAGACCTTTTATTATGAGTCCGCACGGGATAACCAGGACGGTGTATTTCTCATAGACGGCACGCCGGTGGATAAAAAGGCGCTTCACCCTGTCGCCGTCATCGCAACCAACGCCCAGGCTTCCCTGGCTTCGGACGGGAAGTATGCGAAAGACTGCGTTATGAAGCTCTGGAATACGCCTCTGCGCACAGGAAACAGACGGTATTATGACAATTGTCTGTATCTGTTCGCACTGCTGGCACTGAGCGGGAAATACAGGATCTGGTAACAGAGGCCCTACCGTGTATAGTCCAATCTGCCGTCCTGGCAATTTTTATCTGTCAGGGCGGCAGTCAGCCTTTGTTTCTTTCACACGGCTTAATTCACCTGCCAGCTCAAAGCCTTTTTTAGCCGCCACCACGGCAATCACCTCGTTAATCACGGCGGCAGCGGCAATGGTTCCCTGAATGATGCCCGCATTTTCCGGCGCTGCCGCGGAAAGCACGGATACGGCTATCCCTGTAAATACCAGGGATACGCCGGAATGAGGTAAAAGGGTAAGCCCCAGATACTTCCTCACGGTATCCGGCGATTTGGTTATCCTTCCGCCAAGCCTTGCGCCGAAATATTTCCCGCACGCCCTGGCGGCAATATAAACCGCAGTATATACGCCCGCCCCCAGAATCAGATGATAGTCCAAAGGGGCTCCCAGATTCAGGATAACAAGCACCATGGAAAGGCTGAGGATCGGATTGAAAGCTTCCATGATCTGTGCCAGGCGTTCCTGGGAGACCATGTTGGAAAACACGGCGGAAAACGCCATGCCCATCAGCATAAAATTCAGGATCGGTTTCGGCATCAGGAAGGTGTTGCACAAATACCCCGCCGCTGCCGTTGCCCCGATCAGGCAGCTGAGAAGGATCAGAGTGACCGGTTCCGGCCGCTCCCTGCGAAGCAGAAAGCCGGCCGGAACTCCCACCGCTGCGCCGATTACCAGAGGAAGCACCACCACCACTGCGATCATATAGACAGGCAGCTTTTGCTCAGACACATTTCCTGCCACAATCGCTATGGTGGTAAAGAATACCACTACCCCCACCATATCATCCAGGGCGGCCATTGGAATCAGGGTTCTGGTCACCGGCCCGTCGGTTCTGAATTCCTTTACGATGGAAAGGGCAGGTGCCGGGGCCGTAGCCAGCGCGATTCCTCCAAATACAAAAGCCAGATATACCGATATGCCGTTTATGGAAAACAGCACGGCAAATACGGCGGAAACCAGAAGGAAGGTTCCCAGCGACTGGGTCGTGGTTATCATAATAGCCTTCCCGGATTTCCTGATACGGCTCCAGACCAGCTCCGTGCCGATCATCAGGCCGACGGCGCATTCCAACACATGGATGGTATTCTGATACCACAGAGCATCAAGGATCCCGCTGTCCATCCATTTCAGGCCATGAGGCCCCAGCAGCATGCCCGCAAGCAGCCAGCCCAGGATTGAAGGCAGCTTGAGACGGGAAACCAGCTTTCCAATCAGCAGGGCAGCCGCAACCACAGCTGTTATTTTCACCAACGAAAGCATCATTCTCTTTTCCCCCTTTCTGCAATTCCATAAAGCATGTAATCCAGGAAGCAGGAGAGCTTAGTCTCATGTGCCCTGACGATATCGGAAAAAGGCAGGCCATTGCAGGCCGGACTGCTGAAATAACCGTTAAACATCGTCTGCATCAGTGTAAAATATTCCATCGCATCCTCTTCGGTCACATCCTTGCGCAGATTCAGCCCGGAAAGCAGCTGTCGGTACAGCATCCGGTTCCATTCATCAAATTCCCTTCTGCATTCCCCTATCTGTTCAGACAGCGCTGCAGGCGGCTGTAAAAGAGCCTCAAAAAACAGGCGGGCCTCCTTTTCCTTTTCCTGAAAGAAAAGCAGCCGGGCTTCCATATATTCCTGCAGCCCCATATCCCTGCCCTTTTCCTTCAGATATTTCAGGAGATCCGAAAAGCTCCGTTTTACACAGGCAAGATAAAGAGCGTCTTTATTCTCATAATTGTGGTAAAGCAGCCCTTTCGGGATCCCTGCTGCGCATATATTGTTCAAAGCGGCGGCAGCATACCCTTTTTCCCCGAATTCCTCCATCGCGGCGGTCAGGATCCGTTCCTTTGTCAGCTCGGTTTTTTCTTCTTTTTTCATTTCATCCTCCTATTATGGACTGTTCAGTCTATAATAGTGCAAACAGACCGGGCAGTCAATCATCAAAGGACACTTTATAATTATTTTATAATTTTGCTCCTATAGGCCGGACCGGCAGCCCCATCTTCTCCCGGCACAAAAAAAGGCGCTCTGACGAGCGCCCATGAATCCGGTATCCCTATTTCATATCCCTGCTTTCCAGTATCCGTATATAGTGGTTGGCTTCACGGAGTACATGATCCGCAAGCAACGGCAGAATAATCGATGCAATTTTACATTCCAGTATTCCTTCCGTCCCGGCGGCTTTAAACTTTCTGTATTTCAAGGTCTCTTCCAATGATTTCTCCGTCAGCTCCCCGGTTGCCCTGCAATCCTGTTTCTTTGCCATCTCAAGCAATTTCTTATATTGCATCGCAAAATCATCCGCGGTCCCGATCAATTTCTCTTCACAAGGATCCAGCAGTCCGCGGATAAACAGCGCATGCTCCATCATAATACAATTCCAGAATTCTTCTTTTTCCCGGATGCAGTCACAACTAATCTCTCCGTCCGCTTTCAAATCCTCCAGAATCGAACAGTAAAGCTTCGCTTCCCGGATAATATGTTCCAGCAAAAGAGGATAATTCGCGGTAAACAGATTCCCCGCCCTGACTTCCTCGAGGATATTTTCTTTAAAATCAATGAAACCGCATAACAGCCATATCGCCTTTTTGTTAATACGCTCCACTATCCTTACTGTTTTTTCGTCTTCCTCCATGCCGCATCCCGGCCGCAGTTTCCGCTCCAAAGCCGTCAGGCCGCAGTTAATGGGGATACCGGTCAGATGCTGCGTTGCCTTTTCTGCAGGAATCGTAAATTCCGTCACCAGTTCCCGGGATTTTAAAACCTTACGGTCAACCCTTCCATCACTGATTTCCAGCACCTGTTTAAGGATTTCCCCGAACTCTTCCTGGTAATACTCCGCCCTCTTTATCCATTCCTTATTCTTGCACGGGAAGCCTGCCTGAAGAAATATAGCATGCTCTTTCATGATTCTGGCAAAGAAAAGATGGGTTTCCAGTGCTATTTCCACAAAATTTTTCATAAACTACCATATCCTTATATTTTGGACTTTTTACATAATATGACAATATTTATAAAAGGTTAACGCAAACTTCGCCGTTGCCGAATAGCCTTCCGCCGGCTGCCTGCGCGGCGTTTCCTGCCGTCATTCCATAAAAATACCCCGCCTTTCGGCAGGGTATTTTTTATACTTGCTCCATTAGAATTTATAGTTGTCGTAATTGCCGTACTCCCGCCAGATATCCAGCATCATCTCGTACCGTTCCAGGGCCATTCCGGTGTATACACAGTTGGAGGTGGCAAACACATAGCCCTTTCCGGCCTCCATTCCCTGACGCAGGGCGCGCAGCACATCCTGCCGGCATTCCTCGTCCGTTCCGGTCTGGAGCAGGCCGCAGTTCACATTTCCGATCAGGGCGATGTTGTCGCCCACGATCCTGCGGACTTCCGTCAGATCCACGCCGCCCTGGGGATCCAGGGAATGGATGGCATCCGGCTTACAGTCGGCCATCTGTTTTACTATAGGCATGATATTACCGTCGGTATGTTTGATTGTGTAATATCCCAGCTTCCGGTACTCCGCAATCACTTCTTTCAGATAAGGGATAATCAGCTCGTCAAACTGCTCGGTGTTGAAAAAGGGGTTTACATTAAAGCAGTAATCCGAGCACAGGGCGAAGCCGTCCAGAAGATGGCCCCGTTCATGCAGCCTGGCGGCAAATTCCACGCTGGCATCCAGTCTTTTTTTACTTTCTTCATTCAGGACTTCCGGCTCTTCATACATCTGTGCGGCAAAATCCATCATGGAATCGCCGTCCGGGATAGCCCAGGTGGGATCCCCATGCATCATAATGTAATATTCATCCCCTGTTTTTTCCCGGATTGTCTCCAGAAGCCATTGGGTACTGTCCAAATCGCCGGGGTTAGGATGGATGAAAATGGCGCTGTGTCCGAAACGCCTGGCCGTATCGATATAGATATCCGCCATATCTTTTATATGCAGTCCTCTTTCCGTGCTGCTCATCTGATTCCACTGTTCGTAAAAACGATGGGAAGGATGCACCTTGCCGAAGGCTTCCATCGTCAGAAAAAAGACCAGTTCAAAGGTGGGCACCTGTCCTCCGATCTTCTCGCACTTCAGCGTGCGGATAAAACGTTCTCTGTTTGTCATATATTCTTTCCTCCTGGTTTTGTGAAGCAAAATGCGAGCTCTTGGCGAGCAGAGGAATTTCCTCCTAGTTTTGTGAAACGAAGCTTTTATGCCTGCTTCTCTTTATTCCTTATTTTTCATGCTTTCTGCACCCATAGGTGCAGGTTTCTTCATAAAGAGCCTCCAGGCTCTCTTTTTTCCAGTCCGGTGTGGTACCGTTTCCCATCGTAAGCATAAACCTCCCTTGCCCCCGGGAAAAGGTGTCGATGAGATGGCGTACTTCTTTACGTACCTCTTCCGGCGTGCCGAAGGGAATGGCCTGCTGGACATCAAAGCCGGCCAGAATGCAAATCCGATCCCCGTAGGTATCCGCAATTTTCATTTCGTCCATTGTCCCCTTCTGGATAGGGTGGATCACATCCAGCCCGATTTCTATGAAATCCTCCAGGAACAGCTCCACGTTGCCGCAGGTATGAAGCCAGAAATGCATACCCAGTTCATGGGCCTTATCGCACAGCCGCTTGTAATAGGGTTTAAAGAACTCCCTGAAAATTTCCAGGGAAAAGAACGGGCTGTTCTGTGTCCCGATATCATCGGAAGCAAAAAAACCGTCCGCGTCCAGTTCTTCCTTTGCCCTCTCCATAGCCCTTACATAAAAATCCGTCAGTTTTCCGAACAGCCTGTGGATCTCCTCTGGATACAGGTAAAAATCCGTGAGGGCGTTTTCCATCCCCCGCAGGGACCATAACCGTTCAAAATACAGATACCACCACCGGGCCAGCAGATATCGTTTTCCATCCTTATGAAACTCCGGTATCAGCCCCGGATAGTCCGGTGAAGGGAACCTTTCGAAAAATTTCTCCGCATCCTCCCAGTCCTCAATAACCACATCCGCATCCAGGCCCACGCCCTCGCGGTGTTTTCCCCCTGCCGCCGCCCACCGGTAATCTCCGTCCTCATCCGGGGCATCATACATATCCGGGAATTGCAGAAAGACCTCCTGTACATCCCTGGGGTACTTCTCCAGCAAAGCTTCCACCTGCGCCGTTTCCTTTTCCATAACGGACGGATAAATCCACAGGTCATACAATACCGGGATCCGGGTACATCCCCGGCCCTCAATCACTTCCCTCACCTGTCTGGCTGTCAGATTCTCTATCATTGATTCCTTTTCCCCGCTTACTTCCGGTTCCAGGCCCGGAATACCGCTTCTACATTTTCCGGCTTCGCCCCCGGTCCGAATTCACACTGGGCGATACAGCCTCCGTCTGCCCAGAGACTCTCTTTCACCGCTTTTACCGCCTCTTCCACCTGTGCAGGTGTTCCTTCCGGCAGGATATGCTGCCTGTCGATTTCTCCCCAGAAGGTAATCCTCCCCCGGTATTGCGCCAGTTTATCAATTCCCATACAGAAAATCTGGGAATTCAGGGCGTCCAGGCCAAGCGAAATCATGGAAGGATAAATATCCAGGATGCAGCCGTCGGAATGCATAAATGTCTTTTTCCCATACTTCTTCGCTATGGCGATATAATCCCGGTACATGGGCTTGAAATAGGCTTCCCACAGTTTGGGAGAGATCAGCAGGCTTTTCTGGCTCCCCCAGTCATCCATAAAATTCAGGGCATCCACCTCCGTCTGCGCCCATTTTTCCAGAAGGGCACAGTAAAAGCGGTGCATCCTTTCCATAAAATCGAGCATCCTCTGAGGCGGATCCATCAGATCCATATACAGCTCCTGTGTGGAACGCAGAAACTGCAGCTGCTCAAACGGCCTGGGACAGCAGCCTGCAATCACAAACCGGTCCGTCTCCCGGCAGAAACGGTTTACCGCATCCGCATCAAAGGTGAGCAGCTCCTCCGGAATATGTACCTTACCCGCATCCGACCAGTCCTCCTCACGAATCACCGGCTCCTTTACCTCTCCGATCACCCCTTCATGAATATTGGTGAAGCGGCAGCCCCATTCATCCACATATTCGCCCACCGCATAAGGATCCCCTGTAACCGGCGGCTGCTTATCCAGAATAACCGGCGGCCCTGCAAAATCATCCGGATACAGCGCCCGGATCCGTTCCAGCTCCTTTCCGTAATTTTTCTCCGCCCAGGGCAGAACCCACAGCTGCCTGGGCACGATCCCTGTTTTATTACGGAATTCCAGTGTGGCTTTAACCAGTTCCCTTGGTGTCATAATCCTCTCCTATCCCTTTCTTTTCCGGCTCACATCGCTTTTCCGGCCCCGATTCCCTGACAAAGCCTGCGCATGCCGGAAGGAGATATCCCCGTTACCTTCCCATATACACGGTTCATTGCCTGAGGCCCGTTAAAGCCGCAGCGTATAGAGATCTCCGTTATGCTTTTTCTTCCCTCCGCCAGCAGGCGGTTGGCCTCCGATACCCGGATAAAATCCAGATACTCCTTAAAATTCCGTCCTGTCGTTTTCTTGAAATACCGGGAAGTATACGAATAATTCATATGCAGGCTGTCCGCCACCTCCCGAAGGCTGATATCCTGATCATAGTTTTCTTCCATAAAATGCAGGATCCTCTCCATGTCGCAAGGGCCTTCCTGCTGCCATCCGCCCCGGTACGGTTCCAGGATTTTCTCCCGCTGCAGATATCCCATAAGCAGGAAAATCTCCCCCTTTATCATCAGCTCATACCCATCCTGTTTTTCTTCCATTTCCCGTGCAATCCCGCAAAATAACGTATCCAGATATTCCCGCTGTACCTGTGTCAGCTCCGGCACCACCTCCCGCTTACTTAAAAAAGAATATAAATACCTGCCATACTTTTCCGCGCCTCCGTCTTTTTTCCCGCCGCTTCCCCGCTCAAACAAAGAAGGCATAAACTTTAAAACAAGTATCCGAATCCGCTGCCCCCTTCTGCCTCTGGTGGCATGAATATCCCCTCCCAGGATCACTGTCAGATCTCCTTCTTTTGTCATATATCGTTTCCCATTGACTATCTGCTCCGCCTTCCCCTCCAGAACAAACTGAAACTCCAGGCAATCATGCCAATGCTCCTGCACGTTCAAATCTCCTCCCGGCGCATCCTGTACGAAAACCTCCACCGGTACCTCCATGCCTTCATGTAGCTCTCTCTCAAAATCAGCCATAGGAATCTCTCCTTCCCGACACACCTTTTATCCTCAAACTATATCTTTTTTTCTCTCCTGACACTGGTAAAAATTTAAGAATTTTGGTAATTTTATATTTCCTGTCCATTCCTGTTCCGCGTCTCTGTCCGCATGTAAAAAAGAAGGAACAATCCGGCAAAAAAGCTATCGCCCTTCCCTTCCCATTCTGCTATGGTAAAGACAGACAAAGACAGGAGGTAATTCGTATGAACTTTCAACCGGACTACAGACATATCGTGGATGCAGCCTATAACAGGGAAGCGGCCCGCCTTCCCCTGTACGAACACATCGTTTCCGCCGATAAAATCGGGGAGATCACCGGAAGGGATTTTTCCGCCCTCTATGACGGCAGTGAGGCGGATATCAGGGAATATTTCCATCATTACTGCCGGTTCTTCCGGGACTACGGCTATGACGTGATCCCGTTTGAATGCTGCATCGGGCAGATTCTGCCCGGCGGCGGCGCCCTGGGGAACTGCCGCATCACCCCGGCAATCCGCACACGGGCGGACTTTGACGCCTATCCCTGGGAAGATATCCCGGCCCTGTACTTCAAAAACAACAGCCGGTATTTTAAAGCCCTGGCCCGGGCCATGCCGGAAGGCATGAAAGCGGTTGGCGGCGTGGGGAACGGCGTTTTTGAGATTGTCCAGGATCTTACCGGCTACCAGAATCTGTGTTATATTTCCGCCGACGATGAAGAACTCTATGCACAGCTTTTCCAAAAAGCCGGGCAGGTGAGCCGTCTTATCTGGGCGCGTTTCCTGGAGGAATTCGGGGATGCCTTCTGCCTGCTGCGCTTTGGGGATGATCTGGGGTATAAAAGCAATACCCTGCTGTCCGGGGAGGATATCCGCACCCACATTCTCCCGCAGTACCGGCCGGTTATTCAACAGGTCCACGCCAAGGGCAAGCCCTTCCTGCTGCATTCCTGCGGCTGTATTTTCAGCGTGATGGAGGATTTGATAGCCTGCGGCATCAACGCCAAGCATTCCAATGAAGATCAGATCGCGCCTTTTCCCTATTGGGTGGAAACCTACGGGGATCGTATCGGTAATTTCGGCGGCATCGATCTGGATGTGGTCTGCAGCGCGTCCCGGGAGGAAATGAAGGAATATATCGGCGATGTTATCCGTGTCTGCAGCGGCCACGGCGGCTTTGCTTTCGGGAGCGGCAATTCCATTCCGGATTATGTTCCTGCCGAAGGGTATATAAATATGATTGAAATTGTACGGGAAATCCGGGGCGACTACCGGCCCTGAGTTGTTTTCCCTCTTCCGCCCGGGCGGAGCATGCGCAAACGTCCCGGGCGGTTTCTTATTGAACAACAGATATTAAACAACGGATAACCCGCGCAGCGTGTCATCCGTTGTTTCTCATGGACGCCAAAAAAGCTTTGTGCATTTTTCCTGCGGCTTAAGGCATATTCTTTGCATGATGGAAAAATAATTATGTTTCACCCGTTCCCTCTGCGTGATGTCATCGGTGAGAACCGTCACCACAGCCGTATATGCCGTGGGATTCACCAGTTCAAGGCGGACGGCCTTTTCCCCTGTTTCCAGGATCCGGCACCGGATATGATCACAGCAGCGTACCAGCCCGCAGGAGAAATCAATATATATGCCGGGAACCTCCGCATAGGTCAGCAGGCAGGCCACCTCCGGCCAGTTGGAGCCGTCCTGAAAGCCGCCCACCGTTTCTTTCCCTTCCCAGTCGCTGGTCTGCACCCGCTCATTCATATACCCCTCCGGCAGATCCGTACCCGCCAGCGTATGGACGGGCCGATCCGGCAGCGACACAAACTGCTGCAGGCTGTGGGCTATCTCCGCCAGCCAGTCCAGGTACCGGACCTGACCCGTAAACCGGTACAGCTTCAGGAGGCTGTTCCCGGACAGCGTGCAGATCCCCGGTGCGGAATGCTTGTTCTGGGCATTGGCAAACACTGTTCCCAGGGTATGTACCTTCCTGACCGCCGCCGCACTTTCCTCCGGAAAAACAAAATTATAGCTGACCACCCAGGTAACTGCAATTTCAAATGCCGCTTCGGCACAGGCCAGCCAGGTTTTCTCTCCCGTCGTTTCATACAGCTGCACAAAACCCTCCAACATGCCGAAGGCCGACTCACTATCCGGGGCCTGGCAGATCTCTCCCGGACCGCCGTTCAGGATTCCCTTTTCCACATAATTTACGGCATAGTATTCTCCCAGCGCCAGAGCGGTATCCAGATATTCCTTTTTGCCGAAAATCTCCCATGCCAGGGCCAGCGCTCCCACGGCGATTGCCGGCCCTGCGGAATTGCCAATTATCATCTCTTCCGTTTCTATGTTAATAAACTGGCCTATCTGGCCGTATCTGTCAAACAGCCGTACAAAAGCATCCGCCTGGGCCGCAATCCTTTCCTTGTCTTTTGGCCGCAAAAGCCCTTTTTCGTCCAAAAGCAAAAGTTCCTTTAAAAGAAAATACAGCAGATCCGCATCCTTCCTCACCAGAAGCGTGCTTCCCGGCCGATCCAGCACAAAAGCATCCCCATAGCATATGCCGTCTGCATAGATGCCGCTTATCCATCCCTTCTCATTTTGCAGATGATCCAGGATAAACCGGAAGGTTGCAAGCCCTTTTGAAAATCCTTCTTCTTCCCGAAGGAACAAAAACGGCAGATTGCTGATGCCGCCTCCCACCCAGCCGGCCTGCCAGTGCTGCTGGATTACGGATCGGTCCGTGCCCACAGCGAAATAACCTTCTCCGCTTTCCCCCTCTTCCAGAAAATTATCCCGCAGATATTTTTCCCTCACTGCCCTAAAGCCCTCCGAAAAAGGCACGACATTCTCCCTGTTTCCTGTTTCCCTGCAAAAACGGAGGCTGTTGAAGCAGCGGAAATAATCCGTCAAAGTGTCTGCGGCAAACACATATATCTGAAAATCCAGCTCCGCCTCCTCCCCTGCCGAAAAGAGCCTTCCCTCATCCTCCGATTTCCGTCCGGAATCCGGGAAAAAGCCGGAACCGTCTTTTTTCTCTCCGAAATAATATACGGTTTCCTCTCTTACCCCAGGTGTCTGGAAGGTAAAACTGCAGGTTCTTTGTTCCGGATCCTCCCGGATGGAAAAGCCGGTATAACAGTCTGCCGCCCGGTGCTTTCCGAATAACAGGAAGCCTTCCTTTTTCAGCCCGTTATAAAACCCGAAGGCCGGTACGGACATATCGCCGGACAAAAGCTGTATCCGTGACTTTTCATTGCCCATGGAAAGATGGGGGATATCCGTAATGACAGGAGGGACGCCAAATATCTCCCCGGGGCCTGCCCGGTGGAAGGGCGGGTAAGGCAGGGGTCTGCTGTCAAACCGGTTCCCGTCATAGACAGCTGCCGGGGCGAATACGTAATTCTGCCTGTTCCAGTCCTCCTCCACCCATTCCAGACCTATGGAAACCGGCCTGGGGCACTCCTCGTCAAAACGGCAGGAAAGGTTTCCTTCCAGGCCCCCCTTCCCGGCTTTCCATTCCAGGCTTCCCTTACAATTTCCCCCACGGAACGCAAAAACACTGTTTTTTCCGGGCTGTATCCCCCTTCTCTCCAAAGTCACGGCACAACTGCCCTCGTAAGTCTTATATACAATATTACATATCATAATTGTCTGCTCCTTTGTTCTCCCTCCACGATAGATGAAAGGAAAAAAGAATAGCTGCCTTTTCTTTCAGACGTTTCGAAAAACTTCCTCTTCCGAGGATTCTTTTGCCGCCAGGCAGACACGCACACTTGTGATCCCTGCTTCCAGCGGGGCAACGGACCTTTGCACGTTTCCCCGGATCAAATCCAGGAAATTTCCGCACAATGCGCTGTCACCGCCGCCATGGCCTGCCGGAGGCGTATTCACTTTGACAGTAGTCACCTGATCACTCATATGATCATAGAGCTTAATTACATCCGAGGCAAAATCAAATTCCACCGTTCCTTTATAGCCATAGAGTCTGGCCCCTCTGCGCGCCGCACCCTTCCTGGCAAAAAAATTCTGGGAATAGACGGCGTGCATACCGGACGCATACCGCAGAATGAGGCTGCCGCTGTCTTCGTTTCCCGTATCCACGGCAAAGGAACAGTAGTCGCTGCGCGGTATGTCATTTCTGGTCTTTTCAATATGATAGGTGCTGTCCATGCAGCTTTCCCATCTGTCACATTCGCTGCAACGCAGCCCTGCCGGCATATCCCCCTTGTAAATCTGCTTGGATTTCATGGCACAGACCCGCAGCGGTTTCTCCCCGGTAAGGTAATTGATGACGTCGATATCGTGTGTGGCCTTCTGCAGAAACAGTCCGTGGGAAACAGACTCATCCCGGTACCAGTCATGGAAATAAACGAAACCATAGGGTACATCGTTGAAGGCCTGCACCTGCTCCACCTTTCCGATGGCGCCGGAATCTATGATTTTCCTGACTTCCTGTACAATCCGGGTAACCCGCAGGGGGAAGGAAACCACCACAGGGGCCTTCGCCTCATCCGCCAGCCTTTCCAGGAGCGCTACCTCTTTTCTGCTGACCGCTACCGGCTTTTCCAGAAACAGCGGTATCCCCCGCTCAAGGACAAGCTGTGCAAAGTGCGTATGGGTATTACAGTTCGTCCCCACCAGCACACCATCCAGTTCCTCTGCATCCAGCATTTCCTCCGCGGTCCGGTAAAACCTGATGTTCTCCGGGTTTATGGGACACTTGCGCATCATCCCGTCAATCTTATCAATTTCCATGGCATGGAGGAATTCCTTACTGCCTTTCTTGGTCATAAGCGCCTTTACCCGTTCCGGGTTTTGGTCCGCCACCGCACAAAGACGTGCCTCTCCCGGAAGCGTCAGCAATTCATCCATCAGCATATCCGCACGCACGCCGTAGCCTATTACTCCTAAACGTATCATTTTTCTACCTCCTGCATATCGCGGATATATCCCCGACACTGCATCAATACCTTCCTTTGTTTCTCTCCGGGAACCGGCGGGCCGGGGATACGGTTTACGTATCCCCGGCCCGCAGCGGTTCTTATTTCCGCAGAATGTATGACCAGACATACGGCCGGCTCTCAGAGCGTCCGTTGTCGATTTTTAGTTGGCCGCTTTCCAGGCATCCAGCTGTTTCTGTTTTTCAGCAATAATATCCTTCACTCCTGCCGTCTCCAGCCGCTGCAGGAATTCCGGAAGAGCCTTTGCGGGATCCACGGAACCGGAGCTGAGGGCAGGAACCATCTCTGTGGTTATGGAGGCACAATTGGCAAGCTGTGTCTTTACAGGAGTGGGATCAAAGGTGAATCCGGTTACCGGTGAGATTTCGGCCTCCTTATCCGCAGCAAATACTACGGACTGGGATTCCTTCTGCTTTTCACCGGCTTCGTTGCGGTTATAAAGGGCCCTGGTGAAATCCGGGCTGTAGGACTGGCCGATCTGCCATTCATTGTAGTTAAAGTTATATTTCCCATCCTGCAGGGCGAACACGCCTTCTTCGTCATAGATATAATCCACGCCTTCTTCCCCCTGGGTGATGAGCAGATACAGTTCATCATTGGTGTTCAGAAGTTCAACCAGCTCCAGGGCCTTTTCGATATTAGGGGACTGTGCATTGATTGCCACGGCTGCGGTGGAGCCTGCTGCTGCGGGGATTACGGTCCTGGTGGTGGAAACGGTATAAGAGGGCGCGTTTTCCACCGTACACATGGACATATGCTCCGCATCCTCGTTCCCTTCAAAATCAATGCTGTCCGGCCAGCCATAGGTCACTTCGGCAACGAATTTGGCCGCTTTTCTGTCCGGGGAGGTATCCTTTACGGTAGCGCCGTCTTTTCTCACATAGCCCTTTTCGTACCATTCCCGCATGATTTCACAATACCGGGCGAATTCTTCTGTCTCAAACTGGTTGATAACCGTGTCGGGATCTTCAAAACGTACCCAGCCGGGAGTGGTCATGTCACCTACATTTTCCATATCCCACATCAGCGGCTCGTTGGCAAAAAGGCTGTAACCGGAGGAGGTTTCAAAGCCGATCATATCCGGATGGGCCTCCAGTGCTTCTCCCAGGAAGGGTCCCATCATTTCCAGGACCTCCAGGGTCGGTTTGCCCTTCACCGCTTTCCAGTCAAACCCCAGCTCATCCACGATATCGCTGCGGAATTTAAAACCTTTTCTGGAAGCAACGCCCCACTGCTGGTAATTTACCAGCCCATATATCCGGCCGTTCACCTTAACCCCGTCCCAAAGTCCCTCGGGAATCCGGGCATAGGTTTCCGGCGCATATACCGGTATCAGGTCGGTAAGATCCGCATAAGCGCCTTTTGCCGCATTTTCAAAGAAATTAATCCCGCCCCAGCTGGCGGTAAAGCACAGGTCCCAGGCATCACCGGAATTGATCATGAGGTTCATTTTGTCCGCATAGGTCGCCCCGTCCACCAGAATCAGATTCAGGTGCGCATTGATTTCTTCCTCTATGATTGCATTGGCTTTTTCCATAATCCGTTCCTGGTCAATCACCGGGCCGTTGCTCATATAAAAACTAAGTTCCACCACCTCTGCGTCGTCCTTTTTCTCCGCAGCCGGAGTCTCCCCGGTCTCTGCCGTTGATTTTTCCGCAGCCTGCTCAGAGGCGGGCGCTTCCGGCGCTGTGGTTTCCTTGCTCCCGCAGCCTGCAAGCGTGCCCAGCATCATGGCTCCTGCAAGCAGGATCGCCGTCATTCTTTTCTTTCTCATCTTTCTTCCTCCTATAATTTTATAATAACATATGGCACCGCTTCCGGCTCCATTTGTTTCCCGGTAACCGTTCAGAGACTGCCGTTATTCCTTGACAGCCCCGATGGTAAGCCCCTTTTCAAAATACTTTTGAAGCAGGGGGTACAGCAGGATGATTGGCCCTATGGCAAGCACGCAGGTTGCCATCCGCGCACCCTCGCTCGGCAGGGTGCCAAGCGACTGTTCAATGGATCGGGATGCCTGGGCATTGGACTGTAAATACCCGATATTATTCATCAGCGACTGCAGAAGGTACTGCAGCGTATGCAGCTTCGGCGTCTCGATATACAGGGAACAGGTCATCCAGTCATTCCAGTAGGCAATCGCCACAAACAGGCCGATAGCCGCCAGGGAAGGCGTGGATAAGGGCAGGACAATGGTAAAAAAAGTACGGATTTCACCGGAACCGTCAATCCTTGCGGATTCGATCAGGGAATTCGGTATCGTCCGGAAAAAGTTCTTCATAATCAGTACATTCACCGCGGAAACCAGGCTTGCAAGTATCAGCACCCATATGGTGTTTTTCAGGTGCAGGAAACGGGTCATCAACATATAATAAGGAACCAGTCCGCCGTTAAACAGCACGGGGATGTAGACAAACAGGGATATTTTTTCCCGTGCCGTAACTTCTTCCCTCGTAAGGGAATAGGCAAGCATGGAGGTCACCAGAAGATGAAGCCCTGTTCCCAGGACCGTAACTGCAATGGTCACCACATAGGCCTGGAGGACCGATCCCGCCCCGCTGAACACATATTTGTATGCATCCGTGCTGAATACCCTGGGAATAAAATGATAGCCGTCCACCATCAGCGATGTTTCGTCTGTGAAGGAAATCCCCACTACCAGCAGAAGAGGGATCACACAAATCAGACACAGCAGGATAAAAACCAGGTGGAGCAAGAGCCTGGAAGGCCCGAATTTTTTTCTGTTGCTCATAAAGTATCTCCTTCCTCAGAACAGCGCGCTGTCCGGATCGATTTTTTTGATGACCATATTTGACAGCAGCACCAGCGCAAAGCCTATGGCGGACTGATAAAGGCCCACGGCCGCGGACATACCGTAATCATTGATTTTCTTAAGGGAACGGAACACATAGGTGTCAATAACATCCGTCGCCTTATACAAGGCCCCCGCATCATTGGGCAGGGTATAAAAAGCATTCCAGTCGCCCAGGCCGCCGTTGAACAGCTTTCCTACCCATAATAAGGAAAGGACAATCACCGTAGGACGGATCAGAGGCAGCGTCACATATTTGACCTGCTGCCATTTGGATGCACCGTCCAGCTGGGCCGCTTCATAATAATCCGTATTGATTCCCGCTATGGCTGCCACATAGAGGACAGAGTAATAGCCCACATTTTTCCACAGGTAGGCCAGCGGCATAATCACCCGCCAATAGGCCGGTTCACTGTACCAGTAAATCTCCTCTCCCCCCAGACCGGTTATGGCATGGTTCACGATCCCCCTGTCCACACTGAGCAGACCGAATAATATGTACTGGATCACTACCCAGGAAAGGAAGGTGGGCAGAAGGATGGCCCCTTTATAGGTTGCCGCCAGATATTTATTTCCCACCTCATTCAGAAGAACGGCAAGTGCCACGGCGCATACCGTGACCAGCACGGCCTCCAGCATATTATAGACAAGCGTATTGACCGTAACCGTGCGGGCTGTCTCCGATTTAAAGAAAAACTCGAAATTTTTAAACAGCGGATCCACCCATTTGCTTCCGAACAGACCGTCTACGGGGCTGTAATCCTTAAATGCGAGTATTACACCCGGCATGGGCAGATAAAATAGCAACCCTATGAAAAACAACCCCGGCGCCATCATCAGATAAAACGGCAGCTGCCTTTTCAGGGAACGTCTTCCGGCGCCTTTTTTCTTTTTCCTGTTCACTCCCATGTATCCTCCTCATTTTTTTTTACAGGAAAGATATCCTCAGGGAACTCTCCCGGCGTCTTTCCCGTCTGTCATCATTATGTGCAGCCCGCCCGGTTTTCTCAACAAACAAAACTGACACCCGTCCTTATTTTTAACACTTCCGATCTCTGATTTTTAACAATTTCTATAAAATCTGAGAAAAGGGGCCGGGAATGATTGAAGATTTTTCCAAAAATTTATATAATGGTTGCAGGAAAATCCGATATAAAGGAGAGGGGATTATGAAGAAAAAACAACGGATGCCGCGCTCAGTGAGCCATCCTGATGTTCACAATGAAGGGCGGCAGATTTCCGCCCCGGTAAAAGATAAAAGTTTTTTTCGAACGCTTCTTTTTTCACTGCTTGGCCTGTCCGTCAGCATTACGCTTCTGCTCACCCTGTTTCTTACCGCCAATTATTTCAGGACCTCCCTGTCCATCACCACCGCATTTAACAGGAACCTGCTTTCCCAGACCAATTACACTATCACCCAGATGGACGACAACGCACAGCGCCTGACACAGGCCCTGTTAGGGGACAAGGATATTATTTCCTTTTTAAATATGAAGGAACACGATTCCATGATCCCCATCCTCGCCAGCCGCACACTGGATAAACAGCTTATGACTCTGCCTTTTGTAGACAGCATTTATCTGTACAACGCCTCCCTGGATTTGTTTTTTTCCTCCAAGAGCGGGGAACAGCTGCACAGCGGAGAATTTAAAGACGAACAGATAGCCGCACTCATCACGGATCCGGCTTTTGCTGCTTCCTATTCGGGAATCCCCATTCCCGGTACGATAAGCGGCACCTCCCATGTGGCAAAAACCCTTTCCTACCTTGTATTTGACAGCACGCAAGAAGAAAACGGGCTTAAGAATGCCATTATTATTAATGTAAACCCATCCTTACTCACGGATTCCATGCGGACCATGAACCAGTTTGAGGATGGGATGCATATGGATTTTGTAATTATGGATAAAGACGGCAGCGTCATAAGCACGGCGCTGAGCCCACAGCTGGAACAAAATTCCCAGCTGTATGAACAGCTTTACGCGCATCTGCATGACCGCTCCAAAGAGACAGGGACAAAAGGCTCCTTTTTAACCATCGGGGATATCCGGTATTTCCAGTCCGTCACCGCAGGAAATAAGTACCAATGGTATCTGATGAGCCTGATCCCTGCCAGTGTGATTTTCAAGGATATCCTCACCTCTTCCCTTGCCGGGGCCGGCATTATGCTCGGAGTACTCCTGCTGGGAAGCCTTATCTGTCTTTCCTTTGCCAGAAGGCTGAATTCCCCCATCCAGGCCATCACCCACATGATAAAGGGCGAACCGGTGGAGAAGCTGCCGTCCGCCCTGGAAGGGACCCAGGAATTCCGTCTCATCCTCGATACGTATAAAGATATGAAAAAACAGAATCGGCAGTTTGAGCAGATGAAGCGGGAAACCGCCTATTCCATCCGCCAGGACTGTCTGAATAACCTGCTCACCGGAAACAATACGGATTCCATGGAACGCATCTCCCATAAGCTCCAGGGGCTGAACCTGAGCCGCCTGCTCACCGATACCCTCTGTATGGCAGTGCTGAAAATCGATAGCTATGACCGCTTTCTTGCCGAAAATAACCCGAAGGAGCTGTGGGTGCTGCGTTTTGCCATCGTAAATATCACGGAGGAGATAGCCTCCGGCTATTTCCCCTGCCAGGTATTCAGCCGCGACAATGATAAATTCGTGGTGCTGATTTCCAGCGAAGAGGGTTCCGTATACCGGATTTTCCAGAATTCGGTGGATAAAATGCTGCTGGATGTGCAGGAAAATGTAAAACGCTGCATGGATTTATCCCTTTCTGCGGCTTACAGCACCTTTTTCAAAGGGATCGAACATTTTCCCAGCATGTATCATAACATGAAGGATTCCCTGCTCCTGAAAATGAAATATGGACATGGATGTATCATCTCCCCTTATATGGTGGATGAACCGGAAACCGGAAGCTTCCAGTTTCCTTCCCAGAAAGCAGAACAGCTCTCCTGGTCCATCGCCGGCGCCAAGACGGAGCAGGCCCTGGAGCTGTACCGGCAGATAACGGAACAGCTTTTTACCTATGACTATAATGAAATCATATCCGGAAGCATCCATCTGGCCTATACGGTATATACGGAAATTCTGCAGAAGTTTCCCGGACTGAAGGAGGAAGGGACCTCCCTTCTGCGAAAGTTTCTGGCAGCCCTGCAGGATTCGGAAATTTCCGGGGACATCGTCTGTCACATGGAAGCGTTTATCAGGGATATGTGCGGGGAAACCCGGGCGGCAAAAGAGGATTCTTCCAGGCAGAATACCAATCAGATCACACAGAACGTCTGCCGGATTATTGACCGGGATTATTCCGATCCCGCCTTGTGCTTAAGCTCCATTGCAGAGGAAATCGGATTATCCCCCAATTACATCGGTCAGATTTTTAAAACCTCCATGCAGAAATCCGTAGCCCAGTACATCCTGGATTTGCGGATGGATACACTTTCGTACTATCTGGAACATACCAGCCTGTCTCTTTCCCGGATACTGGAAAAGGTGGGGATTGAAAAGAATAATTATTTTTATACCCAGTTTAAAAAACATTTCGGGATGTCTCTTGGGGATTACCGGAAGAATAAAAATCAGATGGGACAGGAAAAGGATATGACAGAATGAACCAGGCCGCACGGGAACATCCCGTGCGGCCTGGTCCGGCCGGACTGCTTTATCGATTACAGGTCACGCACCTGCTGTACCTGTGCGCACATCAGCAGGAAAGCGCCTACCCCATGAAGATCATTCACCGACACGGGACGTTCGCAATAATGCTTATAATCTCCCACGCCCGTACCGATACAAACGTTGCCTACCAGCAGATCCTCTCCCTCCCACTGCAGGGAATCAATCACACCTTCAAAGCCTCTTCTGGCCGGTGTCAGGTATCCTTTGTCCAAAATCCCTTTCCGTACCGCCTTGCACAGCGCCGCCGTGAAAAGACAGCTGCAGGAGGTTTCCGGCCAGTTGCCTTCTTCTCCCTCTTTATCCACTACCTGATACCATAAGCCGCTTTCCGACTGATACCGACACACTGCCTCCATGAGGTTTCGTACCAGTTCGCAGAGACTGTCATATCCGGGATCGCTTTCTTCCATAAAATCCAGATCATCCAATATGGCTACCGGTACCCAGCCTATGGACCGGCCCCAGAATTCCGGGGATCGGCCGGTCACCGGATCGGCCCAGCCCTCCCTTCCGGCGCTGTCCCATGCATGATATAACAGGCCGGTCTTATCATCCATGGTTTTTTCCTGCATCAGAAGAGCCTGCTGTACTACTATTTCCCGGTATTCGGGTTTATTAAAGCGTCTGGCATATTCCGCACAGACAGGTCCTGCCATATACAGCCCGTCCAGCCACATCTGTTCCGCAAATTCCTTCTTATGCCAGAAACCACCCTCCTTGTTCCTGGGAAAATCCTTAACGATAGGAAGCAGAGTGTCCAGAGCCTTACGGTAACGCGGATCCCCTGTTCGGTCCATAAGCGGATACAGAAGAATTCCCGGCTGGATATCGTCCAGCTGGCCCGGATCAAAGGTATGGATATCCCCGTTTTCATCTAAAACGGAATCCACCCAGTCCTTTATGTAAGTAAAATAGGCTTCCTCCCCGCATAGGCGGTATGTCTGGTACACGCCGGACAGAAATACACCCTGATGATAATGAAAATGGCCTTTGGGCGGCAGTTCCTCCGCCCTGAACTTTCGCATCATGGTATCACAGGATTGCTTTGCATACGCAACTGGTTCTTTGTAACTGCTCATGATTCCTCTCCTTTTTGCTTTATTGTAATAAGAAACCGGTGGTATCTTGTCAGAGAAGGGTATCTGCAGCCGATCTTTTAATTCCTGACCGTACCTTGGTAATTCATTGCTTCTTGAAAAAGCATAGCACATTCTTCTTTCAAAAACTTCCTGAAATCACTCGCTTTCTGATAGATATCGACCTTATGCAAACGTTCCCCTGCATTCCGCTTTGTTTCCCGCAGGCCGCACCTCAGGGCCGTTACTGCGCATGAATTCCACCATGGCATCCGCCGTCATGGGTTTCGCATAATAATAACCCTGGATCTGATCCACGCCGAATTCCTCCACCCGCTTTCTTTGTGCCTCGGTTTCCACGCCCTCCGCAACCACCTTCATCCCCAGCTGCTGAAAGGTATGGGAAAGATTCTTTACCGCCAGTGCCGACTTTTCGTTATCCATGGAAACCCACACCAGGCTCTTATCCAGTTTGATGGTACCGAAGGGGATATTAATTACCGTTGCAATATTGGAATACCCCGTACCGAAATCGTCCAGTCCCATCTTAATTCCATGCTGCAGCATGTGGAGGGCAAATTCCGTAACGGCCTTTGTGCTTTCCGCCAGCGTGCTTTCCGTGAATTCGATTTTAACGGCGGACATGGGGGTATGGTTCCTGCGGATGATCTCCAGCACACGTTCCTCCAAATCCTGCTGGGAAAACTGCATGGCTGAGAAATTCACATGGACGGATTCTATAGGAATGTTTTGTTCCGTCAGACGGTTGATGAACCGGCAGACCTTGTCCAGCACCACATAGGTAATATCCACAATAAGCCCCGTTTCCTCGGCAATGGGGATGAATTCATCGGGATATATGGGCCCTATCGGTGAATGCGGGATCCGCATCAGGGACTCCGCATGGGCAAAGTACCCTTTTTTCACCCCATAAATAGGCTGGTAATACATTTCAAAGCTCTGCTGCTCCAGCTGCTCCTTCAGGATATGGATGACCTGGCTGCGCCGCTCCAGCTTATCCAGCATGTCCTTGTCACAATAGCAAAGGGAACCGCATTTCCCGGTTTTAGCCTGGGATACCGCATATTCAATGGCATTTATCGTTTTTTCCAGCGTTTCTTCTTCCCCGTTATGGTTGATAGCCCCCATGGCTGCGGACATCCGGAAACAATAATCCCCTATCTGCCAGGGTTTGGCCATACGGTTTTGTATTTCGTCCACGCACCGCCTGATCCGCCCCTCATCGGGCTGAGGATATAGAAGGGCGAATTCATCACCGCTGAAGCGGTACACATTTCCCTGCGGTCCGATCCCACACAGGAACCGGCATACTTCCTTCAGGAATTCATCCCCCTTCTGCTGCCCACATGTATTATTTACCTGACGGAAATCCCGCAGGGATACCACAATGAGGACAAATTTACGGGAAGGTGCCTTTTTTATCATGATTTTGAGCATATTCAGAAGCTCCTGCCGGTTGGGCACACCGGTCAGATAATCCAGGGAAATCTGCTTGTTCTGCAGATGCAGATAGATGATCAGAAGGGCACATGTCGCCGCAGAGCCGGACAGAATGACCTCCGGATACATCTCCTGTACGATAATGACCAGAACAGCCAGAATAGGGAAAGCGGCAAGAATATGATATATATTACGGTCAATTTTCTTATGATTCGCAAGGGTGAGCACGATACTGGCCAGACAATAGGCATAAAAAATAAGATAGGTAACCGAAACCAGGCTTCCCCTCGTATACCCTTCCCTGCTGTTAATATCAAACAGCAGCTTGTTAAAAGGATTGGCCAGAACCATAACCGCATAAAGCGCGCCGGGAATCATCCCCACCGCCATAATTTTCTTCACCTGTAAACTTTCCGTATAAATAACGGAAACGGCATAGAGAAAATAGGCCAGCCCCATAAGCGGAGTCAGGATATAATACACCGTGGTCACCGTCCAGGTCAGCCCCATCGGCACCCGCCGGTACTGATGAATCAGGATCGTAGACAGGATATTAGTCAGCATGGCGCTGAAAGTGACCAGCAGGCACCACTGGAAGATCCTGTTTTTTAAGGTTGGCAGATGGCTTCCTTTCCGGGCATATACCCATATAATCCCCATCATTACCATAGAAATCGCTTCCGCCGCAATATTCCATTCCATTCTTATCCCCCGCCAGTCCTCTCCCTTTATATTAAGAACTATCTGTTACGCATTTTTGCATGGCATACCGTTTTTACAGTTCATGTAACATTATACCTAATTACCGGCGAATCCACAATGGGAACCTACAGAAAAGAAGGGACGGCTGAACGGTTACTAAAAGAAACTGCTGCAAAAGCAGAAGGTTCTCCGCGTTTGCAGCAGTCAGTTTTAGCACCCTGTCATGGAATCAACAATTCTATTTAATGGAATTTCCCTGCATCAAAGGCAGCCTGTTTCTCATCCAGGATTTCCTGATAACCGGCATCCAGATACTGCTGGCTCATCTCTTCATACATGGATTCGAATTCTTCGTCTGTCGCAGCCTTGGTTACCAGCTGTACATAGGATTCCTTCCACAGTTCGGCCAGGTCGGAGGAATATTCTGACAACGTTTCAACCGGTACGGTAAAGCAGGTATCCGGTGTGAAATACTCATCATATTTCTCGTTATAGGCCAGGATATCTTCGATCAGGTATTCATATCCTACAGGCGCATTGGAGAAGATAATGGATTTTCTCCATTCTTCTTCGGTTTCATACTGCTTGTTGGCATTTACCAGACACCAGTAGTCGCCGTTATCGTTGTTGGACAGCTTCTCTTCTCCGGTATAACCGGTGGGAGCTTTGATTCCGTCTTCCGTCACTTCGTAATTCTTTCCTTCAAATCCGTTCTGAAGGGCATCGATTACATCGGGCTGGCTCATCCATTCAATATACATCCATGCTGCGATCCGTTCTTCATCGGTCGCATCTGCGTTGATGCCGTAAATCATACCGAAAGGCCAGTATTCACGTCCCTGGGGAGCTTCTCCGTCAGGAGATTTGGCTGCGGGATCCAGGATTGCAAGTTCTGCATCCGGGTTCTGTGCCAATAAGGGATCGATTACGTTTTCCTGTGTTCCTGCATTGATATAGCAGGCGTAGGTAGCTGCTTTTCCAGCCACAAAGTTAGATTTGGACTGGTTTCCGTCCGTATCCAGGTAGAAGTCGGGGTCAATTAATCCGTTCTGGTATTCATAGTTCAGGTTCTTCAGATATGCCTTGGTCGGTTCCCAGGTAAAGGATGCTACGGCCAGATCGGAATTCAGAGCCCTTCCTTCCTCGTCATTGGGCCATCCTCTGAAGTTGTAATCAAAGTTAAAGGATTTGGCAAGCAGAGGTTCGGAAGCAAAGCCATAGCCGGCTTCCTTGAATTTCATCAGCATATCGTTATACTCGGTAAGGTTTTCAGGCATTTCAATTCCCAGTTCATCCATCCAGTCTTTTCTTACCAGGGTGCCGAAGTTGGAGGATACCAGCTCGGTCCGGTTGCCCATAACTACCATCAGCTTATCATCAATTACGCCGTAATCTTTGATGGTTTCCCCCATAGTTCCCCAGAAGGAGGGGGCATAATATGCGATTTCATCCGCATTCAGCTCCTGATAGGCTCCCTGGGCATAGTATGCCAGGATGTTGGGATAGTCATAGTGGAAAATGAAGGTAGGGGCGCTTCCTGCGGACAGAAGCTGTGTAAAGTCCTGCACCTCTGTGGAACGTCCGATGGAAACAAATTCAACGTTTACATTATATTTGTCGCCGAAGTTTTCCTGAATCCATTTGGTCCAGTAGTTATCCGTGGGATTCCAGCCTTCCCAGCCTCTTTCATATACAGGCACCTGTAAAGTTACCTGCTCCGGGAATCCGCCGGAATAATCGGTAAAATCTGCGGCTGCTGCTTCTGAGCCCGCTTCTGTGCCTGCTTCGGAAGCAGCTTCCGTCTTTGCCTCCGACTGGGGTTCTGAGGATGCTGTGGTGGTTTCGCTGGATCCGCACCCTGCAAGAGTGCCCAGCGCCATTGCTGATATAAGACCTGCAGCAAGGACTTTTTGTAACGCTTTTTTCATGTTGGTTCCTCCTTGAATGATTTATAATCGTCCGCATATGCGGGTACTGCCATGACAAGTTATGTACATACCGTCAGCCCTTTACGGCGCCGATCATGGTGCCCTGTACAAAATATTTCTGTACGAAAGGATACACACAGATAATCGGGATGGTTGCAAATACGATACAGGCTGCCTTTATAATTTCCGGATCCGTTATGGTTGACATCGCCGTATCGTTGACGGATCCCTGGATACTCTCTGTTGCGGCCACTATCAGATAATACAGCTTCAGCTGCAGAGGCCTTAAGGATACGTTCTGTTTTATGTAGAACATGGCATCGCTGTAGGTATTCCAGCGCCCCACCGCGTAAAACAGTGTCAGGGTCGCCATAATAGGCTTGGAAAGCGGAAGGACAATCTTTCCCAGAATCGTGTAATGGTTGGCCCCGTCTATGACGGCCGATTCAATCAGGCTGTCCGGGATGCCGGATTCCAGGGAATTTTTCATGATGACCATATTATAGGCGCTGAACGCCAGGGGCAGGACAAGGGAGGACATCCGTTCCAGCATACCCAGCTTGTTTATCAGTATGTAATCCGGAATCATGCCGCCTGCAAAATACATGGTAAAGATGAATAAAAGGTTGATGAGCTTTCTGCCGCGCAGCTCCTTCCTGGACAGCGGATAGGCTGCACATATGGTAATAACCATTCCGAGGGCGGTAAACAGGATAGTCATCAATACCGTTACGCCGAAGGATATGATAAAGGAGCTGTCATTAAAAATCTTGATATAAGCTTCCGGGGTAAACCCTTTGGGAAGCAGGAACACTTTTTTTGCAATAACAAAGCTTTCAGAGCTGAAGGACTTCGCTATTACATGGATATAGGGAAGCACACAGCTTAAACTGATAATGGTTACAAATGCATATATCAGGATGTCTGCCGCCAGATTCCGGCCTGTGGATTTTTTCCTGCCGGCCTTACGTATTTTTGCTTGTTCCGCCATTGTTCACTCCTCCTTATACCAGACCGGTTTCGCCGAGACGCTTTGCAACGAAATCGGCGCCAAGCACCAGAATCAATCCGATTATGGACTGGAAAAGCCCCAGGGCCGTTGACTGGCTGAATTTCATATCCTGGATACCCCATTGGTATACGAGAACCGGTATGGTTGTGGTATACTCGGTTGCCGCATAATTCATCAGCGCCATAATACGTTCAAAGGAACCTCCCATAATCTTGCCCAACTGCATGATTAACAGGATAACAATCGTGCTTCTGATACAGGGTAGTGTTACGCTCCACATCTGCTGCCACCGGTTTGCCCCGTCCACACGGGCCGCTTCATACAGCTCCGGGCTGACCGAGGTGATGGATGCCAGATATATAATGGTTCCCCATCCCATGGACTGCCATGCCCCGATAACAATATAGGTTATCAGCCAGCTGGTATCCTCCTGCAGGAAGTTCACCGCGTTTCCTCCCAGATTCTGAATCAGCGCGTTCACCACGCCGGTATTCACGGACAGCAGCTGATAAGCGAGGCCGCCGATGATTACCCAGGAGAGAAAGTGAGGCAGGTATAATAAGGTCTGCGTCACTTTTTTAAATTTGATGCTTCTGATCTCATTCAGCAGCAGGGCCAGGATAATCGGCATCGGAAAGCTGACCAGCAGGTCCAGCACATTTAACAGCAATGTGTTTCTTAATGATTTCATGAAGTTCCTGTGGCCGAATACTTTGGCAAAGATTTCAAAGCCGACCCATTCCCCTCCAAAAAATCCATCCTTAATCTTCCAGTCCTTAAAAGCAATCTGGAGCCAGCTCATAGGAACATATTTGAACAGGAAGCAAAATGCAAGTGGTATCAGTAATAAGGAATATAACTGCCAATCTCTCTTGAAACAGGAAGCAAAGCTCCTCTGTTGTTTTTTCGCCTGCTTTACTGCAAGCTTGTTATCAGCTGTCACAGCTGATTTTTTACTACTCATAAAATTTCCCCTTCCTTCCGCCATGACGTTTTCCGTTTTCTTGCTTCCCAGTATAGCTTTCGCTCGATATTTTGTAAATTATCATTTTTGATAGGCAGAATCATTTTTGAGTGTGTATGCAAACCCTTGAAAACAGGGAGTTTTTTCGTAATCATTTTTTTGTATCTATAAAAATACACGCAGCTCACTCCTGAATTCGCATTTAATTCTGCTATAAAAAGTGGCATTTCCGAAAGTAAAAATCAAAATTGATGCGTCATTTTGTATAGAAATCAATAAAAAAGCCCTTCTTTCGCTATCGTTTTGACGAAAGAAGGGCTTTATGCTATTATTTCCATCTACTTTTTGCCAAGGTCCCTTACCCCGTTGGGTGTTGTTCCCTCATATTTCTTGAAAAAACGGTTCAGGCTTTGTACATTATGATAGCCGACCATCCCGGCAATATCGGGTATTTTAAGGTCCGTTGTCAGTAAAAGCTTCTTGGCTTCCCGTATCCGCAGGCGGTTCACATAGTCCACCATGCTGATATCCCCGCCTTCCTTAACCACCCGGCGCATATAGGAATAGCTGATCCCTATGTTCTCCGCCGCTTCTTCATAGTCAATATCCTCCTTATAATGCTCCTCCAGATATGCGATGATGCGGTCATACAGCTTCACATCCTCTTTTTCCTCCGTCACTTCCCCCAGGTATTCCTGAATCCGGCGGATAAACTCCTTCATGAAAAGCTCAATTTCTTCAATGGTATCCATTTCCGCTATGGCTGTGTAGGCCTGCCTTCCGTTACCCAGGAATTTGGATATCTGGATTTTCTCCTCCATCAGGGCTTTGATAATGGCCCCTATCATCTGCTGATAGATAAGCACCACATTGTCATAGGAAATATCCTCTATGGCAACAATTTGTTCCCTTACCAGCTCCAGTTCTTCATAAACGGCATCCATTTTCTGCAGCTTCAGATAGTTGATTATCTTATTTTCGCTGTCATAGGGATAAAAATAACGTTTGCTTTCGTTCATCCGGGGATTCCAGAAGATAATCTGGTTTTTTCCGGCTATAATGCGGTGCTTTACCGCCGCCGTCGCTTCGGCCATCCCTTCATTCAAATCATCGATGTCCGCATGTACGGCGCTTATCCCGATTGTCAGGGTATAATCAAAGATCTGTCTTGTCTGCTGCTTGACCAGATCGATTTTATCCCTGATATAAGCCGCCGTTTTCTTCTGATCATAGGCTTTTATGTTCAGGATAACGGCACATGTGGTGGAGCGGAAGCGGATGGCCTTGGCCACATACCCCTCCTGGCTGAGACAGTCAGTGAACAGGTCCTCTATCTGAAGGAAGTAAAACATCCGCTCATCCGAATTGTATTTCCGCAGCATTTCGCTGCCGCCGTCCACACTGGCAAGCAGCACCATAAAATGCTCATACGGGAAGCTCTTGGCCAGGTTTTCCTTTTTCTCACGGGATTCCAGCGTTCCCGTCAGCATTTCCCTGAGATGAAGCCGCTGGGCATCTGAATTTTTCTTCTCCAGAATTTCATGGATCTGGCTTTCCTCCGACTTCATTTTCTTGAAAACTTCATTTAAATAGTATACTTCATTTTTGGAGGGGGCTTTTTCCGTCATTCCTTCTGTCATATTTTCTTTCACATTGTTAAAAAGCATGCGGAAAGGCTTGAAAATCCAATAGGAAATGAGAAGGACCAGAATCATTTCCACGGCAATCGCGAGCATAATGATGAGCATGGCGGTAGAAGAAACCGTCTTTACCTGCCGCATGATATCGTCCATGCTGTAGTTTACCACATAAATCCAGTTATTGAAGCTTGACTTCTTAAAGGCACACAGGTAGCGTACCCCTGCCTCCTCGTAGTCAAAATAACCTGTTTTCTGTTTGGATCCGGTAATGTTGTCGATAATCACCTGGTTCTCTTCCCCGGCGAGGAAACGCTCATTATCCGGATGGCATATTATGTTTTTGTCCTCATCCAGAATATAGCAGGTTCCGGATGCCTGGTTGGTGGGATTGATGAACTCGCTTAATTTGGAATTATAGACATTGCAGACAATATAGCCCCCTTTGGCCGTTATCAGGGGACTGATGGAATAAACATAGGAAAGGACCGGAATGCTGTTCCGGATTGCTTTCTCATATTCCGCCCCTCCGTCATGGGAAGTATCCAGCTCTCTTGCGATCCATTTTCCCCGGATCCCGTTCTCATTGATATCTTCCTCCTCCATCCAATCCATGGATACATAATTTTCCAGCCGGCAGATATTCTTGTCGGAGGAAATCACATAATCGCTGCCTTTCCCCATATAAAAACAGGACTGTACCATTTTCTCCGTACCAAAAACACGGCTCAGATAGGACTGGGCGTCCCAGGCTGTCCTGACCATCTCAAAATCGATATTCAGTTCCTGGTACGAGGTGACCTGTCCCAGGTTTCTGTAAGCCGTGCTGTTGGCAAACTGGATTACGTTCCTTGTATAGCTGCTTAATATAAGCTCTGTGGCATTGCTGACGGACTCCAGATTATCCAGCTTGGATACCGCAATATTTTCCTCCGCATATTTGGCCACATCCTGCATGGCATAATAGGCAATTAAGGAAGTCGGAATGATCAGCACACAAAAAATCATAAGAAATATCTGCCAGAAAAAAGAAAATCGCCTCATGCTTCCCCCTGTAATCGGTTCTTCTTCTCGTGTTATCTTTTTACGGAAATCCCGCTGCTTTCCTCCAGGATTTCCTCCCTGTCCACATGCGCCTCAAGAGAGGGATCGATTTCATAGCGGCCCTCTACGGCAAGGCCTTTTACATAGCGGGCATAAAGCCAGGGAATCCGGTGTTCGTACACATCTCTTACGGAAGGCTGTTCGTCAAACACGCCCGGGTTATGCCTGCCCTGTTTTTTCCAGGTGATCCGGCTGTCGCTAATCCGGATATCCTCTATGACCGCATCCTCCTCCCCCGCTATGAACAGCGCGGATTCCGCATACAGCCTGATATGGTCGAAGGTTACCCCTCTGATCTTTCCCGGGTACTTCTTTTCCCCATTCCGATAGGAAGCGGAAAGGAACAGAGGTTCTCCCTTCCCCCACCACCTGGGGGCAAAGGTCCGGTTCACGCCGTCCGCATATCTTCTGGTATTACCCGTAATATGATGAACCTGGATATCCTCCACCGTGCCGCCGTCGCGCACCCAGATCCCCACCGCCCGGGAACAGTCCCTCACAATGCAGTCAGCAAATATCACATTCCGGATATCCCCATAGGTTTCCGTCCCGATTTTAAGCGCCGAATCCCGGGAATGGAGAATGCAGTCTGTTATGACTACATTTTCACAGCTGCCGTATTTTTCCCATACCGGCCTGGTCGCCTTTAAAACAATGGAATCATCCCCGCTTTCGATCAGGCAGTTGCGGATGATCACATTCCGGCAGCCGTCCGGATCAATACCGTCGTTATTCGGCCCTCTGTCATTATTCAGGATACGGATGCCGTCCACAAGCACATTTTTACAGCCTGCCATATGTAAGGTCCAGAAACAGGCATCATAAAACGTGATCCCTTTGACCTGTAATCCGTCCACATCCTCCAGATAGGAGGTCCGGGTACGGAAACCGGCTATCGCCAGCGGGCATTCATGAAAACCTTCGTCGGCATCGTCATCCACATACACGTTCCTGCCCTGTCCGTCAATGGTCCCTTCCCCGTCTATGGTGATATTCCGGGCATGGCAGGCATACAGAAAACAGCCGTTTTCAATACCGTCCACCGTATCCTTGTCTTTGGAAAAATTGATGATATCCCCCGGATTATTGCTGGCAATCAGGACGCTTCCTTTTTCCAGGTACAGCTCCACATCGGATTGCAGCCGGAGCGTCCCCGACAAAAAACGGCCCGCCGGGACTATCACTCTCCCGCCGGTTTTGGCACAGTCCTCTATGGCGGCCTGTATCTGCTTCTGATTGTTTGTGGTGCCGTCGGCCAGCGCACCGTAGTCCAGAATATTATACTGCATCTCGTATCCTCCCCTGTCTGCCGTCATTCGTTTTCCGGCAATATTCTCTCACTATTATAATATGTCCCGGGGGTAAAGTCCATCGGTTGCTTTCTGAAAACGGAAAAGGGAAAGGCGGTCGGGCCTTCCCCTACAGGATTACTCCAAAATAATCTTCGTACATCCATCCGGTATATACCAGCTGACTGTAAGCTCATTATAAGAAATGGGATCGCCCGAATATACGGCCTGCCGTTTAATCAGTCTTCCTCCCGCATCATAAAAGCAGGCGTAAAAGGTGTTCACTCCGGGAAGCCTGCTGTCTTTTTCCAGCAGATCCCCGGTCACTTGCAGACAATCAACCCCTTTACTGCGTTCCAGTTCCATCCCCTTTATTGCAAGGACGGCTCCGTTTTTTCCGGAAAGGGTACTGTTGTAATAGACAAGACGGTCATCATACACCGTGATCAGGCTGTTCCCTTCCGTCACGGTATATACATCCCCTTTTTCCGCCAAACCGCTGTACACAGCCGCATAAGCGACTATCGCCGGATTGCTGTTCACATAGACGGCAACCGATGCGCTGCCGAACCCTTCCGTATGGATGGTCAGGACCGCCTGGGAATTTCCCGCATCCTGAAGGCTCGCTGAGGCTACCAGAGGATCGGAGACTACGATTCCCAGATCCCCATAGCCGCCTGTTGTTTTGCTGTAATCCACCACTATCGTACCGGTCTCTCCGATCCCAAGGCGGAGCGTGCTTTCTTTCAGCGTTATGCTCTGCGCCTGGGCCGCCTCTGCCCTAAAGGGTGTCAGGAGAAGGAACAGCGCGAGTAAAAGCAGGCTCCCCCCCAATGCATACTTTCCGCCGTATTTCCCTGTTCGTTTCGTTTTTGTTTCCATTATCTGCTCCTATCTGCGCCCGCCGGCGTAAAAGCTTTTTCACCGTACAGGGACGCCTGTCTTTCCTTTCTGTCTGTTTCTTTTCCCCGGACGGCTGCGGCCTCCGGTTCCATCCCTTACTGATTTATTTACCGGTTTCTTTATTCCTTTGCTTATTCACTCCGCAAGGCATCAATGGGGTTCAAACGGCTGGCTTTCCTGGCCGGGGCCCAGCCGAATACAATGCCTACAGCCGCGGAGAAGCCCACGCCCAGCCATACTGCGGATGCGGATATTACAAAATCTGTCCCCAGCAGGGAGGCGGCCGCAAAGGATATGAGAAGTCCCAGGCCCACGCCGATCAGCCCTCCTATCAGTGACAATACGATGGATTCCAGCAAAAACTGCAGTTGGATCCGCTCCGGTGTAGCTCCCATAGCCTTGCGAAGCCCGATTTCCTTTGTCCGTTCGGTTACGGATACCAGCATCATATTCATAATACCGATTCCTCCCACCAGAAGCGCTATGGAAGCAATACCCGCAAGCATATAGGTCAGCATGCTCATCATACTGTCCATAGTATCCAGCAGACTGTCCATGCTGAATACACTATAACAGTCCTCATTCTCATTAAACGCCTGATAAAGTACATTTTCCACGGCGTCCATCAACTCCTGTGTCCTGTCCGTATCCGCCACATATATGTCGAGGCTGGTTATGCTGCTGTTGCCGGAGAGCTTCAAAGCGTTGGTATAAGGAATGATAACCGTTCCGTCCAGGGTACTGCCCATCCCGGACATCGCGGACATCAGGTTGCCGTCATCCCCCTGGAGGCCGATGACCGTATACCGGATTCCTCCCACAATCAGCTGGCTTCCAATCGGATCCTCTCCTAAAAACAGGTTATCCGCCAGATCCTGATCGATGATACATACATATGCTTCATTTTCCACATCCTGCCTGGCAATCGCCCTTCCATAGGAAATCAGATCATTATTCATAAAGTAATATTCATTTTTTCCCTGGACAGATACTTTTTCCAGCAGTTCCCCCGTTCTGGCGGCCGTCGTTGTCATACTTACGGAGGGGGATATTCCCGCCACATTGTCCAGTTCTTTCAGGGAATCCAAATCCGATTCCGTCAGTCCTTTTTTCAAGGAAGAACCGGTTATGGATACGGACAAGGTCCCGGCCCCCAGAGAGGAAAACTCTCCCATAACCGATCCGATTACTCCATCCACTATGGTTATCAGGGCTATCACGGCGGTAACACCGATGATAATACCCAGGGTGGTGAGAAAGGTCCGCATTTTGTTGCTCTTTATATTCTGCAGGGACATCTGAATGCTCTGCCTGATGATAGATATGCTATGCATCCTCTAAGGCTCCTTCCCCGATATTTCCGTCAAGAATACGCACGATACGCCCCGCATGTTCCGCAATGTGGATATCATGGGTAATCATAATAATTGTCCTGCCCTCCTCGTTCAGTTCATGGAAAAGCTCCATAACCTGTCTCCCGGTCTTTTGATCCAAAGCGCCGGTAGGTTCATCCGCCAGCAGAATGGACGGATTGTTGCACATAGCTCTGGCAATCGCCACTCTCTGCTGCTGGCCGCCGGACATCTGGTTTGGAAAATAGGAAACCTTCTCCCCAAGTCCCACGCGTTCCAGCATATGTAATGCTCTTTCATCCTGTTCCTTATCCGGCACCCCGCCGTACATGAGCGGCATCTTCACATTTTCCAGGGCGGTCTGTCTCTGCATGAGAAAAAAGGACTGGAAAATAAATCCGATCTGTTTATTGCGGATATGGGCAAGCGTCTTTTCATCCTGATCGCTGATCTGGATTCCCGACAGCAGATATTCCCCTTTTGTAGGCACATCCAGGCAGCCGATTATGTTCATCAGTGTGGACTTCCCCGAACCGGAGGGACCCAGAATCGCCAGAAATTCCCCTTTTCTTACCGTCAAATCAATCCCCTTCAGAACCGTGGAAATTTCCCCGCCCACCCGGTACTGCTTTACAATGCCTTTCATGGATACCAGTATTTCATCCGTCCATTCCGGCGTAACCTCCCCCTTAGCTTCAGCAGCCTGTAACATCGCAATTCCTCCTCTCCCTACTGTTTTATTCCATAGCCGCGGGGAAGCCCTGTTCCGGCATCATCCCTGCGCCGGCAGCGACTGTCACTTCCTCCAGAACCGTTTCGTCCAGGGAAAGCCCTTGTGTTATCTGGGTATAGGTGCCGTCTGATAATCCCAGTGTCACGCTCCGTTTCTGTGCCTTGCCTTTTTCATCCTTCACATAAATATACGCCGTATTGTCCACATCATACAGGATTGACTTCGAAGGAAGACATACGGCTTTTTCCGCCTGTGCTTTTACCAGTTTCACCTCTGCACTGAAGCTGCTGCGTATTTCCTCATCCGTATTGAACTCCACCACTGCATCCACATATACGGCATTGTTATCAATGACCGCCGTTTTGGAAAGACTGGCAATCTGTCCCTCGTAGGTTTTGTCCAGGGCATTTACATATACGGAAACCGCATCCCCTTCCTTTACCCCTGCCACATCCTGCTCATCAATTTTTACCGCCACCTGCATCACACGGAAATCCGCAATCCGGGCAACGCTTTTGGTCCCTGCCGCGGTTACGTCACCGGCTTTAATATCCATACTTGTCACCACACCGTCTATGGGAGCGGTGATGACATAATCCTCCAGGGATTCCCGCAGATGCGCAAGTTCCAGCTGCGTGCTTTCTTCGTTGGCCAGCGCCGTAGTCTTTTCCAGGTTATTCTCATAAGATTCCTGATTCTGTCCGGCGGACAGCGCATTGGATTCATAATCCCTCTCCGCCTTAGCCAGGGATTCCTCCGCCGCTTCCATGGCCTCCTGATAATCCTCCAGCTCCTGTCCGGCCCCTTCCACCGCCAGATCATAGGATTCCCTGGCATTTTCATAGCTTATCCGGTATGTTTCCAACGCTTCATCCGTAATCATTCCCGCATCATGCTGGGCCACCGCGGAATCATAGGAAGCGCCCTGGGACTGCAGGGCCTGACGCGCCGATACGACGGAAGAATTCTTTCCCGCGTCCAAATCCTCTTTGGCCCGGTTATAAGCGTCCACCGCAGACCGGTATTCCTCCTGGGCCGCCAGCAGATTCTTCTGTGCCGCATTCGTGGTGGCGTCCAGGCCGCTTTCCAGCGCTTCGTTATAATTTTCCAGCGTTGTCCGGCTGTCACGTATATTATAGTAATCGCTGGTTTCCCCTGCTTTCAGCGCCGCTTCCTTCAGCGCTATGTTGTATTCCACATCGGAGGAATCCAGGACCGCCAGGACATCCCCTTTTTTTACCTCATCTCCTTCCTCCGCTTTCACCTCCAGTACCTTGGCGGATGCAAATGCGTAGACTGTGGAATCGGTCACGGTTTCAATGTTTCCCGAGAATTCCAGATAGGTGCTTAAATCCCTTTCCTCCGGCGTAACCTCCCTGTATTTTCCTGAAGAGGCTCCCGATACAAGGGGAACCATAAGCAGCGCTCCAACCAGAACCACAGCGGTAACCGGTATTATCACTTTTTTCTTTCCCTTCCATTTCTTCATAACACACTCCTTGTCTGCCCGTTAGTGCGGGCGTATTATCTAACGTTTCCGTTCCCTGCAAATTCCCCTTTAAACCGCCTGCGGCGGCAGGGTTTCCAGATGTCTGAATCGTTGTTTTCCATCATAAGAAACAAACCTCAACAAAGCTTCAATAATTTCACGGAATAAACATGTTTTTGTTGAAGTTTTATTGAGGTTTGGCTGTATAATAGTAAGGAGGAAGGGAGGGACCAGGTATGTTTACAATTCTGGTTGTAGAAGATGACCGTGAACTCAGGGAGCTTTACTGTACGGTACTTACGGAAAACGGATACCGGCCGCTGGAAGCGGGCGACGGTGAGGAAGCGTTGGAGATCATGGACAGTGAATATGTGGATTTGATTATTTCCGATATCATGATGCCGCATATGGATGGCTATGAACTGACGAAAGAAATAAGAAAGGCGAATATGAACCTTCCGGTTCTGATGATAACCGCAAAGGACAGCAGCTTTTATAAAAAGGAAGGGTTTCAGGCCGGTACCGATGATTATATGGTAAAGCCCGTGGACGTGAATGAAATGATATGGCGGATCAAAGCGCTCCTGCGGCGTTCCCAAGCCGCCCACGAAAGAAAGCTTACGGTAGGGGACACCCTCCTGTACTGCGATTCTAACAGTGTAAAAAGAAACGGCGCGGAAATCATCCTGCCGCCCAAAGAATTCCAGCTCTTATATAAGCTGCTTGCCACGCCCAACCGTACCTTTACCCGGCTGCAGCTGATGGACGAGATCTGGGGTATGGAATCCAATGCTGCTACCCACACGCTGGAGGTGCATATCGGGAGACTCCGGGAACGGTTCCGGACCAATCCTGATTTCGAATTGGTCACGGTGCACGGGCTTGGCTATAAGGCGGTGGTTTTATGAAAAAAAAGGATACAAAGCTGTCCGTGAATCTGATCCTTTTTTTCTGTACCGCCGTATTCTTCACCACCACCGGGAGCATGCTACTCATCGGCGTCGTTTTCCTTCTGCTGTTCCGCCTCGGTTTTTTTGTGAGGCCGAATCCCCTCATACTGTTTGTGAATATCGCGGTGCTCAGTATCATCATCAGCACGGTACTGGCACGGCTTATCGGGGAAAAGATATTTGCACCTATCAAAGAACTGAATCATGCCACAAAACAAATCGCAGACGGGAATTTCCGGGTTTCCATCAAAGAAGAAGGGACTATGGCGGAAGTCCGGGAAATGGCCCATAATTTCAACCGTATGGCGGAAGAACTGCGCCGCACGGAGATCATCCACAATGACTTCGCACGCAATGTATCCCATGAATTCAAAACACCGCTTTCTGCTATAGAAGGATACGCCACGCTTCTGCAGACCCCCGGCCTGCCGGAAGAGAAGCGCCAGGAATACGCCGCCAGAATCATTGCCGGAACAAAACGCCTTACCACAATGACCGGGAATATCCTGATGCTGTCCCGTCTGGAAAACCAGCAGACGGGTATTGAACGGGTCCCTTTTTCCCTGGACGAACAGCTCCGGCAGATCGTGCTGCTCTATGAGGATGAATGGAATAAAAAGCAGCTGTGCCTGGATTTGGACCTTCCCGCTTGTCACTATCCGGGCAACGAAGAGCTTCTGTTTCAGGTATGGCAGAATCTCTTCGGCAATGCGGTTAAATTCTCCAACCCGGGAGGTTCCATCTTTCTTCAGCTGCTTCCGGAAGAAGCTCAGGTCACAGTTCTCCTGCGTGACACCGGCATCGGCATTGCCGAAAAGGATCGGAACCGTATTTTTGAAAAGTTCTATCAGGGCGAACAATCCCGGAACACTCCCGGCAACGGCCTGGGGCTTGCCCTGGCAAGACAGATTACGGAGCTTCACGGAGGACGTATCACAGCCTCCTCTTCTCCCCAGGAGGGCACGGTTTTTACCGTTATCCTTCCTGTGCCTGAAAAGAACGGGCGTAACCGTTCTGACATGTCTGCCTTATGAATCCTGCCGGTAACGTCCATAAGCTAAGGACAGGCCCTCCGGCAGGGTTCTTTCCGCGCCCCTGCCTCCCCGCAGCAGGACGGAGTACGGCACCATCATGAGGACAATAATTTCTTTCCTAAATTCTTTGCTCTTACATATCCCTGGATTTTTTCACACAGGCCTTTACAGCCTCAAATACAGCGCTGCGCAGTCCCTTTTCCTCCAATACCCGCACCGCCTCTATGGTGGTTCCGCCGGGCGAGCATACCATATCCTTTAATTCACCGGGATGCTTACCGGTTTCCAGCACCATCTTAGCACTTCCCAGCACCGCCTGGGCGGCAAAGGTATAAGCCTGGGCACGGGGCATGCCGTCCGCAACGGCGGCGTCCGCCATGGCTTCAATAAACAGGAACACATAGGCCGGGGAACTGCCGCTCACAGCCGTCACCACATCCATGAGGTGCTCCGCGATGATTTCCGTCCTGCCAAAACCGCTGCAGATATCCCGGACGTTTTCCAGATCCCCGGCCGTCACATGTTCATTGGGGCACATGCCCATCATACCCTCTTTTACCATAGCGGGGGTATTGGGCATAGTGCGTATGATTTTCAAAGGCTTTCCGAACTGCGAAGCAAGCCATTCCAGCGTTTTGCCCGGCGCTATGGTGACAACGATCTGCCCCATCCCCACCGTATCCCGAATCTCCTCTATCACGCTTGCGTAATACTGGGGCTTCACCGCCAGGAAAAGCACATCGGCAAAGGCCGCCACTTCCTTATTATCCTTTGTGGTGAGGATCCCCATCTCTTCTTTTCTTGCCGCCAGCGCCTTTTCCAGCGCATCGGAAGCCATCAGCTCCCGGGGAGTGCATTTTCCGGAATCCAGGATCCCATGCATCATAGCGCCTCCCATGTTCCCGCATCCGATAAATCCGATTTTCATACTCTTTCTTCCTTTCCGTATATGTTCGTAACGCAGACTCCGCAGGTGCCAAATGGCCTTCCGCCCGCCGGCAGAGCGGCGCCCCGGGACGGAAAAGGAAGGCCCGCCGGATCTTTCAGGCCATGAAGATGAGACCGGTCAAGTATGTCAGCCTCATCTGACATACTTGACGCCTTCGGGCTCATCGGAATGTCCGGCCCGATGGACCGGCGGGCCTTCCTTTTCCGTTCCGGGGCGCCG
>URMK01000054.1 GCA_900548905.1 uncultured Lachnospiraceae bacterium | reverse complement strand
AACCGGGCAGGCAAAACCACGGGGCAGCGGCACAGGGGGCCGTGAACAGTAACCAGATAACAAAGGAAAAAAACGGAAGCTGTTTTTACAGCTTGACATAGTGTGTATCACACACTATAATGTAATAAACAATATAGTGCAAGCGAAGAAGGTGAGGATGAACTATGGGAAAAGAAGAGGTTCTGTCCGGTCTGCTGATGGAGCTGCGCCGGGGAACGATTGTGCTGAGTGTCTTAAGCCAGCTGAGCGAACCCAGGTATGGCTACAGCCTGGTGACAATCCTGACGGAATATGGGATGCCGGTGGAAACCAATACACTTTATCCGCTGCTTCGAAGGCTGGAGGGCCAGGGCCTGTTAATCAGCGAATGGAATACAGAAGAGAGCAAGCCGCGTAAATATTATTGTATTACCCCGGAGGGGACGGAAGTGTATGAAAAACTGAAAAAGCAATGGAGACGGACAGTAGAAAGTATGGAACAGCTGCTGTAACAGTTTGAACAGGTCTGTGCATTTCCTGCACAGACCGTAAGGAAAGGTTGTGGCAGCAGTCGCGCAGCGATTTCAATGATTGGATGCTTGCTGCCGGATGGAAAAGGAGAGGAAGGTTGATTATGAGTGTACAGGAATTAAAGGAACGATATGTATATGCGGTATCCAGGCTGCTTCCCCATAAGATGCGGTCAGATATCAGCGCGGAGCTGGATACCCTGATTGAAGATATGCTGGAAGAGCGCTGCCAGGAGCGGCCGGCGGAGGAAAAGGATCTGCGCGTTGTTCTGGCGGAGCTGGGATCCCCCTCCGAGATGGCGAACCACTACAGCCCGGATAAGGACAAATGCCTTATCGGCCCGCCCTACTTCAGCGCCTATAAATATGTGCTGCGGATCGTTTTTTGGGCGGTGGCCGGGGGAATGCTGCTGGCAGGCGGGATTACCTTAGTTATGGATAATTGGCAGAAAACAAAATTTTTATATGAATATCTGCTGGATGCGGCCGGGTGGCTTGGGAGTATTATAATGGGACTGGTATTTGGGTTTGGTTTTGTGACGCTGCTTTTTGCCTTTTTCCAGAGAAAAGGCATAAGCCTGGAGGATATCAACGGAAGCTGGGAGAATCTTCCCCCCGTGCCGGTAAAACAGGAACGGATCGGAAAAGGGGAGACGATAGCCGGCGTCTGTCTGTCTATTGTTTTCCTCGTTCTCTTTCTGGTGGTGCCCCAAATTATCTGTGTCATCGTGGATCAGGGCGGGCAGAAGGTAAACATCCCTATACTGGATGCCCGGACGGTAAGGAGCGTATGGTTCCTGCTGGTGGGAATAGTGATATTCGGAGTGGGCAGGGATCTGTTCGGCTATTTTGAAGGCAGATATACCAGACGGCTTGCAGTGGTTACCGGTATTGCCGATATACTCGGCTTTATCTGCTTTTTCTTCTTTCTGAACACACCGGGGCTGGTGAACCCGGAACTCATTCCGGCTGTGGAGCATTTGTTCCAGGAAAAGGATATCTTTCTTACCAAGCTGATAACCGGATTCCCCGGAGTGTTCCTGCTGGTGATAGCGCTCATTATGATACTGGACTTTGGAACGACCCTTTATAAGGCGTTAAAATATGACAGGAACTGTTACTAAAATTTGATATTGACTTACCTGCCGCACCTGTTTATAATAGCGTTAACAGACTCAGACAAAAGCGTTGATGAGGAGGAGTACATGTTCTTCCGGATGAACAGAGAGGAGATGGCTGGTGAAAATCTCCGTGAAGGGAACATGGAAGTAGCCTTTGAGCTTTGGATTGAACGGAGAAGCAACCGGCGGTCGTATGCCGGCTGTGGTTCCAAGTAGACTCCAACGGAGATCCACCGTTATCAGGGAAAGCGATATCGGAAAACGGAACGGTTTTCCCGTATTGTACAAAGTGCAGAAGTCTCTTCTGAATTCAGGTGGTACCACGGACAATTGTTCGCCCTAAGCATATTTGCTTAGGGCGTTTTTTTTGCGGCAGATTTTTTCATGAAACTATGAAGGAACTATATAGTTACCGCCCGCCCTTACGCTTCCAATCTGGTTTGTAAACACACGGCTTTGCCGAAAAAAAGGAGGTATCCGGAATGGATAAAAAGTATGATTTCAGAAAGACGGAGAAGGAACTGCAGGAAATGTGGGACAGGGAAGGGATATACCGGTATGGGAACGGACGGGATAGAAAGGTGTTTTCCATTGACACCCCGCCCCCTACGGTAAGCGGAAAGCTTCACATCGGTCATGTATTTTCCTATACCCAGGCGGAAATGATCGCACGTTTCAAGCGGATGAAGGGATATGATGTCTTTTATCCCTTCGGTTTTGATGACAATGGGCTTCCCACGGAGCGGCTTGTGGAAAAGGATTTGGGGATCCGGGCTGCGGATATGCCCGGAAGCCTGTTCCGGGAGAAATGTATGGAAACGATAGATGCCTATGAGGCCGGCTTCAAGCGGATGTGGCAGAGCCTGGGCTTCAGTGTTGACTGGTCCCTGGAGTACCGGACGGTTTCCGATGACACCCGCCGGATATCCCAGAGAGCTTTTCTGGAGCTGGTAAAACAGAAAAAAGCTTACAGAAAGGAATCCCCGGTATTATGGTGTACCCGGTGCCGGACCTCTATCGCCCAGGCGGAACTGGAGACAAAAGAGCAGGAGACGTTTTTTAACTACCTGGCATTTGAAACCGAAGGGGAAACGCTGCAGATTGCCACCACCAGGCCGGAGCTGCTGTACGGCTGCGTTTGTATTTTTGTAAATCCCCTGGATGAACGGTACCGCCATCTGGAGGGAAAAAAAGCCCGTGTTCCCCTGTATGGTTTTGAAATCCCTATCCTCACCGACGAACAGGCCGGCATGGATAAGGGGACGGGTGCGGTTATGTGCGCAACCTATGGGGATACGGCAGATGCGGCCTGGTGTGAAAAGCATGGTCTTCCTTATAAGAAGGTGATATGTCCTGACGGGACCATCGGACAGGAGGTCCCACTCATCGGCGGCATGAAGGTTAAGCAGGCCAGGGAAGTTATCCTGGAGGAACTGGAAAAGGACGGGACTCTGCTTCGCAGGGAGGAGATGACCCATATGGTGGCTGTCCATGAAAGATGCGGAACGGACGTGGAAATTATCCCTTCCAGCCAGTGGTATATTGATGTGCTGTCGGAAAAGGAACGGTTCCTGCAGGCGGCAGAGGAAATCCGCTGGCATCCGGCCCATATGAAAAGCAGGTATATCAGCTGGGTGGAAAATCTGAAATGGGACTGGTGCATTTCCAGACAGCGGTATTTTGGAGTGCCCTTTCCTCTCTGGTACTGCAGGAACTGTAAGGAACCTATTCTGGCAAAGGAGGACCGGCTGCCGGTAAATCCCATGGAGGAAGGGCCGGGAGAAGCCTGTCCCTGCGGCTGTACGGAATTTGTTCCGGAAACGGCGGTTTTTGATACCTGGGCAACCTCTTCCGTTTCCCCCCTGATCAATGCGAAATACAAGGAAGCGGATGACAGGAGCGGAGAAATCCTTCCTATGGGTATGCGGCATCAGGCTCATGAAATTATCCGCACCTGGGCTTTTTATACCATTGTGCGCAGTCTGTACCATACCGGCGACATTCCCTGGAAAGATATTATGATAAGCGGATTTGTCCTGGCAAAGCCCGGGGAGAAAATCAGCAAGTCCAAGAGCAATGCCGGCTCTTCCCCCGTGGATCTGATCGAAACCCATTCCGCGGATGCCATCCGTTATTGGGCTGCCGGGGCCAAGCTGGGGACGGACACCTTTTTTTCCGAAGAAGATATCAGGCCCTCCAAGCGTTTTCTCAACAAGCTCTACAATGCTTCCCGCTTTGCTTTCCTGCATCTGGAGGACTACCGGCCGGAAGAAGGGCCGGCCCCCAGGCTCCTGCCTGCGGATCAATGGATTCTGGAACGGATCAAAATGACATTTTCCGAAGCCGGTACGCTTCTGGAGGAATACGAGACAGGACAGGCCAGGAAAAAAATAGATGAACTGTTCTGGGAGGATTTTTGTGATTATTATATTGAAATTGTTAAGGAAAGGCTTTACCAGCCGGAGAAGCATGGCGCCTGTGAACAGGTGGGGGCACGGTATGCCCTCTATCACAGCCTTCTGGGCATCCTGAAGCTGTATGCCATCTATGTGCCACATATCACTGATTATATATACCAGTCCTGCTTCAGGAAATATGAAAAGGCGGTATCTGTTCACCGGCTGCTGTGGGAAGAGGGAAAGCCGGATGAACAACTGCTGGCCTTCGGAAGCCATTTAAAAGAGGTCATCGCCGGTGTCAGAAAAGAAAAGACGGAAAAGCAGCAGTCCATGAAGGAACCGATCCCCCAGCTGACCATCACCGGCCCCGGAAAGCTTATGGAGTATTATAAGTTATCCCAAAAGGATATTATGGCATGTACCAGTGCGGAAAAAATTATGTTACTGGCCACGGATTGAACCGTAATAAAATTATTTTCCGAAGCCAGATCCGCTTTTAGGTTGCTAAAAAAGAGGTATATTATATATAATACACTCAGGCTTTCACACATTACCGGTCCGGGAACGGGCCGGAGTTTAAAGAAACAGGAGGGACGCAGAAAAGATGAACATACAGCTTCCGGAGGATGTCCGTTATATAATACACACCTTGCAGGATGCAGGGCATGAAGCCTTTGCGGTGGGCGGATGCGTCCGTGATTCCCTTCTTTCACGGACCCCGGACGACTGGGATATCACCACCTCGGCCAGACCGGAGGAAACAAAGGCACTGTTCCGCCGTACCATCGATACGGGAATCCAGCATGGCACGGTGACGGTCATGCTGCATAAAAAGGGTTATGAGGTCACCACCTACCGGGTGGATGGTGAATATGAGGACGGAAGACATCCAAAAGAGGTAATCTTTACCGGAAACCTGATTGAAGATCTGAAGAGAAGGGACTTCACCATTAACGCTATGGCCTATAATGAAGAAAGCGGGCTGGTGGATGCCTTTTCCGGAAAACAAGACCTGGAAAAAGGAATTGTACGCTGCGTGGGGGACGCCGATGAACGATTTACCGAGGATGCCCTGCGGATTATGAGGGCCGTGCGTTTTTCCGCCCAGCTTGGTTTTTCCATAGAAGAAAAGACAAAGGAGGCTATCCGGGGCCATGCCGGAAATCTAAAAAAGGTGAGCGCGGAGCGTATCCGGACCGAGCTGACAAAGCTTGTGCTAAGTCCTCACCCCGAGTATCTGATCTTTGCGTGGGAAACCGGTATTACCGGGGTCATCCTGCCGGAGTTCAACCGGCTTATGCAGACCCCGCAGCGAAATCCCCACCACTGCTGGAACGTAGGGGAGCATACGCTGCGGGCTATGCAGGCTGTCAGGCCTGACAGGGTACTGCGCCTTGTCATGCTCTTCCACGACTTTGGAAAACCGGACTGCGTCGCCACGGATGAAAACGGTATCGATCATTTCCGCGGACATGGCGCATGGAGCAGCAAAATGGCAGAAGAGATACTGAAACGGCTCCGCTATGACAATGACACCATAGACAGGGTGCGGGAACTGGTATACTGGCACGATATGGAAATCCTGCCGGAAAAAAGAGCCGTTCGCCGGGCGGCGGCAAAAGTGGGAAAGGAACTGTTCCCTCTTCTGCTGGAGGTGAAACATGCGGATCTGGCGGCACAGAGCGACTACCAGCGCATACAGAAGGAAGAATGGCTGCACAGCCTTCAGGTTATATATGAACAGATACGGGAGGAAGGCGACTGTCTTGCCCTTAAGGATTTGGCCGTGACCGGCAGGGATCTGATTGCGGCCGGCATGAAACCCGGCCCCAGGCTTGGACAGGCCCTTCAGGATCTGCTTCAGCTTGTCCTGGAGGATCCCTCCCGTAATTCCAAAGAATATTTGCTCTCAAACCTTCCGAAAGAAACATAACTTGAGCTTCCCTCTCATATGATAGGTAATACCTAGCGGCAGAAAATTACCGCTGACCGGACAGCAGGCAGGAGGTATTATCAGTGAATGACAGATCGGCAAGCGTTTTTGAAAATTATGAAATAGAGCTTCTTCGGATAATAAAGGGGAGAGGGGCGCTTCTGGGAGAAACCCAGGAGGGCTGGTTTATCCTGAAGGAGTATACAGGCCCTTCAGCCCGGCTGGAGATACAGGAAAAACTGCTGGAGTCCGTGAAGGAAAGTGGTTTTTCCCAGGTGGAACAGCTCAAAAGAAACAAGGAAGGGGAACTGATCACCTTTGATCAGGATCGGGTCCCTTACATAGTGAAGACCTATTTTGAAGGCAGGGAATGCAACCTAAAGGATGTGCGGGAGTGCCAGAGTGCGGCCAGGACGCTGGGGAAGCTTCATAAGGCCATGTGCCTGCCCGGGCTTGCCCGGGATTATGATGTACCCGCTTTCTGCATGGAAAATGAATATATCAAGCATAACCGGGAGCTGAAGAAGGTACGCCGTTATCTGCGGGAAAAAGGCCAGAAAACGGAATTCGAAATCTACCTTCTTCATCATTATGATTTTTTCTACGAAAAAGCCCTGTCCGCCGTGGAGGAACTCCGGGAATGTACGGCAGCCTTTGATGAAAACACCGTGAGGACCAATGGTAATTTCTGCCATGGCGACTTCCAGTACCATAACCTTTTATTTACCCAGGGAAGCTTTTCCGTCATCAATTTTGAAAAGTATCTGCTGGATAACCCTGTCCGTGATCTTTATCTGTTTCTCAGGAAGCTTCTGGAGAAAAACAGCTGGTCGGTCAGCCTGGGCCTGAATATACTGACAGCCTATGAAACCGAAAGAAATCTGACGGAAGAGGACCGGATGCAGCTTTATTACCGCTTTTCCTACCCGGAAAAATTCTGGAAAATTGTTAACTTTTATTATAACAACGGAAAGGCCTGGATACCCGGGAGAAACAGGGAAAAATTGGAGAATTTACTCAAACAGGAAGCTGAAAAAAAAGCTTTTCTGGACAATGTATTAAAATAGATGTAAAATCGACAAAAAAGACGCACACGTAAAATCGGCGGTGCGTCTTTTTTTGACAGCTTCTTTATTAAAAAAAGGTTAAATTTATCCCAAAAACCCAGGTTTTTCAAGGGAAATACTTGACAAAGGGGGCATAAACGTATATATATAATATAGTGTCTGAGAGATTAAACTCTTTTGCATACAGAAATAATTTACAGTGATTACAGGAGGAGTTCATAATGAACAAAACAGAATTAGTAGCAGCTATGGCTGACGCAGCTGAAATTTCCAAGAAGGATGCAGAAAAAGCTCTGAAAGCTTTTACTGATGTAGTGGCAGATGAACTGAAAAAAGGCGGAAAGGTACAGCTGGTAGGTTTCGGTACCTTCGAAGTATCTGAAAGAGCAGCCAGAGAAGGAAGAAATCCTCAGAGCGGTGAAGTTATGAAGATTGCTGCTTCTAAAGCTCCTAAGTTCAAAGCAGGAAAAGCTTTAAAGGATATGCTGAACGCATAATCGGAATGGATCCATAACTGTTCGGCAGGCCGGTGCAGTTACTGCAAAGGTACGGAATAGTTGCACGTATTCGTTTATAATGGACAAGTATCGGTGGCTGCCAATTTGTTTTTGGCAGCCATTTTGTTGAATATCGGTATTGCCTGCGGCGCGTGGGAGGCGTTTTGGAGGAATATAAAACCGGAGGAGGAAATACATGAGATTGGATAAATATTTAAAAGTATCCCGGCTGATAAAGAGGCGCACAGTAGCTAATGAGGCGTGTGATGCCGGACGTGTGCTGATTAATGATAAGCCGGCTAAGGCTTCTTCCAATGTAAAGGAAGGGGACATTATTACCATTCAGTTCGGAAACAAAGATGTGAAGGTGGAAGTTCTGGATGTGCAGGAGACGGTGAGGAAGGAAGAGGCAAAGGAACTGTTCCGGTATCTGTAAGCAGACAGACGTGGAAAGGGCTGTTACTACAGAGGACAGTAAATATCCGTATTTGCCGGGATACCCTTGACTTTTGCAACAGTTTTTTCTATTATTATAATCAGAAAGGCAGGTGAGTCGTATTATGAAGAAAACTGATAATAGGAATTCCGGAAAGCAAAGACGTACGGCTCACGTGAGGGGATAATTCTGACAGCATTCATCCTTTTATATGGAGTGGTAAATTTACGGCGCTTCTGTTTTCCGGGAGTGCTGTTTTTTATGTACACGAAAGGGTTAGAAAATGCTGAAGCTTGTATACTTATTTGAAAATTACGAATTGGCAAGGGAGGTTTTGGCCTGCTGGGAGCATGACGAGGAAAACCTGGAGGAAATGCTGGCTTATTTCCGTATTTCTTCCAACGCGGTATATCCTTTTACCAGACAGGGCAAGGTTTGTTTTTTGCGTATGGCACCGGTGAGTGAGAAAGTGGAGACGGATATCAGGGGAGAGCTGGAGTTTATACACTATCTGCTGAAGAAGGGGTATCCGGCCATGAAACCGGTGAAGGCTCTGTCGGGAGAGGATCTGGTGACGGCAGATACCGGATACGGAACGTATTTTGCAGCAGTTTTTGAGAAGGTGGATGGGATACCCCTATCGGAAACCGGTTATGGACGGGAGCTGATGCTTGCCTATGGAAGCGCCCTGGGCAGGCTGCATGCCCTTTCTGCGGAATACGTTCCCGAAGTGAAGAAGCGGAACCATAAGGATATTCTGGAATGGATCGCAAAGACTTTGGAGGAATATCATGGCTGCGGGCAGGCATTTGCGGAGCTGGCCGCGGTGGAGGCTATTCTGGACGGCCTGCCCGTGACAAAAGGGAACTATGGGCTGATCCACTATGATTTTGAACCCGATAATGTATTCTGGGATGAGGGGAAAAAGGAATGCAGTGTCATAGATTTTGACGATGGGATTTACTGCTGGTATGGATTGGATCTGGAGCAGGTGCGGGATTCCCTTGCCCAGGAGCTGGAAGGAGAAAGTCTGGAAACGGCATGGACGTCTTTTCTGGAAGGCTATGCCGGAGAATATTCTTATACGGAGGAAACCCAGGCGCTTCTGCCGCTTATGCGCAGGTTTGTGAATCTGTATTCCTATGCCGGACTTATCCGTTGCGTCAGTTCGGTAACCGGGGAGGAGCCGCAGTGGCTGGAAGAGCTTCGCGGGAAACTGGGGGAGAAAATCAGGAAGCTGGAATCGGGATTTTCAGTCTGACGGCAGACGGCCGGGTATAATACAGTCATAAATAAGGGCCTCCTCACATATATTCTATAAGAACACGTGAGGAGGCCCCAGCTATGGAAGATTTGAATACCACCAGAGTAAGACAGCATAAATTGGTTCTGACGGACAGAGGAATCTGCAATATCAGCGGTGTCTGCGACGTGCTTTCCTTTGATGTGGCGGAGGTTCTCCTGGAAACCGAACAGGGGATGCTCATGATAAAAGGGAGCGATCTGCATGTGAGCCGGCTTATGCTCGATAAGGGCGAGGTGGATGTGGACGGTAAAATAGACAGCTTCACTTATTCGGAGAACACCGGCTATGGCGGAAAAGGGGAATCCCTTTTCTCCAGGCTTTTCAAGTAGGTGCGCCGTGAGCCCGGTAATTGCAGGAGAAGGAGTTTTCATGCTGCACTCCTTCCTCCTGGGAGTTATTATTACCTTTATCTACGATTTGTTTCGTATACTCAGACGAATCATTCCCCATGGATGGTTCCTGCTTTCGCTGGAGGATCTGGCCTTCTGGATTCTGGCAACGGCAGGTATTTTTTATATGCTTTACTATGAAAATAGCGGGATGTTCCGGTGGTTTTCCGTTATCGGCGCGGGTGCGGGAATGCTTCTGTATAAAAAGACGGTGAGCGGGCCCTTTGTAAATCTGGTATCCGGAGCGGTAAACAAACTGTTGTCCCTGATAGGCAGGTTCCTGTGGAAGCTGACTGCCCCTGTGCGCTTTGTGTGGCATAAGCTGAGGGTGCTGGCGGGAAGGGGCGCACGCAGGGCGGCGAGGGAAGCCAGAATACGCCGCAGACAGGTAAAATACAGGTTGACTGCATGCAGGAAAGCGATTAAAATGAATTTATGTAAACGTCAGGAGAAAAGACAGAATAAGAAGAAAATGAGACATAAGGATGCGGGAGACTGCGGCTGAAGGACAGCTTTTCCAAAGAGGTGTTAATTAAATATGGTAAAAAGAAAAGTGGTTTTCCGCAAGAAGAGACAGAACCGCCTGGGGATGTTCCTGGTATTGACTGTGGTACTGATGCTCCTTGTTGTGGTTTCCTTCAAAAGTGTGGAGCTTAAGCAGAAGCAGGAGACCTACGCCGCACGGGAAAAGGCTCTCCAGGAGCAGATAGATGCGGAAAATGCCAGGACGGAAGAAATAGAAGAATACCGGAAATATACCCAGACCAAAAAGTATGTGGAAGAGGTAGCCAAGGATAAGCTTGGCCTCGTCAATGAAGGGGAAATCATATATAAACCGGAAGAATAAATATGGAATCGGACAGCGGAAGGGGCTTCGGCCTGCTTTCGCTGTATTTTTTTGCTTCATACGGGGAACGTGCGTCTTATGAAACAAAAACCTTCCGGACTCTTTGTTCTAAGAAGCGACCCCGGGCGACTCACAACCGCAAAAGCTGACAGTAAAAAACGCTGAAAATATAAGCTCTTGCGGGAAAAGAAAAAAATAACCGGAAAAAAAATGAGGACATCCCCCTATGCTTTGACAAATCCTGCAAAGACCGTCCGTTATAATGGATGGAAATTGGTAACGGTTCGGACTTGTCTGAACGGTTACGGAAAAGTGAGAGCCCTATAATGAGGAAAGGCGGGATGGAATATGAGAAACAAGGACACGGCGGATACGGCACAGTCCGTTTATCTTTTGGAATATGGCAGGCGTAAAATGAAAGTTTGTGCGGATACGTTTCAGAATCTGGCGCAGATATTCGGGGAAGAGGGCGAAAATACAGAGGCGGACGGGGAAGCTGCCGCCAGGCAGACGAGAGCCGTTTTTCTTATGAGGAGAAAGCTGACGGAGGGCCGGCAGTTGTTTGCGGGGAACCTGAAGGAAATGGCGGATATGATGAATCAGGTGGCGGAAGAATCGGTCCGTTTCATCAGCCTGGGGGGCCGGAGGCAGAAGCAGATAGCCAAGGGGCTTTTGGGTGAGGGGCTGGTGGCGAAGGATGTGTATCTGGTGCAGAAGGGAGACGGGCGTATGGAGCTTTCCGTGCTGCTGTCAACCCGGGGAAAAGCGTCCCGGACTGTGGAGGATGCCGCAGATTATCTTTCCGTGCTGTTGGACATGCGTCTGGTTTCCGCTAAAAGGAATCCATTTTTTATCGGTCAGACGCCTTTATGTTTTTTCTTTGAAGAAGAACCTTTTTATTGCTATATGACCGGAACGGCCAGAGCGGTGAAGGAGACGGAGGAAGTTTCCGGTGACAATTTTGCTTTTTTTGAAGCGGATGACGGGAATTTCACCATGGTTCTTTCGGACGGGATGGGATCCGGGGAAAATGCCTGCCGGGACAGCGAGGCGGTGACGGATATGACGGAAGCCATGCTGGAAGCGGGCCTGCCACTGGAGATGGCCGTGCAGCTGGTCAACAGCGCGGTGGCCAGTGAGGGCAGGGAAGAAAACATGCCCACCCTTGATTTGTGCAGCGTGGATTTGTGCGAGGGGAGCTGCCGTTTCATGAAAACCGGAGCTGCCGTGAGTTTTATCAAAAGAGGCAGTATTGTGGAAAAAATAGACGGGGGAACCTTTCCGCTGGGCGCTTTCGGACATGCCCAGGCAAAGCCTTCGGACTGCCAGCTGATGGATGGCGACTACATAATCATGCTTTCCGACGGAATGACGGAAGGCTGGCCGGACGGGGACGGAGAGGACCGGCTGGAAAGCATGATCGGCCGTATCGGGGCGGTTTCTCCCGGAGAACTTGCCAATTCCATTATGAGATATGCCATTGAACAGTGTCAGGGACGGATACGGGATGACATGACAGTTCTGACTGCGGGAATATGGGAAAGGTCACAGGATTTTTGACTTTTCCTTGTTTTTTGGATATAGTATACAAAAGGTAACCGTACAGACAGGTCTGGTCGGTTACTACAAAAGAAAATAAGGGCTGAAGGCAAATTAAGAAATGATAGAAAAAATCCGTCGTTATATGGATGAACAGCATATGGCAGCAGAGGGAAGCAGGATCGTGATAGGGGTGTCCGGAGGGGCGGACTCTATCTGCCTGCTCCATGTGCTTGCCCTGCTTTCGGACCGCTGCAGGTGGAAGCTGGCGGCAGTCCATGTGAATCACCGGATCCGGGAGGAAGCGGGGGAGGATGCCGCTTATGTGGAGGAGAGCTGCGGGGGGCTGGGAATCCCCTTCTATCTTACGGAAGCCGACGTGGAACGGGAGGCGGGGAAGCAGCGGATTTCCGTGGAGGAGGCGGGGCGCCAGATCCGGTACCGGGCATTTGCCGAAGCGGCGGCTGATTTCGGGGCGGACCGGATCGCTGTGGCCCACAACCGGAATGACCGGGCGGAAACCCTGCTTTTCCATATGTTCCGGGGGACCGGACTGGACGGCATGGCATCTATCCGCCCCGTAAGGGATGCGATTATCAGGCCTCTTCTGTGTGTGGGAAGAGAGGAAATCGAAGGCTGGCTCAAAAAAAATAACATAAGCTGGTGTATAGATAAAAGTAATGATACGGATACTTATACCAGAAATAAAATCCGCCGCCATATCCTTCCTTTTGCTAAAGAAGAGATCTGCCGTGAGGCCGACGTCCATCTGGCACAGGAAGCGGAGCTGCTCACGCTGACGGCAGACTACGTGAACCGGATGGCCGGGGAAGCGCTGGGACGCTGCCGCCGCGATACCGATGGCCCGGAAATCCGGATCGATGCGGAGGCTTTCGGCAGAGAGGAAGAGCTGCTGCGTACGCATATGCTGAAGCTGGTTCTGAAGGAATTATCTAAAGGCGGGAAGGATATCGGGCTGAGCCATATCCGTGACGTGGAGGCCCTGTTCCATAAACAGGGGGGAAAGAAGATCGTGCTTCCCTATGGGCTGGAGGCGGTGCGCAGCTTCGGAGAAGTCATCCTGCGGGAAAAAAACGGTGATGCGGGGGAAGAGTCCGCTAGGGAAGCCGCTTTTTACCATGAAATCCGGAAAGAACTGCTGGAAAAAAGGAAGAAAGAGACGCAACAGGAGTCACCCGTTTGGCAAATCGACGCAGGAGAAGCGGGAGTCCTGGAATTTTCTGTGTTTGCAAGGGAAAATTCTCAGATTATTCCACAAAAAACATGTACGAAATGGTTGGATTATGATAGAATAGAATCTCTGGTACTTCGGACCAGACGGCCGGGGGACTATCTTGCCATCAATGACAGGCTTCAGAAGAAACGACTGAAGGATTACCTGATCCAGGAAAAGATCCCGGCAGAGAAAAGAGAAAATCTGCTTCTGCTTGCGGACGGCAGCCATATCCTCTGGGTTGTGGGGCACCGCATAAGCAGTGCAGTGAAGGTAACGGAAGACACGAAATGGGTACTCCGTATACACATAAGAGGAGGAAAAGAAAATGGCTGAAAGAGTCAGGGTTTTACTACCAGAAGAAGAAGTGGATGCGAGAATCCAGGAGATAGGCGATCAGATCAGCAGGGATTATGCGGGAAAGCAGGTCCATCTGGTGTGCGTGCTGAAGGGCGGAAGCTTTTTTATGTGTGAGCTTGCCAAGAGGATTACCGTTCCGGTTTCCCTGGACTTCATGTCCGTATCCAGCTACGGAAGCTCCACCAAATCCAGCGGTATTGTCAAAATCGTGAAGGATCTGGATGAACCTCTGAAGGATAAGGAAGTTATCATTGTGGAGGATATCGTGGATTCCGGCAGGACCCTGAGCTATCTGATGGAAATGATGCGGGACAGAGGGCCAAAGAGCCTGGCGCTGTGCACCCTTCTCGATAAACCGGAAAGAAGAGTTGTGGAAGTAAATGTGAATTATACCGGCTTCCGGATTCCAGATGAGTTCGTGGTGGGCTACGGGCTTGATTATGACCAGAGATACAGAAATCTTCCGTACATTGGTGTGGTGGAATTTGATGATTAATTGATAAAGAAGCTGCGTAAAGCAGCTTCTTCGTTTGAAAAAAAAGAAGATTGGCATGCGCCTGAGGCTGCAGGGATCTTCTGAAAAAGGAGGAAAGACATTGGGAAAAAATATCAGGGGCTTTAATCTGATCTTTATTTTGCTGCTCGGAGCGCTTCTTCTGATGGTGTGGTCCAGTTCCATGAACCAGATGCAGGACAATTATACCAGAGGGGCGCTGGAAAAGGATCTGGAGGCAGGTAATGTAAGCAGCGCCGTTATCAGCCAGAATAAGGAAACCCCCACCGGCTCCGTCACCGTAATGCTCAAGGGCGGGGATAACCGTACCGTCTACGTGACGAACGTGGAGGAAGCCATAACGCTATTTGAAGAAAGCGGTATTGATCCGGTGGTGCGTGATGTGCCCAGAGAGAGCTGGTTTATGAATTCCATGCTGCCTGTATTGGTGGTCGGCGTCGTCATCATGGTATTTTTCTTTATGATGATGAATGCCCAGAATGCAGGGGCAGGTGCCGGCAGCAACAAAATGATGAATTTCGGGAAAAGCCGTGCCAGAATGAGCGTGGGAAATGAGAATAAAATAACACTGAAGGATGTGGCCGGGCTGAAGGAGGAAAAAGAGGAGCTGCAGGAAATAGTGGATTTCCTGAGAGAGCCTTCCAAGTTTACCAAGGTCGGTGCCAGGATTCCCAAGGGCGTTCTCCTGGAGGGCCCTCCCGGAACCGGTAAAACACTGCTCGCCAAGGCGATTGCAGGGGAAGCCAATGTTCCTTTTTTCAGTATATCAGGCTCCGATTTCGTGGAGATGTTTGTAGGTGTGGGTGCTTCCAGGGTCCGTGACCTGTTTGAGGAAGCCAAGAAAAATTCACCCTGTATCGTGTTTATCGATGAAATTGACGCGGTTGCAAGACGCAGGGGCACCGGTATGGGCGGCGGACATGATGAAAGGGAACAGACCCTGAACCAGCTGCTTGTAGAAATGGACGGTTTCGGTGTGAACGAAGGCATCATAGTGATGGCGGCTACCAACCGTGTGGATATCCTGGATCCCGCCATTCTGCGTCCGGGACGTTTTGACCGTAAGATCAGTGTGGGAACACCTGACGTGGGCGGCAGAGAGGATATTCTTAAGCTTCATGCCAGGAATAAGCCGCTGGCCGAAAACGTGAATTTAAAACAGGTCGCCCAGACGACCGCCGGTTTTACCGGGGCGGATCTGGAAAACCTTTTGAATGAGGCCGCTATCCTGGCTGCCGAAGCGGATCGGGTGTTTGTGGCCCAGGAAGATATCCAGAGGGCTTTCATCAAGGTAGGGATCGGTTCGGAGAAAAGAAGCCGCATTATTTCCGATGCAGAGAAGAAAATCACCGCCTACCACGAATCAGGCCATGCCATCCTGTTCCATGTGCTTCCCGATGTGGGGCCGGTTTATACCGTATCCATCATCCCCACAGGAATCGGCGCCGCCGGCTATACCATGCCGCTTCCCGAACGGGACGATATGTTTATGACAAAGGGCAGGCTGGAGGAAGAAATCATGGTTTCCCTGGGCGGCCGTATTGCAGAGCAGCTCATTTTTGATGATATTACCACCGGGGCTTCCAGCGATATCAAGAAAGCCACCAAGCTTGCCAGAAAGATGGTTACCCGCTTTGGCATGTCCGATAATATCGGTGTGGTATGCTATGACGACGATGATGATGAAGTGTTTATCGGAAGGGATCTGGCCCATGCCAAATCCCACAGTGAGCTCATCAGCGGGGAAATTGATAAAGAGGTCAAGGAAATCATCGACAGATGCTACAGTAAGGCAAAGGAGATTATCCTGGAAAATATGGAGGTTCTCCACAGTTCCGCAGAGCTTCTTCTGCAGAAGGAAAAAATCACCCGGGAAGAGTTTGAAGACCTGTTCCGGAAGGAGAAGCCCTTTTTCGATACAGTTACCATTTAGTCAATTGTTGAAAAGTACCAAAAATGGTATGCTGAATTTGTGATATTTGTGAATTCTGGGTATGTACAAAATAGATTGGGTTTGCTATTATAATACTCGTAACCCCCCCCAATACATTATATAGTTTTTTGCTATACCCCATAAGAAATACCTTCTCTAAAAAGGACAGCCATAAAAAGCTGTCTTTTTTACTGTCCGTCAGGAAGGGAAAAAGCTTGAATGTAAGCGGGCTTTACGTTACAATGGAAAAGGAATATCTCCAAAATTAGGCATTTCCGGGTACGTACCATGGAATGCATGAGAGCAAGGGTGTTTGTATTATGAATTTTGAACGGTTTTTGCGGGGCGAACAGCATCAGTATATCAGCAGCATGCGGCCGGTCCTCAGCAAAAGAGCTCTGTTCAGTGATACGACCGAAAATTTCATATCACCGGCAGAACCGGCACCATACAGTGAAGTGACTATTTCCTTCCGGGCAAAAAAGAACAATCTGGACCGGGTATTTTTTGTCTGTCAGGGCCAGAAGAATCTGATGTTCAAAGCATCGTCAGATTCTCTTTTTGACTATTACGAATACCGGCAGCAGCTGGATAACGATAAAATCACCTATTACTTTGAAGTACAGTCGGGAAAAGCAAGGTGTTATTTTGATACAAGAGGCGTGGTAAAGCAGACCGAGGAGCATTATTATTTCTGTATTATCCCCGGTTTTTCCACACCGGCCTGGGCAAAAGGCGCGGTGATGTATCAGATATATGTGGATCGTTTTTATAACGGCGATCCCGCCAATGATGTACTTACGGGAGAATACCATTATATCGGCGATAAATCCAGAAAGGTGGAAGACTGGTACCGGTATCCTTCCCAAATGGACGTGAGGGATTTTTATGGAGGGGATTTGCAGGGTGTCTTGGATAAGATGGATTATCTGCAGGATCTGGGAATCGATGTGATTTACTTTAACCCCCTGTTCGTATCGCCGTCCAACCATAAATATGACATACAGGATTATGACTATATTGACCCCCATGTGGGCAAAATAGTATCGGAAGAAGGGGATCTTCTTCCGGACTGGCAGCACGAAAACCGTTTTGCCGGCCGTTACGTCAACCGCGTGACCAACAGGGCGAACCTGGAGGCCAGCAATGAGCTGTTTATCAAGGTGGTAAGGGAAGCCCACCGGAGAGGGATGCGCGTCATTATTGACGGTGTGTTCAACCATTGCGGCTCCTTTAATAAATGGCTGGATCGGGAACGGATTTACGAGGGCAGGGAAGGCTATGCCAAAGGCGCTTTTATCGACAGGGCCAGTCCGTACCATGATTATTTCATGTTCCACGATGAGAACCGGTTTCCCTATAACCCCACCTATGACGGCTGGTGGGGCCATGATACCCTTCCCAAGCTGAACTATGAAGGCTCCCGGGAGCTGTATGAATACATTATGAAAATTGCCGCCAAATGGGTTTCCCCTCCTTTTAATGCAGACGGCTGGAGACTGGATGTGGCTGCCGATTTGGGCCATTCCCCGGATTTTAACCACCGTTTCTGGCGGGATTTCCGCAGAAGCGTTAAAAGTGCCAATCCCAACGCGATTATTCTGGCGGAGCATTACGGGGATCCTTCCTCCTGGCTCCAGGGGGATCAGTGGGATACGGTGATGAATTATGACGCTTTTATGGAACCGGTTACATGGTTTCTTACCGGGATGCAGAAGCACAGTGACGACTACCGGCAGGATCTGTTCGGGAACGGGGAAAGCTTCTGGGGGGCCATGGGTTACCACAGCGCGTGCTTTGCCACCCCTTCTCTTCAGGTCGCCATGAATGAGCTATCCAACCATGATCATTCCCGTTTCCTGACCCGCACCAACAAAAAGGTGGGCCGTATGAATACCCTGGGACCGGATGCGGCCAATCAGGGAGTGGACGGGGCGGTAATGAGGGAGGCGGTATTGATCCAGATGACATGGCCCGGCGCACCCACCATTTACTACGGAGATGAGGCGGGACTGTGCGGTTTCACCGATCCGGATAACCGGCGCACGTATCCCTGGGGAAGAGAGGATAAAGAGATGATAGCCTACCACAGGGATATCATCCGTGTGCACAAGGAGAACCTGGAATTCAAAACCGGATCCATCAAATGGATGCTCACCGGCTATAACATGATTGGTTACGCCCGTTTTACAAAAGATAACCATTCCATCATACTTATCAACAACAATGACCATGAAATGACGAAGGAGCTGTCCGTCTGGGAACTGGGGATACCCAGGGAATCACAGATGACAAGGCTCATGTTCACCGGAAGGGACGGTTACCAAACGGAACCGGTGGCTTATCCGGTAAACGCGGGAAAAATAACGGTGACGCTTCCTCCTGTTTCGGGTATCATCCTGCAGCACAGAAATGAGCCTGTCAGGAAACCGGAGGATTTAAGTAACAGTTCCGGCTTGTCTAAACTGTTTCGGATCTAAAAACGTACCGAAAAAATTTCTTGCAATTCCCATAAAGGTATGGTTAAATGTATATTGTTGGAGGCGGATATCCGTCTCCGGCAATAGAAAATGGATGGATTCCCGAGTGGCCAAAGGGGACAGACTGTAAATCTGCTGCAAATTGCTTCGGTGGTTCGAATCCACCTCCATCCATTATCCGCAGGTATGTGCAGCAGCTGCACACAGGCTGCGGATGGTCTGCCGGCATGGCGGAATTGGCAGACGCAAGGGACTTAAAATCCCTCGGGAGCAATCCCGTACCGGTTCAAGTCCGGTTGCCGGCACTTAATAATAACGGATCTGGACTCTCTGTCAATCAATTATGGCTGACAGAGAGTCTTTTTCTATAACAGTGGGGGAGGATGAAAAAACGTGAAACAAGCAATAACCTGCATGGAGGGCAATACATATGGAATTGAAGGAGTTCTGTAAAGGGATCGGTTTGGAGAAGGAAGCCGTGGATCGGATCCTTTCTTTACCTATAGAAGAAAAAGAATATACCCGTATCCGGGAACTGTGCAGAACGGATTACACAGCCTTCTGTGACAGAATAAAGGAAAAGAAACCGTTCCGGCTGTGGATGTTGGCCTGTCTGTGCCGGCTTGCCTGTGAGGTTTATCCGGTATATGTGCAGCGCGGGATTAAGGAAAAAGTTTATTGGGATACCTTCCGGGATATTACATACTGGTGTGAAAATTGCTTCCGGGAGTATGGGGAATATGGGATAAACGAGTACGGCTGGTTCAGCCTGCATTTGAATTTAACGGTGTTCAGGCTGGGGCGTCTGCAATTCCAGACCACGAAAGCGGAGAGAGATATCACAGGCACCGTGGAGGGAAAGGTTTACCATATCCCCATGGGAACGCCTGTTATCCAGGTGCATATTCCCCAGGGGGATCCCCTGATAAAAGAGGACTGTGAGGAATCCTTCCGGCAGGCCTATACATGGTTTGGACAGGAAATCCCATACCTGTGCCATTCCTGGCTTCTGTACCCGGGCCTGACGGAGCTGCTCAAGCCGGATTCCAATATTATACGGTTTCAGGAACTGTTTTCCCTTCTGCAGACAGATACGGAAGGGACGGAAGCGGAATGGCGGATTTTCGGGAAGGTGCTGCCTGAACCCCGGGAATACCCGGAGAATACCGGCTTGCAGAAGGCGGCAAAGCAATATCTGCTGGAGGGGAAAAAGCTGGGGAACGGACTTGGGATTCATTTGCAAAAGGGAATAGTATAATAATAAGTATCCCAGTCATGTGCGGATGCCGCCTTTAGCCTTCGTGATGTCGGCTGTACGATGGTTGTAGGAAAGTCACGGATTCCGTTTACATTAGTGGTAAATACGGCTATACTAATGAAAAGAAATACTGTTTGTGTCTGATATTTCCAAAGATACTACCTGATAGGAGGGAGTCATGTGCTTCAAGAAAGCAACCGTATAGAATTCAAAGCAATACTCAACGATAAGATGGAAAGGGAAATAGTTGCGTTTTTAAATAATCGTGAAGGGGGGATTCTGTATATTGGTTTGGACGATAATGGTTGTCCCGTTGACGGAATTGATTTGGATAGCACACAGTTAAAAATTGCAGATCGCATTAAAAATAATATTCTGCCATCTACGTTGGGATTATTTGATATTATTACTGAGCAGATAAAGGGGATACAGGTTATAAAAGTATTGGTATCCAGTGGTATTGAAAAACCATATTATATTAAGAATCATGGAATGTCTCCTAACGGCTGTTATACAAGAATTGGAACGTCCACACAACCTATGACAACAGCTATGATAGATGAATTATATGCAAAACGGATCCATACCACGCTCCGTAATATTCTTTCACCACGACAGGATTTGAATTTTGCGCAGCTGAAGATTTACTATCAGGAGCGTGGACTGGAATTAAATAAACAGTTTGCCAGTAGTTTGGAGCTATTAACACTGGAAGGAAAATATAATTACATCGCATATCTGTTGGCAGATGAAAATGGTGTCTCTATCAAAGTTGCCAAGTACGCAGGAACAGACAAAGTTGATTTAATAGAAAATGAAGAATATGGATATTGTTCTTTAATAAAGGCTGCAAACAGTGTACTGGAAAAGATGAAGATTGAAAATGTGACTCATGCCACAGTAACCAGTACGAAAAGAATTGAGAATAATTTGATAAATTCCGTGGCACTGAGAGAAGCAATTATAAATTTTATTGTTCACAATGATTATTCCCGCGAAATACCTCCTGTATTTGAAATATTTAGTAACCGAATTGAAATGACATCATATGGTGGTTTAATTCCGGGTCAAAGTGAAGAAGATTTTTATAGCTGCAGCAGTATGCCGAGAAACCGTGAACTGATGCGAGTATTTAAAGATGTTGGATTAGTGGAGCAGCTTGGTTCTGGAATGAGCCGAATTTTACGGGTTTATGATCGTAGTGTGTTTCATATATCGGATCATTTTATAAAGGTAGTTTTCCCGTTTGAAAAACCGCAGCCAATAACTTATATAAGGAATGACCGATTAAATGACCGATTAAATGACCGATTAAATGACCGATTAAATGAATTAATGGAAAAAGTTTTATTGATATTGGCAGATGAACCATATATAACAGCAAAAGAAATTAGTGATAAATTAGAAATTAGCGAAAGCACAGTCAGGCGTGTAACAAGACAGTTACGGGAAGCAGAAATTATTATGAGGGTTGGTTCCAAAAAAACAGGCTATTGGAAAATTAAAGATATTCAGTAAAATAAATTTGAGTTGCTTCTCTTGCTGCTCCTTTTTAATAGGCAGGGTTTATCGGTAGCCGGTAAAAGTCTGGTTGCGCCGATATTTTTTATGTCATCTGTAAATAAAGAGGGCCAGTGCTTTGACCTCATACCGGATACGGTATATAATGGTAAAAAGTCCATAGGGAACGGGGGTAATGATAAGATGAGACTGGGTTTGAATGCTGTACCGGCGCACCGGACACCGGAAGAATGGGCGGATATTCTGGCTGAAAAGGGGTACCGGGCGGCTTCCTTTCCGGTAAATTATAAGGCGCCGGTTTCCGTGATCGATGCTTATGTAAAGGCGGCCCATGAACGGGACATCATGATTGCTGAGGTAGGGGTATGGAATTCGCCCCACCATACGGTACCGGAGGAGGCACGTCTTGCAAGGGAAGCCTGTCTGGAGCAGTTCCGGCTTGCCGATTATGTCCGGGCGGAGTGCTGTGTGAATGTTTCAGGAGCAGCGGGAACCGTATGGTACGGTTGCTATGGGGATAATTATTCCCGGGATCTGTACGAAGAAAATGTGGAATTCATACGAAGCCTCTGCGATACCGTAAAGCCGGAATATACCTGTTATGCGCTGGAGCCGATGCAGTGGATGCTGCCGGACTCTCCGGAGCAGTATCTGCAGTTTGTAAAGGATGTGGACAGGGAAAGCTTTGCTGTTCATATGGATATGGTGAATTTTATAAAGGATCCCTGGAATTATACTCACCAGGAGGAATTGGCCGACAGGACATTTTCCCTGCTGGGCAGCCGTATCAGGAGCTGCCATCTGAAGGACTGCTTAATGGAAAACGGGACCACGGTGGCTATCCATGAGGTCCCTGCCGGAGAGGGCTGTGTGGATTTGGGGATGTATCTGCGGCATATTGCAGAACTCGGCAGGGATCTTCCTGTACTGCTGGAGCATCTGCCGGATATGGAAACCTATGACAGGGCGCTTGCGCATGTAAAAGGGCTGAAGTATTAAAAAACAACGTGTGAAATGGAATCAAAGGAATGGCTCTTAAGCAGCTGTTCCTTTTTTCGTGCAAAGTTGTATAAAGAGAATATGGAAGACGGAGACATCCTTTCCGTAGTAGCATTGCCGGATCTGCAATGCTATAATGAACTCATCGATTTTGGGAAGGGGGCAGGAAGGTGAAAAAAGGATTATTAGGTTCTGAATTCAGGCATTTTACGGAAGAAACCAGGGCGCGTTTTATGCATATGGGACTAAAAAAGAAAACGGTTACTTTCGTAATGTGTACTTTTCTGGGAGCGGTTTTGTTTACATCAATTGTATTTGGCATCCTATACAGCAACACCTGGAAAAGTACGGTTATAAAGCATGTGAAGAGTATGGAAGCTGAAAAAGTAGAGGGGATTGAGGGCTATTTTGAAAATATGCAAAGTCTGGCTTATAATATGTGTTACAGTAACTGGATGCAGGATATATTTAAAAAAAGCGTATCCGTCCAGCGCAGACAGGAAATGGAGGAAAATGCCAGAGCTTTTCTGGGCAGCTTAAGTACCTTATATGAGGGAAACCAGTTTGCCGTTATTGCATTAAATGGGACGAGGGTAACTGGAACGGATAGCTATCGGCTTGATTATAGTGTGGATATTGAGCAGAAGGACTGGTATGAGGAGCTGTTAGCAAACGGAAAATATGTGGAGATAGGAGAAGGCAGCGACAAGGGGATATATAGGAATCATCCGGAATGGAATATGACAATTTATTATGTTGTCCACGATTATAATACGCTGGAAAGAACCGGTTTCATGGTTATTACCATACCATTGAAAAATATATATAAGCTGTTGGATACAAGCTATGAAGGGACCTGGCTTGCGCTGGAAGATCCGGATGGAGGGCTTGATTGCTCCGGGCTGCCGGAGGATACGGATCTGGAAGGAAAGATAAGGGCGATGCCTTTTCGTGTGACTAAGATGGAGAATCGTTTTTTTGTTTCCAAGACGCAGATTGAAACAGATTTTTTTAAATGGAACCTGATTACCGTGGTGGATGAGAAGTTCCAGCAAATGAACAATCCCATGATGGTTTTTGTATTTGTAGGCGTTCTTATTTTTGTGGGATGTCTGCTGATAGTGGTGGCGGCCGCGGTATCCAGGTATCTGACAAACCCAATCCTGGACTGTGCGGATGCCATGCTGGAAATACGTAACAATAATATAGGGATTCAGATAGAGAATACATATTTCGATGAAATAGGCGAACTGATAGATGGTTTTAATGAAATGTCCGGCTCGATTTTTTCATTGATAGAGAAAAATAAAATGATCAGTGCACTGCAGAAGGATGCAGAAATAAAAATCCTGGAAAGGCAGATTAACCCTCATTTCCTTTTTAATACCCTGGAAATTATAAACAGTCTGATAATTAATAAAAAGGAAAAATCGGCTGTAAAAGTGTGTGAGACTCTTGGGCAGCTATACCGATATAATCTGAGGCAGAACAAATGGATCACACTTCGGGAAGAGCTTGATTATACCATGCAGTATCTTCTGATTATGAAATATAAAATAAATGATCTCTCCTATTTCTGTGATGTGGATGACAAACTGATGGATACCCCTTTTTTGAAAGCTATCCTGCAGCCGTTAGTGGAAAATTCAATAAAACATGGATTCCAGAGAAAACAGCAGGAGTGCTGTATCTCGATTTTAATACGGCAGAATAATGACAAGCTCCATATTGGGGTGATGGACAACGGAAACGGTATGGAGGAAGAACAGCTTGCGTCTTTGCAAACGGAAATACGCGGTATTTTTGAAAACCCCATGAAAAGCCTGGCGGAAGCAAACCATATAGGAATTAAAAATGTGGTACAGCGTATGTATCTCGAATACGGGGAAGCTTTCCATGTAAAAATAATTTCCACTGCGGGGTACGGGACAAGAATTGAACTCGAAATCCCTGAAGAAGGGGAAAGAAGGGAAGAGAAACCATATGTATAGAATAGGTATCGCCGATGATGAAAAATATGTCCTTAAGAGTATTATGCAGAGAATCCGCAGCAGCGGCATGGAACTGGATGTGGTGGGAACGGCAGGCAATGGTGTGGAAGCGTTGGAGCTTTATGAAAAGGAACAGCCTGATATTTTTTTCGTGGATATTAATATGCCTGTAGTGAATGGCCTGGATTTTATAGAAAAAATACGGAAAAGGTATCCGGAGGTCCGGACCCGTTTTATTATAATCAGCGGTTACGATGACTTTGCCTATATGAAAAAAGCGATACAGCTTGGTGTTATCAATTATATTAAGAAACCTATTCTGCAGCAGGAGTTTTCAGATATGCTGTGCGATGTCTGCAGACAGCTGGAAGAGGAAAGAGACAAGGAAGAGAAAAAAGAAGAAAACATACGATCCTGGACAGACTTTCTTCATCTGAAAAAACAAAAAGATACGGAAGGAACGTATTTCTTAATCAGAGGAAAAGAGATAGGCAGCAGGGCTGCGTCTTTTTTACAGGAATTGGCGGTTATGGAAGGCGGACAGGGGTGGAATGCCGTTCGTTTTTATGGCGTAACGGATATCCTGCTGCTCATTTGGGAGGGAATAATCTGTTCCGGAAGAGAAATCGAAGCTATAACAAGAAGAAACTGTTTTTCCCATGCTCGCCAGATTGTATATATGACCGGTAAATGCAGGAATCCGGAAGAGATGATCGGACAGTTTGAGGATACCTTGAATATCCGGTTTTACCATCCGGAATATCGGGTTATGAAGATAAAAAACCAGATTTATGAAAAGCCCGGTATTTTCTATGAAGCATTTGATGCGGCACTGGAGAATGCAAAGGAAAACAAGTATACCGAATGTCTGGACGAAATAATGAAGCCGATATTTGTAAAAGAAACCTATTGTAATTTAATTAAACAGGTATATCAGTCGGTTGTATTATTGATAGCAAATAAATATACGAAGTATGATTTGCAGCTTCCCGTCAGGCTCCGCCAGGAGCTGTTTCCCTTTGCCACGGCAGCTTTCGGGAATAAAAAAGAAATGATGGCCAGGCTCGTTACCTATTCGGAGGAAATCAATATCCGGATTGGAGAAATCCTGTCGAGGAGTGACTTGGTTGACAAGGTCATACAATATATCGGACAGCATTATAAAGAAGAAATTAATCTAAGCGAACTGGCGGGCGAATTTTATGTGGTTCCGACATATCTGGCAAAGCGGTTTAAGGAAAAAAAGAATTGTACCGTAATGCAGTATCTGGAAAATATGCGCCTGAAAAAGGCAAGAGAGCTTCTGGAATCCTCGCCCCTTTCCATTTCAGATATAGCAATTATGGTCGGTTATAATGATCCAAACTATTTTGCCAGAAGCTTTAAAAAGGTTTATGATTTGACACCCCGGGAATACAGGAATACCTGCGGCGGGGAATAACAGGAGGATACAGAAAGTCTGCATGAAACCATGCGGCTTTCTGTTTTTTTGTTTTGCAGTCCTTGAAAATAGTACCGCCTGTGCGGCTGAGAACCATCCGGCCGGGGCAGTAAGGAGCCGGCCGGATGGTTCTCAGCCGCACAGGCAATAATATTATGCTATTCTAATGACAATATTGTACTAGAAAAGGCTCCCCTAAATTAATATTATATACATGTCGACGAAGATATTAACTGATAGGAAAGGGGAAGGTTAAAAATGAAAAAGAAGTTACTGGCATTGTTTGTGGGAATTTGTATGGTATGTACATGTATAGGCTGTGGGGGCGGCAACAGCGCGGCAACAGCCGGGAGTGCGGCCGATCAGGGACAGACAGAAGCGTCCCGGGCCGACAGTTCAACGGGAGGAAAGAAAAAGGTCACTTTTTATATGTGGGCTTCGGATGCCGAGCAGGAATTTGACAAGGCAATTGTAGCACAATATGAAAAAGAGAATCCGGATATTGATATTGAAGAAAATTATATCCCGTATGCGGAGTATCTGAGTAAAATCAATACAATGGCGGCAGCCGGTAGTATGCCGGATATTTTTAATCTTCCCGAAGGAAATGTATTCGAATGGGGAGAAAAGGGGGCGCTGCTGGACCTGAAGCCTTTATATGAGGAAGCGGGTGTTAATCCGTCCGATGTTTCTGTGGATTCCGCCATTTTTTCCACAGATGAAAATGTATGGTCAGTGGGATATAATGTAACGACAATGTGCATGTATTATAATAAAGAGCTTCTGGAACAGAACGGAATAGCGCTTCCTTCCACAGATGCCTCAAAGCCCTGGTCATGGGATGAATTTGTGGAAAACGCCAAAAAGATAACCAAAGACAGCAATGGCAACGGCCCTGAGGATGCAGGCTTTGACCCGGATAATATCACCGTATATGGCACTATGATGCCAACGGACTGGACGAAGTATATCGCTTTGCTGCACACGAACGATGTAGGCATACTTAACGAAGAAGGCACAGAGCTTGGGATCCGGTCGGAAGCCGGTATCGAAGTGATTCAGTCTATTGCCGATTTGGGGAATGTGATTCATTGCGCACCCTCCAGTGCCATGGCTAAAGGCGCTTTTTCCGATGCATCCGCCATGTTAATGAACGGTCAGGTTGCTATGGTAATTGACGGCGGATGGGCACTCGCCAACTATACCAATGAAGGTTTTGACGTAGGTGTGGCACCTATTCCGGCATTTAAGCATCCTGCTGATATCAGCTGGACAGCGGGATTATGTATGTCGCCTGCCGCTGCAGATAAGAAGGAAGCATTTGATTTCTATCAGTATTTTACCAACTTTACCAATTCCATACAGGCGGCTTTGGATCAGAGTGTTTCTCTCGGCGGCCTTCCTCACACGCTGGAGGTATTTGACGGAGGGGAAAATGAACAGAAGTGGATATCCACTTATACCAAGGTGGATGCGACACAGATGTGTGAAGCGTTTAAGAGCATTCTGCAGGCTGAAAATACCGTGTTGGGCGACAATGTCAGAGTGAAGAATTTCCCTGTTATCGTGGATAATACAATTGTTCCGGCTTTGGACAATGTGTGGCTGGGAGAGGTATCTGCCAAAGAAGCTCTGGAATCGCTGGATTTGTCCGACAGTATAGATGGTTACTGGAAATAAATAGTGCAGGGCGCCCGGTCCGTAAAAGGCCGGGCGTGGACTGGAGGGCAAAAAGAAATCATGAAAAGAAAGAAAAAGATGTCGTTAAAGGACAGAACGCAGCTGAAGTGGGGATATTTCTTTATTGCACCTGCAATTATCGGTCTGCTTTGTTTTAATTTCGGCCCCATGCTGTTCAGCATGTGGATTAGTCTTACAAAATGGGATGTGATAACGCCTCAGGAGTTCATTGGCCTGAAGAATTATGTGAATCTTTTCAAGGATCCGCTTGTAATCAAATCGCTTCAGGTAACGGCATATTATACGCTGCTCAGCGTCCCGCTGGTAACGTGTGTTCCTTTGCTGATAGCGATGCTGCTGAATACAAAAGTGAAGGGACTGTCCGTATTCCGTACCATATTTTATATCCCTTCCATTGTGCCGGTAGTGGCCAGCTCTGCTATCTGGATGTACATATATAACCCTATGTATGGCTTGCTGAACAGTATTATAAAAGCGTTCGGAGGGCATACCCATAACTTTATATTCAGCCCGAAAGAAGTTATTCCCTCACTTGCCGTAATGGCGGTCTGGGCTGCGGGTAATACTGTGGTTATCTATCTGGCAGGGCTGCAGGGTGTATCCAGGCAGCTTTATGAGGCGGCGGAAATTGACGGTGCCGGTGCTTTTGCGAAATTTCGAAAAATTACCATTCCCATGATGACCCCAATTATTTTTTATAATTTTGTCATGGCAATTATAGGCTCCATGCAGACATTTACCCAGTCCTATATCATGACGGACGGAGGGCCTTCCAATGCCAGCCTTTTCTATTCCCTGCTTGTATACCGTACGGCATTCAAGCAATCGCAGATGGGGTATTCTGCAGCCATGTCCTGGGTATTATTCCTGATTATTGCGGCGCTTACGGCTATTGTATTCAAGACCTCGGATAAATGGGTAATATATGAGAATGGAGAGTAATCATGAAAAAAAAGAACAGAGGGAAACTTATTTCCTATATTTTGCTATTCGGTATATCCGTTCTGATGCTGTTCCCGTTTTTCTGGATGGTACGCAGTTCCTTTATGACAAATCGGGAAATTATGACGGTACCTATTAAGTGGCTTCCCAGCCATTATAATCTGGATAATTTCAAAGATGCTTTTGCACGGGCGCCTTTTTCCAGATACTTTGTCAATTCGGCAATCATAGTGCTTATTAACATGCTGGGGAGTATACTCAGTTCCAGTTTTATTGCTTTCGGGTTTTCCCGGCTGCGGTTTTCAGGAAAAAACCTGTGGTTTGCCCTGCTGCTGTCTACTATGATGATCCCCCAGACCGTACTGATGATCCCGCAGTTCCTTATCTGGCAGGCGGTGGGGGCATATAATACGTTTGTGCCGCTGACACTGCCTTGTTTTTTCGGAAGCGCTTTTCATGTATTTCTGGTAAGGCAGTTTTATGCAGGGATACCGAAAGAATATGATGAAGCGGCCTTAGTGGACGGCGCGAATTACTTTGTGATCTATCTGCGTATCATAGTTCCCATGGCAAAACCGGTTTTATGTACGGTGGGGGTATTTACGTTTATGAATACCTGGAATGACTTTATGGGCCCCCTGCTGTATCTGGATAAAGAAAATCTGAAAACGGTATCCCTGGCACTGCAGAATTTTATGGGACAGCATGTGAGCGAGTGGAATCTGCTGATGGCGTTATCTTCTGTTATTACTTTGCCTATGATTGTAGTATACTTTATGGCACAGAGATATTTCATTGAAGGGATTACCTTTTCCGGCCTGAAGGGATAAGAGTAAGAACAAATTCATGTAATGAAAAGGAGAGGGAAGTTATGAATCTGGAATTAAAGGAAGTACCGTTCAGCATGAGAGGAAGCTATATGGCAGTATCTTACTGTAATAAAAATTTCCGCGGTACAGGGCTGGAGGAAGGCCTGTATCTCAGAACGGTCCATGGAAATGCGAAAACACCTTATGTGGCAAGGATAGTTCCCCTACAGAAGGGGAAAATCTGTACATACCGGATAGAGGCGCGGCCGGAGAGGGTGGATCTGCTGTTGGAGGATGGGACGATTACACTGGCCTTTGCGGATTTCGATACGCTTCTGCTTGGGGGAAAGGGAGAGGGGATCGGGGTTGGACTGGACTTCCTGCCGGGAGATGCCTTTGACTTTATCCAGCCCGTTCTTTCGGGCGGGGATACCTGGTATATGGCGGACTGCTTTAAAAACTATATGAGATATATGCTGTTTAACCAGGCGGGAAGCATTGCATTGCAGCAGGAATGGAACGTGAGTAATTCGGAATACTGCCGGCTGGACATTTGTGAACAAAAAGGGGAATTTCTGCTGGTTTTGGAAGAGGTCAGGGATTCCTGGATTAACCGCCGCCGTTCCTACGACATAGAAGAGATATGTATCCATACAAGGGATGAATTCCGGCGTTTTTATCAATCCATGCCCGCTGTGCCTGCTGCATATGAGGATGCCAGGGAAACAGCGGCATATGTTAACTGGAGCAGTATGGTAAAGAAATACGGATTCCTGAAGAGAGATGCCATGTTTATGTCCAAAAACTGGATGTGCAATGTATGGAGCTGGGATCACTGTTTTAATGCGCTGGCACTGGCATATGATAATCCGGAGGATGCGTGGGATCAGTTTATGATACTGTTTGATCAGCAAAGCCCGACGGGGAGAATCCCCGACAGCATTAATGATTCCATAATTATTGATAATTATTGTAAACCCCCCATCCATGGCTGGACTTTACGCCGGTTAAGAAAGATTATGAACCTGGGAAGGGAGCAGCTTGAGGAAGCCTATGAAAAGATAGGAAAATGGACACAATGGTGGTTAAATTACAGGGACCAGGATGGAGACGGGCTTTGTGAATATACACATGGAAATGATTCCGGCTGGGATAATTCTACGGCATTCCGTATGCTGCCTCCTGTTACTCTTCCGGATTTGGCCGCTTTTCTTATTATCCAAATGGAAGAACTGGGGTATCTGGCAGAACAGACCGGCCGTAATGCCGACAGCATTATGTGGAAGAAACGGGCCGGCGAGATGCGTGTCCGTATGCTGGATAAGCTTTTTATAAACGGAAGGCCCCGCGCTGTCAGGACGGTTACCGGGGAAGAGGTAGAAAACAGCAGTCTGATTTTATATCTGCCAATCGTACTTGGGGAAGAGCTTCCGGCGGATTGTAAGGAGTATCTGATAAGACAGCTGAAAAGTGATACATTTGTTACCGGCTATGGACTGGCTACGGAAAGTCCGTCCAGTGACTTATATCAGGCTGACGGCTATTGGAGAGGGCCGATATGGGCACCGAGCACGATGCTGCTGGCTGACGGGCTTTGGGAATGCGGAGAAAAGGAGTTTGTCCGGGATATAACCCGCCGTTTTTGTAAAATGGTACAGCAGAGCGGCTGTGCTGAAAATTTTGATGCACAGACGGGAGCGGGCCTGCGGGATCGTGCCTATACATGGACGGCGAGTGTTATGCTGGTTATGGCGCATGAATATCTGGGGGAGGAATGCTGAGATGGGGCTAACGTGCAGAATAGAGAAGGACGGGAGCCTTACGGTATACAGCGGTTCCTCCTGCCTTATCGGAAATATGTATCCCGGCATAGACGGGCATTCCCTCCATGTATTGCAAATCCGTAAGGATGAAAAGAAAGTCGTATGGGTAACGGAATACGGGAATATATCTTGCAGCCTGCAGGAGGAAGAAAAAGACAGCTTCGGACTGGAATATGCCCTGGAAAACTATAAAGGCCCTGTCCATACCTTGCATTTCTTTTATAGGGCGGATACGACAGCGGACGGTTTTTACCAGGCTGCGGAGGGCATGGGCAGGGATACCGGATATTACGGAAGAGACAGTATACTGAAAAAAGGGACAATTGTAAGCTATGGATTATGTTCTTTACAGTATAAGGAGGAATTCCTGACCATATATACCGCCTCTCAGAAACATTATGAAACGGTATGCGAACTGGATGCCTGTGAGAAGAATACTTATACGGACGGAAGCGGTAACCGGAACATGGAAACGGTAATGCAGCTGTCTTTCGATGTAAGAATGGAAAATACCAACAGAGAACAGGTGGTTTTTGAACGGGTAAAGTTCCTTTTAACAGCGTCCATGGAGGACGGGCTGGAAAAGGCGGCGGAAGATATCGGACGGAACATGTCCGCCAGGTTGTTTATGTCTCCCGCGTATCACTGGTGCTCCTGGTATTATTGCTATCAGAATTTCGACAGTATACAGATGAAGGAATATTTGCAGGGATTTGCCGATGTAAAGTGCAGTAAAGATATGAAATATTTCCAGCTGGATGTGGGATATTGTACCGCCATCGGGGACTGGCTGGAACCGGGTGAGAGGTTCCCGGAAGGGCTTGAAGCGGCTTTTAAAGAGATAAAAAAGGCCGGTTATATTCCCGGAATCTGGGTAGGCGCTTTTATGGTCGGCAACAGAAGCCGGCTGTACAGAGAGCATCCGGATTGGGTTTTGTATGATTGGGAGGGAAAGCCTGTCAGGCCATGGATTACGGACAATGAACCAAAGCCCTGGGGCTACCAGGATGAGGAATATTATTGTCTGGATACCTCCCACCCGGATGCCATGTCTTATATGAGGCATGTTTTTACCACTTTAAGAAAATGGGGCGCGCGGATGTTTAAAACGGATTTTATGCTCTGGGGGCTTCAGGACAGCAGCCGCGTAAAACGATACAGTCCCGGTAAAACGTCCGTTGAATACTATCGGGATTATTTACAGATGATCCGGGAAGCAATAGGGGAGGACAGCTATTGGCTTGGCTGTATAGCGCCTTTTCTCCCCTTTGTGGGATATGCCGACGGTATGCGGATCGGAGGGGATGTAGGATCCAGCTGGGATGGAGAATTCGGTCCCGGGAATATGATGCGCTGCCTGACAGGGAACAATTATGCCAATCACCATTTTTACCAGACAGATCCGGATGCGGTTATGCTCCGGGATTTCCAGATACGCCTTACAGACCGGGAGATTAACAGCCTGGCCTTGTTGGCGGCCGTATCCGGCAGCTGTATTTATACATCCGATCCCCTTCACCGGATAGCCGCCGGCAGGAATAAGCTTTTCGAATTCATTAAGCCGGACAGGAGAAGGAAGCCTTCCTTACCTTTTCTTTCTGAAGAGCGGCCGGAAATCGTCATGGTACAGAAAGAAAAGAAAAAAGGGATCGTATTTATTCTTAATAATACCGAAACAGAACTGAAAGGGGTATATGCTCTGGAAAAGCTTGGGATTCCTTCCGATTGGCATGTTTTCCGGTTCAGGACAGGTGAAAAAGAAGAACTGTGGAAAAAGCAGCTGGTAGTTACGATTCCTTCTCATGACTGCCGTCTGTATCTGATTTCAGAGGAAGATCAGATAACCCCGGATTATGAACGGCTGTGGAATAATCTCCAATAGAAATCGCCCGGAGCCACCGTGTAATTGCCTTTGCAAAAACAGGAATAGTATCATATAATAGAAACAGATTCCAGGCAAACAGCAGACACGGAAAGGAAGGTCTATATGGGATTAATCAGAGCGGCAGTACAGTCGGCAGCATCGGTAATGGCGGATCAGTGGGAAGAGTATTTTTATTGTGATTCGATTCCGGCCAATATCCTTGCGGTAAAAGGAAGCAGGAAAACCTCCAAAAGAGGTTCCAATAAAAAAGGAAGCGACAACATCATTTCCAACGGATCGGTCATTGCGGTCAATGAAGGGCAGTGTATGATGATCGTGGATCAGGGAAAGGTAGTGGATGTATGTGCGCAGCCAGGCGAATACGTTTATGATACGTCCAGCGAACCTTCTGTATTTTTCGGGGATCTGGGGGAGAATGTGAGGCGCTCCTTTGAAACCTTCGGCATCCGGTTCGCATTTGGCGGGGAAGCGCCCAAGGATCAGAGGGTATACTTCTTCAATACAAAAGAAATCGTGGGAAATAAGTATGGAACGGCTAATCCGGTGCCCTTCCGGGTAGTAGACAGGAATATCGGGCTGGATATCGATATAGCGATCCGCTGCCACGGGGAATATTCCTACCGGATTGTGGATCCTATCTGTTTTTACGTGAATGTATGCGGAAATGTGGAAGGGGCTTATTCCAGGGAGAATCTGGACAGCCAGCTGAAAAGTGAGCTGATGACAGCCCTGCAGCCCGCCTTTGCGAGGATATCGGATATGGGGATCCGTTACAGCTCGCTGCCGGGCCATACGGATGAAATAGCATCCGCCCTGAATACGGTTCTTTCGGAAAAATGGGTGAAGCTTCGGGGAATTGCCCTGGCTTCTTTCGGGGTAAGCAGTGTGAAAGCCTCGGAAGAGGATGAGGATATGATCAAGCAGCTGCAGAAGGCGGCCGTGCTCCGGGATCCCAATATGGCGGCGGCAACCATTACCGGCGCGCAGGCAGATGCTATGAAGACGGCCGCGGGCAACAAAGCCACGGGCCCCATGATGGCCTTTGCAGGTATGAATATGGCGGCTAACGCGGGCGGAATCAACGCGGGGCAGCTTTTCGAAATGGGACAGCAGAACCGGCAGCAGGAAGTTTCAGCAGGGACAGCGGCCGGCCGGCAGGACAATGCGGCAGGAAGCTGGAACTGCAGCTGCGGTGCCGCCGGAAACACCGGAAAGTTCTGTTCCGAGTGCGGAAAGCCCAGGCCTTGTGAGAATGGCTGGGTATGTTCCTGCGGAGCGGTAAACAAAGGCAGGTTCTGTTCCGAATGCGGCAAGCAGAAACCGGCAGGAGCCAGGCTTTACAAGTGTGATAAATGCGGATGGGAGCCGGAGGATCCGGCGCATCCCCCCAAGTTCTGTCCGGAGTGCGGCGATCCCTTCGATGACGGCGATATAAGATAAGGTATCAATGGATAAAAAGAAAGCAGAAAGATGCAGGCGGAAGAACGACAGCGTTTCCGGCAGGCACATCATTCTGCTTTCTTTTTTTCGGGATCTCTGTTCCCGGCGTTATTGTCCGCGCAAAAAGGGAAAGAGGTCAGCGTATGAAGTTGGTGGTATTTCCTGTTTCCGGAAGGGGGATGGAGATCCCCGCTTTTTTACCGGCTTCGATACAATGCAGCAGCCAGGCCATGTTGCGGGCCAGATTTCGCATCGTCTGAAGGCCTTCTTTATCCTGAAGCACTTCCTCGGGGGTATTCCCGTGGACCATATTCCAGTAGGAGGAACCTACCAGGGGCATGTTGGAAATGGTAAAGTATTTATTCAGCTGATCAAGTGTGGCGGTGGAACCGGCACGGCGGCAGCTGGCGACTGCGGCGCCGGGTTTATACACCATATTCGCTTTCCCCGCATAGAACATCCGATCCAGGAAGGAAGTGACAGCGCCGCCTGCGGATGCATAATGGACGGGGGAACCAAAGATAAAACCATCCGCCCGGGATGCTTTTTCTATTGCCGTGTTAACGGTATCCTCAAAGATACATCTGCCCTTTCCGGCACAGCCGCCGCAGCCCATACAGCCCCGTACCGGAGCAGTGCCTACATGGAAAATTTCGGACTCGATCCCGCATTCCTTCAGTTCAGAAGCGATTTCCGAAAGGGCGGTGTAAGTACAGCCCTTTTCATGAGGGCTTCCGTTGATTAATAAAACTTTCATTATTTATGTACTCCTGTCCACATTATTGTTGGTCCGTATAGAAGATATCCGGATATGAAAACAACTCCCCGGGCCACATGGATAAAAGGTGCGGGAGCCGGTGTTACTTATAGTATATGCATCATTGGAAAAAAATTCAACACAAAACACGTCTGGGAGTGTAGAGGGGTCATATGGACGTGTTATCGATGCAGGCATCCTTTTTCCAGCCTGTGCAGTCCGGTTCCCCGGCATCTATCTGCGTTGCCATTTTCTGCAGAAGCTCGAGTTCACTGTCAAAGGAACAGACGCCGCTTTCTGTCTGCAGTACTCCCTGCCAGCTGTGATGTGCGTCGGCGGATATGGTTATTTTAAATGTAAGTTCCATTAAGCATCACTGCTCCTTTTCTTCTATTCTCCTGTTTTCCGTAATCAGCTCCATGAGCCGGGACAATGCCTGCTCCATCTTTTGTTCCGAAACCGGCTTTCTGCAAAAGAATGGGACGCACAGGCGATATGCCTGAAGCCCAAAATCCAAATCAGAAAACCATATGATTTTACGGGACAAAAGTCTTGCGCTGGTAATGGTGTTCAGGCCGTCCACACCGTCCTGGGCTATGATTACAATATCCGGAAAAGCATGCGTTACAATACTCTCAAGCTCCTGCCAGTCTGCACAGCCGGTTATGTGTGCCTTTATATTTTTCCCTTCAAAACAATGCCGGGCGGATTCCATGAGCAGATCCCGCTCCGCGGCATTGCCGTCACAGACAATCGTATTCCACATAGGTTCCCTCCTTTCCGGTATGCGTGCTCTCTTATTATTAAAATAGTAGAATACGGGAAGATAAGCAATAAGGTGGCCGGAATTTGTAATTTTTGGCCGGATCTTGCGTTGCAGCCGTGGTGCGGTTCCTGTAAAATGATAGGTGTAATACCAGGTTTGGGAACAGAGAGGGGAATGGGGACATGAGAGTCGCTGTCATTGACGACCTATACCTTGGCAGAGAGGAAATACGGAAATGTTTGTATCGATATCTGAATGAAAGTTATGCAGGGGAAACGCCTGTGATAGATGATTTTTCCAGCGGGGAGGATTTTTTGTCCTGTTTTATGCCGGAAGTATGGGATATGATATTTATCGATCAGTATATGCCGGGGCTTTCCGGAATTGAAACCGCGCAGATAATCAGGGAAAAGGATAAACTGGCGGCGCTGGTGTTTGTTACCACCAGTCAGAGTCATGCTGTTGAGAGTTACGGTGTGCGTGCATGCGGATATTTGGTAAAGCCTTACGAGTATGAAGCCTTTAAAAAGACTATGGATCTGGCGGGAGTGGGTAAAATACGGGATGCGCGGTTCATCTGTGTGGAGCAGGAAAAAATCCTCCTGCGTGAAATCCTCTGGTGTGACAGGGACGAGCATTATATCCAGATTCACACGGACAGACGGGGTATCCTGCGGTTCCGCATATCCATCAGTGAGTTGAGCTGTCTGTTTGCGGCCTTTCCTCAGTTCCTGAATTGTTATAAGGGGTGTATTGTCAATGCGGAACGGGTGGAGCGGATTGACGGATTGGATTTCCTGATGGATACAGGAGTGAGAATACCATTTGCCAGACGGGAGAAAAAGAAGCTGGAAGCGTTATTCAGTGCTTATCTGTTCCGGCGGGAAAGGGAGGATGTTCTGCTATGATGAGGTTTATGGATACACTGATGGTACTGCTGTTCCCCTTTCTGGATGCCATCCCCTTTACACTGCCGCGTTACTGGCTGTTCCGTGACAGGCTACGCCTTCCCTTCCGGTATATCGTCCTGCTGCAGTTCGTCGTCTCGTCGGTATACAGCGGTGTATTTTATGTTATCAACCGGGGCGGTTATGAAATGGCAGTGAAGTGGACGACGATTACCCGCTACTGTTTTCTTCTGCTTTTCCTGGGCTTTGCGTTCCTGCTGATCCGGGACAGCTTCCCTAAACTGATGTTTACCTGGCTGCTGTTTCTGGCGTGGCAGTTTTTTGTGCTCGGCAATGCCAACTTTATCGAAAGCCGATTTTTTTATGAATTCTCTGTCAGGCACCCATACATGGTCTATAATATCGCCCGTATAATCGTTTACCTGATAACCTTTCCTTTCCTGTCCCATTTTTTCAGCCATACCATAGCTGACGCGCTGAAAATAGACAATAAGGCCATGTGGCGGCATCTGTGGAAAATCCCTTTGTTTTCCACCCTGTTCGGTATGCTCTACTGCACGGTAACGGAGGTATATGCCTTCGCTTCCTGGCAGTTCCTGGTATCCCGTTATCTCATGCTGCTGGGCGCCTGTTATGTGTCTTATGTGGCATTTGAAGTGCTGGAAGTCTCCCATGCCCGGACGCAGCTGGAAGAAGCCCTGAAGTATGCGGACAGGAGCCTGCAGGTCCAGAAAAAGCAGTTTGACGCGCTGGCCTCACACAGGGATGAAATGCGCAGAGCGCGCCATGATCTGCGGCAGCATCTGGCCGTGGTGCAGTCGTATATTGACAGGGAGGATAAGGAGGGGCTTGCGGATTACATAGATCTTTATAGAAACCAGCTGCCCCCTGATACAAGGGAACGGTACTGCGTAAATGACGCAGTCAATGCCATAGTCTGTTATTATGCGTCTTTGGCCCGGGACGGCGGAATTGAGTTCGAGGCGGGCGTGGATTATCCCCGGGACTGTCCGGTATCCGATACGGATATTACCGTACTTTTGGGGAATCTTCTGGAAAATGCGGTGGAGGCCTGCCGGAGGGAGACGGCGGAACGAAGGTTTATAAGGCTCAGGCTGAAAAGGAGGGGCGGTTCATCGCTGCTGATCCTGACGGACAACACCTGCACGGCGCAGGTCGGGTTTGAACAGGGGATACCCCTATCTTCGAAAAGGGAAGGGACCGGAATCGGAACGGCTTCCGTGCGGGAGCTTGCAGCCCGTTACGGGGGGACGGTGGAATTTGCGCAAAAAGACGGCGTATTTTACGTTTCCGTATTATTAAAAACGGTTCCGGAAACCTTCGCAGATGACGTGAAACATGTCTGAAACCCAGTGTTTATGCGCCTTTTTTATCTTATTACAATCTTAATGTCAGATACGCAATCTTAAGACTATCTTAATGTCGGGGGTGCTATGCTTAAGCTAAGAAAAGAGTTTAGGCTGGCATCCTTTTTCCGTGACGGAAGTAATGTACACGCCGGAAAAAAGGCGAGGAGGCGATTATGAAATGACAATTTTCACAAATATTTTATTACTGGCCGCGTTAACGGCTTATCTGCTCATCGTAGGTTTCGTGTTTACCGGGCAGATGAATGACATTGTAAAAGGCTATCGTTTCAGGCCAAATGATGCGGTGCCGGATGATGATTATGAGGTTCTGATTGGCGGGGAAGGGGAACTGGCGATACTGTTTGAAGAAAAGCTGAAAGAGAACGGTGTCAGCTGCCTGCGGATTCCCGAATTTGACGACAGGGCGAGGGAAGAGCTGATGGCGGTTTCCTCCCGCTGGCATGAGGTGGCGGGTGCGCCGGGAATGGCGGTGTTTGCCCTGGATGGTTCGGATTACCATAACCTTCTGCTGTGCGGTATGGCAAACCGTATGGCCGGGGCGGAGCAGTTGTATGGGATCTGCAATGAATCGGGAAACCGGGGAATTTTCCTGGAAAACCGCATACGGGTTCTGGAAAAGGCAGGGGCAACCCCGGAAGGGCTTTATCATCTGTTTATCAGACAGTATGCCGGCAACGGATAACTGCACGCCCGGAATCTCCGCCGTCATGTCCGAAGGGGGAGGCGGCTCCCGGAAGAAATAAAGCAAAAGGAAAAGGATAAGGAAATGTTTCATTATATCAGAAATAAATTGACACAAGCGCAGATTATTGCTTTGGGATATTTTCTGGTAATTGGTTTGGGGACGCTCGTCCTGATGCTTCCCATTGCCACGAAAAGCGGTGAGATGGCTACGCCCCTTACCGCTTTGTTTACGGCAACCAGCGCTACCTGCGTGACCGGGCTTGTTGTGGTGGACACGGCTTCCTATTGGAGTCTGTTCGGGCAGTGTGTGATTCTGCTTATGATACAGGTGGGCGGTTTGGGCTTTATGACCATCGGCGTATTGTTCGCCATGTTCCTGAATAAAAAGATATCCCTTAAGACAAGGGGAATCCTGCAGGAGAGTATGAATACCAGCCAGGTGGGCGGAGTGGTGCGCCTGGTGCGCAAGGCACTTATCGGTACGGCGTTGATTGAGCTGACCGGGGCATTGCTGCTTATGATCCGGTTTGTACCGGAGTTCGGAATCCTTCGGGGGATTTACTTTGGTATTTTCCATGCGGTTTCCGCTTTCTGTAATGCGGGCTTCGATTTGATGGGAACCAGTAAAGGGCCTTATTCTTCCTTTACCGCCTATGCGGACGACACACTGATCAATGTCACGATCATGGCATTGATTGTGGTGGGCGGTATCGGGTTCTTTGTATGGGATGATATCTGCAGGAATAAATTTCATATTAAAAAATATAAGCTGCATACTAAAATAGTTCTTTCCTGTACGGCAATACTTATAACAGGCGGCGCTCTTTTTATTTATCTGTTTGAAAAAGACGGCCTGATGGCAGGGATGTCCGGCAAGGAAATCGTACTTACCTCCGCATTCAGCTCCGTGACAGCAAGGACGGCGGGGTTTAATACCATAGATACGGCGGGCCTTACCACCAGTTCCAAAATGCTTACCGTGCTGCTGATGTTCATCGGGGGAAGCCCCGGATCCACAGCGGGAGGTATTAAAACCACCACCATCGTGGTTCTTTTGATTTATGTATGGTCTAACCTCAGAGGGGCCAGAGGATGCAATATTTTTGAACGAAGGCTGGAGGACGATGCGGTGAGAAAAGCCAGCGACGTGGCGGTAATCAGCCTGTTTATGGCTATTGTGGCATCCATAGCCATACCCTATTTCCAGCCTCATCTTTTAATGGAGGATGTGGTGTTTGAGGTGTTCTCCGCTATCGGTACCGTAGGGATGTCCACGGGAATTACCCGGGATCTGAGCGCTGCCAGCCGTATTATCATTGTCCTCTTGATGTATTGCGGGCGGATCGGCAGCATGTCCTTTGCCCTGTCCTTTATGGAACGGAAAAAAGTGGCCCCGGTGAAGCTGCCGGAAGAAAAAGTAATGATAGGATAAAGGTTAACTATGAAAACAGTACTGATTATAGGAATGGGACGGTTTGGGCAGCATTTGTGCCGTAAAATGCTGCAGTTGAATAATGAAGTCATGATTGTGGATCAAAGGGAGGAAGCCATGGAGGATCTGCTTCCTCTGGTTACCAATGCCAAAATAGGGGACTGTACCAATGAAGAAGTGCTGCACAGCCTGGGGGTGGGAAATTTTGATCTCTGCTTTGTCTGTATCGGCACCAATTTCCAAAGCAGCCTGGAAATTACCAGCCTTTTGAAGGAGGCGGGGGCCAGGCATGTGATCAGCAAGGCGACCCGTGATATCCAGGCCAAATTCCTGCTCCGCAACGGCGCGGACGCGGTGGTTTATCCGGAAAAAGATATTGCGGAGAGGATAGCGGTCAGGTACTCTGCGGATAATGTATTTGATTACATTGAACTGGACGAGGAATATTCCATCTATGAAATTCCGCCTTTGCGGGAATGGGTGGGGAAAACCATCGGGGAAGTGGACTTCCGTGCCAGGCTGAACAGCAGTATCATAGGCACCAGACTTAACGGGATCACCAGTTTTCTGCCGGGAGCCGACCATGTATTCCGGGCGGAAGAGCATCTGATGGTCATCGGAAAGAAAAAAGATATTGATAAAATTCTCAAACATCTATAAAATAAGGGAAATACGGAAGGTATCGCTGTGTCCCGAGGGTGCGATAACTTCCGGGAATCCCCCGGAGTGTATTCCGGCAGGAGGTTTGAGGAGGAAACGTATGAAAAAGAAAATGGAAAGGTATTTCGGAATGCATCAAATCCGGTATGCCGGCCGGCTGGCCGGTATTATGCTTATTACCTCGCTGTTTTCTTTTTTGCTGCATTGGCTGGGGATAGGAAAGGAAAATATTCTGATGCTGTTTATTGTGGGGGTGCTTTTGGTGGCCTACTGCACGAACGGCTATCCGTATGGGGTGACCGCTTCGGTGGTGAGCGTGATGGTTTTTAATTATCTGTTCACGGAGCCGGTGCGGACTTTTTCTATTTCCAACCAGGATGATGTCATCCTTCTGCTCTTTTTCCTGGTGGCGGCATTGATTTCCTCCAATCTGACGGTACGGTTCCGTAAGCAGGTGGAGGTTGCCCGGAAAAACGAGCAGCTGGCGGAGCAGCTGACCATGGAGCAGGAGCGGATTAAGTTCGCCATGGAAAAGGAACAGATGCGCAGCAATCTTCTGCGCAGTATCTCCCATGATCTGCGTACGCCTCTCACCGGTATTGCCGGGGCCAGCAGCCTGATTGCGGAGTCGGGGGACAAGATGGATCCGGACAGCATCATGAGCCTGGGAAAAGATATCAATGAACAGGCGGACTGGCTGATCCAGCTGGTGGAAAACATATTGAACATGACGAAAATCGACAGCGGCAAGCTGGTGGTGGAGAAGAAGCCGGAGGCCGTAGAGGATGTGATCACCAATGCGCTGGCATATGTAAAGGGCAGGAGAAAGCAGCGCCGGGTGGAAATCGACATTCCCGAAGAAATGCTTCTGGTGGAAATGGACGGGAAAATGATTGTCCAGGTGCTGGTTAATATCTTGGATAATGCGATAAAGCATACCAGGGAGGACGGGGTTATACTCATTAAGGCCGAAACCGATGAAAAGGGTGTGTGGTTTTATGTGGAGGATAACGGGACAGGTATTGAAGCGGAAATAAAGGATCGGATATTTGATGAGTTTGTAACCTTCCGCCCGGTCAGCCGGGATACCGGAAAGGGGATAGGCCTGGGACTGGCTATCTGCAAAGCGATTGTGACCGCCCACGGCGGGCGCATTGAAGCCGCCAACCGGGAAGAAGGAGGCGCAAGCTTCCGGTTTTTCCTGCCCTTTGGAGCAAAATGAACGGAAAGGAAAACAGACCATGGAAGGTATGGAAAAGGAAGTGACCGTCCTGATTGTGGAGGACGATAAATATATATCCAATTTTATCTGTATGAGCCTGAAGCAGGAGGGCTATCATTATCTGAAGGCGGACACGGGAAGAGAAGCCATTGGCCTGAGCTATGCCAATAACCCGGATGTGGTGATTTTGGACCTCGGCCTTCCGGATATGGATGGAATGGAAGTGATAGAGCATATCCGCAGCAATTCGGATAAACCGATAATTGTGGTTTCCGCCAGACAGGAGGAATCGGAAAAAATCAGGGCGCTGGATCTGGGAGCGGATGATTATGTGGTAAAGCCCTTTCATATGGGAGAGCTTCTGGCGCGCATCCGGGTAGCTATCCGGAAGGCGGAGCAGACCGGCGGCGGAAACGAGTTGGGGGAAAGCTTTGCATGCGACTACCTGTTAATAGATTTTGTGAAGCGTATGGTATTTATAGATGGAAAGGAAATCCATGTAACCCCGATTGAATATAAGCTTCTTACCCTTTTGGTGAGCAACCGGGGGAAGGTTTTGACCCATAATTATATCCAGAATAAGATATGGGGCTATGGAGAAGGCGGGGATCCCAACAGCCTGCGGGTGTTTATGGCAACCCTGCGCCGGAAAATAGAGAAGGACACCACCAATCCCCGGTTTATTATCACGGAGGTAGGGGTGGGCTACCGGTTTTCGGAATGAGAGACAGGCGCCGGGCAGCCGGAATGCTGCCATTAGGGGGAAGGGTATGGATAAGAAGCTGCTGGCGGATCTGGAAGAAAGCTATGGCCTGCGGTGCGGGGAGATAACCCCTGTTACGGGGGGCTGGTTAAACAAAAAATGGAAGGTGAACAGCAGCAGAGGGACCTTACTGGTTAAACAATACAGCTATGAGCGGTTTACCCCAAAACGGCTGGAGCAGATAGAATTGGCACTTCTGCGGCAAATCCTTCTGGAGGAAAACGGAATCCCCTGCCCTCACATCCTGACCTGTCGGGGCCGTGCGATACGCTATGCAGATGCGGATACGGCATATATGGTCATGGATTACCGTACGGGGAAATCGGAGAACCGGGAAACGGTAACCGACGAGCAAATGGAGAGTCTGGGGAGAGTAAGCGCCCTCATGCACATGGAGTTCGCCAAACTGCCTCTTTCGGAGGTACAGGGATATCCCATCGACAGCCGAAAGCTTTACGGTTCCCTGTGGGATAATTTTTATGCCCGGGCGGCTGAACTGACGGCGGATACACCGGAGGAATATAAAAAGGCTGTATTGGGCCAGGAGATCATTCTGAAGCAGCTTACGCCCGCCTTTTTCGACAGGCTTTCCCGGGGAATTGCCCATGAGGATTTTACTCCTGACAATATGCTGTTCCATACCAGGGAGGTATCGGCTATCCTGGATTTTGACCGTAACCAATACGGGTTTATTTTACATGATATCGGCAGGGCTTTTCTTTCCTTTGCGTTAACGGAGGAAGGGATAGACAGAGGGAAGGTGGATGCCTTTTGGCGGGGTTATACCCAATATCTGCCGCTCACCGGGGAGGATATTGTGAATTCCCTGAAAATTGCCTGGTGCGTGGAAGTGCCGTGGTGGATTCAGGCGGCCGTTTTTTCCGGGGGAGAGGAGAAGATCACGCGCTTCAAAGAAGAAATCGTATGGGTGGAAAAGAACTGGTTTGAGCTGCCGGCTTTGCTCGGCCTCTGACGATAAGATACAAAGATAATGGCATGGTACACTGGTACCATGCCATTATTCCCGGGCGGAAAGAAAATCCAGAACCCGGCTGTTAAAATCCTTTGCTTCCTCATAGGCCATATGCCCCAGATTCGGGTAAATTACCAGCTGGCTTTGGGGGATGCCGGCGGCGACGGCAGGGACGGCCCGGGTGCCTACTATCCGGTCGTTTCCCCCGCCTATAACAAGTGTGGGACAGGTGATCTTCCCCAGCGCATCCCGCGAATCATGGGTAAGACAGGCGTTCGCCTGTATGAGGAAACGGGAAAAATCCTTTGGCCTGCCGATGAGGCCGAGGAAAGGGTAAAGCCGCCTGTATTTTTTCAAATATTCTTCAGAATAAGATCGTTCCGCCGTATCAATAAGCAGATGCTTGTAATCCCCTTCCCGGGCCATCGTAATCCAGCGGCTGACCACGTTTTGGAGCGTTTTGTTCTGCCCCGGGGAAGTCACCGCTAATACCAGCTTTTCCACTGCTTCCGGGTAGTCGGCGGTCAGATGCTGGGCGATCATCCCGCCCTGGGAAATCCCTATCACCGCAGCACCGGTAATACCCAGCCGATCCATGGCTTCCTTCTGGTCCCGGGCCATGTCTTTTGTGGTATAACCCATTTCCATCCTGTTTTTCCGGCTGAAAACATATACCTTATAATCTCTGGCATATTCCCGGTACAGTATGGCAAAGGGGATAGCCGTTCCTTTTGCTGTTTTCAAACCGTCTCCCAGGCCGGGTATCATAATGAGGTTTTTTGGCCCGCTGCCGAAGGAGATATAGTCCATTTGGGTGCTGCCTATTGGTACATAACTGTTTCTGGCATGATAAAACATGAGAATCTATCCTCCGTTTATATTGGATATGGCTGTCCTTTTATCGTGCCTTGGAAAGCCGCCTGTTATTCCTGTTTCTTTTTAATGGAAAGCAGTACCACAATAATTACCACTACGAGAACCAGCAGGACAAAGGATGCGACAAGGACGACGGCAATGGTTTTGTTTTCCGAAGTCTTCGTGATTTCCTGGGTGGTAAGATCCTTTGAGGGTGTGGTCTCCGGCGCTTCGGAGGATTCCTCCGCCGTTTCCGAAGGTGTTTCCGTTTCCGTTGTTTCTGTTTCGCTTTCCTCCTCCGTTTCTGTTTCGGTCCCTTTATCCTTGGAAGTGGGAGTATAGTTGGTGTTATTGGAGGAAGGGGCGCTTATTTCCCACGAGTTACCGCCGCCGGAGTTCGTACTGCCGGAGGAGCCGGATCCGGAAGTGGCCGGAGGAGGCGTGGTCAGCGCGGCATTCACCTTGGCATACAATTCGCTCAGCAGGGACAGCGGGTAATAAACGCGGCCTTTTTCATAAGCAAGAGCTGTCTGCGCCGGTATCATAACCGGTTTTCCTCCGTCCCACCTTACGATCAGCGCCACCTTGGGATTTTCCCGGAGGGCGGCCATGACCGATTCCGGCATCTTATCGTAGGTTACCGCATTGACGTTTACCGTATCTCCCGCTTTTGCTTTTTTAATAAGACTCGTTACATTATCCCAGAAGTCCTTTTCATAATCAGGGACATAGGTATTGGAGGAAGCGTTGTCGTCGTCATGTTTCTTATTCGATGAGGAATTGTTCTGGTTGGAGGAATTGTGGGGATCCTCCGCTTTTTTTACATCCTGATAAAGGACGGTAAAAATGGAAAACCGCTCCGTGGTAACGGTTATGGTTTTGCCGCTGCTGTCTTTATTCGAAAGGATATCCGCATCGGTACGGGTTTTCCCTTCATTATGGATGGCAGCTACATAAAAGGTACGTTCATAGCCGGAGGCCGGGGATTTGATACCCTTGGGAAGGGGAAATTTCATGGTAAGGGGAAAATCTGATTCCGTAAGGGTGAAGTTGCTAGGCGTACCTGATTGGGTGATTATCTTTTTTAAGTCAATACTATAACTGTCCGCAATGATGCCATCTTTTTTCTTTGCAAGTATCAGATCCCTTTGCTGCGTATTTAAATTTATGTTATCGCTCACATTAATTTGTATGCTGAAGTTCGAAATGGTTCCGTCCTTCAATCCTTTGGCTTCATCCAAAGTCATACTGTCTAAAAGCGCCGTATAATCCGAAATGCTGACGGGGCCTTTATTGTCGACGTCAAAGTCTATTTCAGAAAGCTTCGCGAAGGAACGGTAGAATGCAAGCAAAGTATCCTGAGACACAGAGGGAGTCCTGGAGGCCGACAGGGTTTCGTACTGTATTTTGGCATCCAGATAGGCATCCCTCTGTTCATTGCTTACGTCTCCTTCTTTTATTTCAGGAAGGCTGCGGAACACCTGATTGATATCATCGCTGTCCATTTGTTTAAAGGCGGCAGACAGCTTATGCTCCCGGGAATCCCCCGCAGGGACATTTTCTATTTTATACGTATTATCTTTCAGTTTACCCGTAATATCCACACCGTCAAAGGTAACCGTTCCCAGCTTATAGCCGGGATCCGGAGTAAAGGTAAAAAGGAGATCCTTTCCTTTTTCCGCGGTAACGGTGCCGTCAGGGGTCACCTTCCCTTTTCCGCTGACCTCTGCCAAAACGGTATAAAGGGAAGCGGCAGTACTCTGAAGGGATACTTTACCGGTAACGGTAGTGTAATTGATGTTATCCTTTGGGGTAAAGGTCCAGGAATACTCATTTTTCCCCTCACGTATCGGCTGGTTTTCGTCCCATGCGATGGTACCCGGCGTGCTTCCCTCCCCAAGGCTCAGATCGGGCAGCGGCCCCTCTGCAGGAATGATGCCGGATGACACTACGGGTTTTACCACGGAGGATGCCTGTCTGATTTTTACTTTGTACTCATGGCTTTCCTCATAAAAGGGTTCATTTTCCCCTTTTATAAAGGCTTGTACTTTAACCTTACATATAAAATCAGAGGCATTTGTGAATTCCATTGTATTTGTATCAAATTCAGATACTTCATTCGTAATCCCGGTATTGTCTTTCCATTTCCATGTATAAAGGAAAACAACGTCCCCGTTCCCGGCATCCTTATCCGCCTTGGCCAGGGGATGGCTGGCAGTAACGGTAAGCGCTGCCGGCGATTTATCATAAGTCTTGTCAATGCTGTTTCCAAAACGGATGACAGGCTGCTCCATGGATTTTTGGGCGATCAGCAGATTCCCTTCAACAAGAGAAGAAGGAGTTACCGGAACGGACCAGTCCTTATCCATGCTCCATTTCCATGTATATTCCCCGCCGGAGGAAGAGACCGGCAATTTATAATTCTTTTTCACCGTACAGGACTTATCATCTTTAAGGATGTAGGTGAGCGGCATATGATACAGGGCGGCTCTGGGTTTATCTATTACCGCACCGGCCTCATCCTGAAAAGAAAGGGTGAGGGGAAAGGTGAGTTTGTCCCGGCTGACGGAAGAAAGCTGTGAAAGAGTATTATAAGACGCTTCGTCAGGACATATGGCGGCGATCAGTTTAGTCATGCCGGCAAACGCATCGACACCGCTTTTGTTAAGGCTTTTGGGAAAATAGATATAGGAATACCCCGTGGAAGCAAAGGCATTATCCCCCACGGAAACAAGAGTGGATGGCAGGTGCAGGGATCCGGTTAATCCGGTACAGCCCGCAAAAGCCCCGCTTCCAATCGTCTGGATAGACGTACCGGAAAAATCCAGATCCGTAAAAGTGACATTATACTTTACATATTGGGAAGCCGCAAACGCATTGGGTCCGATTCCCTTAACGGCAGTCCCATCTACGGAGGCGGGAAGCTTCAAAGACATTTTGGTTTGCCCCGCATCGGCCAATGCCTGGAGATATTCCGGATTGACCCCTGTAATCATACCATTGCTATCGCAGATATATGGTTGTGTGACTGCAGGCTTCCCGCCTGTGTTCACATCCGTACCCGACCCTTCTCCCGTCTCGGAGGACGCTGTACCGGGTGTCTCTGACTCCGGCGACGTGGTACCCGCAGAAGGATTATCCGCCGTCCCGCCGTCCGGATTGTCGGCCAAAACGTTCAGATTCCCTGTCAACAATGTCAATACAGCACTGATGGCCAGTAGGGTGAAAACTCTTCTTAACCCCTTCATAATGATACCTCCCCTCATCGTGATAAAATAAGGTAAAATACTTCTTTATATAACCATTATGGGCTATATAACAACAAAAAACAATGAAGTAAATCTTAAGATTAGCATAAGAATTCATATTGTGTTACTGTTCACGGCCCCTCTGCCCGCCGCCCTGTGGTTTTGCCTGCCCGGTTTGCCCTCCCGGTTTTTCCCTGGGGGCAGCGCCGCTGCAAGGATTCCTGGAAGGGGCGTTTAAAAACGCCAGTCCTTACGCTGCGTCC
>URMK01000053.1 GCA_900548905.1 uncultured Lachnospiraceae bacterium | reverse complement strand
AGGGCAGCAGGACGCACAGGGAAGCAGGGCCGGGCGACGCCAAACTTTTTTATCTGCACCCAAAATAAACAGGGCTATTGACAGGAACAGGGGATTGTGTTACATTAACGATAGTTTATAGTGAAATGAATCATTTTCTAAAAACTGTGATGGGAAGAAGTAAGGAAAAGAAGAACCTACAGAAAGCGGCCGGCAGATGAGAGGCGCAGGAGAGGCTTTCCCGAATACATCCCGGAGTTTCGCACCAAAATCATGTGAGAGTAGGCTGCGACGGTGAGCAACCGTTATTTTGCGAAGAGTATCACTGGTATATGGACGGACTGCAGGCCGGATATCGAACAGTCGTACTTGAAGAGGCAGGCGGCGTGAGCCGGCTGTGAACAAAGGTGGTAACACGGGTATCTGACACTCGTCCTTTTTTCCGGATTTTCCGGAAAGAAGGATTTTTTTTGTTTTTAGGTATTTTGTTGTGCCGGTATTACGTAAAAAGAAAAGGAGATAAGAAAATGCAGGTATTTGAAGAATTAAGAGCCCGCGGTTTATTGGCGCAGCTCACAGATGAAGAAGAGATACGGGAGCTGGTGAATGCAGGCAAGGCAACCTTTTATATTGGTTTTGATCCCACGGCGGACAGCCTTCATGTAGGACATTTTATGGCTTTATGTCTCATGAAAAGACTGCAGATGGCGGGCAACAAGCCCATTGCCCTTTTAGGCGGCGGAACCGGGATGATCGGGGACCCTTCCGGAAGAAGCGATATGCGTACCATGATGACCAGGGAAACCATTGACCATAACTGTGAATGCTTCCGTCAGCAGATGAGCAAGTTCATTGACTTTTCGGATGGAAAGGCTATTCTGGCCAACAATGCGGACTGGCTGTTGGATTTGAATTATGTGGAACTGCTCCGTGACGTGGGCGCGTGTTTTTCCGTAAACCGCATGCTGACGGCAGAGTGCTACAAGCAGCGTATGGAAAAGGGATTAAGTTTCCTGGAATTCAATTACATGATCATGCAGAGTTACGATTTCCTGCAGCTGTTCCAGAAATACGGCTGTAATATGCAGTTCGGCGGGGATGACCAGTGGAGCAATATGCTGGGAGGAACAGAGCTGATCCGCAGGAAGCTGGGCAAGGACGCCTATGCCATGACGATTACCCTGCTTTTGAATTCGGAAGGGAAGAAAATGGGCAAGACCCAGAAGGGTGCCGTATGGCTGGATCCCAACAAAACTTCCCCTTTTGAATTCTACCAGTACTGGAGAAATATTTCCGATGCGGATGTACTCAAATGTCTCCGTATGCTCACGTTCCTTCCGATTGAACAGATTAACGAAATGGATAAGTGGGAAGGCAGCCAGCTTAACCGGGCAAAGGAAATCCTCGCTTTTGAACTGACCAAGCTGGTGCATGATGAAGAGGAAGCGGACAAAGCACAGGAAAGCGCAAGAGCCCTCTTCGGCGGCGGGAATGCGGCGGAAATGCCTACCGCACAGCTGTCGGAAGCGGATCTTACGGACGGCAGTATCGATATCCTGGATCTGCTGGTGAAATCCGGACTGGTAGCCTCCCGTTCCGAAGGACGCCGTGCGGTGGAGCAGGGCGGTGTGACTATGGAAGGGGAGAAGGTTGAAGATTTCAGGGCTGTGTTTGCCGGAGAGGACTTCCATGGAGATGGTAAGGTCCTTAAGCGCGGCAAGAAGAATTTTAAACGTATTGTGATAAAATAAAAACGTTCCGGACCGTAAGGAAGCGTAGCGGTAAAAGCAACATGCCTTTTCTTCCGCCGGCCATAAATGATATTTATGGCGGCGGAAGGGAAGGCTTTTTTTGCGTCTTTATGTATGCAAAGGTTCCATATCGTTCAATTGCATGAGGTTATATTCAAAAAACAAAGGTAGAGGGGGAAAAGGGATTCCGGTATAATAAATTATGGGGAAATAGAAAGAATGGAATATATAATGACCGGGGAGTGGGGAAAATGGAAAAAAGAGATAAAAATGTCAGTTATCTGCGATTTGTGATCACTTATAATATAGTGCTGCTGATTCCGCTTCTGCTTGTCAGCTTCAGTGTATTTTATATGGTGCACAGACAGCACTATAAGAAGATTATGGACGAGACCGTCGTGTCGGCGGAGCGGCAGGCGGATTATTTTAAGCAGCAGATGGCGGTAATCAGTGCTTTTAATGCGGACTGCCGCTACAGCAAAATCTACAACAGGCAGTATTCCGAAAAACCGCCGGTATCCTATCTGGAGATGGCGGAGGATCTAAAAAAGAAGGAAAGTACCTTCCCCTTTGTGGACAGCATGTATTATTACATCTGCGACGGAGAGAATAAGATCATTTCCTCCGGAGGAACCCTTACGGAGGAATTGTTCTTTTCCCGGATCTGCCGTCTGGACAGAAATCTGTTCAGCCGCATGGAGGACAGGGTGCTGTATGCGGTAAAGGCGGAGCTTTACGGGGGAAGCAGTACGGGAATTGTGATTATCTGTCCTTTAGTAACCTGGGTGGAAAAAGGGAAATCCGATACCCAGTATCTTTTATATGTGATACGGGACAGCAAACTGATGGAACAGTTCGGAGGTACCGGACTGCCCTATGAGGATATTACTTTAATCTCTTTTCAGGATCAGCTGCTTTTTTCTTCCAGGAAAGGCGATAACCGCGTGCTCCTGGAAGGCGGGAGGGGCTGGGAAACGATTCTGGACGGGGAGGAATACTACACGAACGTCACGGATATGGAATCAGGCTTTTCCGCCATGACCTTTGTGTCCAAAGCGGAGATATCCAGAAGCGCCGTAAGCTATTTTAAAGGCTACGGAATCTGGATACTCTGTTCCGTTTTTGTGGGACTTTTCCTGGCATTCTATTATTCCAGGAAGAAGTACCAGTCGTTCCGGAGCCTGCTGGACAATAATGAAATGCTGGAGGAGGAAAGGAACCTGCTGCGGGCGGAAAACTGTCTGTATGAACTGCTAACCAAGGAAGTGATACCCGGGGATGAGCTTTGGGAGCGCTGTCTGAGGAGCAGTATCCATATTAACAGAAGGCATCTGTTTTTTGCCGTTTTCCCGCAGATAGAAGAGAACAGGGAGTTATATCAGCTGTTTGGCAGCCAAATGAATGACTACAGCGCTTCCACGGCCTATCGGGTCGTGCTGTTTGAAGAAATATATGTGTACCTGGTCTGTTCCGATGAATCCATCGGGGAGATCACACGCAGGCTGGAAAAGCTTTCCGGGAACGGCGTGAAGCTGGGTGTGGGAAGGATTACCACGGATGTGAGTAAGATCCGCCTTTCCTATGAGGAAGCGAGAAAGGAACTGCGCCGGGAACAACATCAGGAACAACAGTTCCCGAAACAGGAGCTGAAGGCGCTTAAAGAGGCGGCGGGGCTTTCCGATTCGGTGCGTACGATCATCCTGCTTACCGAACTGAAGGATATCGCTTCCGAAGTCAAGGAAAGCATGGCCCTGTGCATTGCCTGGGAGGTGATGCATATCCTGAGCCGGGAGCCCGGCGATTTTTTTTCCGGAAAAGAGAATGCAGAACTGAGCAAAGAGGGAATGGACCGTTTTTTTGAGCGGATGATTGGGGAGCAGGCCGCTCTTTCCCGGGAAGAGGAAGGGAATGGAAGCGATGCCTTCCAGGGAAATTACAGGAAAAAGAATATTGCGGACATCCTGGATTATATCCATGCGCATTATCTGGATGATAATTTTACCGTGAAATATATGGCGGCATATTTTGATACGTCCGTTTCTAATCTCAGCCATTTTTTCAAAAAGAATATGCAGGTCAGCATATCCCAGTATGTGGATAAGATTAAATTGGATCGGGCCAAAGAACTGCTGGCCGACAGTGATAAAAAGATTTCGGAGATAGCCCAGCTCCTCCGATACGGGAACAGTACCGTATTTATAGAGATGTTTAAGAAATATGAAGGGATAACGCCGGGAGGGTACCGGGAAAATATATGGAAAAGCAGGATGTAGGCATATCGGTTTGATGAATCGGTACAAGAGAAAAGGATAATGGAAAGCAGGACGGTATGATATGCATGAGAGTGGGATAATGTTCAACAGCAGGAGATAGCCGAAATGCGTAAACAGGGGTATGCTACAGACATCTTCCGAAAAGGCCGGCGGTGATGCCGTCCGGTTCCGTATCGGAAAGGTTACGTAATAGGTCAGTGTATTTATAGGAGGGATTGTTTTGAAAAGAAAAACAATGACAAAAACAGGAGCCATAGTAATGAGTGCGGTGCTTCTGGGCAGTACCCTGATGGGATGCGCGGGAAAGGCAGGAACGCCGGGAGAGGAGCAGGGGGATCCGAAAACGGAAACCCAGGTACAGTCCGGGGCGGAAGCGGGAGGCAGTACGGACAGCAACTTCAATGCGGAAGGGCTACCCATTTTGAAGGAAAAGGAAACCTTTACCATTGCGGTTCCCCAGAGAAGCACTTTAAAGGCAGCTGCGGATAAGGCCTGTGTGACAGCTGCGGAGGAAGCGACAAACGTACATATTGAATGGGTGGAAATCCCCCAGTCGGGTTGGCAGGAAAAAATCAATATCATGTTCAGTACGGACAGCCTTCCGGATGCGGTGCTGGGCGATGTGGACATGGCAAGGAATTACGAACAGCTGGCGCCGCTGGATGACTATCTGGAAAGCTATGCACCTGCCGTTACCGCTTTTTTCGACAGCAGGGACGATTATCCGGCAAGCCTGGTTGCACCGGACGGAAAAATCCACTGCCTGCCTATAGGGGATGAATCCACCCACAATATCATTGATTCCCAGTTCTGGATCAATACGGACTGGCTGGAAGCAGTAGGGAAGGAAATGCCGCAGACTCCGGAGGAGTTCAAGGATGTGCTCGTGGCTTTCCGGGACGGAGATCCCAATGGCAACGGCGCGAAAGACGAAATTCCTCTTACCTTTGCAAAAGCCTGGGGCTGGGGAACGGCAATGGAAAATCTGTTCGGGCCATTTGGCGTTGTGGAGAATGAATACCACGTATTTACCAAGGACGGAAAGGTGACCTTCAGCGCAGGAGAACAGGGATATTATGATGCCCTTGTCTGGATGCATGATTTATACAAGGAAGGTCTGATAGACAAGGATGTATTTACCATGAGCGATGAGCAGTACAGCGCAAGAGGGGCTTCCGGGGATGTTATCGGTGTGATGGCCGGTTATTCCGGGGATGAATGCAGCGTGGACAACGGGGCTGCAGGGGAAGGCCGGTATCAGGCGGTTCCAGTCCTAAAGGGAAAAGACGGAACCCGGATGGTGGGAATCAATAATGTGACCAAGACAGGCGGTTTTGCCATCAGCAGAAACTGTAAGAATCCGGAAGCTCTGGTACGCTGGTACGATTATATCAATTCCACATTGGAAATGGCTCTTACCTGGGGCAGGGGCGCTGAAGGCGTATGGTGGGAAATCCTGGAGGAAAACGGAAAAGAGGTTCCCCAGTTCCTGACTATGACACCTGAGGTTCTGGAGGCCAACGGCGGGTACAAATCGGTTCCCGAGTACCGGAATGCGGAGAGCTTTGCGGGTTCCACTCCATCTCTCTGGAGGAATGAATACGATCAGGCGCTGCAGTATGATGATAAATGGCCTCATGACTGGAAGCTTCAGGCGGTTAAGGATCAGATACCCTTCGGCGTAATCGGCCTGCCCGCAGGGACGGCGAGCCTGGAAAATGCGGAAAGAAGGGCGATTCTGATTGCCGATATAGATACCTATCTGGAGAAGTTTATTGCGGATTCCGTTATTAACGGCATTGATGAAGAGAAGTGGAACGCCCATCTTAAAAACCTGGAAAACCTGAAAGCAGAGGAATATACCGCTCTTTGCCAGGAATATGTGGATTCCTATTCCGGAAAGTAAACGTTTATGCCCGGTCCGCCGGGCGACACCATGCATGAGGGCTGCAAGGCCGCAGGAAGTGCGCGCGGTTGCGCCTTTCCTGTCCGCCGCCAGCCGGCAGGGCAGATATTACAGGGGAGGCCGGAGTGATATGTGCAGGAGCATATGACCCGGCCTTTCCCGGTTTTAGACAGAGGAGGAGCAGTATGACAGGCAGTAAGCCCCTGAGACGATCCGGCAGCAGAAGAAAAGGCGCCGGGAAAAGCAGTATGCGGCTGTTGAAAAAAAGCTGGGTGTGTTATTTATTTATTCTGCCTATGCTTATTTATATTATTTTATTTAATTATCTTCCCATGTACGGAATCCAGCTGGCCTTTAAGGATTACCGGGCCCTGGACGGAATATGGGGAAGCCCGTGGGTCGGCTGGAAGCATTTCCAGACCTTTTTCGGATCTTACCAGTTTAAGGATCTATTATGGAATACGCTGGCGCTTAGTATCTATTCCCTGGCGGCGGGATTTCCCCTCCCCATTCTGTTTGCGTTGTTTTTGAACTATGTGACCAATGCCAAATGCAAGAAAGCGGCACAGATGATCACCTACGCACCGCATTTTATATCCACCGTTGTGTTCTGCGGCATGATCCTGATTTTCCTGGCAAGCGACGGGATAGTGAACCAGATCCTTGCGCTGCTTGGGATCGATCCCGTGGCGTTCCTGTCCAATCCCAGGAATTTCCGGCATATTTATGTATGGTCCGGCGTGCTGCAGAGTATAGGCTGGGGATCCATCATGTACATATCCGTGCTGACATCGGTGGGGCCTGAGCTGCATGAAGCGGCCAGGGTGGACGGGGCCACCAAATTCCAGCGTATGCTTTATATCGATATCCCTTCCATCGTACCCACCATGGTTATCATGCTCATTATGAGAGCCGGTGAAATCATGGATGTAGGGTTTGAAAAGGCCTTCCTTTTGCAGAACAGCGTCAACCTGGATTATTCGGAAATCATATCCACTTATGTGTATAAGATCGGCATCCAGAGCGGCCAGTTCAGCTATTCTGCGGCTATCGGCCTGTTTAACAATATCATCAACCTGATTCTTCTGCTGGCGGTGAACCGGATTGCCCGCAGGACGTCGGATGTGAGCTTATGGTAAGGGAGGAAAAGCGATGCTTTTAAAATGGAAGAATAACCGATCGGATTATGTGTTTACCTTTATCGTATATGCGAGTGTAGCCCTCATATCCCTGCTGATTCTGTATCCGCTGCTGTTCGTTGTGATTGCGTCCGTCAGTGATCCCGATCTGGTGGCATCGGGACAGGTGCTGTTCTGGCCCAAAGGGATTACGCTGGAGGGCTACCGTTATATTTTCCGGGATCAGAGGATTTGGAGCGGCTATTATAATACCATCCGCTATACCCTTTTCGGTACGCTGGTCGCGCTGACGATTACCATTCCGGCGGGCTATGCCCTGTCCAGGACCGATATGGCGGGACGGGGATTTGTGATGAAAATGCTGATTGTCACCAAATATTTCTCCGGAGGCCTGATTCCCACCTATCTGGTGGTAAAAGGGCTGCATCTTGTTAATACACCCTATGTACTCATGATTCTCGGATCTTTTTCCGTATTCAACCTGATTCTGTGCCGTACCTTTTTCCTGAATACAATGCCGCCGGAGCTGCAGGAAGCGGCGGAAATTGACGGCTGCAGTATTTTCCAGTATTTTATTAAAATTGTCCTTCCCTTATCCAAGGCCATTATTGCAATCATGGTCCTATACTATGCGGTAGGCCACTGGAATTCCTTTTTTAACGGGTTGATTTACGTGAGCGATGCCAAATTATATCCCCTGCAGCTTATTCTGCGTGATATCCTCATCAGCGGCCAGTCGGTGGATCCGTCGGTGGCCGATCCGGAAGCCGTCGAACTGATGAAGCAGATTGCCAGGACGATCAAGTACGGCGTGATTATTGTTTCTTCCCTGCCGGTGCTGATTTTGTATCCCTTTGTACAGAAACATTTTGTGAAGGGTGTTATGATCGGATCCCTGAAGGGATAGGAGGAGAGGATGAAAAAACAGCCTAATATTGTATTTATTCTTACCGATGATCAGGGGGCCTGGGCGATGCACTGTGCCGGAAATGAGGAGATTATAACGCCTTCCCTGGATCGCCTTGCTTCACGGGGAGTCCGGTTCTCCCATTTTTTCTGCAGTTCCCCCGTCTGTTCGCCGGCTAGGGCTTCTGTGATGACGGGAAAAATGCCCTCCGCCCACGGGGTGCATGACTGGATTGCAGGCGGTAATATGGATACTGCAGCGTTCCCCGAAGCTGTGGGGCATGAACATTTCCGGATGCCGGATCAGGGGATTGATTACCTGGAAGGGCAGAAAACCTATGTGGAATATCTGGCGGAAGCCGGATACCGTTGCGCTCTCAGCGGGAAATGGCATCTGGGCAACAATCCCTGCAGGAAACAGGGATTTTACAGGTGGTTTACCATCGGTACGGGAGGCTGCAGGTATTATCATGGGGACACCTTTGAAAACGGCCGCTTTATAAACGAAACCCAATATATAACGGATGTTATTACAAACAAGGCGCTGGAGTATCTGGAAGAACTGGGGCAGGGGGATGCCCCCTTTTATCTGAGTGTCCATTATACGGCGCCCCATTCCCCCTGGGGGGCGCAGGAGCATAAGCCCGAATATCTGAAGCTTTATGAAACCTGTGCATTTTCCTCCGTGCCGGAGGAGCCAATTCATCCGTGGCAGATAAAGACCTGTCCCATTGGGGATACGCCGGATAAGCGGAGGGAGAACCTGACCGGATATTTTGCCGCGATAACCGCCATGGATGCCGAGGTGGGGAAAATCCTGGATTATCTGGATAATACGGGGCTTTCGGAGGATACGGTGGTTATTTTTACCTCCGACAACGGAATGAACATGGGGCATCACGGCGTTTGGGGAAAGGGCAACGGAACCTATCCTCCCAATATGTATGATTCTTCCGTCAAGGTGCCGTTTCTGTTGTATGCCCCCTTTCTGAAAGACAGAGGGATTGTGACGGAACGGACCGCCGGGCAATGTGATATTTTTCCCACCCTGCTGGAGCTTGCGGGCTGCCGTTACCGGCCGGAGGAGCAGCAGCCGGGCAGAAGCCTGGTCCCTTTTCTGAAGGGAGAGGAAGGGGAAGAAGAGGAGGATATCTTCATCTGCGATGAGTATGGTTTTGTGCGCATGCTCCGGACTAAAAAAGAAAAGCTGGTGATCCGCTATCCTCAGGGGCCGGATGCGTTTTACGACCTGGAAACGGATCCGGAGGAACGGGATAACCGTATAGGGGATAAACGGTATGCAGAGAGGATCGGTGTGATGAGAGGACAGCTGGAGGAATGGTTTGCCGTGTACTGCCGGGCCCCCTTCAGCGGAAAAGAACTGCCTGTAACCGGCAGGGGGCAGAGAAAGCGGTGCTGGGAGCAGGATGCATTTCTTCCCCTTTGAAAGGGCGGGCCGTATGATAACGGATTAGGAGATGACGGATGAAAAATGTGTTGATCATTATGACCGACCAGCTCAGAAGGGATGTTCTGGGCTGTTACGGAGGAAAAGAGGTGGAAACGCCTTATATCGATTCCCTGGCGGAGGAAGGAATCCTGCTGGAGAACTGCTATACCCCCAGCGCGGTATGTACGCCTTCCCGGGGATGTTTTATGACCGGAAGATATCCCCATAACAACGGGGCGCTTTCCAACGGGCGGCCTGTGGGAGCGGGGGAGCATGGCTTTGCGGAGGCATTTTGCAGCGCCGGCTATAGGACCGGCTATGCGGGGAAATGGCATCTGGGGGATCACCGGGAACGGGGGGAGAGCCTGGAGGGCTGTAACCGGCTGGGATTTGAATGCTGGGATTACCAGGTGGAATTCGGACACTGCAAATCGGTGCAGCAGAAAGACGGACGGCTTGTTTTGTCCGGGCAGGTAGGGGATGCGTGTTCCTATACCACGGACTGGCTGGCGGATGAAACCATACGCTTCCTGAAGGGGCAAAGGAAGGGGAGTCCGTTCCTTTTTATGGTGAGCATGCCGGATCCCCACCAGCCCTTCCGGGTGCGTAAGCCCTATGATACCATGTTCGATCCGCTGGAAATGGAAATCCCGGAAACCTTTTATGAGGAAAAGCTTCCCGACTGGGCGGAGAAAGACGAATGGGGCCGGCACCATTATTTTCCCGCCGGTCTTTTTGAACGGGAGGATCATTTCCGGCGGCTGAAGGCCCAGTATTTGGGAGCAGTGAAATGCATTGACGATAATGTGGGGAAAATTCTGCATGCGCTGCGGGAAGAAAACCTGCTGGAAGAGACGGCGGTGATTTTTACCACGGATCACGGGGATTATCTGGGCGAGCACGGTTTGATGGAAAAAAACAACCTGTATGAGAGCGTATACCATATCCCCATGCTGGTTCGTCTGCCGGAATGCAAAAAGGCGGGTTTTCGCAGTCCCGCCTGGATCCGGATGACGGATTTTGCCCCCACACTTGCCGGGCTGCTGGGTATTCCTTACAGCTATCCCTGTGACGGGGAGGATTTGTCCGGGGAACTGCTGGCAGGAAAAGAAGGGAGGAAGGAGGTTTGTATCTTTCCCAGCGACGTGCCAAGAACAGGGATCATTACGGAGGAATATGAACTGGCCTATGTGGGCAGAGGCTACCGGGGCGGTATGTTTTATGATCATATCCTGTTTGACAGGAAGCGGGATCCCCTGCAGCGGGAGAACCTGTACGGAAAGCCGGAATATGCCGGCATTACGGAGGTTCTGAAGGAAAAAATAAAGGAATACCATAGAAGGTACCGTACGCCCGATGCCCTGCTTCCCCGGGAGGTCTGGAATTATAACAGTTCAGACAGGGCTGTGCAGTAAATTCACAGTAAGATTACGCTTTTTTTGCATAATCATTCCCTTTCCCTGCATATATTGGTAACAGCTAGGCAAGCGGAAGGGGATTTATATTATGGACACTTTGCATACACAAAATTTATACAAAGACATTCAGCTTCGTACCGGCGGAGAAATCTACATCGGCGTGGTAGGACCCGTGAGAACCGGGAAATCTACCTTCATCAAACGCTTTATGGATCTGATGGTACTGCCATACATTGCCGATGAATCGGAAAAAGTACGCGCACAGGATGAGCTTCCCCAGAGTTCGGGAGGAAAGACCATAACCACTACGGAACCCAAATTCATACCCAAGGAAGCGGCCCAGATCACCCTGAGCGGCGATGTGAACGTCAAGGTGCGTCTGGTGGACTGCGTGGGCTTTATGGTGGACGGCGCTGCAGGGCACATGGAGGATGAAGAAGAGCGTCTGGTGAAAACGCCCTGGTTTGACTATGAGATTCCTTTTACCCAGGCGGCGGAAATCGGGACTAAAAAGGTTATCAACGACCACTCCACTATCGGGATTGTGGTGACCACGGACGGCAGCTTCGGGGAATTGAAACGGGAAAATTACATAGCCCCGGAGGAGAAAACCATCCAGGAGTTGAAAAAGCTGCATAAGCCCTTCCTGGTACTGGTGAATTCGGAACGCCCCTATGGAGAGGACGCTATCCATACGGCTGCCGCGATCCAGGAAAAATATCAGGTGACGGCAATACCGGTCAATTGTGAACAGCTGAAACGGGATGACATTAACCAGATTATGGAGAAGGTGCTGTATGAATTCCCGGTGACCATGATAGAATTTTACATGCCAAAATGGGTGGAAATGCTGCCGAACACCCATAAACTGAAAGCGGATTTAATAGAGAAGATCCGGGGCCTCATGGATGGCATTGACACGGTAAAGGATGTCATCAATACCCAGGTGGCGGTGGACAGCGATTACATCAAGCGGTGTATTGTTGAAAAAATCAATATGGCGGACGGGAGCATACGGGTCGTTCTGGATGTGGATGATAAGTATTACTATGAGATGCTCAGTGAGCTGATCGGAGAAAATGTATCCAGCGAATACCAGCTCATTTCCGTATTGAAGGAAATGTCCAAGATGCGCAGGGAATACACAAAGGTGCTCCACGCCATGGAATCCGTGCGGCTGAAGGGCTATGGGGTAGTGACGCCGGAACGGGCGGAGATCAGGCTGGATAAGCCGGAGGTCATCAAGCACGGAAATAAATTCGGCGTGAAAATCAAAGCGGAAAGCCCCTCCATCCATATGATAAAAGCAAACGTGATTACGGAAATCGCCCCTATCGTGGGAACCCAGGAACAGGCGGAGGATTTGATCAGCTATATTGCGGATGCGGAAAAAGATTCCGAGGGTATCTGGGAAACCAATATTTTCGGGAAAACGGTGGAACAGCTGGTTAACGACGGAATTACCGGCAAGATTTCCATGATTGGTGACGAAAGCCAGGTGAAACTCCAGGAAACCATGCAGAAGATCGTAAACGACAGCAATGGCGGAATGGTCTGCATCATCATTTGACGGCTACGGCAGCAGCCCGGACTTGTCTGAACGGCTGCCGGCACAGTACGGGACGTACCGGAAGGCGGATGCCTTCCGGTTTTCTGCGTGTATCAGGGGGACACGCACCCAACCGGTATTTGCGGGGCGGGCGGGAAAACAGCGGTCAGTTGTTTTTTGGGGGAAGTCGGCTTTTTTATCTAGGAATCCTGACGGGATTCTGCTATACTGGTTGCAGAAACGGATTTGCATCTGAAAAACTGTTTTAAATTCTATGTAAGGAGGTCATATATGAATCCTGTATATGATAAACTGGTAAAATGCTACGAAAGTGTAAAGCAGAAAATCGATTTTCAGCCGGAGGTGGCAATTGTACTCGGATCCGGCCTGGGTGATTATGCCGATGATATCCGCGTGGAGGCGGAACTGGATTACCATGATATTGAAGGCTTCCCGGTTTCCACCGTACCGGGACACGCAGGAAAGTTTATGTTCGGTTATGTGGGCGAGGTACCGGTAGTGTGCATGAAGGGAAGAGTGCATTACTATGAAGGTTATCCCATCTCCGACGTGGTCCTGCCCACCCGGCTCATGAAGCTGATGGGAGCCAAAGTGCTGTTTTTGACCAATGCCTCCGGCGGTATCAATCCGTCCTTTACGGCAGGGGATTTTATGATGCTCACCGATCATGTTTCCCTCTGGGCGCCGAATCCGCTGATTGGTGCCAATCTGGACGAGTTGGGCGTGCGTTTCCCGGATATGACGCATGTATACGATGAGGATCTCCGGTCGCTCATCCGTGAAGCGGCCGCAGAACAGGGGATTGGCCTGAAAGAAGGTATTTATGCCCAGCTTACGGGGCCTTCTTTTGAGTCGCCTGCGGAAATCAGGCTGCTGCACAAACTGGAAGTGGATGCTGTGGGGATGTCTACCGTTGTGGAGGCCATTGCCGCAAACCATATGGGGATGAAAATCTGCTGCATTTCCTGTGTATGCAATCTGGCGGCAGGGATGACCGACAACCCGCTCACCCATGAAGAGGTACAGGAGGCGGCCAATGCAGCGGCACCTGCGTTCAAGACGCTGGTAACGGAATCGGTAAAGAAATTCGGGGCTGCCTTGAAGGACTGAGGAGAGACGGAAACGGGAATCTGCCGGAAGAAAGGAAAGGGCATGACGGATTACAGAAGGCTGATAAAGGAAGCAATAAAGGCCAGGGAAAATTCCTATGCGCCTTATTCCGGTTTTTTTGTGGGCGCCGCCCTGCTGGCCGCCTATGAAAAGGACGGAGAGCCGCTTATATTCACGGGCTGCAATGTGGAAAACGCGGCATATACCCCTACCAACTGCGCGGAAAGGACCGCTTTTTTCAAGGCGGTCAGCGAAGGCGTGCGCGCTTTCCGGGCGATAGCGGTGGTGGGGGGAAAGCAGGGGGCGTTAACGGATTACACCACGCCCTGCGGGGTATGCCGGCAGGTGATGATGGAATTCTGCAGCCCGGATACCTTTGAAGTGATTGCGGCGGTATCGGAGGATGACTACAGGGTTTATACGCTGAAGGAACTTCTGCCGGATGGGTTCGGCCCGGCTGACCTGTAGGCCAAAGGAAAGCCGCCGGGTACTGCCCGGTAAAATAACGAACTGTGAGTAACAGGTAAGGATAATAGATATAAAGGAGACTGACCGAATATGAAAATACGCTTGTACAACGCCCGGATTATGACAATGGATGGAGACTGCGGGCTATTGCAGGGAGAACTCTGGGTGGAGGATGACAGGATCCTCTATATCGGGGACGGCACGGATTTGGATGTATTCTGTAAGAGGACAGGGAGCATCGGGCTGATTGCGGACAAGGAAATTGACTGTGACGGAAACGTGCTGATGCCGGGCTTCAAGGATGCCCATACCCATTCCGCCATGGTGGCCATGCGTTCCTTCGCGGATGACATGCCGCTTCAGGAATGGCTGAATACCAAGATTTTCCCGTTGGAAGCCAAAATGACGGAGCAGGATAACTACGACCTCACCCGGCTCGCCATCCTGGAATACCTTACCACCGGCGTGACCTCGATATTTGATATGTATTTATCCCCGAAGGATATTGCCCGGGCCTGTGTGGATATGGGAATGCGCTGTGTGCTGGTGAGCGGGCTGAATAAGTTCGGGCCGGCGCTTGAAGTGATGGAGGAACGTTACTGCACCCTGAACGGGATGCACCCCCTGATTTCCTATATGCTTGGCGTCCATGCGGAATATACCTGTTCCAGGGAGCTTTTGGAGCAGGTGTCGGAAATGGTTCACAAATATAAGGCGCCGCTTTTCACCCATTTGTCGGAAACCAGGACGGAAACGGACGAATGCCTGGAGCGTTATGGGATGACCCCGCCGCAGTTCCTGGATTCCCTGGGATTGTTCGATTACGGCGGAGGCGGCTACCATTGCGTTCATTTCACGGAAGAGGATATGGATCTTTTTGCCCGGAAGGGCCTTCATATCATCACCAACCCCGGATCCAACACCAAGCTGGCAAGCGGAGTGGCGCCTATTACCCGCTTCCTGGAAAAGGGAATTCATGTGGGAATCGGAACGGACGGCGCTTCCAGCAACAACTGTCTGGATATGTTCCGGGAAATGTTCCTGACGACAGGGCTTGCCAAGCTGCGGGAAAAGGATGCTTCCGCCGTGGATGCGCAGGAAGTGCTCCGGATGGCTACGGTAAACGGGGCAAAAGCTATGGGCCTTCCTGACTGTGATATCCTGGCGGAGGGCAAGAAGGCGGATATTATTATGATTGATCTGCATCAGCCCAATATGCAGCCTCTGAACAATATCCAAAAGAACATTGTTTACAGCGGCAGCAAACAGAATGTGAAGATGACTATGATTGACGGGCAGATCCTCTACTATGCCGGTAAATTCCTCTGCTGCGATGATGTGGAGGGACTATATGCAAAGGCCAACGAAATCATAAACCGGCTCAGTGCGCAGTAAACTACCATGCCCGGTTCGCCGGGCAACACTATGCGTGAAAGCAGCCGGGCCGGCCGATGCCTGCGATACAGATCCGACAGGGGAAGAGAGGAGGCACGGATGAATTACAGGATAATGTTGGTGGAGGACGATCCTGTTATCCGGAAGGAATTAGGCACGCTCCTGCGGGGGAACGGTTATGAAGTGGGGATGGTGACGGATTTTACGGATACTCTGGGGCAGATTCGGGAATGGCGGCCCCATCTGCTTCTTCTGGATATCAATCTGCCCGGGGAGGACGGGTTTAAAATCTGTTCGGGATTCCGTACCTTTTCTGCGGCGCCGATTATTTTTGTCACCAGCAGAAATACGGATATGGATGAACTAAACAGCATTATGCTGGGCGGTGACGCTTTTATTACCAAACCCTATCATGTGGCGATCCTCCTTGCCAGGATCGCTTCCCTTTTAAAGAGATCCTGTCCTTCCGGGAAGGCGGAGAGCCTTGAACACCGGGGGCTGTGTCTCTGCCCGGAGAGCGGCAGGATGGCCTGTGCGGGAAAGCAGGAGGAGCTGACGAAGAATGAAATGAAAATTCTGGTTTATCTGTTCCGCCATGCGGGAAAGATCTGTTCGCGGGCCGATATCGTGGAATATTTGTGGGATAACCGGATATACGTGGATGACAACGCGCTGAGTGTGAACATATCCCGGATACGGGAAAAGCTTGCCAGGCTGGGGCTTACGGAATATATCCGCACGAAGCACCGTCAGGGGTATCTGATATGAAGGGAACGGATTATATAAAAGACCATCTGTTCCTTCTTATATTCCAGGCGCTTGCGATGATCCTGCTGGCCCTTTTCCTTTCCGCCGTGGGAAATGGTGCGGGTACGGTGGGGGTTATCACAACCTGCTGGCTGCTGCTGATCACCGCTTGGCTGTCTGCGGATTACCGGCTGCGGAAAAAGAGGCTGGAGCAGCTGTTGAAGCTGGCGGATGCTCTGGAAGAACGGTACCTCATAGCGGAGGTTATGGATAAGCCGGCACGGGCGGATGACCGTGTTTATTACCGGATCTTGTCTATGGCGGGGAAGTCCATGCTGGAGCAGGTATCCGCGGCAAAAAGGGAGCGCAGGGAGTACCGGGAATACATTGAACAATGGATCCATGAGATTAAAACGCCTCTGACGGCCCTGAAGCTTCTGTGTGACAATAATAAATCCGAAGTGACACGCACCATGCTGCTGGAACTGGAGAAGCTGAATCATTTCGCGGGACAGGCCCTTTATTATGCCCGCAGCGCAACCGTGGAAAAGGATTATCTGATAAGGGAAATCCTGCTTTCGGATATTATCCATCAGGCAGTATCGGATAACAAACAGCTTCTTATGAGCAATGGGGTGCGGATCCGTCTGGAGGACTGCGGTCATACGGTTTTTACCGATGAAAAATGGTTGGTTTTTATTCTGAATCAGCTCATCGGTAATGCGGTGCGGTACCGGCGGGAAAATCCGGTGCTTTTGTTTGACGCCGTCCGTACGGAAGAAGGGATGGCATTAAGGGTACATGATAACGGAATAGGAATCCCGTCCGAAGATCTGCCGCGCATTTTTGAAAAAGGGTTTACCGGTACAAACGGACGGCTCGGCAATTCCTCCACCGGGCTGGGGCTTTATCTGTGCAGGAGGTTGTGTGCCAAGCTGGGAATCGGCCTTTCCGCCGAATCGGATGGAAACGGTACCACAATAACGCTTGCGTTTACCCGAAATTCTTTCTGCCGTCTGACGGAGGAGGGATAGTATCCCGCCCGAAGTACGGCGTACAGCTTGGAAAGCCTTTCCCACATATGTAAGCACGGACACAGGAAGCGCAGTGATTCTGCGCTTCTTACATTTTTGTAAGAATAAGGAAAGAAGAATAGATACCAACCTGCCCGCCCTGCTGTTACAATAAATTCGTTTCCCAAAATACAGGCAATGGCCGCCCGGGCGGCAGAAGAGAGGCAAGATGGAGGAAATATTAAAAATCTGCAATATTGAGAAATATTACGGTAATTCGGGAAGTCTGACAAAAGCCCTTTCCGACGTGAGCTTTCAGGTCAGGGAAGGGGAGTTTATAGGGATTATGGGCGCGTCCGGTTCGGGAAAGACCACGCTTCTCAATTGTATATCAACGATTGATATGGTTAGTGCAGGCCATATATTCCTGGACGGCAGGGATGTGACCGAAATCGGGGAACGGGATATAGCAAGGTTCCGCAGGGAGAACCTGGGATTTATTTTTCAGGAGTTTAATCTGCTGGATACCCTCACCATACGGGAAAATATAACCCTTGCCCTCACCATCAACCGGGTGCCGGCCGGGGAAATTGACGGGCGGGTTGGAAAAATGGCGGATAAACTGCATATCCGGGATATTCTGGATAAATACCCTTATCAGGTTTCCGGGGGCCAGAAGCAGCGCTGTGCCTGTGCCAGGGCCATGATAAACCGCCCCAGGCTTATTCTGGCGGATGAACCGACGGGCGCACTGGACAGCCATTCCTCCCAGATGCTGCTGGATACCATGCGGGATCTGAATGAGAGTCTTTCGGCAACTATTTTAATGGTGACCCATGATGCCTTTACCGCCAGCTATGCCGGTCGTATTCTGTTTTTAAAGGACGGACAGATATTTACGGAAATTTTGCGTGGGAATGACAGCCGCCGCCGGTTTTTCGGTAAAATCCTGGATGTTGTAACTATGCTGGGAGGTGATCTGGCAGATGTACGTTAAACTGATTCTCAGGAATGCCAGACGTTCCATCGGCGATTATCTGATTTATATTGTGACACTGACCCTGTGTGTCGCTATGTTTTATGCTTTTTTATCCATATCGAGCAGTTATTACAAGCCGGAAATCGGGGCGCAGTTTGATCTGGGCCTGCTGGGGGATAATATGAAAGCGGCCATATGTGTCATAACGCTGCTGCTTCTTTTTTTGGTCAGGTATGTCAACCGGTTTATGATTTACCGGAAACAGAAGGAATTTGCCATACAGACCATTATGGGTATGGAACAGAAGCTTACCGCCAGGCTGTTTTTCTTCGAAACCCTCATTATGGGAGGGGCTGCCCTGCTGATAGGCTGCCTTCTGGGAGGGCTGCTGGCACAGCTCATCACGGCGATGCAGCTTTCGTCCATGGGCTATCCCTACCGGATTATCTGGACACTGTACCCGGATACCCTGCTCCTGACGGTAGTTTTCTTCCTGGTAAGCTTTGTGGGAATCGGGATTTTTAATATAAGGACGATCCGTAAAATTAAGGTAATCGATATGCTGCAGGCGGATAAAGTGAACGAAACGCTGAAGAAGAGCAGATGGATGCACGCCATTATTTACCTGTTTGCCCTTTTTCTTATGATGGTGCTGGCAGCAGGAATCAGCAAGAGGTATTACTATTTTGATCCCAGACTGCCGGACTTGGTTCATGTGATGTTTGCCGCCAATATAGGGGCGCCGGCCCTGGGGCTTATGTTCGTTGTCCTTTTCCCTGCTGGAAGGCTGCTGCGCAGAAAGATGGATATTACCGCCCTTACCTGCTGTCTGCTTGCGGCAGATCTGCTGCTTATTGTGAGCGCAGCCAGTGTACCGATCCTGCAGCAGAAGTATTCTCTCGCCCTGGGGAAGGGGACAATAAACCTTTATGCCATGTTCATCCTCGCGGAAATCGGCTTTGCCGTCTGCGCTTTCATGTACCTGACAGGACACCTTGTGGAGGGAAAAAAGAAGAACAGGCAGTGGGCCTGCCGGGAGGAAAACCTGTTTTTCCTGGGACAGATACTGACGAAGCTGAGAACCACTACCAAAACCATGACACTCATCTGCCTGACCCTTATGGTATCCATCGGGCTTTTCCTGTCCATTCCCGCCCTTGTGGGCTGGGCGTCGGGCTATCTGGAGGAAAGAGCGGTATTCGATATCCGTATGGCGTCAACCTATAACCGAACCGAAAAGGTGGAGGAACTGCCGGATACCGGGTATGGGTTTGTGACGGATTTCCTGGAGGAAGAAGGAATCGCTGTTGCGGATGATTGTACCTTGTCCGTTTATTTCCCGAAGGAAGAGCTTTTTTACAACCGGCTGAAAAGTGATTTCCCGGTACTTGCGGTATCCCTTTCCGACTACAACCATCTGCGCCGTATGGTGGGGCTTGATGCTGTCTCGCTGGAAGAGGGGACATTCACCACACAGTGGCGTTCCACTGCGTCGGAAGAAGAGGCGGAAGCCTTTCTTGAGGAGAACCCGTCTGTGGAAACGGATGCGGGGACGCTCCGCCTTGCTCCGGATAGGGCGCATCATGCAGGGATTAGTGAGAATGTATATAATCTGTATACAGATGTTATTTATGTATTCCCGGACAGTGTGTGCGGGAAGCTGCTGGGAGCGGAAAGACAGAGATACATTAATACCGCAGAGCCTGTCCCCTATGAGATCTGCGCCAGGCTGGAGGCTCTGTTTGGAGAGACGCTGCCTACAGATATAAACAGGGATGGGGTTATCTATCTGATACGGACCCGTTCCATTGAGGTGAGCGATACCACCACAGGTATTTTCATCCTGAAAACGAGTATGACCTATGCCGCCGTGGTGCTTTTTATCATTTGTTTTACCATTTTAGCGCTGCAGCAGCTTCTGGATGGTTCCCAGTATTCTTACCGGTTCGGCGTCCTGCGTAAGCTGGGTGTGGAGGATACTCGTATCAACCGCCTGATTTTCAGGCAGCTGGCTTTCTGGTTCGGTCTGCCTGTATGTACGGCGGCAGCAGGTGCGGCCATATTTGCCGTGTATTTTTTCCGGACGATTTCCGTCCAGATCAGCGCCTATGTGGGGACGGGAAAGCTGATGGGGCAGGTGGGGGCGGTGGTGGTAATCCTGTCGGTTCTCCTGGCCTGTTATTTCATCAGCACCTGGATACTGTTCCGGCGGCAGGTATTTGATTAAGTCAGGGCTTTCCCAGCCGCTCGGCAAATTGTAACAGTTCAGACGGCCCCTTGTGTCCTGCGGCATCCCCTCCCCCCTTTTTTCCTGGGGTGGCAGTGCTGCAAGGATTCCTGTAAGGGGCGTCTAAAAACGCCAGTCCTTACGCTGTGTCCTTTGCAGCGTTAGTACTGCTGCGTTTTTGGTCGAGCGAGAGCGGCCCCTGTAAGGAACCTTTCAGCACTGCCACCCCAGGGAAAAAGGGGGGGATGCCACAGGACACAAGGGGCCGTCTGAACTGTTACGGCAAATTGCATAAAATGACAAAATCCGGCAATTTTATCATGGACATTCTGCATCTTTCAGTATACAATTAATAGCGTGTTCTTTCTTTTTTTACATAACTTCAACACAATCTTAGGAGGTAGGGAGATGTTAGAAAAGTTCTTCAAACTGAAGGAAAACAAAACCGATGTCAAGACAGAAATCATGGCCGGTATTACCACGTTCATGACTATGGCTTACATCCTTGCAGTGAACCCCAACATCCTTTCCGCGACAGGAATGGATGCCAATGCGGTGTTGATTGCAACAGCACTTGCTGCTTTTGTAGGCACGGCCATGATGGCTCTGTTTGCAAATTATCCGTTTGCTTTGGCTCCCGGTATGGGCCTGAACGCCTATTTCGCTTATACCGTAGTCCTGAATATGGGATATTCCTGGCAGATTGCTTTGATGGCCGTATTTGTGGAAGGTCTTGTTTTCGTAGTCCTTTCACTTACCAATGTCAGAGAAGCTATTTTTAATGCCATTCCCATGACCCTGAAATCTGCAGTCAGTGTTGGTATTGGTTTATTTATCGCTTTTATCGGCCTGCAGAATGCGAAAATCGTTGTTAACAGCGATGCCACTCTGCTTACCTATCAGTCCTTTAAGGGGGATACCTTCCATTCTGTTGGTATCGGCGCCCTTCTGGCCCTGATCGGCGTTCTTGTAACCGCTATCCTTCTTGTCAAGAAGGTAAAAGGCGGAATCCTGTTCGGCATTATTATTACGTGGGTGCTTGGAATCCTCTGCGAACTGGTTGGTATTTATGTTCCCAATCCGGATGCGGGAATGTATTCCGTCATCCCTTCCGCAATTGTGAGCTTTGATTTCAGTTCCTTCGGACAGACCTTCGGACAGGTGTTCAAGGCAGATTTCGGCGGCATAAAAATCCTGGATTTCATCGTGGTTATGTTCGCTTTCCTGTTTGTCGACCTGTTTGATACCCTGGGAACCCTGATCGGTGTGGCTTCCAAAGCGGACATGCTGGATAAGGACGGCAAGCTGCCCAGAATCAAAGGTGCTCTGATGGCGGATGCAGTTGCAACCAGTGTTGGTGCGATTTTCGGTACTTCCACCACCACAACCTATGTGGAAAGCGCATCCGGTGTAACCGAAGGCGGACGTACCGGACTTACGGCGATTACCACAGGTATCCTGTTCCTGCTCGCCCTGATTTTCTCACCGCTGTTTTTGACCATTCCTTCCTTTGCAACGGCGCCGGCCCTGATTATCGTAGGTTTCTATATGATGGGCGCAGTTGTGAAGATTAACTTTGATGATATGGCGGAAGCCATTCCTGCATTCCTCTGCATTATTGCCATGCCTCTTGCTTACAGCATTTCCGAAGGTATCGCCATCGGCGTGATTTCCTGGACACTGCTGAACCTTCTGACAGGAAAGGCAAAGGACAAGAAGATCAGCGTGCTGATGTATGTCCTTACCGTATTATTTATCCTCAAGTATATTTTCCTGTAAGTAAACTTTCATGCCCGGTTTGCCGGGCGGCACCATGCATGAAAGCAGCCGGGCCGAATGGCCGTCCATACTGTGGAAGCGGAGATTTTACAGTAACAGGGCAGATACAAAAATAGTTATGAAAAAGGATCCACTGCGGGTATATGGCAGGGATCCTTTTTTTGTCCTGTAACCGTGTCCGGCCGTCTGAACTGTTAACTGTAAAAACATAAATTTTTATAAATTTTCCGGGAAGGATAAACAGAAGGAAAAATGTGTGGTACAATATCCCGGAAACCATAGGAACAGGCAAAGGGGTGGCAGGATGCATAACCAATTGACCGAAAATGATATAAAACGAATGAAAGAAGAGATAGAACACCGGAAGCTGATAGTGCGCAGGGAGGCGCTGGAGGCGGTAAAGGAAGCCCGGGCGCAGGGAGATCTGAGTGAAAACTTTGAGTACTATGCGGCAAAGAGGGAAAAGAACAGGAATGAAAGCCGGATCCGTTTCCTGGAGCGAATGATAAAGACCGCGGAGATCATCCCGGAGGATTCCAAAGAAGATGAAGTGGGCGTGAACAATACGGTGGAACTTTTTTTTGAAGAGGATCAGGCGGTGGAAAAGATGAAAATCGTTACTACAATGCGGGGAAATTCCCTGGAAGGCCTGGTGAGCACCGAATCTCCAATCGGCAAGGCACTTCTCGGGCATAAGGTGGGAGAGCGGGTCTATGTGGAAGTAAACAGCGGCTACGGCTATTATGTGGTGATCCGTTCCATTCAAAAAACGGTGGACGACGGTTCGGATAAAATCAGAAGCTTTTAATAAGACAGGATAGAAACAGAAGGTAACCGTTCAGACAGTCTTGTACTGTTACAACAGAAGGGCAGAAGTATGAAAATTACGTATATCGCACACAGCGGTTTTTCCGTGGAATTGGAAAAGCATGTTCTGCTGTTTGACTATTTTACCGGGGAGCTTCCCGTATGGGACAAACAGAAAACGATATTGGTATTCGTTTCCCACAGGCATCAGGATCATTTTAATATGAAAATTTTCGGCCTGCGGGAACAATATCCCCATATCCGTTTTTTTCTGGGCGGGGATAGTAAACTGAGCCGTTCCCAGTTGGAACGCAAAAAAGCGGATCCGGATGCGCTTACTGATGCCGTATTCATGAAGGCCCATACGCAGTTGGTTTATGGGGACGGGGATGCGGCTGTGGAAGTGCGCACCCTGAAGTCTACGGATGAAGGGGTGGCTTTTCTCGTGGAAGCGGAAGGAAAATCCTTTTATCATGCAGGGGACTTAAACTGGTGGCATTGGGAGGGAGAAGCCCTTTCCTGGAACCGGAACATGGAAGTGAACTATAAAAGGGAAATTGACAGTATTTCCGAAACTATGTTAGCGGGAAAGCAGGTCCTTTCAGACAATCCATTTTCCCATGGAAAGCCTTTTTTCCATGGAAAGCCATTTTTCCATGTGGCCTTTGTGCCTCTGGATCCCAGGCTGGAAGCGGCATACGGATATGGTATGGATTATTTCCTGGAGAAAACGGATGCCGAACATGTCTTCCCCATGCATATGTGGGAGGAATACGGTTATATTTCCAAATACAAGGAAACCGAAATGGGCCGTCTTTATAAGGATCGGATTATGGAAATAAACGGGCGCGGCGATGTGTTTGAACTATAGACGCCGGGAAGGGTAAGCGTTCAGACCTGATTGAACGGTTACCGGGAAGGAGACGAGGTATGGGATGGCTGACAGTACTGGCAATAGGAGTCGGAGTGGTTCTGGCCGTGTTCCTCAAAGGGGCGGCAGATGAAAAAAATAAGAAGAAACGCCTGAAATGGCTGATACATGACGGATTTGGCAGGAACCCCGACAGAGATTACGGGGAAGAAGAACTATCCAGTATTCCCGGTTATTATTCCGCACATAGGACGAGCGGGCAGATTGATGATATTACCTGGAATGATTTGAGCATGGATCAGCTTTATTTCCGGATGAACCATACGTATTCCTCCGCGGGGCAGGAGTATCTGTATTATATGCTGCGGACCCCTGAAAGGAAGGAGGGGGAAATGGAAACCGCGGAAAGCAGCGGGATTTCCATGGAAGAGAAGATCGAATATTTTTCCGGCAACGAGAAAAAACGGGAAGAACTGCAGTATGCCTATATGCAGCTTGGCAGAAGCGGCAAGTATTCCGTATACGATTATCTTGCGTATCTGGACAACCTGGGAGAGCGCAGCAGCCTGTTCCCTATTATAATTGACCTGCTCTTTATTCCTGCTATCGTGACTATGGTAGCGTCGCCTCCCTTTGGCATGCTTTTTCTGTTCACCTTGTTTTCTATAAATATCTACGGATATATGAAACAAAAAGGGGAAATCGAACCCTACCTGACCAGCTTTGCCTATGTACGCCGTATCCTGGACTTTTCCAAACGGCTGTCATCCATAGATATTCCGGTACTGAAGGCGGAATGGGCCGAGCTGAAGGAGCTGGAGGGCAGGTTCGGCAAATTCCGTTACAGCGCCATGCTGGGAATGCGGGGGAGCAGTATGGCGGGAGATCCGCTTTCCCTCATATTGGATTATATCAATATGCTTCTGCATCTGGATATCATATGTTTTAATTCCATGCTGCGTGAGGTGAAAAAGCACGGACAGGATATCGACAGGATGATAACGATTGCGGGCAGGGCGGAATGCTATATTGCCATCGCTTCCTATCGTGCCGGCCTGCTTCAGGGTTGGTGTGCCCCCCGGCTGGCAGATGCCCGGGGAAGGGAATCGGGCGCGGGAGCGGACGGAGCCTGTGGTTTCCTGGAAATAAAGGGCCTGTACCACCCGTTGCTGGAGGAAGCGGTCAAAAATGATATCAGCGTACAGCAGGGAGTTTTGCTTACCGGATCCAATGCCTCCGGTAAATCCACTTTCCTGAAGGCGGTTGCCGTGAACGCTCTTCTTGCCCAGACGATCCATACCTGCGCCGCCGATTCTTATGAGGGGGATCGGTACCGGATTATGACTTCTATGGCCCTGCGGGACGATTTGGAGGGCGGTGAAAGCTATTACATCGTGGAAATCAAATCCCTGAAACGGATACTGGACGCTGCCAGAGAACTGGATAATCATAAGGCGGCGGATAATAGTCCGGTACTTTGCTTTGTGGATGAGGTGCTTCGGGGAACCAATACGGTGGAACGGATTGCGGCCTCCACCAAAATCCTCCAGAGCCTTCACCGGCCCGGCGTGCTTTGCTTTGCCGCCACCCATGATATCGAGTTGACGGAACTGCTGGGGAAATGGTATGATAACTATCATTTTGAAGAAGAAATTGCGGAAGGAGATATCCTGTTCAATTATGTGCTGCGTACCGGTAAAGCGGTGAGCCGCAATGCCATCCGCCTGCTGGGGATTATCGGATATGAAGAGGCTATTATTAAAGAGGCGGAAAGCCTGGCGGGCCATTTTCTGGAGACGGGAAGCTGGACATAAAGAAGGAGAGAACCTATGAATGTGACGATTTATACGGACGGGGCCGCCCGGGGGAACCCGGAGGGACCCGGAGGCTACGGCACCATCCTGCAGTATGTGGATCAGAAAGGGATGCTTCACGAAAAGGAGCTTTCCGGAGGATATGTGAAAACTACCAATAACCGCATGGAGCTTATGGCGGTTATCGCAGGGCTGGAAGCGCTCAACCGCCCCTGCCGGGTGGAGGTGATATCCGATTCCAAATATGTGACGGATGCTTTTAACAAGCATTGGATAGACGGCTGGCTGAAAAAAAACTGGAAGGGTGCCTCCGGCCCGGTAAAAAATGTGGATCTTTGGAAACGTCTGCTGAAGGCGGCCGAACCGCATGAAATCACCTTTACCTGGGTAAAAGGCCATGACGGCCACCCGGAAAACGAACGCTGCGACGGCCTGGCAACCTCCGCAGCTGACGGGGACGGCCTGGTGCAGGATACCGGTATTGTATAGCCTGTTACGTCCTTCGGTTGCGGCGGGGTAACTGTGCCGCTGATTGTGAAGGCAGGGATTCTGTCAACGATTTTGGAGACTTGACTCTTCCGGCTGTTCAATGGTATGATAGACTTGGTTGTGAAGGAACCGGACAGGTATCCGGTTTATAAATCTGCAGACCTGTAAGTCAGGCAAGGGGTTTGGAATATGACAAATTTTACAATGTTTTTTAATTCATTTTTATCTTATCTGCTTCTTTTCGTGCTGGTTGCGGTTTTGGCTGTAATTGCCTGCTTTATCGGAATCAGCCTCCGTAAGAAGAAGGATGCCAGGGATGCGGCAATGTCTCAGGGGGAGACCCGGGAAGGGCAATCCTGACGGAAGAACATTTTTTTGTAACTGTGGAGGTACTGAACAGTTTTTACGTTTGTATTAACCAAAAGAGTGGGGCGTCCCGCTCTTTTTTGTGAGTAGTGCGGAGAAAACCATGCCAAAATCATCCAATCAGAAGCTGAAGCTGCTTTACCTGCTGAAAATACTGCGGGAGGAGACGGATGAGGAGCATTTCCTCAACTCCCAGCAGCTGATCGACCGTCTGGGACAGTTTGATATCAGTGCGGAACGGAAAAGCATTTACGATGATATTGCGCGCCTGATGGATTTCGGGTATGATATCGTACATGTGAAAAATAAAGGCGGCAGCGGCTATTATCTGGGAAGCCGCGAATTTGAACTGCCGGAGCTGAAGCTTCTGGTGGATGTGGTCCAGGCGTCCCGTTTTATTACCCTGCGTAAATCCAGGGAGCTGATACGTAAGCTGGAACAGTTTGTAAGCGGTAAGGAAGCCCTGCAGCTGCAGAGACAGGTTTATGTTGCGGGCCGTGTGAAAACCGACAATGAAAGCATTTATTATAATGTGGATTTTATCCACCGGGCGATACAGGAAAACCGGAAGATCTCTTTCCAGTACATGGAATGGACCCTGGATAAGAAGCTGGTCCCCAGAAAAGGCGGGGCCAGGTACATAATCAGCCCATGGGCGCTGTCCTGGAACGATGAAAATTATTATCTGATCGGTTATGACGGGGAAGCCGGCTTGATGAAGCATTACCGGGTGGATAAGATGGGAACGATACAGCTCACTCATGAGGAAAGAGACGGCGGCAGTGCCTTCGGGAGTTTTGATATCGCCGCCTATACCAATAAAACCTTCGGCATGTACGGGGGCAGGGAGGAAACGGTAGCCCTTGTTTTTTCGGACCGGCTGATCGGTGTGGTAATGGATCGGTTCGGCAGGGATACCGATATCAGAAGGCTGCAGGGAGGAACCTTCCGGGTCAGGGTAAAGGTGGCTGTCAGCGGCCAGTTTTTTGGCTGGCTGACCGGTCTGGGAACCGAGGCGGGACTCGCAGGGCCGGAACATGTGGTGGAAGAATACAGAGACTATCTGAAAAAAATATATGACCGATATGAGGAAGGCCGTCCGGAGCGGTGAAATGCCGGACGACGGAATGGAGGAGAATATGGAGCTTCGTTTTGCATCCAGAATGAAGGACTATGAAGAAGGCATTTTCCAGGTGCTGAATGAGAAGAAGGAGGAACTGGTGCGGCAGGGGCGGACCGTGTATAATCTTTCCGTGGGCACACCGGATTTCCAGCCCCGGCAGGATATTATGGACGCGGTGGCGGAGGCTGCCCGCAGACCGGAGAATTATAAATATGCGCTGCGGGATCTGCCGGAGCTGACGGAGGCGGTTATCAGCCGGTACCGGAAACGGTATGGCGTGGAGCTGGAACCGGAGGAAATCATGTCGGTGTATGGTTCCCAGGAGGGGATTGCCCACATCGGTCTGTCCCTGTGCGACAAGGATGACATTGTGCTTGTGCCGGATCCCGGTTATCCTATCTTTGCAATAGGCCCTTCTCTGGCAGGCGCCAGGCTCATGACCTATGATTTGACGGAAGAAAACCACTATCTGCCGGATCTGGAGGCACTGGGAGAACTGGCCGACAAAGCTAAATTTATGATAGTATCCTATCCCATGAACCCTATCTGCAAGTGTGCGCCCCGCAGTTTTTATGAGGCGCTGATTCCCTGGGCGAGGAAGCATGAACTGCTTATCATCCATGACAATGCATATTCGGATATCATCTATGACGGGCGGAAGGGGATTTCCATTTTGTCTGTCCCGGGGGCAAAAGAGGTGTGTGTGGAGTTTTATTCCCTCTCCAAATCCTTTAACTATACAGGTGCCAGGATGGGCTTTTTGACAGGGAATCAAGAGCTGGTACAAAATTTTAAAAAACTTCGTTCCCAAATTGATTACGGAACCTTCCTTCCCGTGCAGTATGGGGCCATTGCGGCTCTGACAGGGCCGGATGAACCGGTGCTGGAACAATGCGAGGAATATAGAAAACGGCGGGATGCGCTTTGCGGCGGGTTCCGTTCCATCGGCTGGAATGTACCGGACAGCGAAGGGACCATGTTCGCCTGGGCGCCGATACCGGAAGGCTTTGAAGACGATACGGCATTTGTCATGGAGCTTATGGACAGGACGGGGGTCTTGTGTACGCCCGGCAGCAGTTTCGGGAAACTGGGGAAAGGACATGTGCGTTTTGCGCTGACACTCCCGGTGGAAACCATCACACAGGCGGTACAGGCTGTTAAGGAAAGCGGTATTTTGCCGTAACGGTTCAGACTTGCAGGAACGGTTATATTTTGTCCGGCAGAAAAAAGGGAAATGCTGCTTCGGGTGTTGACACAGGGGGCTGATTCTATTATACTTGTATCTGCATACAAGATATGGTATGTAAAGTGCTGCAGGCGACAGGATATTGTGTTATTCTGTCGGCCAAAACAGCCGTGTCCCGCATCCCGCAGGGATTGCAGGATACGGATGATAATAGAAAAGGCAACGAATAACGCATGACCGGATGAGGGAAAATGCCGGGGTGCTCCGGACAAAGGAGGCACTTCCCGAAGCAGCTTCCAGCAGGCCGGATTTTTTGCCCGTTTTTGTGTGACTATTCAATCATTTCCATAGAGCGGCACAGCCGTCAGGCATGACTGAACAGTAACGATTTTGCAGTACAGGCAAAGCCGGCGATCATCGGGACCATGGATAACAAGACAGACCGGCAGGCAGGAATACGTGCCGGAAGGGCGCAGATAGGAGAGAAATATGGATACTACGGTGCAGGGAATGAATGAGAAGGAAAATCAGGGTTACGGCAGTGAATACAAGACCAGGCTGGATGTGAAGGTGGTCAAGAAGGATGGAACGAGAGAATCCTTTAACGTGCAGAAGGTGGTTAACGCGGTGGGCAAGAGCGCATACCGTGCCCTTACCAAGTTTACGGACGAAGACAAGAGAAAAATATGCCGTTATGTGATTGAAAAGGTGGATGAACTGGAATGCCGTGAAATCCCCATCCCTGTTATGCATAATATTGTGGAAAGCGCGTTGGAGGAGGTAAAGCCTATCGTAGCCAAGAGCTACCGGGATTACCGGAATTATAAACAGGATTTCGTCCGTATGCTGGATGACGTGTATAAGAAGAGCCAGTCCATCATGTATATCGGGGACAAAGAAAACGCCAATACCGATTCCGCTCTGGTTTCCACGAAAAGAAGCCTGATATTCAATCAGCTGAACAAAGAGCTGTACCAGAAATTTTTTATGACTACGGAGGAAATACAGGCCTGCAGGGACGGTTATATTTATGTCCATGACATGTCCGCCAGAAGAGATACCATGAACTGCTGTCTGTTTGATGTGCGCAATGTCCTTTCGGGCGGCTTTGAAATGGGCAATATCTGGTATAATGAGCCCAAGACCCTGGACGTGGCCTTTGACGTAATCGGCGATATCGTGCTCAGTGCGGCGAGCCAGCAGTACGGCGGCTTTACCGTACCCAGTGTGGATCTGATTCTGGAGCCGTATGCACAGAAATCTTATGAAAGAGATTTGAATAAATACCTCGCCCTGGGTGTTTCCGCAGATAAGGCGGAGGAAGTGGCTTACAGGGATGTGGTGAAGGAAATGGAGCAGGGCTTCCAGGGCTGGGAGTACAAGTTTAATACCGTCGCCAGCAGCCGCGGGGATTATCCGTTTATCACAGTAACGGCAGGAACCGGAACCGGCCGTTTTGCCAAACTGGCGACTATGTCCATGTTGAATGTGCGCCGGGAAGGGCAGGGGAAGGACGGCTTCAAAAAGCCGGTTCTGTTCCCCAAGATCGTATTCCTGTATGACGAAAACCTGCATGGCCCCGGAAAGCCGCTGGAGGATGTGTTTGAAGCCGGCGTAAGATGCTCCGCCCGGACGATGTATCCGGACTGGCTGAGCCTGACCGGTGAAGGCTATGTGGCGAGCATGTATAAAAAATACGGAAAAATCATTTCTCCTATGGGATGCCGCGCTTTCCTGTCTCCCTGGTATGAAAGGGGAGGAATGCACCCTGCGGATGATAAGGATGTTCCGGTATTTGTGGGACGCTTCAACATCGGAGCCGTTTCCCTTCATCTGCCCATGATTCTGGCTAAGGCCAGACAGGAGAGCAGAGATTTTTATGAGGTGCTGGATTATTACCTGAATCTTATCAGGCAGTTACACATCCGTACCTATGCTTATCTGGGTGAAATGCGCGCTTCCACCAATCCCCTTGCCTACTGTGAGGGCGGTTTCCTGGGGGGAAACCTGAAGCTTTCCGACAAGATCAAACCCCTCCTGAAGTCCGCTACCGCATCCTTCGGTATTACGGCGCTGAATGAAATGCAGATGCTCTATAACGGTAAATCCCTGGTGGAGGACGGTCAGTTCGCCCTGGAGGTCATGGAGCATATCAACAGCAAAATCAATGAATACAAGGAGCAGGACGGCAACCTTTACGCCATTTACGGAACCCCGGCGGAGAATTTATGCGGGCTTCAGGTGAAACAGTTCCGGAATAAATATGGAATTATAGAAGGTGTTTCCGACAGGGAATATGTGAGCAACAGCTTTCACTGCCACGTGACGGAAGAGATTACCCCTATTGAAAAGCAGGATAAGGAAGGACGTTTCTGGAATCTGTGCAACGGCGGCAAGATCCAATATGTGAAATATCCCATAGACTATAATATGGAAGCGGTAAAAACCCTCATCCGCAGAGCTATGGAAAAAGGGTTTTATGAAGGGGTAAACCTTTCCCTGGCATACTGCGACGACTGCGGCCATCAGGAGCTGGAAATGGATGTATGCCCCAAATGCGGAAGCCATAACCTTACGAAGATCGACAGAATGAACGGCTATCTGTCATACTCCAGAGTCCATGGAGATACCAGGCTGAATGATGCCAAAATGGCCGAAATCGCGGAAAGGAAATCAATGTAACATGCGTTACCACAACATTACAAAGGATGATATGCTCAACGGTGACGGCCTCCGTGTGGTTCTTTGGGTATCCGGCTGCGAGCATTGCTGCAAAGAATGCCAGAACCCCATTACCTGGGATCCGGAGGGCGGCCTGCCTTTTGACGAAGCTGCCAGACAGGAAATTTTCGGACAGCTGGATAAATCATATATTTCCGGTATCACTTTTTCAGGCGGAGATCCCCTTCATCCTGCAAACAAAGGGGATGTGCGCAGTCTGATGAAGGAAATCAAGGAAAAATATCCCCATAAAACCATTTGGCTGTATACCGGGGATGTATGGGAGCATTTATACCGGGATTCCCTCATGCAGTATGTAGATGTGCTGGTGGATGGGGAATTTGAGATTGCAAAGAGAGATGTGAAACTGATGTGGAAGGGCAGCTCCAACCAGAGGGTGGTCGATGTGCAGGCGTCCCTGAAACAGGAAAACCCGGCGGTACCGGTTCTTCACAGCCCGGATTATCCATGCACGGAGGATTCTTTACAGATGACAGCGGACGGACAGAAGGAGAGGAGAACAGGATGCGGAGAATAGCAAAATTTATGAAGGTGAGCAGGGAACAGTTTTTCTCTGATTTTAAGGATTCCTTTCCGGCTTATACGCAGGAACAGATCGGCGGTATCTATGAGGTTTTAAGGCTGCCTGCCAGGGCAACCAGCGGCAGTGCGGGATATGATTTCTTTACCCCGGTTGCGCTGGAACTTAAGCCTGGGGAGACGGTTAAAATCCCCACAGGCATCCGCGCTTCCATGCAGCCGGAATGGGTGCTTCATTTGTATCCCAGAAGCGGGCTTGGATTTAAATTCAGGCTGCAGCTGAATAACACGGTGGGGATTATTGACAGTGATTATTTCAACAGTGATAACGAAGGCCATATTTTTGCAAAGATAACCAATGATTCCAATGAAGGAAAGGTGCTGAAGCTGCAGGCCGGCGAGGGCTTCATGCAGGGGATTTTCCTGGAATACGGAATAACCGAGGACGATGATGCCGACGGTGTGCGAAACGGCGGCTTCGGAAGCACCACACAGAGCGTATAACCAAACTCCTTTTCGGACAAACTATATCTATATGTCCGGAAAGGAGTTTTTATATATGGCAATGGAAAAGAAGCATTCCATGGAAGACAATCATTCCATGGAAGGGAAGAATTCCACGGAAGAAAAGATGAGCACAAACCTGGAAACAAATATGGCTTACCTGAATAAAGTCATTAAGGCGGATAAGAATTTTGACGTGATTTACAGGGTGATACAGATTGGCGGAAAAAATGCCTGTATTTATCTGATTGACGGTTTCTGCAAGGATGAAATGATGCAGAAGCTGCTGCAGCATTTTATGGATATGACAGAGGATAATATGCCGGAAAATGCCCATGAAATGTCAAAGAGCTTTGTGCCTTACGTGGAGGTGGATCTGAAGGATACCTGGGAAGAACTTCTTTACAGCCTGATGTCCGGCGTCTTTCTGCTGTTTGTGGACGGTTTTGACAAATGCATCCTGATAGATTCCAGAACCTATCCTGCCAGAGGGGTGGAGGAGCCCGAAAAAGATAAAGTACTCAGAGGATCCAAGGATGGTTTTGTGGAAACCATTGTTTTCAATACCGCCCTTATCCGCAGACGAATCCGTTCCACCGATCTGGTAATGGAAATGATGCATGCCGGAAAAAGTTCCAAGACGGATATTGTGCTCTGTTACATGGATAACCGGGTAGATCATGCTTTTCTGGAAAAAATCAGAGATAAAATAAAGAATATCCAGGTGGATGCGCTGACCATGAACCAGGAAAGCCTGGCGGAATGCCTTTACGACAGAAGGTGGTATAACCCCTTTCCCAAATTCAAATTTACAGAGCGCCCGGATACGGCATCCGCCCAGGTTCTGGAGGGTAATATCATAATTCTGGTGGACAATTCTCCATCGGTCCTGATAATGCCAACCTCTATTTTTGATGTGGTGGAGGAGGCGGATGATTATTATTTTCCGCCTATAACCGGTACGTATTTAAGGCTTTCCCGCTTTATTATCGCCATTTTGACCTATTTGATGACACCTACCTTTCTGCTGCTGATGGAATACCCGGACTTGATACCGAAAGGCTTTGAATTCATTATGGTGAGGGATACGGTAAACATCCCCCTTATCTGGCAGTTCCTCATATTGGAGCTGGCTATCGACGGTCTCCGGCTGGCTGCGGTCAACACGCCGAATATGCTGAGTACCCCTTTGAGTGTTATGGCGGCGCTGGTGCTGGGTGAATTTTCCGTAAACAGCGGCTGGTTTAATTCCGAAGTCATGCTGTATATGGCGTTTGTAGCCATAGCCAACTATACCCAGTCAAGCTATGAGCTGGGTTACGCCCTGAAATTTATGCGTATTATTAACCTGATACTCACGGCTATTTTCGGGGTTTGGGGCTACGGGGCAGGCATCCTTCTTGCCGTTGTATTTATGGTTACAAACCGTACCGTGTCCAACCAAAGCTATATTTATCCCGTCGTACCTTTCAATGCCAAACAGCTTGCAAAAAGGCTTTTCCGTCTGCGGCTTCCGGGAGCGCTGGATCCGGTGGATAAAAAGGGAAAATAACAAGAACAAAATAATAATAGACCCGATGCCGTGCGGCGAGTGCGCGGCGGAAAAAAATCCCTGGACAGCCAGGGGGATAACCGGTAGGAAATCCGGGGGCGGCGGAAACAGAATGAGACAATGACAAGACCCGGGCGGTGAGGCCCGGGCTGCTGTAGGAAAGAGAGTCAGCTCTTACATCTGTCGAATTCAGGGTTAACTCTTACATCTATCGAATTCAGGGTTGAAGGCGTAGAAGTTATTGCTGTCGAGTTTTTCCTGGACGATGCGGAGGGCTTCCCCGAAGCGCTGGAAATGTACGATTTCACGTTCCCGGAGGAAACGGATAGGAGCGGCAACATCAGGATCCTTCACGGTTCTTAAGATGTTGTCATAGGTGGTACGGGCCTTCTGTTCCGCGGCCATATCCTCGGTCAAATCGGTGATGATATCACCTTTGGACTGGAATTCGCAGGAATTGAAGGGGATTCCGCCTGCAGCCTGGGGCCAGAGGGCGGTAGTATGGTCGATATAGTAAGGGCCGAAGCCGGAGTTTTCTATTTCTTCCATGGACAGATTCTTGGTCAGCTGGTAAACGATAGCACCGATCATCTCAAAGTGAGCAAGTTCTTCCGTGCCGATATCTGTTAACAGTCCGGCAACTTCTCTGTACGGCATGGTATAACGCTGGGAGAGATAGCGCATGGAAGCGCCCAGTTCTCCGTCCGGTCCGCCGTATTGGGAGATGATAAACTGTGCCAGCATTGCATTGGGTTCCGTTATTTTTATCGGGAACTGCAGTCTTTTTTCATAATTCCACATTTACGCTTCACACCCCTTCCCATGGCAGAGGCGCAAGGCCCCAATTCCATTCCCTGTTATTCGGATCCGCAGTTGCAAGGTTAAGCGGAAAATATTTGGTGGCAAATTCCGCAGACATTTTATTCAGCATCCGGTTGTAATAGTTGAAATAATTCAGAGCCTCTCTGTCAAAGGGATGGGTATCAAGATATTCGGTTAGCTCTACCACTACAAAGCTTACGATGCTGATGTTGTGCAGGCTGCGTTCCTGTTCCGGGTTCGCGCAGGGCGGGCAATTCTGACAACTCATTTTACACATCTCCTTCCTGTAAAGGGTTTGTTTAATTCAGGAAAGATAGTGCCGCATTGAAAAGCCTCGTCCAGATCCTCATATATATTGGTCATATGCTGCCAGGGAACATAAGCCATGGCTATGGGAAACTGTTCAAAGCAATCGTCATAGTTATAATCCTGCATAAAACTCCTCTCATATACTACATAATTATTTAATACTATAATATGAGGAGGGTTTGTTTTTGCTACTTAATAACGCCCGCTTTCATGCTGCTCATTCAGCCAGCCGATCAGATCCGGCATGGATTCGGGGGTATTCGGAAACTCTTTGGTGACCTTTTGGTCCTCCGGTGTTTTCACATAGCAGAACTTATCCGGGTAGACGGTCGCGGAGAGCTGATCCCCTTTTTTCATGAGATAATACCGCATTCCCTGATAACTTCCTGTCTGCGGCTCCTTCTGGATGAAATTATACGATATTTCTTCTTTCCTTATCATGAATCGTCCTTCCTTTCCCCACATGCAGAACAGTATAGCATTTTTTAAATGGAAAGAAAAGCTGTTACCAAAAATCCATTTCCCGGCGTAAGGTGGTTGACATTTCCATAAGGGGAGAATATAATCCTAATTGAGAATGATTATCAAATAACTTACAGAGGAAGGACGAAGCTGTCATGACACTCTATGAAGGGCAGGTAGGAGGCCAGTACTATGTGGAAGATATCGGGATAGAACAGGGTATCTCCAGAAGGCTGCAGGCACTGGGTTTAATCGAAGGAACGAAGGTAAAAATGCTGAACCGGAAAAAGAACGGTTCGCTGATTATTTATGTGAGGGGAACACGGCTTGCCTTGGGAAAGCATATCACCTCCGGTATTGTTGTGAAGGGGGTGGAAACGGATGAGGAAGGATAATCATGTACATGTAGCATTTGTGGGGAATCCTAACTGCGGAAAAACCACTTTGTTTAATGCGATCACGGGATCTAAGCTGAAGGTGGCTAACTGGCCGGGGGTTACTGTGGAAAAATACGAAGGTAATATCCAGTATGAAGGGTACGATCTGAAGCTGGTGGATACCCCTGGTATTTATTCCCTGACTTCTTATACCATTGAAGAAAAGGTAACCCGCAGATGCGTGCTGGATGACGACATCGAGGTAATTGTCAATGTGGTTGACGCTTCTTGTCTGGAAAGGAACCTGTACCTCACTCTCCAGCTGCTGGAACTGGGAAAGCCTGTGATACTGGCTTTAAATATGATGGATATTGTGAAGGAACGGGGGATGGAAATTGACATGCACCGTCTGCCGGAGATGCTGGGGGATATCCCGGTAGTCCCTGTTTCAGCCGCAAAGCGGACAGGTCTTGACATTCTGATGCATGCGGTGGTGCATCATTATGAGGAAGGACCTAAAAAGGATATTCTGGATTACGGGGAAGAGGTGGAAGCGAAGCTTTCTGCCCTGGAGGAACGTATGAAATCCAGTTATCCCAATCATTCTTCCGTGCGCTGGCATGCGATAAAGCTTCTGGAAAATGACGAGGAAGTTAAGAAGGATCATCCGCTGGAGGTGGAAGCCATAGCGGATCACAGCTATGAAAAAGAGATTACGGCAAAGAAATATGAATACATTGAGAAAATAATCGAAGAGGTACTTTTTTACAGGGACAGGAAAGCGGCAAGCACGGATCGGATCGATAAAGTGCTGACCCATCCCATATGGGGTGTACCGGTTTTCCTGTGTATTATGGCCTTTGTATTTTTCCTTACCTTTTTTGTGGGGGATTTCCTTAAGGGCGGGCTGGAATATGCTCTTGCTGTTTTTTCGGATCTGATGCGGGCCGGACTGGAAGGGCTTCACGTGGCCGGCTGGATGGTTTCCCTTGTAGTAGATGGAGTGATCGCAGGTGTGGGCGGCATTCTGACCTTTGTTCCCAACATTTTTATTTTGTTTCTGGCTCTGGCGGTCCTGGAAGACAGTGGTTACATGGCCAGAGTCGCTTATGTCATGGACGGCATTATGGGTAAAGTGGGATTGTCCGGGAGAGCTTTCCTTCCTATGGTTCTTGGCTTCGGCTGTACGGTTCCGGCTATAATGGCCACAAGAGCCCTGGAAACGGAGCATGACAGAAGAAGAACGATGATAGTGACTCCCTTTATGTCCTGTTCAGCCAGGCTCCCTGTTTACGTGCTGTTTTCGGAAATGTTTTTCCCCCAGTGTGCCATGCTGGTGGCTTTCTCCATGTATGTCATCGGAATGGTAATGGGTATCCTGGTGGCGCTTGTGCAGCATAAGCTGGAAAAAGGACAGGTCAACCAGTCCCTGATGATAGAACTTCCGGAATATAAAAGGCCCAATGCAAGGACTATACGCACCTATGTATGGAACAAACTTAAGGATTATCTGACAAAAGCGGGAACTACGATATTCATTGCTTCTATAATTATCTGGTTTATCCTGAATTTTGGAGTAAAGGGTATGGTGGCGGATCCTTCCGATAGCTTCGGCGCCGCACTGGGCAGGCTTCTGGTTCCGGTACTGAAGCCCGCTGGGCTTGGGTTATGGCAGATCGCGGTCGCCCTGATATCCGGAATATCTGCAAAAGAGGTGGTGGTTTCCTCCTTTTCCGTATTATTCGGTGTTTCCAATGCCAATTCCGCGGCGGGTATGGCCTCCATCATTGAAAATATCCGGCAATTTGACCCATCCTTCGGCGGGTTGAATGCGTTTTGCCTGATGCTTTTCTGCCTGCTTTATGTTCCCTGTGTGGCGACCATAGCAACCATTAAAAAAGAAAGCGGTTCCTGGAAATTCACTTCGGCGGTTATGGCTTTTCAAATCGGACTTGCCTGGCTGGTAAGTGTGCTTGTATTCCAAACCGGCAGTTTTTTTCTATGATAAATTCTTGATTTAGCGGCCGATTTGTGTAAAAATAGGAGAAGATGGAAATGCTTAAACAGGGCAGCCAATACAGCCATTATAAATACAGGAATGGAGGACGCAGGTGAGAGGAATTGACACACAGGTAAGGCAGATCCGCAGGCGTGTTTTTAAGGAAATAGCCAATCTGGCGTATACTTCTGAGAGTCTTAAGGATGATGCGGAAGAACTGCCTTATAAAATAGTAGGAGCACAAGCTCCGGCTTACAGGGACAGTATTTACAGGGAAAGGGCTGTGGTGACGGAACGGATCCGTATGGCAATGGGGCTTTCCCTCAGACCGGAAAATGTGCCGGTGCATCTGACCCAGGGGCTGGATGAGAGTGATATTGATCAGAAATATTACGAACCGCCGCTGGTGCAGGTCATTCCGTCCGCGTGTAATGCCTGTCCGGTGAACCGTTATGTGGTGACGGATAAATGCATGGGCTGTATGGCCCATCCCTGCCGGGAAGTATGTCCCAAAGAAGCGGTTTCCATGATAAACGGAAAATCCCATATTGATCCGGAGAAATGTATCCGTTGCGGAAAATGCAAGGCTATCTGCCCCTATGACGCGATCAGCCATCAGGTGCGCCCCTGTGCCCTGGCCTGCGGCGTCGGAGCCATCGAAAGTGATGATCAGGGCCGTGCGGTCATAAACGAAGAGAAGTGCGTTTCCTGCGGACAATGCATGGTGAACTGCCCGTTTGGAGCTATAGCGGATAAGTCACAGATTTTCCAGCTCATCCGGGCTATCCAGTCCGGAAGGAAGATCATAGCCCAGGTTGCGCCTGCTTTTGTGGGGCAGTTCGGCCCGGGAGTAACGCCGGATATGCTGAAAACCGCCTTGAAGCAGCTGGGCTTTGCAGATGTCTATGAGACTGCCGTCGGAGCCGATATCGGAGCCGCGGCGGAAGCGGAGCATTATGTCCATGCGGTGGCAACAGGGGAACTGCCTTTTCTGCTCACTTCCTGCTGTCCGTCCTGGTCCATGCTGGCTAAGAAGTTCTTCCCGGAAACCATCGACAATATTTCACATGCCCTGACCCCTATGGTGGCAACGGCGCGCAGGATCAAAGCAGAGCACCCTGACGCTTCGGTGGTATTTATCGGCCCCTGTGCATCCAAAAAGCTGGAGGCTTCCAGAAAAAGCGTCCGTTCGGATGTGGACTTTGTTATTACCTTTGAAGAATTAGCCGGTATGTTTGATGCCAGAGGGATTGAACTGAAGGGAGTCCGGGCGGAGGATAAGCTGGCAGATGCAACAGGAGCGGGCCGCGGCTACGGTGTGGCGGGAGGCGTTGCCAGCGCTATTGAAGCCTGTATCCGGGAATATTACCCGGATGTGGAGGTAAACATCGAGCATGCGGAAAGTCTGGCCGAATGCCGGAAAATGCTGATGCTGGCAAAAGCAGGAAAGAAAAACGGCTGCCTGATAGAAGGAATGGCATGCCCGGGAGGCTGTATTGCAGGAGCCGGAACCAACATTGCGATTCCCCAGGCCATGAAGGAAGTAAATGCCTTCAAGTCGGCGGCGGAGAAGAAAATCCCCGATATTTCCGCGGCGGAAGAAGAAAAAGCACTGATGAATAAATAAGCAACAGTTCAGAAATTAGGAAAGCGAAGGATAAGACAAGTGACAAAAATAAGAACCCGTTTTGCACCAAGCCCCACAGGACGTATGCATGTGGGAAATCTGCGTACTGCTTTATATGCCTATTTAATCGCCAAGCATGAGGGCGGCGATTTCATTCTGCGCATTGAAGATACGGATCAGGAACGTTTTGTGGAGGGGGCTGTGGACATCATCTACAGAACCCTGGAAAAGACAGGCCTCAGGCATGATGAAGGCCCGGATAAGGACGGAGGAGCAGGCCCTTATGTCCAGAGTGAGCGTCAGGCCTGCGGACTTTATCTGGAATATGCGAAAAAGCTTGTGGAAAAAGGAGAAGCCTATTACTGTTTCTGCGACAAGGACAGGCTGGCTACCCTGACCCGTACGGTGGCAGAAAAGGAAATTAATATCTATGACAAACACTGCCTCAGCCTCACCAGGGAAGAGGTGGAAGAGAAGCTGGCAGCAGGCGTTCCCTATGTCATCCGCCAGAATAATCCCACGGAAGGCACCACCACCTTCCATGATGAAATCTATGGTGACATCACCGTGGACAACGCGGAGCTGGACGATATGATCCTGATTAAGTCCGATGGCTATCCCACCTATAATTTTGCCAATGTCGTGGACGATCACCTTATGGGGATCACACATGTGGTGAGGGGGAACGAGTATTTGTCCTCATCACCCAAATATAACAGGCTTTATGATGCTTTCGGATGGGAGGTACCCGTTTATGTACATTGCCCGCTGATTACGGATGAGGAGCATCATAAGCTTTCCAAGCGCTGCGGCCATTCTTCCTATGAAGATTTGGTGGAACAGGGTTTTCTGACGGAAGCTATTGTTAATTTTGTGGCGCTTCTTGGCTGGAGCCCGGAAAATAATGAAGAGATCTTTTCCCTGGAGGAACTGACCCGGGAATTTGATTACCGTCACATGTCAAAATCCCCGGCGGTATTTGATTATACCAAATTGAAATGGATGAATGGGGAATACATCAAGGCTATGGATTTCGACCGGTTTTATGAGATGGCGGAGCCGTACCTGAAAAAAGCGCTGCCGGTGAACATAGATTATAAGGCTGTTGCGGAAATGGTAAAGACCAGAATCGAGGTATTCCCGGATATCGAGGAAATGGTGGATTTCTTCGCAGCGCTGCCGGCGTATGATGTGGCAATGTACACTCATAAAAAGATGAAAACCAACAGTGAAAGCTCCCTGGAGGTGCTGACCGGGCTGCTGCCCATCCTGGAGGCCCAGGAAGATTACAGCAATGACGCACTGTACCAGGCACTGGTTTCCTATGTGGAGAAAAAAGGCTGTAAAAACGGCTACGTGATGTGGCCTGTCCGTACTGCGGTTTCCGGAAAGCAGATGACGCCCGCAGGAGCTACGGAGATTATGGCAATTCTTGGAAAAGAAGAATCTCTCGCCCGTATCCGTACGGCAATTGAGATGTTGCGGAGTGCCTGTGCATAAACCCACAGAAAACAATGACAATAACCGCGGCCAAATAGAAGCAATAAGGCACGGAACCGGTCCCCTGCTCGTCCTGGCAGGGCCCGGTTCCGGAAAAACCTTCACGATCATCCAGAGAATTCTGCATCTGGTGGAAAACAGGGGGGTGGATCCTTCCTCCATCCTTGTGATAACCTTTACCAAAGCCGCGGCAAAGGAAATGAAGGAACGCTTTCGGGCGAAAACGCAGGGGAAGCAGTATCCGGTAAACTTCGGAACCTTCCACGCAGTCTATTATCACATTCTTAAAACCTCTTATCCTTACCGTTCCGGTACTGTTATCTCCGATTACGAAAAAAAAGAAATAATTAAGACCATATTAGCCTGCCCTTCCTGTACCTGCCAAAATCCGGAAGGCCCCGCTTCCACAGATGAAGCCATAGAAAGCCTGCTGGCCGGAATCAGCCGGTTTAAAAATAACGGGTGCCATACACAGACGGGAGAACCGCAGATAGAAGAATTTATTTCGATTTTCCAGGCATATGAAGAAGAACTGCGGCGGAGAGGAAAGCTGGATTTTGACGATATGGTGCTGAAATGCCATGGCCTTCTTACCGACAGGCCTGATATCCGTAAAGCCTGGCAGGAAAAATTCCGTTACATTCTGGTGGATGAATTCCAGGATATTAACCCGGTACAGTATGCAGTGCTGCGTATTCTGGCATTGCCGGAAAACAATCTGTTCATTGTGGGGGATGACGATCAGTCGATTTATGCATTCCGGGGAGCCAAGCCGGAAATTATGCTGGGTTTTCTGAAGGATTATCCGGATGCGGGGAAGGTACAGCTGGAAAAAAACTACCGCAGCACGCCCGAAATTATAAAGAGTGCAGGGCGGCTGATAGCCGTTAACCATAACCGGTATGCGAAAAAAAACGAAGCGGCAGCCAAAGGAGGGCAGCCGGTAACCTGCCGGGGCTTTGCCTCCAGAGAGGAGGAAAACGAAGAAATCGCCATGGAAATCGCAAAAGAGAGTAACGCTTCCGTGCAGGCGCTGCGGGAAACGGCCATTATATACCGCACAAACCAGGATGCCTGTGCCATGGCCGGGAAACTGGCAGAGAAAGGGATTCCCTTCCGTATGAAAGAAAAGATTAAAAACCCGTTCAGGCAAAGGGTGCCTCAGGATATCCTGGCCTATCTGGAATTCGCCCTGGGAGGGCAGTACCGAAAAGATTTTTACCGGATTATGAACAAGCCCGTGCGCTACATCAGCCGGAACGCCGTCCCCGGAGAACGGGTGGAATTCGGGGAGCTTTTTTCCTTTTACAGGGAAAAGCCATATATGAAGGATGTGTTGCGCCGTCTTCAGATGGATATGGAACGAATCAGGCGGATGGATCTGTTTGCAGCGGTAAATTACATACGCAAGGGAATGGGCTACGACGATTATCTCCGGAAAATAGAGCGGGAGGAAGGGAAAGAAAAGGGAGCCTTTTTGGGGGAAGCGGAATGGATGCAGCGGCAGATGCGGAATTTTGCCTCTCTGGAAGAACTTGCGGACCATATCCTGACCTGCGACAAAGAATTGGAAAAGGCAGGGCGGGATCCGGATACGCGGGACGGCGTATATATCCTTACTATGCATGCCTCCAAAGGGTTGGAATTCAACACGGTATACATACCTGACTGCAATGAGGGTGTCATCCCCCATAAAAAAAGCATGAAAGGAGAAGCGGTGGAGGAAGAGCGGCGCATGCTTTATGTGGCGATGACCCGGGCCCGGCATAAGCTCACCCTGTCTTATGTGGCCGGAACAAAAGAAGAACCGGGATTTCCCTCCCGGTTCCTCACTGAACTTGGCAGATAAATGTTGGCCTATTCATCCTCCGGCTCAATCAGTTCATCAAATTCACAGCTGTCCAGATATTCATCGAACGCATCAGCCACCATTTCGTATTCGTCATCATCCTCAATAAAACGCAGCTCCGGTTCTTCGTTGGGATCCTCTTCGTTCTCCGTATAACCGTAGAACCAAACCTCCCCGTCCTCATTCTGACCGTTCTCATTCAGCGGAAGAAGTACGATATAACTCTTTTCGGCCACATCCAGAATTGTAATAACCGCACAGTTGACAAGTGTGCCGTCTTCAAGCTCAAGCTCTACGCTCATTTCTTCTTCAGGTTCGCCTGAAGGCATATTAATATTTTCCTCGCTCATGAATAATCCTCCATTTATAATTATCAGCAGCACCTTCATTCTAACCGATGTTTGTCCCGGATGCAAGATAAACTGGTAAGAGATGGTGAGGTATGATATAATGTCCACAGAGTGGACATTATATCATTGCGCATCCGGTTTCTGCGTCCGCTGCAGAAAACCGGGCGCTAAAATCCCCCGGAGGGCATGCCGGCGCAGCGGGCATGGTATAATGTCTACAGAGTGGACATTATATCATTGCGCATCTGGTTTCTGCGTCCGCTGCAGAAAACCGGAATTTGTATGATAAAGACAGGAGATTACCCATATGACATCAAGACATAGCTTTAACATTCTCCCCGGGACACCATACCCTATGGGGGTATCCCTTACTGCTGATGGAAAAGTCAATTTTGCCGCCGCACTTCATACCAAAGAAGAATGCGGTGTGCTTTTATATCTGCATGCGGCGGGCAAGCCGGTGCATCTGCCTTTTACGGAGAAGAACCGTGTGGGGAATATTTACTGTATGCAGCTTGAAGGGCTTGCCGATGTCAGCTTCCAGTATAATTTTTATGCGGGCAAAGAGATCATAACCGACCCGTATGCGGAGGTCATATATGGAAATGAACGCTGGGGCAGGCAGGCGGATCCCAGGCTTCGCGGCGGGATAAGCCGCCGCAGCTATGACTGGGAGAATGATGCGCCCTTGATGACCCCGCTGTCGGATACCATCCTGTATCTGGTTCATCCCAGAGGCTTTACGCGCCATGCTTCTTCCGGGGCAGGGCAGAAGGGAACCTTTGCGGGACTGGCGGAGAAGATACCATATCTGAAGGATCTGGGGATAACGGCTGTTGAACTGATGCCTTCCTATGAATTCCTGGAGATGGAAAAACCGGAATACCGGGAAAGAAGTATGGAGGAGGCAAGATCCCATTATATGGATCCGCCCGAAGAAGAGGATGAGCCTCCCCGGATTAATTATTGGGGTTATAAAAGAGGCTTTTATTTTGCCCCTAAAATGTCCTACTCCGCATCGGACTGCCCGGCGGAGGAGTTCCGGGATATGATTAAGCAATTCCACCAAAACGGTATTGAGGTGATAATGCAGTTCTATTTTCCTGCCGATGTAAAGAGGGCATATATCCTGGAGGTGATCAAGCATTGGGTATTTACCTTCCATGTGGACGGTTTCCATCTGTTGGGGATCCATATGCCCACGGCCCTTCTTGCCACGGAACCCATGCTTGGGAATACCAAGCTCTTCTACACGGAGATTCCCTGTCAGGAAATCTATGACAACAATGATATTCCGGTATATAAAAACCTTGCGGCTTATAATGATGATTTTATGTATGCCGCACGGCATTTCCTTAAAAGTGATGAAGGCTCCCTGCAGCCTATGCTGGGCCTGCTTAAGAAAAATCCCAAGCAGACCGGTGTCATCAATTATGTTACAAATTATTCCGGGTTTACGCTGGCGGATCTTGTGGCCTATGACAGAAAGCATAACGAGGCAAACGGGGAGGAAAACCGGGACGGGGAAACCTATAATGTGAGCTGGAACTGTGGGGCAGAAGGAAAAACAAGAAAGAAATCAATATTGGATTTACGCTGGAAGCAGATGAGAAATGCCATGCTGATGCTGCTGACGGCACAGGGAACACCTATGATAGTCAGCGGGGATGAATTCGGTTTCAGCCATGGGGGAAATAACAATCCATACTGTCAGGACAATGGCGTATGCTGGCTGAACTGGAAACTTGCGGAGATAAACCGGGAATTCCTGACTTTTGTCAAAGATGCGATAGCCTTCCGGAAGAGCCATCCTGTTCTCCGCCAGCCGGATGAGCCGACAATGATGGATTATATTGCCTGCGGTTACCCGGATCTGTCCTTCCATGGGGAAGAGGCCTGGAAGCTGGATGCAGATAATCTAAGCCGCCAGGCAGGTCTGATGTACTGCGGCTGTTATGCCAGGGTGGACAAAAGGAACGATGACAATTTCCTGTATCTTGCATATAATATGCATTGGGAAGAACACGATTTTGCTCTGCCCGACCTTCCTCCCGGAATGAAATGGGCCAAGGTGCTGGACACGGCTTCCGGCACGCTGGAAGAAGGAGAAAACGGGAAAACAGCTGCCGTATCAGGGCGCTCTATACAGATATTTGAAAGCAGAGAAAAAACGGGTAAAGAAAAGCAGAAGGCAGGACAGAAAAAGAAGTGACAACAGGAAAGAAGGCTTGGAAGCATTTTAAGACAATTACCTACCACAAATATCTGGTAATGAAGGGCTGTTTTGCGGTGGGGCTGTATAAACAGGGACTCACCCATGACCTTTCCAAATATTCCCCTTCGGAATTTCTGGTGGGGGCCAGGTATTTCCAGGGGGACAGGAGCCCCAACAATGCGGAACGTGAGGAAAAAGGCTATTCCAGCGCATGGCTCCATCATAAAGGAAGAAATAAGCATCATTATGAATATTGGATTGATTACAGCATAAAGGAGGTGCCGGGAGGTATTGCACCGGTGGAGATGCCGGTTCCTTATGTGGCGGAAATGCTGATGGACCGGATAGCGGCGTCCAAAGTGTATAAAGGGGATAAGTATACGGATGTGGATCCCCTTTTATATTTCCAGTCGGCTAAAGAGATCCCCATAATGCATGAACATACAAGGAAGCTGCTTCTGCGGCTTCTGACCATGCTGGCCGAACATGGGGAAGAGAGGACCTTTGCCTATGTGCGGAGAACGCTTCTCAAAAGTAAAAACAGGGAGACAACGGACGGGAATGGATAATTTTACAACTCCTGAAGAGTTTTGCAGATTTTTATGGCATTGTTATCTGGAACAGCGGGATATGCGGGATCTTAAAGAGGTGGCAGATGAGCGCCTCACCGTAATCGGAACGGGTTCCCATGAAATAAGCAGGAACAGGACGGAATTCCTGGAATCGATGGACCGGGAACTGGAAAAATGGGACGGCATTTTCCTGATAGAGGATGAGTGGTATCAGACCACCGAAATCCGGGAAAATCTGTATAGTGTTATCGGAGAGATAAAAGCGAAGGAAAATGCGGAAGACAGGATTATTTATGATTTCAGCTTCCGCTTTTCCGTTCTTGTGGAAAAGAGGGAGGGGCACTGGTTTTTCCTGCACGTCCATCAGTCCATGCCCGACGCCAGCCAGGGAGATGATGAATTTTTCCCTCACAGGCTGGTAGAACAGGAGAACCGTAAATTTCAGGAAAAGCTTTCGGAAAAGACCCGGGAACTGGAAATGACAAAACGGCGTTTCCTTTACGAACTGCGGCATGATGAACTGACAGGGCTTTTGAAGAGATACTGTCTTGAGGAAATGGTGGAGAAGTCCATGAAGGAGTGCGGGCGGGGGACTCTTCTCATGATTGACGTAGATGATTTCAAAAAAGTAAACGATACCTTCGGACATCCTATGGGTGATAAGGTGCTGGTGGCTTTGGGCGAATGTCTCAGAAAGAATTTTTTACAGGGCCTGGCTGGCAGGATCGGCGGTGATGAGTTTATCCTGTATCTTCCCTGTGACGGAAACAGTCAGGATACTCTGTGGGACAAGCTTTCCAGGCTGCGGGAAGACTGGGACGGTGTTATCGGAAAGCTGAAGCTGTCCTTCCCGGTGACCTTCAGTGTCGGTGTGGCTTATTACCCTTCAGACGGTGACAATTACCGCGGATTATGGCCGGTGGCGGATAAGGCCCTGTATGAGGCTAAGAAAAGCGGTAAGGATAAAGTGAGTTTCGCATCGGAAAGTTAGGGAAAACAGTGGAACCAATGCGTCTCCTTTTACATATAGTACTGTAAAGGAGATGAGAATATGAACTGTTTATACTTAGTATTACTTTTATGCTGCTGCGGCCAATCCGGTAATTGCGGCTGCCAGAACAACAACTGCTGCCATGATCACTGTGGCTGTAACAACGGATGTCAGTGCGGCTGCGGCTGCCAGAACAACAATTCCTGCGGCTGCCAGGGCAACAACAACTGCGGTTGTGTTTCTCCCTGCATGGATACGCCGGCAAGGCCCTCCTGTCCCTGTGCGGATGTAAGACCGGAACCTATTCCCAGGCCCGAGCCCAGACCCAGGACGGAGCCTATGCCCAGACCTTACCCTACATTCAGCGATGGTAAGACCTGCGGTTGTGAAGAATAACAAAAAGGCATCTGTTTAGAATGCCGTAATATGAGAACAGAAAGCGGCGGCTGTACAATTTGGTGCAGCCGCCGCTTTCCGTTGATTAAAAATGCAGTTTTTTATATAATTCGGAGAACATTTCCTTCCCTTTGAATATTAGAAGCCCGGTTAACAGCAGGAAGCTGATTCCGCCGCAGAGCACGCACAGGTACTTTACGTGGGCCACTCCCAGTAGAAGCAGCAGCGCAGGAAGGAGGCCGTACAGGCCTGCCATAATGTAGTAAATCATATATTCCTGTACCTTCAGCCGCTGCACCCTGGTAATAATCAGCATGGAAAGCTGGATGAGCAGACAGACGGAAGGCAGCACATAATCCACCGACCAGCCATGCCGGCCCGTGGCATAATCCCAGATCAGACATACGCCGGAAATGAGAAGCATCTGCCAGATGGCATTTTTCAGAAGATTGTGCCTTTTGAAAAAACCAAGGGCCAGAGCGAGCCACATACTTAAGGAGCCGCCGATGACATAGGCGGACCAGCGCAGGGAAGGGGTGAAAATCAGATTCACCATAACCGCCGCACAGGCGGCTGCGATACAGCCGAAGGAAAACCATTGGAAAAAGCGCAGCCCCTTATACTCCACGGTTTTCCTGGCAGGAAAGCGGTCCTCCAGGATAGCGGACTCCACGCCGAAGCTCTTCAGGAGCCGGAAAAAGTTCCGTTCCACATTCTGGTTCTGGAAGCCGGAAGCAAAGCTGAGGACCAAATCATCCGCAAAAGAGCACATGCTCAGTTCTATTTTAGGCGTACTGGTAAAGACACCGAACCGGCTGATATAAGAGGCATATTCTTTGGGCATGGATACCACGCCAAGGTTGGAAAAAACAGCCGTCACATCCTTTTTCGCAAACTGGACGCCAAGCTGCATGCCCAGGTTTTTCAGCTCCAGGGGGAAAATGCGCAGAAAGGGGTTTTGCTCCAGGCTCATAAGGCTGCTCATCCTCCGCCCCAGCCGGTCTTTTGTCAGCTCTTCCCGAAAATAATCCGCAGTTGCTTTTACCACATCCGCAAAAGAAAAATTCTCCTCCGAAAACAGATAACCCGGTTCGATCCAGCCGAAGAAATTCAGCATGGAGGAGGACGGGAAATATTTTCGCAGATTGACGGGAACCATGAGGATAATGGGCTTTCTGCGCTGCCGTCGGCTGCATTCTTCATGAATCGCACACAGGAAGACTGCTGTCAGGAAAACGGTCATGGAAACCCCGTATTCTTTTGCTTTCTGTAACAGGGTACGGCAGGAAACCAGCCCTTCTGTGACGTTCAGGCTTCCATAGCCTGTCCGGGCACCGGATATCTGATAGGCATGCGCCTTTTTTTCCTGCCGTCCTCCTGCCTTGGTATAATATTTGGAAAATCCGTCGGACTCCTGGTCCTCCGGGGTCATATCCTCCTCCGTAAAAGGAATATCGGGCAGATTTGCGTCATGGTACTTAAGAAGCAGATAATTTTTTACCAGCTCCTTCAGGAACTGTATGGCGCCGGTACCGTCCGTGAGTGCGTGGAACACTTCGAAATTAATGCGGTTTTTATAATAAGTAACCTGGAAAAGCAGGGTTTTCCTGTCCCTGATATACAGATTCAGGCAGGGAGGCTCCGTCTCTTCCTTTACCTCCGGTTTCAGCTCGCTCTTTTCCAGGTAATACCAGAAAAGGCCCTTGCGCATGACGGAAAGGAAAACGGGATATTTATCAATTGTTTTATCCAGGGCGGCCTGAAGCATACTGCCGTCTGCAGGCTCCTTCAGCTCACAATAAAAACGGAATACCCGGGTATCCTTCTTACTGCTGGTAGCCGGGAAAATTTTTGCAGCATTGTCCAGTTTTCTCCAATAAGATCCTTTGGTGCCAAACACTTTATTCATTCTCCTTCAGAAATTGATTGATAATCGTGTAGCTTTCCTGTACATGGAAATATTTGATACCCAGGGCAAAAAAGCCATGGAGGGCATCCTGGATTCTGTGGATTTCCACCTCATTGCCGGCGTCCCTCAGCCTTTTCCCATACCATTCCCCTTCGTCCCGCAGGGGATCAAACTGGGCCGTGAGAATCAGGGTGCGGGGCTGGCCGGACAAATCCGGTTCCAGAATCGGGGCAAAATAAGGATTCTGCCGATCGGCCTCACTGCTTTGGTAATAGTCCAGGTACTGGCACAGCTTCTGACTTGTGAGCAGAAAATCACTGCCGTTTTCCCGGACGGAGGGAAAGGGGGAGGCCTCTGAGTAATCGTTGCTCACCGCCGGATAGATAAGGATCTGCTGACGTGGCATAAATTCGCCCCGATCCCTTGCCATCAGAGACAGGGCGGCAGCCAGATTCCCTCCGGCGCTGTCCCCGATCAGGGTGATACGGGAAGGATCCACATTCAACAGAAACCGGTTGGTATAGATGGTTCTGGCCACCGCATAGCAGTCCTCCAGCCCCGCGGGGAACCGGAATTCCGGAGCCAGCCGATAACCCACGGAAACCACTACATGGCCGGTATCCTTGGCCAGTCCCGCACATACTCTTGTATAGGTGTCCACGCTTTCCGTAATCCAGCCTCCTCCATGGAGAAACAGAAGTACCGGCAGTGTATTTCCCTCCATCCCGTTCTGTACGGGAAGCTCTTCTCCCGGAAGATAGATCCGGGTAGGGACCTCAAAGGATCCGTTATAAATCCTGGTATCTATGGTTTTGTAAAAACGCCTGAGCGGATCGATGGCCTTGATATTGGCAAAGGCCCGGGAGGATTGTACATGGATGTCACCGTAGGAAAGAGCCTTCAGGACGGTACGCATTGCTCTGTTTATAGCCATCTGTTAGTTTACCCATATTCTGCGGCGCAGAATTCCTTTTCATAAAAAAGCATAGCACTATCTGGAAAAAAAGTAAATGGACACCGTGTCATACTTCTCTGCCCGGGTAACAGTTCAAACGGCCCTTTGCGCCCTGCGGCATCCCCTCCTGTGCCCCTCC
>URMK01000052.1 GCA_900548905.1 uncultured Lachnospiraceae bacterium | reverse complement strand
ACCTTGCCCTATTACTTGCTCAAGGTAAGATTATTACAGCCCCTTACGGGCGCACCGCCATAGAATTTGTGATAGGTGTCGCAGTAAGAAATACAATACCACTTTCATTTGTAATCTCGTTTATGTAATGGCATTTCATTCTCATGTCCATCGCACGCTGGCTTCCTTTTCCTATCAGGCCTGCCACATTATCCATTTTGGTATAGACATAATCATTTTTATATATGTGAGCTTCATCAACAATCAGATTGTCAACTCCCAGTTCCTCAAAATCAATCAAATCATCCTTTTTATCGGCATTATACAAATTGTCATATTTCGCCTGCAGATTCTTCCGGTATAGTTCCATCTGTTTCAGGCTCCAGCTTTTCCCTGAAATAGCCTTTTGCTCTTGTATCATTGCTTCAATTTCAACAATTTCACGTTCAACAGATTCTAACTGCCTACTACGGGAAATAGCAATTTTCTCGAAAGAGGAATGGGGGATAATAATGCACTCATAATCACCGGTTGCTACTCTGCTTATAAACCTTTGCCTGTTTTTTTTCTCTAGATCCTTTTTTGTGGCAACCAGAATATTCGCATTGGGATACAGTCTTAAGTATTCGGTAGCCCATTGTCCCAGTGTGTGGTTCGGTACTGCTATCATAGGCTTATTACAAAGGCCCAGCCGCTTTCGTTCATGGATGAGCACACAGGTACTCATGGTTTTTCCTGCCCCCACATCCTGCGCATTCAGCAGATTTTTACCAGAATACAATCCTTTAGCAATAACATCTAACTGATTCTTACGAAGCTTTATTGTCTCATTCAAATCAGGAAGAATAAGGTCATCTCCATGAAAAATCCGTGACCGGATCGTATTAAAACGGTCATTGTAGTATGCCGTCAGCATCCTGCCGCGAATCGGATCCTGAAATAGCCATGTTGAAAATTCCATTTGAAGCTGGGCCTGCTTTTCCCGGGCAAGAAGGGTTTCCTTCCGGTTAAGCACATATTTTACTTTATCCTTCCCATCCTCCTTGTAATCTACCCGATCCTTCACCTGCACAGAATGCAGATTCAAGGTATCCTCCAATATTTCATATGCATTCATCCTCTGGGTGCCATATGTGGTATTGACAGGAACCGAATCCTTTTCCCAGCTTTTTCCGGAAATATAATAGCTGCCCGCATAGGGAGAAAACTCTATATGAATATCTCTGTTGCTGGTTTTTAATTTTTCATACATAAAATCTTCGTATATATTCACTGGAATCCACGTAGAACCTAAAGAAAAACCGATATCCTCAGGAGATAGCGGTTCTGGCTGCACTGCTTCCAACGCCTTAACATTCCGTGTAAACCGATCCGGTTCTTCTGCCGCAAGGACAGCCCTTTCCAGTTTACTTTTTACGTTGCCGCTCAGATACTCTTCAGCCAGTATCCAACCGGAGTAGGGATCCCCTGCCTCATAACCATCCGGATCCTGATATGCTTTCACACCCAGTTCTTCCAATATCGTTTCTTTACTGCATGCTGTATTACCGTTTCGGTAAAGATACTGCATATAGTCTAGATCCAGCTTTCCATGTACTGTAAGGGATATACGCAAAGCATCATCCACGGTATCTGCCTGTTCCGGCATTTTCCAAGGTTGTATGGTAGCTTTAAAGAAAACGGCACCCTTCTGGTATTCCCCCTTTTTTATCGTACCTCTTTCGTCCTTCATCGGATCTTCAATGGAACGCAGCAGCGGAGCCTCATTATCCTTTGCGAGAGCCATTATATTTGCCCTGCTGTTAATAAATCCATACTGTTTTATAAACCGGTCATAAGAATGATTTAAATTATTCAGCCTTTGTTGAAACTGAGCGTGATATGCAGGGGATTCTTCTGCTTCAAAAGCAAGCTGGAAATCCATAAGTTCCCTTAATGCTGTCCTTACTTCCAGCATTCCTTTTATTCTTTCCTCTTTTTTCTCGCCGATTTCCTGCAGGTACATGCTGGAATTCTCCCTGTAGTAGAGTCTGCCATTAATGTTGGCATAGCAATAATTACGCACCTCCGGTTTGGCAGGTATCATTTCATCCAGCTTTGTTTCGTTATCATCTTCCAAAACGCTTACCGGCTTTTCATAGACAGCGTGTAATCTACCTAAAGCCTCTTCCAGCAGGTCTTCCAGACGACTATCTTTCCAAGCTTTGCATGTTACAGCATCCCCTTTTCCATACATTCCCTGTTCCTGTACCAAGGTTCCAAGCACCATCTCCGGATGATCAATAAAATAACTGTTACAAGGAATGTTATTTTCATCTTTCTCCACACACAGCCATGATGTATTATTTTCATCCGGTATCCATTCTTCCTGCCGTTTTTTCAGAAATAAAATATCTGTTGTTACTTCTGTCCCTGCAATAGACTTAAACGCATTATCCGGCAGACGGACTGCTCCAATCAGTTCCGCCCGCTGCGCAATATATTTACGGATGCTCTGGTTCTTTTTATCCATAGTATACATAGAGGTGATAACAGCAATTATCCCTCCCGGACGGACCAGATCCAGACTTTTTGCTATAAAGTAATCATGGATACGGAAATGATACCTGGCGTATCTTCTGTCATTTACCGTATATGCGGAAAAGGGGATGTTTCCCACAATCACATCAAAAAAGTTGTCCGAGAACGCGGTATCCTCAAATCCTTTGATTTGAATATCTGCCTCCGGATGAAGCAGTTTTGCAATATTTCCAGCAATTGGTTCTATTTCTACTCCAAAAAGCTGTGATGCACTCATATCTTCCGGAATGGCAGAGAGAAAATTTCCAGTACCAGCTGCCGGATCCAGAATGTTTCCGCTGGAGAATCCAAACTGATTCAGGGCCTTGTACATTTGTCGGATAATCATGGGATCCGTATAATAAGCGGTTAATACCGAAGCGCTTGCCGCTGTATATTCTTCCGGGGATAACACTTCTTCTAACAGGGCGTATTCCGACTCCCATCCCTTTTTACCCGGCGTTAATGCATCAGCCAGACCTCCCCATCCCACATATTTAACAAGGGTTCGCTGCTCCTCCTCTGTCGCATTTCTTCCTTCTTCCATCAGCTGCTTGCATAGCTTGATGGCTTCCAAATTTCCCCTGCATTTCGCTTTTGGCCCGTTCTCATAATAGGTATTTTCCGGTATAAAATGAAAACCGCTGGCTGATTCTTCTGAAAAATCAAATGGTACAGGCTGCAGGCTTTCCTTCTCCATCGGTTCATCGGATTCATCTCGCCTGACATCCCTCTTCTTCAGCTCGCGAATGGTAAAATCAAGCTCCGATAAGATCATATCCTGATCATTTTCCTCAGAAAATGGGCCCGATTCAAAAAGGCTTATCTGCCCCTTTATTTCCTCTTCTTCTGTTGTCCTCCCTTTTTCATCCTGCTCCGTCCTGCCTGTATCAGAAATAATTTTTTCAGCAGCTGACAGCAGGTTCTCCCAGTAAGCAATAACTATTTCTCCGCCTGCTAATTTTAGAATCACCTTTTTTTTCTGTGGTTCCAATCCGTTCCCATCCAGATCTGTCCTCTTTCCAAAGGTAAGAAATAATTCAGCTATTTCTTCACTCTTCTCTTTCCTGTCCGCTTTTTCCAATATGATGTACTGGACAGCATCAGAAACCTCCTGGGGATATAGTCGCAGAACCTTCTGAAAGGTATTTGCCAGTATTTCTAATTTATCCACATCAAAAGGGACACCAGGCTCTATTATATCTGAGTCTGGTGCCCCTTTATTATCCTTTAATGGAACTGGTATATTAGATTTTCTATCATCAGTTCCTCTGCCATGCTGGACAGCATCTCCATATGGCCAGCCCTCTCCAGCAGGTTCTCTGTTTCTGGCATCGGATTCTCTTTTAGCAGTTTCTGGAATATCTTCTCCTTCTCCAGTTCTGCTTTTTCCTGTATCTGGTAAATTTTCTCGTTGATCCTTCCTGTTGCTATCAGCATTTCCAACCTCTGAGGATGCTTCTCCAACATGTATTCCTTCCACATCTGGCCATATTTCCCTGTGCCCTTCGTATCGTACTCTTTCCTGGATGATATCATCATCTGTGGATACATCATCCCGTCCTCCCCTTTGCTGTACAGCAGGTTTACTGTTGATTCCTTCATATAATTGGCCCCTTTCTTCTTTTATTATTTCTATCTGCCAGTGCACTTCCCGAAGGATTGGTCTGGCCATCATTGCTGCATGATATCCGATAATCATAAAACCTTCCAGAAAACAAAAATGACTGATATTTGCAAAAGCACCTGCTTCTTCAAATATATCTGTTTCTATACCGCATTTTTTTAATACAATGTAAGCCGCACTTTCAACGATCAGTCTTTTTATGTCTTCTGTAACAGCCTCCTGAGGAAGCCCCTGAAGAACGCTATCCGTATCCTTTAAGTCCAGTTCCACAGGATATTTCGCAAAATATGCCTTTGCCTGCAAATGGACCAACTGGCATAGGCAATTTTGTATATGTTCACCATCCGTTTGAAATGTCTCGTGAAAATATTTCAGTATGGCTGGCTGATACTGTTTTTCCAACTCCCAAACCAGACGCATGGCTTTTTTGAAGCTATCATAATCCCCTCTGGTATCTGCAATATCAAAATAATAGGTAAGGGTAGCTTGGGGATTATCCATATCCACAACGCCTATCCCCTTTGAGCCAGCACGCAGATACCTTCCTGTGTTTCGCTCCCAACCCATTTTAGTCGCCAGAAGTCCGGCATCCGGCCTCTGCACATGGATCAGGACACATTTGTCAAAGGACATCTTATAGTATTTGGCCACCGTTGAAAGTAAATCCATCCATTCCTGGCTGTTTTGTGTCAATAGGCCTACAGATTCTTTAAATAAGTCTGCAAGCAGAATAGCTTTTCCCACTTTTTATTCCTTTATTCCCATTATGCATGGGAGTAATCATCGCATCTTTAGATTTTGTTTTCTTCTTTCTTCTCTTTTCTCTCTTGTCCTGTTCATCAATACTTCTGTTACCTGGATATGTTATTATTTTTGCTTTCATCCTATCACCTTTTCCAATCTTCCTTCGTCACAAATCATGACAAGGTATAAAATCCTTAGTATTTATGCGGGTTTCAGCCCTGATTAAATCTTTATGGGACAGACTACGTATTCTTATCCTCTCCGCTTCGTCACGAATTATGACAAAGTGCAAAACCTTAGTGTTTATGCGGGTTTCAGCCCTGATTTCGGTACATATCATAATTTACTTCAGCCTGATATGCATGGTTGATAGTCAGCGCAGCGTTCATCAGACTTGTCAGTAAATAAGCTCTTATATTTTTAACCTTAGTCGTGTTATCATGAAGAGAATGCAGTATGTAGCGGATATGGGACGCATCCAGTTTCAGGAACCGCTGCTTCACTACCTCATATGGATACTGCTTCCCTCCGATTTTTATCGGATCCTCTTCGATGCAGACTGTTTCTACCATAAGTTCTACCAGTTCATCCAGATATTTTTCTTCCTTCATCCTGCAATCAGCACGGATAAAATCATATTCAATATTTGCCTTAATGAGTTCCCTGTATGCATCCATTTCCTCAGGCTTATTTAGGATAGATGGATAGATAAATTCTTTCTTGCTCATATCAATATTATTATTATTAATATTATTTAGTGGCAACATTCTGCCACTCTTGACTTGCAGGATTTTACCGTTCTTATCCTGCACATTTTTACCACTCTGGACCTGCACGTTTTTGCTACTCTTGATCCGCATATTTTTGCCACTCTGGACCTGCACATTTTTGCCATTCTGGACCTGCACATTTTTGCCATTCTGGACCTGCACATTTTCTCTCCTTCTTTCATGTTTCATTCCACATTCCAGTGATTCATCGCTATTACCAAAGGGGATTACCTCGTTATTCCCGGCATAGGACGGCTGTATTTTGCAACTCTTGACCTGCAAGATCTTGCCACTCTGTATGCAAGCCTCTTCATCTTCAGAATATTCTTCTGCGTTTTCGATGATTATGGAAGAGTCTTCGTAATCTCTTTCTCCATAGACCTGCAAGATTTTGCCACTCTGGACCTGCACATCCTCTGCAGAACTTTCTTCTTTTACAATAAAGTTTTTAAGATACAGCAGATTTGGTTTTCCCAATCCCTGCCGTTTTTTTTCCACAAGTCCGATACCTGTTTTAGTGTCCAACTCAGAAAGCAGGTATCCAGCTTTTCGCTCTCCACAAGCAAAGGTCTCCATGATATCTTCCAATGTAAAAATAATATAAACACGGTTTTGATCATCAATCCACTGATTTTTCATGGATAAGGACATTCGTTCCAGCATAACGCCATAAAGTATTTTGGCATCGCTGGATACTTTCTTAAACCGTGGATCCGTAATAAGAACTTTAGGGAGCCGGTAAAAGGTAAACTGTTCGGCCTGTGTTCCATAAAAATAATCATAAGTAGTATTTGCCACAAGATTCCTATCCTTTCCTCTCATATGATTTTAAGGGAATCGTTAACCCGATTCCCTCAGCTCGCTTTCATCCTTTTCTTTTAAATATTCTTCCAAGGCTTTTATAATTGTCTCTTCAATATTTTTTTGGCTTTCGCCATGGGAGAAAAAGCGGCTAATAATAGCTGGCTTCAGTTTTACCGGCTTCGGCTTACTCCCTTTTGGTTTTCTCGTCTTTTCCCCTCGTAAAATTTCTCTGATTACTTCCTCCGTAAGCTTTTTATTTTCTGCATATTCCTTTAGTAGTTTAGAGTTATCTGTATTTATTTTGAAGCCCTCTAGCATAAAGGTCTCTACTACTTCCATATGTTCTGGTTTAAGGAACGATAAAAAATATGCCTGTCCAAACGTTATCTCTTTCTTATTAAGTCGTTCTAATAATGATTGAATTAATCCTGCAATACGGATATATTGGGCAATTTTATTACGGTTCGTTCCAAACTCATCCGCTATTTTTTGGTCTGTTCTGCCTCCCATCATATCCAGATCTGCATTCAGGAGTTCTTCGATTTCCTTTACTATATCCATTCGTTTTCCCTGGCATTTCATTGCTTCAAAATGCTCTTTCAGGCACCATGATTTCTCTGATTCCTCCATTTCCGAAAATGATCTCTGGTTAAGATTTGTTTCTGCCATAATTAATATCGCTTCGGCTTCCGTAATTCCTTCTTTTATTATAACAGGAGCATTGGTAAGCCCTGCAAGCTGCGCCGCATTTTTACGGTTATACCCGCTCAGAATTTTATATACACCATCTATCTTCCATAGTATTATAGGCTGTAATATGCCGACACGCTTTATGCTGTCTGCAAGGTTGTCTAATCTGGAACCGGAATATTCTTTAAAATGGTGTTTCTCATAATTTTTCATCTGAGAAAATTCCATTTCTGACAGAGGGGACTCTCCCATGCTTTCCCCACCTTTTAAAGGGAAATCAAAAATGTCTTGATCAGAGAAAGTATTATTTAGTATGTTATTCAGGTTTGGTATTTTAGGTGTTCTAACCGACATGGCTAATCAACTCCTCTGCAAAATTTTGGTAAGCAACGGATGCCGCATTGGTTGGATCAAGTTCACACACCGTCATCCCCGCATCCACTGCATCAGGCACCCTTGTGGAACGGGGTATACAATTCTGGAATATGCGGACATGTTCTCCCAGAGAAGTATTCAATTGGTGCTTTACTCTCTGGCTTACTTTAGTTCGCTGATTATCCATTGTTATAAGAATTCCTTCTATCTCCAAACCCGGATTAATCCTGCTACGGATTTTATGGTATGCTTTAAAAAATTCACTCATCCCTTCCACAGCCAATGTTTCAGATTGAACTGGGATAATAAGGCCGTCACAGCATATCATTACATTTATCATAGGAGTTCCCATCTTGGGCATACAGTCTATCAAAATATAATCATATTGATCTCGTATGGTATCCACATATTCCTTAAGCTTATATTCTGAAAAATCCGTATCACTCATAAGCTTTTCAAAATTATCCAGTTTGTTATTTGCAGGTATTAAATCTACACCTGCCTCTGTAGTAATAACATACGATTTTGTATTAGGCAGTTCTTCTTCCATTACGATGCATTTCAACAGTTCATAAATAGTAATATCCAGCTTTTCCGGGGATTGTACCCCCAAAAGCTTTGTAGAGTGCCGTTGTCCGTCAAAATCAATCAGAGCCACCTTTTTGCCTTTCACAGACAGCAGGTAAGCTAAAGTCGTAGCGGTTGTCGTTTTCCCTACGCCTCCTTTTCGGTTTACAATTCCCCATACTTTGCACATATCACTTTTCCTTTCTCATTATCATTGGATAAAAAACAGGGACGGCACTTGCCTCCTTTCTGTGTCAGAATTAAAACAGGACCAAACCTATGTACGTTTATACACAGACTCAGTCCTGTTTCGACTACATAAACCACATCAATATCCCTGTAATTATTGATGTAAGTATACTATTCACTTTTAAGGCATTGCGTTTTAAAATGGCGCCATCCTATTCACCGTGCGCATAAAAAAGCGATAGCGACAGTAGTAGGACCAAATCAGCACATCACTGAAACCCTTGATTTTACTGGTTTCTGCTGGCCTGTCATTAATATAGCACAAGCCCCGGCTTCCTGATAGTAGCTTTCCATATTTTTAGGCATATTATAATGAATGACGTACCTGACATTGGATTTATCAATTCCCATTCCAAAGGCATTGGTAGCCACCATAACGGGATACCTGTCATAAATAAAATCGTCCTGATTCTGTCTCCTCTCGCTGTCACTTAACCCGGCATGGTACCGGGTAACCGGAAATCCATCGCCGCGCAGCCGGTCGCAGACCTCCTCCACGACTTTCCTGGTCAGGCAGTAAATGATCCCGCTTTCCTCCCTGTGCAAATCCAGATAGTTCTTCATGGTGGCATATTTATCCCTGGGAGTCTGTACCCCGAAATACAGATTCGGCCTGTCGAAGCCGGTGGTCAGCACTTCCGGGGACTGCAGCATCAGAATGTCGATTATATCATCCCTTACTTCTTTGGTAGCCGTGGCTGTAAAAGCTCCCACCACAGGCCTTTTGGGAAGCCGGTTAATAAAATCCATTATTTTCAGATAACTGGGCCGAAAATCCTGTCCCCATTGGGATACACAATGGGCCTCATCCACGGCAACCAGGGATATATCGGCATCCTGGGCGAAATCCAGGAATTCCTCGGTAACCAGCCGTTCCGGAGCCACGTATATAATGGGATAGCGGCCGGCTTTGGCGTATTCCAGCGCTTTCCTGTACTGTCCCGGTGTAAGGGAACTGTTGAGATAAGCGGCATGAACGCCCATATTGTTCAGCGCTCCCACCTGATCCTTCATTAAGGAAATCAAAGGGGAGATAACCAGTGTGATGCCTCTTAACATCAGGGCCGGTACCTGGTAACAAATGGATTTTCCCGCACCTGTGGGCATAATTCCCAGTACATCCTGTCCCCGCAGTATGCTGTCAATCAGCAGTTCCTGCCCGTCGCGGAAATTATCGTATCCAAAATATTGTTTCAGCACCTGAAATTTATCCATTGTATTCCTCCACCTTAAAGCTGCCCTTCCGGCCGCATTCCATCCTGTGTACTATTCTTTTTTTCCACACAAATCTCTCAGGGATTCTATGGAGATTTTCCATTTTGAACTCATGAAAAGAACGAAGCATTGAAAGCTTCAAACGAATTTACCGATAAAAATATCCTACCACATATCTTCCGCTTTCCGCAACAAGAAGTTGATTAAAAAAAGGAAAACCGCGTCCCCAAAATGAGAATACACGGTTTTCCGTAACAGCCCGGATACATCCGGACTGTTACCGCATCCCTTCTTTTCAAACCCCCGCCAGCATATTCAACAAGCCTGCGCCGCCGCCATGTCCCAGCCTTTACAAACATCCACCCATTCCCCGGAACCGGAGTATTGTTCCAACTCCTCCATCGTTACTTCGATAGCGCTGTTGCTGCTACCGCAGGCGGGAAATACGGTTTGAAAGCGTTTGAGGGACTCGTCAAGGTAAATTTTAACCCCTTCTTTTACGGCAAACGGACAGACGCCGCCAACCGCATGTCCGATTTTTTCTTCCACCTCTGCTGCGGGAAGCATTTTAGCCTTTAATCCGAAGCGGGCCTTATATTTTGCATTATCTATTTTGGCATCACCGGCCGTTACGATAAGGATACAGGCATCTCCTGTATCAAAGGACAATGTTTTGGCGATCCTGCGTCCTTCGCAGTTAAGTGCCTGGGCGGCCAGTTCCACCGTTGCGCTGGACACCTGGAATTCTTTGATTCTGCCGTCCGCGTTCCATTGTTTCAAATATTCTTTCACTTTTTCAATTGCCATAATATGTCTTCCTTTCTGCCTTTCGGTATCTATTTTATAACAAGGCCCATCAGCTTTGCAAGCTCTGCAGCCTGGTAAATATCTGTGACGGCCCCGATAAGTTCCTTTTTTTCTTCCGATACGATAATGCCTTCCACCTCATTTCCCCGCAGATCCATTCCCTTCAGGGATGTGTGGAAAAAACTGGCCCGCTTCAGGTTCATTGCCTGCCAGTCCACCTTTTTAAAGCGGCAGTCCGCCAGATAGCTTTCCTGCATATCGCATGCTGACAGGCTTGCGGCTTCCCATCTTGTCCCGCTGAAATTGGCAAAGGACAGGCCGCATTCCTCCCATCTTGTCTCCTTAAAAAGACTTTCATGGAAGTCGGTGCCCACGCCCTTCACACAAAGGAATTCACATCGGTTAAAATAGCAGTCATTCAGAATACTGTTGGAGAAATCGCAGTTTTTAAACTGCACATCAATAAAACTTGCCTTTTCAAAGTTGCAGTGGAGAAAAGTACAGTTTTCAAGCACCACACCCTCCAGATTGATTTTATAAAAATCTTCTTCTTCCGCCATCAGACCTTTTATGCGGCATTGTTCCACCAGCATATCCTCCCGGCGCGCTTCCTGCAGACAGGCCAGGCCTTCCTCCACATCCCGCAGCGAGGCGGAAAGCACCGGCGGTGCTGTTTTTATCCGTTTTGCTTCCATACCGATTCCCCGTTCCTGTTTTCTTGTGTACAGGCATCCTTCCCGCGAACTTGTTCTGCTGTGTTCCCCGCGTGTCAAGTACAAGGCCCCGCCGCCTGCGGCGGGGTCTCTGATTTCTCTAATTGTTAAGTCTATCACAGTATGGGGGAAAGGGGAAGTACGCAAATAGAATAAGGGTGACGCCAAACTTTTTTATCTGCACCCAAAAGGCGTCCCATCCAAAGCTGCCGCTTTGCCGGGACGCCCCATATCGGAGGACTATGTCTGTACCAGGAAAAGCAGCCGCTCCTCTTACCGGCCGCCTTTTTCCGTCAGCCGTCAATGGCGATATAATTGTGCTCTTCCACCGTCTTTTTTTCTTCTGCTTTGGGTATCGTAAGCTTCAGGATACCATGCCTGAAGCTTGCTTTAATCTGTCCACGTTCCACGTTTTCCCCTACATAGAAGGTACGGCTGCAGGATCCTTCATAACGTTCTTTGCGGATATATTTTCCGGTCTTTCCTTCGTCCTTGTCCAGGGTCTTTTCCGCATGGATGGTAAGGCAGCCGGGACAGCCCTGATAACCTTCCTCTAGTTCCACCCGGATTTCCTCTTTCTTAAAACCGGGCAGATCCACCACCAGCTCATAGGTTGTGTCCGTTTCACGGACATCCGTTTTCATAAGGCGGGACGCATTTTTACCATAAAGCGGGTTTTTCCTGCCGAAGAACTCCTTGTTCCTCTTTTTTTCCCATTTATCATCGAACGGGAAATCCATAAAGTCATCAAATAAGTTTTCACCAAATATGCTGGGCATCAACATATGTCATTCCTCCATTCTTTTCCATATGCAATTCGTCCGCCGTTACCAGATATTATCCCTCAATGGCAATGCATTTATTTTCTTCCGTCTTCGGCAGCGCTTCTTGCCTGGGTACGGTCAGCTTCAGGATACCATTTTCAAATTTTGCTTTGATATCCTCCTGTTTTACATCACTGCCCACGTAAAAGCTTCTGCTGCAGGAGCCCATGTAACGCTCCCTCCTGATGTATTTTCCGTTTTCATCCTTCTCGTCGTTATTTTTCTTCGTAGATGCGCTGATGGTAAGGTACCCCTCCTTCAGCTCCGCTTTGATATCCTCTTTTTGAAAGCCGGGCATATCGATATCCATTTCATAGCTTCCGTCGCTTTCTCTGATATCGGTTTTCATCAGGCTGTTTTCACTGTAGCCTCCAAACGGGAATCTCATCCAGTCATCCAATAAATTTTCTCCAAAAATACTAGGCATCAACATAATCAATCGCTCCTTTTCGTAAGTCGAATATCCCGCAGCAGGCTGCTGGGTATCCGTTTCTCGCGGCAGTCGCCAAATATCCATGAAAGCATGGCTGCCTGGCTCGCTGCCCGCGGAAATAATATGGTTTCGTTTACAAGTTCGGAACGCGGGTACTGACTCTGCTTCGGTATAAAAAGGGACTGTCATCTTTCGATGCATCCTGCTTTTTGTACCTTTGATTCTATGCCTTTCCCTTTGTTCTACATGTAATATAACACGCATTATCAGTAGAGTCAAGAGCCGAGTGCTAAACAAATTATTAAAAAAGTATGAAACAAAAAGAAAGGGACGCAATCCCATAAAAAACAGGCCGCTCCCATGTCCGTATTGTTTCTTTGCAGCGGTTCAGACTTGTCAGAACCGTTACTGCATCCGGCAAATCAAATCACCGCTCAGGCGGCCGGATACGGTTCTTTGTATCTATATAAAATAAATATGGATATTCCCTTCAGAAAATTATATGATACTGTTATATGCGATGTACCGTTCCGGCACCTTTTTGTGCCATAACCACAGCAAAACCACTCAAACAGGAGACAGAAATGAATATCAGACAGGAAACCCCAAGAGACTATGACGAGGTATATCAACTTATAAAATCAGCATTTGCCGCCGCAGAACACCGTGACGGCACGGAGCAGGATTTGGTTGCGGCCCTGCGTAAAAGCGCCGCTTTTGTGCCGGAGCTTTCCCTTGTTGCAGAATCCGGCGGCAGGCTTGCCGGCCATATCCTTTTCACGGAAGCAAAGGTGGGCCAGGATATCGTATTGGTGCTCGCCCCTTTATCCGTATCCCCGAAATTCCAGAGACAGGGAGTCGGAACCGCCCTGATTCGGGAAGGGCACCGGATCGCCCGGGAAATGGGTTACCGGTATTCCCTTGTTCTGGGAAGCGAAACCTATTATCCCCGTTCAGGCTACCTTCCTGCCGCACAATTCGGGATCGAAATTCCTGACGGAATGCCCGAGGCCAACTTCATGGCAATCCCTCTTCAGGAACAGGCCGGGCCGATCAGCGGGGCCGTGTCTTATGCAGAAGAATTTCGGTAACTATACAGTCAGGTCTGCGCATTCACTGCGCAGACTGAGACCGAAAGAAAGTGATTCAGGAGTGAAAGCCCTCGCCGAAAGCGATTTCGGATGGATTTTGGCAGAAGCCGGGTAGGAACTGAACCGTTACGAATAAGGCTTATAAAGGTTGGGACACCGGGCGATACTATCCTTTACGTTCCAGGTAGTTCTCCATATATTCCCGTATCTTCCTGAACTGATCTGTCGTTACCGGATTTTGTGACTCGAAAGCCATCAGTCTGGGAAGGTATCCCTGCCGGTTTACGATACGCCGGCTTTCCGGGAATTGCAGCTCATATACAAGGGAAATGTGGCCCACCAGATGATCCACCGCCGTTTTTTTCAGACTGCGCAGTATGGCATGCTCTTCATAAAAGGCCGCCATCACCGCTTCCGATACCGTACAGCTTCTGAGCTCCCGGGAAGACACATTATAAATCTCTTCCGGCGGGAAATCCACATTCACTTTCAGAATATCAATCTTATCCGCATCCCGCAGGATATGGCAGAAGCGCTCCGTCCGTTCCTCCGGCATGGCAGGGATCCGGTAGGCGCTGTGATAGCGGACCGCATTCCAAAGCAATGTATCCTCCGATTCCTCCCGGGTATACTCCCTGATTTTTCCCTGTTCAAAAAGAATCTGTGCCCCATATTCGGCATGATCAATGGAATCGGCATCGATAAATGTCCCATAATTTTTCAGCTGTTCAAAGCGGCCCACATCGTGCAGCAGCCCGGTAAACCAGGCCAGATCCTGTTCTTCCTCTTCCATCCCGAGGGATTCGGCTATCTGCCGGCAAAGTCCGGCAACCCGGAAGGTATGCTCTATTTTCAGACGCACCTTTTCTTCCCCGGCGTTATAATGGCTCACATATTCACGGAAAACGGCTTCCGCTTTCTTTCTGTCTATTTTCATCCTTTTTCCCTTTATCAGCACTGCTTACTTTTTGCGCAACAGTATCCGGTGTTTACACCGCAAACTGGCTGTTATAAAGCTGTGCATAAAATCCTTCGGCCTTCAGCAGCTCTTCATGCCGTCCCTGTTCGATCACTTTCCCTTCCTTCATCACCAGAATCACATCCGCCTCCCGGATTGTGGAAAGCCGGTGGGCCACAATAAAGCTGGTCCTTCCTTCCATCAGACGGGCAAAGGCTTCCTGGATTTTCATTTCCGTCCTCGTATCGATGGAAGAGGTTGCTTCATCCAGGATCAGCATAGGCGGCAGGCAAAGCATAACCCGTGTAATACACAGCAGCTGCTTCTGTCCCTGGGAGATGCTTCCCCCATCCTCGGAAATCACCGTATCATATCCTTCCGAAAGACGCTTGATAAAGCTGTGGGCGTGGGAAGCTTTTGCAGCCGCCACGATTTCCTCCTCCGTGGCATCCGGTTTTCCCATGGTAATATTATCCCGGATGGTCCCTGCCTTCAGCCAGGTATCCTGAAGCACCATGCCGAAGCCGGTGCGAAGGCTGCTTCTTGTCATATCCCGGATATCGGTGCCGTCGATCCGTATGGCACCGCTGTCCACATCATAAAAACGCATCAGCAGATTGATCATGGTCGTTTTTCCGCAGCCGGTGGGACCTACGATTGCCACCCTCTGGCCCGGCTTCACCGTCAAATTAAAATCCTCAATCAGCTTCTGCTGCGGGGTATAAGAAAAATACACATGGGAGATATCCACATCCCCCCGGAAGGCATTGCTTCCCTGAAGAACTGCCGCATCCGCCTTTTCCGGTACCTGCGGCTGCTCTTCGATCAAATCAAAAATCCGTCCGGCACAGGCCAGGGCGTTCTGCAGCTCGGTCACCACACCTGATATTTCATTAAAAGGCTTGGTGTACTGGTTCGCATAGCTTAACAGGCAGGATAAATCCCCGACGCTGAGCCGTCCGCCCACCGCCAGCAGAGCGCCTGTCAGGCCCACTCCCGTATACACCACATTGTTCACGAAACGGGTGGCCGGATTGGTGATAGAGGAATAAAAAATAGCTTTCAGGGAGCACTTTTCCAGCCGGCTATTGATTTCGTCAAACTGCTCCATTGCTTTCTCTTCATGGCTGAACGCCTGCACAGTGCTCTGGTTTCCGATCATTTCATCAATCAGCGCCGTCTGTTCCCCTCTGGTTTCCGACTGCAGCCGGAACATGGTAAAGGTCCGTTTGGCTATAAAGGCCGCCACAAAAAGGGACAGGGGCGTAATCAGCACCACCACAAACGTGATTCCCACATTGGTAGCCAGCATAAAAAGAATCGTTCCCACGATGGTCATAACCCCGGTAAAAAGCTGGGTAAAGCCCATGAGCAGACCATCTGCAAACTGATCCACATCCGCAATTACGCGGCTTACGATTTCGCCATAGGAATGGCCGTCAATATACTTTAAAGGAAGGATTTCTATTTTCCGGAAAGCCTCATTCCGGATATCCCTCACAATATGATAGGTCATTTTATTGTTGCAGATATTCATGATCCACTGCGCCAGGCCGGTAAAGGCTATCGCTATGGCAATCTGCTTTAGAACGGCAGCTATCGCAGGAAAATCAACCCGGCCCTGTGCGATGATATGATCAATGGCACGGCCCGTAAGCTTGGGCACATACAGGGTCAGAGCCACGCTCACCGCGGCCAGCACCAGGGATACTCCCAGATAAAACCAGTAAGGCTTCAGATACCGCAGAACTTTGACGAACGTTTCCTTCTGCGAGGATATTTTTTCTTTTCCCTTTTCCATTCTTACGCCTCCTTTTCCTTTTCAAACTGGGAATAATAGATTTCCTGATAAGCCGGACAATCCATAAGAAGTTCCTCATGTGTGCCGATACCTGCCATTTCCCCGTCGTCCATAACGATAATCTGATCCGCATAACGGATGGAGGACGCCCTTTGAGAAACGATAAACACAGTAGGCCCGTTCTTCATCTCCTTAATTGCCTTGCGCAGTCTGGCATCCGTGGCAAAATCCAGCGCGGATGCGCTGTCATCCAGAATCAGGATTTCCGGCATTCTGACCAATGCCCTGGCAATGGTAAGTCGCTGCTTCTGTCCGCCGGAAAGGTTTTTCCCTCCCTGGGATACCGGTGCATCAAGACCGCCTTCTTTGGTATCCACGAATTCCCTCGCCTGGGAAATATCCAGCGCACGGTAAATCTCCTCATCCGTCGCATCCTCTTTTCCCCAAAGCAGGTTTTCCCGGATTGTCCCTTTAAATAATACTGCCTTCTGCAGAACAACTCCCACTTTACGCCGCAGTTCCTCCAGCGGATAATCCTTCACATTTTTCCCGCACACCAGAACCCGTCCTCTGGTCGCATCATAAAAGCGGGGAATCAGGTTCACCAGGGAGGACTTTCCGGATCCCGTACCCCCGATAACACCGATAGTCTGTCCCTTATATACCCTGAAATCAATATCCGTCAGGGATTCCGCACCTGCATTTTTATAAGTAAGCCCTACCTTATCAAATGTAACCACCGGTATTTCTTCTCTCCCGGATCCCTCTGCTTTCTTTCCGGTTCCTCTGGAATCCCCTTTTTCCTTCCGTACCGCTCCCTGTCCCGAATCCGGCATACTGGACTGTATCTCAAAAATACTCTGGATCCGGTTTCCGCAGGCAATCGCTTTGGTAATGGTAATAATCAGATTCGCCAGCTTAATAAGCTCCACCAGTATCTGAGACATATAATTTACCAGGGCCACCACCGCCCCCTGCGTGATCGCGCCCCCTTCCACACGCCATGCCCCGGTCCAGATCAGAGCAATAATCGCGCCGTTAATAATGATATACGTAATCGGATTCATCAGTGCCGAAATTTTTCCCACATGCTTCTGCATCCCGGTCAGTGCGTCATTGCACTCTTCAAACCGGCTGATTTCGCTCTCTTCCTTATTGAATGCCCTCAGCACACGCACTCCGGTGAGGTTTTCCCGCGTGATCCCCAGAACCTTATCCAGTCCTCCCTGCACCTTTTTATACAGCGGCATGGTCAGCATCATAATCCCGAAAACCACCACAGAAAGCACCGGTATGGTTACCACAAAAATAAGGGCCGCCTTAACATCTATAGTAAAAGACATAACCATCGCCCCGAACACAATAAAAGGCGAACGAAGGAACAGACGCAGCACCATATTCACCCCGTTCTGCACCTGGTTGGAATCACTGGTCATCCGTGTAATCAATGTGGACGTACCGATCGTATCCATTTCCGAAAAAGAAAAGCTCTGGATATGCGCAAACAAAGCATGCTTCATTTTGGCCGCAAACCCCACCGCCGCTTTCGCAGCAAAAAACTGAGCCGTTATCGAACACACCAGCCCGATAACCCCCAGCATAATCATCACAAAACACATCTTCCCGATATAGCCCCTGTCTCCATTACCGATACCGGTATCAATAATAGCCGCCATAACCAACGGCACCAACAGCTCAAAAGACGCCTCCAACAGCTTAAAAAGCGGCGCCAGGACCGTCTCCTTCTTATAATCCTTCAAATAAACCAGTAACTTTTTCAAATCCTCACTCCTTCATCTCCCGCAGCATGCTCCTCTGCAGTCTCTCACACAATCCGGTATTATTCCATTGCCAAATTACTCCGTATATCGTATCATAAAAATAAATATATGAAAATTATTATATTTATATACAATCCATACTTTTTTCATATACCTAATTTCTCTATAACTTGTAACTCCGCTCCTGCCCCACATACCCCCAGCTTCGTGAGTCCGTGCCAGCCTCCCCCTCAGAAAGGAACATATGGATTTAAAACAACTCTCCTACTTTACTACCGTTGTAAAAGAAGGCACCATCTCCGGCGCCGCAAGAAAACTGAACCTGTCCCAGCCTCCGCTCAGTACCCAGATGAAGCTTCTGGAAGAAGAATTCGGCTGTGTACTGTTTCAGCGTGGTTCACGGAAAATACAGCTTACGGAAGCCGGGCAGCTTCTCTATGATAGGGCCGTCACCATGCTGGAACTATCTGAAGTAACCAGAAAAGAACTGCTGGATTACCGCAACGGACTGACCGGCGCGCTGCGGCTGGGTGTGGTATCCTCGGTTGGCTGCAGCCTGCTGCCCGAATGGGTTGCCGCCTTCCATAAAGATTTCCCGGCCATCCGTTTTGAGCTGTTCGAAGCAAATACCTATCAGCTTCTGGAGCAGCTGCGTTCCAATCTGATCGAACTTGCCATTATCCGCACACCCTTTCAAGGCGAAGGTTTTTCCTGCACCACGCTCTGTGATGAACCCATGCTTGCCGTGGGAAGCGAAATCTACTTTACGGATATTCTTTCCGGCAAAGACACTTCCTCTCCCGATGGTACCATTTCCCTGGAAGCCGTGAGCCGTCTTCCGCTGATTATCTACCGCCGATGGGAAGCCCCCCTGCGGGAGGCCTTTGCCAGGGAAGGGCTTTCCCTCTCCTGCTTCTGCATGAACGATGACGCAAGAACCTCCGTGAACTGGGCGGACGCCGGCCTTGGCGTTGGAATCGTCCCAGCGTCTTCCCGTCCCCTCCTGCGCAATCCGCAGACAAAAGTATATGAAATAAGCGACAGCGGACTTTTTACCAGCATTTCCGTCGTTCATAACAAAAATGCATATTTGTCCGCTATCGCCAGAAGATTTGTCACCTGTTTACAGGAATTGTGTTAACTGTGCAAGACGTTCTATTTCTTTGTCAATCCGCAGCCCCAGGGGCCGTTCCTTCCCTGCCGGGTTAAACCAGCAGCATGCGATCCCCGCATTGTTTCCCCCCTGGATATCGGAGGTAAGGGAGTCGCCGATTATCATAGCCCTTTCTTTCTCAAATCCGTCAATATGTGCAAAGCAATACTCAAAAAATTCCATCTGCGGTTTCTGAAAACCAACCGCCTCGGACACAAAAATATCCTTCATAAAGCGCTCGATACCGGAAAGCCTTAACCGGCTGCGCTGGGTGGCCTCCACCCCGTTGGTCACCACATAAAGGTCATATTTGGAATAAAGGTATTCCAGAACCTCCCGGGCATTTTCCATCAGCTCATGACCTTCCCCCAAAAGGAGCTGGTATTCCTTTTCAAAGGAAACGCCGTCCCCGTCAATTCCCAGATGCTCAAACAGCCTGGAAAACCGGGTAAAAAGCAGGGTCTGCTTATCAATTTCCCCCCGTTCAAAGGCCTCCCACAGACCATGGTTTATCCGGGAATACAGCTGATAGGCATCTTCCTCGGCTTCATAGCCGTTCTTTTCCATAGCACGGTAAAAAGCGGACTTTTCCGCCGCCCCGAAATCCAGAAAAGTTCCGTCCATATCCAGTAATAATGTTGTATATTCCATACGTTTCTCCTCATGGGTATTATACTTTTATTTTATCTTACTCCCTGCAATTACGCAACGCAAACACATCGCAGCCGGATGCCGGACAATCTTTTTTGTTTTTACCCGTTTTATATGGTATGGTACTCCCTAAGGATACGATACGAAAAAGCCGGGACTGCCCTCCGGCCCGCAAACAGGAATCGATGGATTCCGTATAACCTGCAGCAGTAACCGCATGATAAAAATTTTGTTCCCAAAAAATGAACCCGGATGAAAGTCATGACGAATATAGAGTAAGAGGGTACGGGAGGTGAGGATTTGGAAGCAAAAGAATTAGAAAAGTGTATTGACGAATTTGGCACGGAAATCTATAGATTCTGCATTAAGCTGTGTATGGATAAGGCAAACGCGGAGGATTTATATCAGCAAACTTTTCTGAAAGCGTTAGAGAGCGATATAAAGCTCGACTGGGCACAGAATCCGAAAGCGTTATTCTTCTCCGTCGCGCACAATCTGTGGAAAAGCGACCAGCGGAAAAATGCCCGGCGTGCCGCAATTGCCCCCTGTAATCATCTGGATGAGGAAAGCGGGAATGAACTATATTCGGATATAAATGTAGAAGAACAAGTATTCCGGCAGGAACTCATCAGGCAGACGAATGAAATCATTGAGGGAATGCCCGAAAAATTCCGGATACCGCTGATACTCTACTATCTGTTTGAACTGCCGGTGGAGCAGATAGCCCAAACGGTCAAAAAGCCGCCGGGCACCATAAAAAGCCGCTTATTCAAAGGCAGAAGCCTCATAAAAAAAAGATTGGAGGAATCAGGCTATGGAAAACAAGAACTATGACAGGGAATTAAACGAACTGATCCGTACCTCTATGGAACTGGAAGACATCCCGTCCCCGGAATTAAATAAACATCTGAAAGCCAGTCTTTACCAGCGGGAAGCAGCACGGGAGAAAACTGCGGCAATCCGTTCCATCCCGCTTTGGTTTGTTCCGATGCTTCTGAACCTTGTAACCTTTTCCCTGTTGGCAATATTTTTCTTATTGGTAATCGCCAACCCTTATCTGGCTAAACTGGCTGCCGGAATCTGTGTCTATCTCGGCATTGCCGGTATCCTCATTACGGCGGTCGGTGTAAAGAGAACGAACATGAAAGAAGCGATAACCATTCATGTTCAGAAAAGAGGTATCTTCGCATGAATAAAAATATGAATTGGGGAAAACTGCTTGCTTATATTGGCATTCCCGTCGTACTGGCCGCCGTAATCCTGCGGGTCGTCCTGTACTACTTCAAAAGTGACGGGTTCAGCGGGATATCCATTATGTTTCCCGTACTTATTATAGGTACATTGTTGTCTGCTTTGCTGATGTCCGGCTTCTTTGCCGCTTGGGTTTACCAGGACTGTAAAAAACGGAAGGATGACGGCATCCTCTGGGCTATTATCGTATTTATTACAACGCCGTTTATCGGGCTGCTCGTTTATTTTTTACGGCGTTCCGAGGTAAAAAGGGTCTGCACCGCCTGCGGGCACCCCGTTTCCTTAAAAGCAAACTATTGTGAAGAATGCGGATCGAAAATTGAAAACAAGGAGGATTTTACAAATATGAATATGCAACGTACACATCACATCCGTTTTATTATTACCGGCGCTGTCTGCATGGTGCTTATGATCACCTGCCTTACGGGATTCATCGTGAAAGCGGCGGCGGGTAGCGGTATCAATTCCGATGCTGCTTCCAATGAAAAGGTATGGAATATGGGCAGTATCCGCATGAATTATGAAAGCTATGTAAACGGCGTATGGAAACTGGATTTCAAGAGCGCCAGTGACGGCTTCGTGGCAGAGGAAAAAATGACCATCCAGAATGCCGGAAGCGACTGCCTGTATGCAGATATTTCTTGCGGGACGATTCCTGAAGATGCAAGCCTCACCTTATATCTGGTACAGGGGGATGTTGTTAAGACCTTCGATGTAACAAACCTTTCCGAACCGCTCAGCTATCCCCTGACAGACTTTGAAAACGGGAAGCTTTATGTAAGGCTGCTGATTGAGGGCGTCGGGGATACTGTCTCTGTAATCGATATCCACTAGTACTACAGGGAACTGATCGGCTTACGGAAAACAGAAGGATAACCGGTCAGTCCCAACGAGGGATCTTGCATCACAAAACACTAAGAGCCGCATGGACACTATGTTTGTGCGGCTTTGCGCATTTCTCTTCTGCATTCTATAGACGCAGGAATGAATAGCGTGAATGAAAAGGCGCAGGAATGAAGTAGAAAACACACAGGATATATGGTACAATATTTTATCCTAAATTTACACGGTACCTGTTAGAAACGAATCGTATTAGAAGGGGTTGGGGGGATTGGATATGCCTTTTACAAATGGACTGGAATGGACTTTTAATACGCAGGCAGAAAGATACGAAAAAATGCGTCCGGGTTATGTCCCTGCGTTGTATGATGATATATTCCAATTGGCGGCTATTGACGAAGCCAGCAATGTATTGGAAATCGGTATCGGAGGCGGACAGGCAACCCTGCCCTTCCTAAAGACGGGCTGTAGCTTAACTGCTGTGGAATATGGGGAAAACCTGGCAAACGTTTGTTGTGAGAAATTTAAAGACTATCCAAATTTTTCAATGGTTGTGGGTAAATTTGAGGATTCCTGTTTTGAAAGCAATTCCTATGACTTGCTGTTTTCGGCATCCGCTTTTCACTGGATACCGGAAGGAACCGGATACCGGAAAGTTTTCGATTTATTAAAAAGTGGCGGGGTATTTGCCCGTTTTGCCAATCATCCTTACAAAGATAAAGGCAGAGAAGGTCTGCACGAAGCGATTCAAAAGATTTACGGTGTATATATGCCCAAGGCGCTTGCCCCCCATGAATATAGTGAGCAGGATGCATCCGCCCGTGCGGATCTTGCTGAAAAATACGGATTTACAGACATCTCCTATAAGTTATACCATAGAACAAGGACTTTCACTTCGAAAGAGTATATAGAACTGCTGGGCACTTACTCAGACCATATCGCCATTGAAGAAAAAACAAGAAGCAGGTTCTTTTATGAAATAGAATCTGTTATAAATACTTTCGGCGGACGGATTACGATTTATGACACCATAGATTTGCAATTGGCAAGGAAACCGTAACTACAGCTTCCAGATAGGAAAGGCCGGGCTGTCCGCCCGGCCTTTCCCGTTTCTATAACACGGTTTCCGGGATAATACCCGGACACCGTCTGCCTCTCTGTATAGATTAATCCAGGGCAATCCGGAACACCACCGGCTTATCGCCCTTCACGCCTGCGGTCTTCACATGAAGGCCTTTTTCATCTCTGGTACAGCAGCATTCTCCGTCAAACCCCAGTACCTCCACCTTGTTAATGATCCCATGGAAGTTCGGCTTGCTGGATGCATCCTGTTCTCCCAGAGCCGGGAAGGTATATTCCCCGTTTTCACTGCGTTTCATGACAATGGCATAAAGATTGCCGCCGTTCATGGTATAACGGATATCGTCGGAGGTAAATTCCTTCTTAATGCCGTCGGAGAACTGGCCTTCCACTACCTGGGTAGGGCCTTCCCCGTATTTTCTCCATACATGGGAACCGTAGATGGCCTCTCCGTTTACCCTGAGCCATTCCCCGATTTCCAGTAGAATCGCTTCATCCTCCGCCGGAATGGTACCGTCGGCTTTCGGGCCGATATTCAGCAGCAGGTTTCCGTTCTTGCTCACGATATCCACCAGGTCGCAGATGATATCACAGGCCGGCCTGTATGTATTGTTTTCCGTATAGCACCAGGAATTCAGGGCAACCGCGGTATCCGTCTGCCAGTAGTAGGGCTTTACATCCGCAAACTGCCCTCTTTCAATGTCCACCACCGCTGTGCCGAACATAAACGCATCGTGCTTATAATTGATGAGGACCTGTTCGCCCCATTCCTCCGCCCGGTTGTAATAATAGGCTGCCAGCTTTTTCAGATAGGGCTTAAAAGAGCTGTGCTGGATCCACCAGTCAAAATACAGCAGACGGGGCCGGTAGCGATCGATGATCTCACAGGTCCTCACCAGCCAGTCCTGCAGATATTCTTCCGCAGGCTCCGGTTTGCTGTAGATATCATGATGATCCGCTTCCGGCATGGAGGGCCAGTAGATATCCCCGCGAACCAGAGGTTCCTTCACATCGCTGTCAAATTCTTTCCCGTGTCCCAGGAAAAACCAGTGCTCCGCCCGGTGGGAGGAAGCGCCGTTCACTATTCCTCTTTTGGCGAATTCGACACACAGCTCGCCCAGCGTATCCCGCTTCGGCCCCTGTTCATAGGCGTTCCAGTGGGAGATATCACTCCGGTACATCTGAAAGCCGTCGTGATGCTCGGCTACCGGCACCACATATTTGGCTCCCGCTTTTTCAAACAGATCCGCCCATTTGGCCGCATCAAATTTTTCCGCCCTGAACATAGGGATAAAATCCTTGTATCCAAAGTCTTTATGAGGGCCGTAGGTTTTCACATGGTGCTCAAATTCAGGGGAACCCTGGATATACATATTCCGGGGATACCACTCGCTGCCGAAGGCGGGGACGCTGTAAGGCCCCCAGTGGATGAAAATCCCGAATTTCCCATCCCGGAACCAGTCCGGAAGAGGATGGGCGCTGAGGGAATCCCAGTCATCCTTATAAGTTCCGCCGGCAATCACATTTTCTATCTGATTCAGATAATTCTTCATTTTTCGATTGTCCTCCATCCTCAGATTGGCGTAAGCCTGCGGCGTCAGTCCGTCACCACGCCCTTTTGCAGCATCACATTGGCATACAGGGCCGTTTCTCCGGTGGCGATTATGGCATAGGCTTTCTTTGCTTCTTCATAAAAAGCAAACCGTTCGATATGCCCGATGGCATCCTTTCCCCGGGCCTCGTATTTTTCTTCGATTTCCTGATAGGTGTCCCAGATGGGCGTTTCCACATCGTCTCCCGGCATAACCTCCATGAGGCTGAAAGGCTTTTCCACATAGGAATCCAAAGGGAATACCTGCAGGACGGCATCCAGGATTTCCGGTACGCCGTGTCCGTCCATCCGGATTACCATAGCGTCCTTTCCCATGGATTCCGACGGGAAATTCCCGTCCGCAATCACAATACGGTCACTGTGCCCCATTTCACACAAAATCTTCAGAAGCTGGGGCGATAAAATTTTAGGAATTCCTTTTAACATATCACTTTCCTCCGCCGGTTATTTCACCGGTTATATCCCACAGGTCTTCCCAGTCCCCGGCTCCCGGCCAGAGAAATACCTGTCCCTTTATCAGTCTGCAGTCCTTATCCGCTTTCCGGATGGTTTCCATTTCCTCCGCCGTCAGTGGATCCTCCGTAACGCATTTCAAGTTGCTTACATACTGAGGCTCCTTAACGGAAAACGGGATGGGGATCTGCCCTCTCTGGGCCGCCCATTTCAGGCAGACAAGTGCCGGATGGATGTTGTGTTTTTCCGCAATCGCCACGATTTCCGGCATCTGGGTATCCGCCACATCCTCCGCTGTCCTGTCCCTTTCCGGACGGGAGGGGGAACCGATGGGGCAATAGCCTATCGGCTGGATGCCCTGGGAAACGGCATAGTCAAACAGTCCGGGCTGCTGGAAACCGGGATGAAGCTCCATCTCCAATGCCGCCGGTTTGATTTTGCACAGAGGCAGCACCGCTTTCAGCTTAGGTACCGTCATATTGGACATGCCGATATATCTGACCGCCCCTTCCTCCACCAGCTGCTCGCACTGTCTCCAGACAGACATGAATTCTTCCGTCGAAAACGGTCTGGAATCCGGATTACGGGAATCCCCGTCACAGCCCGGTGCATGGTAATTGGGAAAAGGCCAGTGCACAAAGTAAAGGTCAATATAAGTCAGCTGCAGATCCTGAAGGCTTTTCCGGCAGGCATCCAGCACCTGCCCTTCTCCGTGCCTGTCATTCCATACCTTGGAGGTGACAAAAAGCTCCTTGCGCTCCACAATCCCTTCGTCCAGCACACGCTTAAGCACCTCACCGATGCGATCCTCATTCTGGTATACGGCAGCGCAGTCTATCAGACGATAGCCTGCTTTTATGCTGCCGTATACAGCCTCGGACACCTGTTCCGGGCCGTATTTATCGGAACCGAAGGTTCCAAGCCCCACCGCCGGGATCGTCTCTCCGGTATAGAGAGCCTTGCGGGGGATTTTATTCTGTTCTATAACTTCCGACATACTTCCTCCTGTTGTAACTGCCGTACGTGCACACAGTTACCTCTTGTTTTCCAAGTTTTTCCGGCCTGTTTTCAGTCAAATACCACCGCAACCTTGCCGCAGTTTCCTCCTGCCATCAGTGCATAAGCTTCCCCTGCTTTTTCAATGGGGAATTCGTCGGTAATCAGATCCTCGGGATGGATCCCCCAGCGCACCAGACGTTCCACCAATTCTTCCATTCTCCACAGGGAGGTTACCCAGGAACCGTATATTGTTTTCTGTCCGTGTATGATATCCGGACTGGGATTAAAGTTACAGGTTCCGCCTTCACCCACGAATGCAATCTTGCCCCATTCCCTTGTGGCACGGATGGCAAGCTGTCTTCCCGGATCGCTGGCGCTGGCGTCTATGGAGCGTTCCACACCGTTTCCGTTCGTCACCTTCATGATGCCTTCCATGGCTTCATCCGGCTTGAATACATAATCCACCAGACCCAGTTCTTTGGCAAGGCCGATACGGTAATCGTTCATTTCCACACCGATAAGCATGTTGGCTCCCATGGCTTTTGCAAGCATAAGGGCTGCAAGTCCCACCGGTCCCAGTCCGGTAACCAGCACAGCGTCATTTCCGCAGATGCCTATTTTTTCAATCGCTTCATATACCGTACCGAAGCCGCAGGCAACCTGTGCCCCGTCCTTATAGGTCAGTTCGTCGGGCAGCGCAATCAGATCCTTTTCCTCCGCAAGGATGTAAGGAGCCATTCCGCCGTTCCTCTGCCATCCGTAGGCCTGACGGAAGCGGCTCTTGCAGGATATGTAATAGCCTCTCCGGCAGTCGTTGCAGACACCGCAGCCGGAAATATGGTACACAATAACCCTATCCCCTTTTTTGAAGCGTTTCAGGCCTTCACCCTCTTCCACGATCACACCGCACGGCTCATGTCCTGCCACCATGCCGGGGATATAGCCTTCCGGCCCTTTTCCCACATGCTCCCTGTAAATACAGCGGATATCGCTGCCGCAGATGGTGGTTGCTTTCGTCTGGAGCAGCACCTGGCCGTGGCCGGGTTTGGGAATCTCAAAATCCTTCATTTCCACCGTGCTGTTGCCGGGCAGTGTCGCCCCTCTCATTCTCATTTTTTCCATTGTCGTACCCCTTTCTTTAACACAGATAAATACTACTGTTCCGCAGCTTCACAGTTACAAAAATAGTTGCTAATCTCCGCCGGGGCAGTCCGTAACCGCACAGGCAGAAATATTTTTAACGGATAACTTCATTATAAAAGCTTCCTGAAAAAAGTATTAGACAGGGATTTGACAACTTTCCTTTTTTTGTGTCGCATCAGCGCAGGTTTTTCGTTTCTCTAAAAAACTGTCGTTCCTCTTCCATCTCCCCATCCCCTTCCCGTCCGGATCCGGGAAAGCCTTGACTTACGGCAAGGTACGCGCTACAGTAAGGATAAAAGCCCGCGATTTCCAAAAAGCCCTCCCTCTCCGGAAAGGATCCGAATTATGCGAACAAACTTCAGCGATCTGGATATCCGTTTTACCATCGGTGACACCCGGTTCCAGGCCCTCAATATTATCTATGAAAAATTCCTGCGCACCGTTCCCAGCCACAGCCACGGCAGCGGGAGCTATGAAATCCATTATGTACCCAAAGGTTACGGCCGCGCCCGAATCAACGGCCGGTTTTATGATATCCAGCCCGGCACTCTTTATGTCACCGGCCCCCATGTGGAGCATGCCCAAACGCCCCATCTGGAGGATCCCATGTGTGAATTCTGTATTTATCTGAAAGCGGAAAAAAAACGCCGTTCCCAGCCCTTGTCCGGCGCGGAGGCGGACAGCGCCGGGCAGATCCTCTCCCTCCTGGAGAGGACCCCGTTCTGGTTCGGCCAGGATACCCGGAATGTATCCCCTTTGGTGGAGGATTTGTTCGAAGAGCTGGAAAACCGCGATACCGGTTACCAGCTCCAGGTGGAATCCCTTCTGCGTCAGCTCCTCATCCGTCTGGTTCGCAATTTTGAAGAGAAAAAAGGATCCGGCGCACCGTCCGGATCCCTGATCACCACCGATAAAACCGCGGTAATTATAGAAGATTATTTTCTGTATGAATACCAGAACCTGTCCCTGGAGGAGCTTGCCGGTAAACTGGGTCTTGGCACCAGACAGACAGAACGGCTTCTTCAGAAGCATTACGGAAAAACCTTTCTCCAGAAAAAAACAGAGGCCCGCATGTCCGCCGCCGCCATCCTTCTGACGGACAGCAGCCGGAGCATAACCTCTGTGGCCGAAGCCCTCGGTTATTCTTCCATTGAACACTTTTCTTCGGCTTTTAAAAACTATTACCAGATCAGCCCCAGGCAGTACCGGAAGGAAGGCGCCTATCACAGCTTCCCGCTGCCGTAGGCTGTATCTGTTCATAATATTGTCTTTGCAAAGAATAGCAGCATGTATAATCATCGATTCCGGAAAGAAAATAAATAGGGATTTCTAATGCCGGTACTTCACTTTCTTTCCTCTTATCTAAGACAACTGCTCAGCCGGGCTGCGGACACTAAAAAATTCTTTGAAGATTCAATCGTCATTGCAAAAGAAAATCCCCGGATACAATCCATACTTTCCGGGGCCGAAGAAGATTTGACTGCCATTATGGAAACGTTTTTAAGAAACCGATACCCGGATAAACAAGATGATTTCTATATCAAAGCAAGAATGGTATACGTAATTACCGACAAAGTAGCCAAAGATATTCTTAACGTGGATAACAAACAACAAAAGGAAGTTTATATTCAATATTTTATCGAACTGATTCTCCACTTTTCCTTTGATCTATAGATACCAGATTTCGTGAAGAAATAATTATGTTTATTTGTTTTATCATCTAAAAAAGGACGCTAAGCAGAAACTTTGTTACAGTTGTCCCGATAATACAAGCAATAAATCTGTAATTCTCTCCGTACAATCAGCCTCCCGCGTTTCTCTTTTTCTCCAGTTATCGGAAAGCGGGAAATATATTTTATCATTGACGGATTTTCCCATATCCCATTTTCCGTTTTCATTTTTATTGCTGATTAACCAGTCAACAACAAAGTTCCATTTATGGTTTGCACTTGTAAAACCGGAAAGAAGTTCTATGGCAGACAGATATTGACTTGCCTTCCTGCTTTCAAAATACCGGGGCAGACTGCTGATTCTGCCGTCATAGATATAATAAATTCCGTCTTCCCTATCCATTACATAATCCACAACTGCGGCTTCTGTTTTTTCATCTAAACCGCCCTTTACTAATGACAGCGGATAGAAGCTGACAAAATCGATAATTCGGCCGCCCTTCGGTTTCAGGCCCAATATGTCCTGATAAGCGGATACATATTTTTTATGGTCATATGTCCCGCTTTCGAACGCACACATAATAACCTCACTCCATTGCTTTGCCACCTTTTCAGCGGCGGGATTGTCATTGGTAAATCTTCGGATCCATGTGGCAAGAATAAGGGATGTGAAACTATTCCAATCATGGACCTTTTCTTTTCTGTCCGGAATTTCCTTTTTCCCAACCAGACAGTCATTCATGTAGCAGACAGCTCTTAAGATGCACTCGTCCTCCATCGTGTATCCCAGGCGTTCAAGCCGCCTGAGGGCCTGCTCGGTGGTAATGGGGGAATTATAAAATTGGGATAACGAGTGGAACCATCCCCACTTGCCCTCGTCATCCTGTAAAGAAATAATATCCCTTGCCCATTTTGTATCTTTATGCATTTACATCCCCCCTGGTTTGATGTTTTGAAGAATATTCATTCGTGGCAAAACGGACTTTTACACGGCACATGCAGATTCACTATTCGTAACCATTCAGGCAGCTCTGCGCATTTACTGCGCAAAGCGTAAGAAAACGTGGTGGCAGCAAGCATCCGGCTCATGGCGGAACGATGTAATCGGCCGACGAAAAGTTCTATTGGAGCCGATGGTTCTATTGTCCGCCCGGCCGCCGCGGGGATCCGATGCCATGTCACTTTCAGGGTATCCGACTCTTAAACAGCGAATCGTCTACCTTGCATCCTGTAAATAAAATATGGTTTTCTATGTTGTGCATCCGTTCTTTTTGCTTCTTATCGGCATCTGCATTGTTGGGGTTTTCACAATCACACCCCAAACTGAACAGCGCGATTTTGCAGGCCATCATAAACAACGGGATTTTGGATAACCAGAAATCGTTCATGGGATTCACCGACAGGTAGCCCTTGAGAAAGCCCGCTATAATCTCGTTTGTAAAATCGCTCCCTGCCTCATTGTTCCGTCCCATCCATAACGCGAGATACAAGGCGTTGCCGATATCGAACGCATACCAGGAATACATGCAGTCATCAAAATCGACAAGATGAATGCGCTCCCCGTCGATCAGAAAATTACCAGGGTGCAAATCATTATGTATCAATCCATAGGAGTCTTTGTCTCTTGGCAGCGCTTCTATTTCGGCAAGTAAATTTTCAGCAATTACATTCACCGAAGGAAAGGATTTTATTTTTTCGCTTATCATACTGCGTATCTGAAACCCGGGCCTTTTCTCCATGCCGTCTGCGGGCGCATAGTCTCTTGTAACACGGTGCATGTCGCCCACGGCCTTCCCCCAGTTATAAAATATTTTTTTATTCCACAGCCGGGGATCATTTTTGTCCCAGTACCGGCCATCCATCCTGCGAAAAGCGGAGATTATCCGGGACACCCCCTTCTCATCTGCCGAAAAGGCAAGCTCTCCCTTTTCCGTTTTCAGAGGAGAGGGCACGTTTACGCCTTTATGGGACAAATACAGAAGCCAATCCATCTCTGATTTCGTCTGGCCGCTGCTGCCGGCAGCGTTTTCCACGATCCGCAGAATGTACAGTCTGTGATCTTTCTCAAACGTATACATTTGCTTATTTTTCTCACGTCCATAAGTAAGAAACCGGCACGTATCTTTATCAAATCCATAAACGTCAGCGGCCAGCTCCGTTAAATAGTCTGTCATCATCGCATTTTCCTTATTGTGCCGTCATCTGTCCTATATTTCCTGCGGCCCGCCTCTTAATCCGCTGTATCCATCTTTTCATAATTGCCGAAAGCCTTTACCAAAGCTTCTCTGAAAGCAGAGGCAGCGGTTCCAGGAAGCGTTCCAGCATACCTTCCTCCGTAATACCTACGTCCAGGCTGCCTATCGTATCGTTCCACAGGCAGTAGACTGCCCCTGCCATTCGGGGCGAATAGGCCGGCAGCACCTCAGCCCGGGCGCCTGTGCTGAACCGGTTTGGTTCCCACTGCTGCAGCGCCTGTGTATCCAGCCGGTCATAGCCGCCTCCCGGAATGATATAAAGGTTGCTGTTCAGGGAATTGATAATAGAAAAGCCGGCTTCATACATATCCTCCGGATCCGCCCATTCGGTGCTCCAGATCTGCATCTGCACCTTATCGGAAACCACCTTTGTTTTTCCGTCCGCACGGCTCAGGCTTCCCCAGAGACGCACCGAACGCCCGCTCTCCTGTACCATGGCAATCATTTCATTGGCAAACTTCCGCAAATCCTCTCCGCTTCCGTAATACTCATCCAGTCCGATATGCACTACACCTTCTTCGGGGAAAACAGGATCCTCCCCTTCCAGATATTCCTTCCAGATAGTCTGTACCAGTTCCAGCGTTCCCTTCTTACTCAGATCCAGGTGATCCACGTTATCAGGTTCATCCGCCAGCGCATATTCCGGAAATACCCGTGTAATGGAAAGGCTGTGGGCCGGCGTATCGATTTCCGGAATCACCTGTACTCCTTTTCCCTGTGCCCACCTGGTAAACGCCTTCCATTCTTCCTTAGTCAGCGCCCCATCCAGCGAAGTAATCCCTTCCCCCTTTTTATTCCTGGTATCCGATTCCAGCCGGAAGCCGGCATAAGCGGTGAAGGCATTTGCTATCGTGTCATTTTTCCCGCTGGTAGCCAGGATTTCGTTATCATTCAGATGAATCCCCAGGTTATTCATCTTGTTATCACTCATATACAGCACGATCTGCTTCAGAGTATCCATAGATACCATCCTTCTGCCGATATCAATGGCAAAGCCGCGTACCGCATAGCGCGGATAGTCCCGGATAACCCCGCAGGGTATTCCCTGTGCCCCTTCTTGGACCTTTAGCAACAGCTGCTTCAGCGTCCCGGTTCCCCATAGCAGCCCCTGCTCTTTTTCCGCCTTCAGCCGAATGCTTTCCCTGCTGATATCACACCGGTAGCCTTCCTCCCTAAGCCCCATGGAGCTGTCGGCAAAACCCAGGTAAATATCCCCTTTTTCCAGGGCATCCTCCGTTCCCGAAACCACCGTTAATTCACCGCCTGCCAGAGAGTTCCAAATGTCTTTCCATTCTTCCGCCGCTTCCGTCAGTTCCTCTTCCCTGCCGCTCTGCAGAACCAGACGGCCGGAATTTTCTACTGTAAAAAAACCTTTTTTCCCTTTCCACTCCGTAAGGGCGGGGGTAATCTCCGGCCGGGAATTCACCTCTTCCTCCGCAGGCACGGCTTCCGCTCCGGCTGAGGCGGCCTGTTCTTCTTCCTCTCCGGCTGGCTCCGCCTGTTCTTTTTCCGCTCCCGCCGGATGCGTCTGTTCTTTTTCCGCTCCCGCCGGATGCGTCTGTTCTTCTTCCCGGTCCGCAGCCGGAGGAACCGTTACCGTATATGCCGGAGAATCCTCATACAGCCCCTCCCGGGATACCCGGTATCCCACTGTCACATTTTTTTCTTCCACAGTCGGATAGACCGTTCCGTCGTCGCCTATAATTTCCTCATAATCCGCTCCCAGAAGCGCAATCTCATACCCCTCCGGTACCCGGGGAAGCGGAAGGAAACGCCTCCCGTCCTCCATCACTTCTATTTCCGGGATCTCCAGCGAGTAAACCAGGGGCACTTCTTCATACAGCTCCATTTCCAGCAGCGAAACGTTCTGGTAATAAAGATACTGATTTTCCTCCGTAGTGGAAACAGCGGTGGTCCGAATTCGGAAAAAACGTCCGCTTACCCCGTTTTCCAGCACAACACTCTGGACATTCGCTTCCGGTACCCCTTCCCACACGCCTGTCTCTATCCAGTTTTCCCCATCCCGGGAAGCCTCCAGCACAAAACCCTGCACATTCAGCCGTTCCCAGGAAAGCCTGACAAAAGTGACGGTTCTCTCCTCCGGGAACTCCACCATCAGCCAATGCTCCGGCTGCCCCGGTTCATTGGCACTGGACCAGCGGCTCGCGCCGTCTTCCTTCCCATCTGCCGCCAGGGACGGAGCAAAGCTTTCCTTTTCCACACTGTCTGCCGTCACCCGGACCCCGGACAGCCGGGCGAGATTTTCCCGGTAAAATCCATGGGTTTCCTCTGTTTCTTCTTCCGCTTTTGTCAGGTCATCCCCCCGCAGTCCAAAGGCCGCCAGCAGAAAGAGGAATACCAGCAAAACTCCTGTGCCTACCTTAAAAAATCGTTTCATACAAATTCCTTTTTATCATTCATTTTCTATTATTTTTTAATGCTTGAAGCCGAAAAAAAGGCTTAAATCTTCTCATAGCTTCTTATTAGGAAGCCGGCAAAGCCGCATAAAATAAACTTTGTGCGGAAATCATTTGTATCAGCACAATATAAATAGTTATTGGCACATTTTGCTGGTAGTCTATCTAATTCATAATAACCAATTGACTTCATATCACATACATCAAAAAGATTTGCTTTAAGGTATTGGCCAAAATACATCCCTGTCACTTTTTCAATTATCATAGCAAGTAATACAAAACCTGATTTATTATATTGAAATTATTCGCCCTTGGGATACATCATTGGCTTGTTAATGAATAACGGCAGCAAATCGCTGTTGTGCCTTATTTTAAAATTAGGATAATCTGCCCATAATTCTTCATATTCATTCAGAACAGATTGATCAAAATAATCAGGAACTCCCGAAGTATGATTCAATAATTGTTCTACTGTTACATCAATGCTATGTAAATCAATAGCAAGAAGTTTTCCTAAAGTATCATCAATTTATATTCTTCCTCATTCGCCAAATCCGCAAACCCAGTTGAACTTTCACATAGTACCTTATCATCTTGAACGATATATACATTTCCTTTAAAATAAATGTCTATCATCTCTTTGATATTCATACTTTACCTCTGCAAATTCAAATTTGTTCTTTACTTCCATGTAGATGGATACTCCAAATGATAGGGTAATTTTGTATTACGATTTCCTTTTGCAGAATTAACTTGTCCTTGCGTCAAAAATACAGCTTCACTTAAATCCGCATCTTTAAAGTTAGTATCTCTTGTGTCAGCTCCCAAAAAAATTGTTCCATTAAATACGCTCTTTTCAAAATTTGTGGCTATTAAAAGTTTTGTGCTTAAGTCTGCTCCACTCATGTCCTGCCCTTTGAAATTGCTTCCAAGAAAATTGGCAGGAATTTTTTTATATTCACTGTGAATACTTTGCTGAAGCAACTTACACACGTGTTTTAAAATATAATTCGATCTGAGTCTGTATTGCTCTAAATCTAAAGATAAGATACTATTAGGGCAACAATGGCACATTTTTATATTTTCCTCAATCAAAGAATGAATGGATTTTTCTAATGGTTGTGCTGAAATAAGCGACGTTGCTTCTATCAAATAATATCTAATTTGATAAAGCTGAAATATAATTATAAAAACATCAAAAATTTCTGTTGATTGGTTTGGTATATCATTCCAAGTCTGACCTTGATAAATAACTTGCGTCACCTGTTGTCCGGCACCGAAGCAGTCATAACCAATGCAACCTTTCATTTTCTGCTTTTCAAGTTGCGAATGTATTTTACATCGGTAATCTTTTAATAAATTTGTGCATGGTTGCCCTGATACTTTATCTTTTGGAAACCCATCAATTTTTGAAAAAAACAGAGCAGTACAACACAATCCTGAACATTTTGAACAATCCGACTTCATATATTCCCATATTTTATCATTTCTTTCATGTATCATCATCTATTTTTTGCCCCTACAACTTCCTATTTGTCGAGTACACATTATCCGCCAAATGCGAATATTCTTGTTTGTTATACTCTAATTTTTAATGTCGAATCTGTCAAGTTGTTTCATCTATTCTTATATCGTACCTCAAGTTTTTATGAAATCAGGACGGGAATCGGGCGGGTTTCAGGTTAGATCATGACCCACAAACATTTCACACTACAAGCTGAAAAGAGTAGTGAAATGCACTATTCATCAGACTTTCCAGCTTCGTTGTCTTTACATGAAACCTATCGTACAAACGAAAACCGACACTATTTTTTATAGCCTCCGCGACCGGTCAGAACTCCACGCCCTTCCGCGCCGGAATCCCTTTCTCGAACGGATGTCTTATGCACTTCATTTCCGTAATATAATCGGCTGCGTCCGCAAGAAAATCCGCCGCATCCCGGCCTGTGCAGACAATCTCCAGCCCTTCCGGCTTTTCTTTCAGAAAAGCTTTAAGCTTATCCACATCCAGCAGTTTCCAATTTACCGGATAAGTGACTTCATCCATAATAAGAAGCTCAACTTCCCCTGCATATGCCAGGCTCACCGCTTCGTCCAGCATACGGTTATGGATTCCGGCAAGCGCATCTTTATCCTCCTGTGTCATGGAGGAATAAAAACCATAATCCTTTTCGCTGCGCAGAATTCGTATTTCAGGTATGTGGGAAAGGCTGTGCAGCTCCCCGGTATCCCGTCCCTTCATAAACTGCAGGATTAGCACCTTTTTCCCCGCACCCGCCGCGCGAAGGGCCAGCCCCATGGCGGCTGTGGTTTTTCCTTTTCCTTCTCCCGTATATAAATGTAGTAAGCCTTTATTCATTTTTTTCCCGCCTTTCTTCCTGTGCTGCTGCATTTCTGTGAAAAATCCGCTGATACCCATAAGGCAGAGCCATACCCGATATATCCGGCCAAAGCGCTTCCCTGCGGCGATACTTTCCTTCCTCCGCCCGTCTGTTGGGACAGTCCGTACGGGGGCAGGACACACAGATACCGGCACAGGCCTCTCCTTCATTCCGGGTGAGGACCGCCTGGTAAGCCACGCTCTTTTTCGGAGTCAGCACATAATATCTGTTATAACGGACCTCTTCCTGCCCGATGCTCCCGAAGATTTCCTCCATGGCTTCCAGGGGCAGTTCGCCTCCGGGAAAGAGCATTTTCTTTACCCACCATCCGTATTTTTCCCGTATTTTGCCGTTCATATCCTCATAGGCCTTCAGCAGCAGCTCCGAACAGATACATTCCGCCATAAAGCTTTCCGTAAGCATCCCCCGGAGGGCGTACTCCTCCTGAAGGCGATCCGGCCAGCTTCCCAGGCTCACAATCACCGGCAAGCTTCTTTCCTCTCCTTCTTCCGCCGTTACCGATCCTTTTTTTACGGCATCCTGACACCGCATCCCTCCGGCTGCAAACGCATACATTCCTGCCGGCGCCGCCTGTTCCATAATCTTTTCATAAACCTGGGAAAACAGCAGAAAGTCGGCATCCTCATAGTGATACCGACTCAATGTTGTTTTTAATTCTTCCTTTGATAAGCTTATATGCAGCTGTATTTTATTCATCTTGCGTCTTTCTGTTTACTCAGTCAATCCCCTTTACCCGCAGGGCACGCATTGCATTCAGGATAGCAAGGACCGCCACTCCCACATCGGCAAATACGGCCAGCCACATATTGGCGATTCCGACAGCGGCTAAAATCAATACCAGGATCTTTACTCCCAAGGCAAAGACAATATTCTGTTTCACAATGCCCAGCGTCTTTCTGGATATTTTCATGGCTGTGGCGATTTTGGAAGGCTCATCGGTCATAATAACCACGTCTGCCGCTTCGATAGCCGCGTCGCTTCCCAGCCCTCCCATGGCGATTCCGATATCAGCCCTGGCAAGAACGGGCGCATCATTGATGCCGTCTCCCACAAAGACAAGCTTACCCTTAGGTGACTTGGATCCGATGATTTTTTCCACCTCATCCACCTTATCCCCGGGCAGGAGCTCGGAGTGCACCTCCGTCAGACCGATTTGGGAAGCCACATAATCCGCTGTTTCCCTGCGGTCTCCGGTAAGCATGATAACCCGTTTTACACCCTCTGCCTTCAGCCCGCTGATGCATGCGGCGGCGTCTTCCTTGATTTCATCCGCAATCAGTATATATCCCAGATACTGGTTATTTCTGGCTACATGCACAATTGTACCAATCTGAGCCGCATTGGTAAAGCTTATTTTCTGCTGCTGCATTAATTTTTCATTTCCTGCATAGATATCGTCCCCGTCAATCACCGCATGGACACCGTGGCCGGCCAGTTCTTCGGTACTTTCCAGCCTGCTTTTATCCAGTTCTCTGCCGTATGCCTTCTGTATGGATAGGGAAATGGGATGGTTGGAATAGCTTTCCGCATAGGCGGTAATTTCCAGCAGTTTATCCCGGGTAATTACTTCCGATAAAACATTCTGCTTGTTTTCCTCCATGGCCGGTTTGACTTCCTTCACCTTAAAGGTTCCTTTCGTCAGCGTGCCGGTCTTATCCATAACAACAATTTCCGTTTCTGCAAGAGCCTCCAGATAATTGCTTCCTTTTACCAGCACACCCGCCTTGCTGGCCCCGCCCAGGCCGCCGAAAAAGCTTAACGGCACGCTGATCACCACAGCGCAGGGACAGGACACCACCAGGAAGGTCAGGCCTCTGTAAATCCAGTCGGACCAGCCGCCCAGGAACAGGGGCGGAATAACAGCCAGCGCCGCCGCGCAGAGCACGACGATAGGGGTATAGTATCTGGCAAATTTCGTGATAAAGTTCTCCGCTTCCGCTTTTTTGCTGCTGGCATTTTCCACCAGATCCAGGATTTTGGAAACTGTGGATTCCCCGAAAGGTTTGGTGACCTCCACTTCCAGGACACCCGTAAGGTTGATACAGCCGCTGATTACCTCTTCCCCGCAGAGTACCTCCCTGGGCACGCTTTCCCCGGTCAGCGCCATGGTATCCAGACTGGAATTTCCTTTTATAATAACCCCGTCAAGGGGGATTCTCTCTCCCGGCTTCACAACGATGAGTTCTCCCACCGCCACTTCATCCGGATCCACCTCTTCTTCCGCACCGTTCCTGCGCACATTGGCAAAATCAGGCCGGATATCCATCAGCTCCGTGATATTCTTTCTGGAACGGTTTACCGCATAGGTCTGGAACAGCTCTCCCACCTGGTAAAAAAGCATAACCACCACCGCTTCGGGATAATCCCCCACAAAAAAGGCACCTACCGTGGCAATTGTCATCAGGAAATTTTCATCAAATACCTGCCCCTTCCCGATGTTGCCAACCGCCTTCTTTACCACATCTCCGCCGATTATCACATAGGAAACCAGAAATGCGGCAAGCAATACATACCAGGGCAGCCCCGGCACCAATTTTTCAAGTAATACGGCTGCCGCAAAAAAAGCGGCGCCGATAAGAATACGCTGCATTCTTTTCTTAATTTTCCTTGTCATTTTGATTCATCCTCCTGTATATGATCAAGTCCCTGGCTCAGAATGGTAGTAATATGTCCGTCGGCAAGGGAATAGAAAATGGTTTTCCCTTCTCTCCTGCTCTTCACCAAATCCATCTGTTTCAAAACGCGCAGCTGATGGGAAATTGCCGATTGTGTCATGTTCAGTATCTGCGCCAGATCACAGACGCACATTTCCGAACAAAGCAGCACATACAGCATCTTAATCCTTGTAGTATCTCCGAAAATCTTAAAAAAATCGGCCAGATCATCCAGGTCGTCCTCTGCCGGCATCCTGGCGTTTACCTTTTCCACAATATCCTCATGCACGTGAATGTATTCACAGCTTTCGGCGTGTTCATGGGTTCTCTTCATAAAATACAACCTCCATTTTTATATAATCGTTCAGGCAAGTCTGAACGATTACGTCTCCTTTCCGCAGACTTTGATAGGCAGTGCCTGCGTCGGCGGGAATTGACCGTTACCTTTATTTACACTTAAACATATGAACAATCATTCATATGTTTAATGCTATTATATGCAGACACACAAAAAAAAGCAAGTACTTTTTCTATTTTTATTAAATTCTGTCTGCACATGGCGGCAGTCGCCAAGTGGATAATAGAACCTTCGGTTCTATACGAGTGCATCCGTTTGGCTCGTTGCCCACGGGAATAAATTCTCAGATACACTCTGCCTTCCGCTGTCCGCGGTACAAAAAGAATGACCGCCCCAAGCACAAGGGCGGCCATCTTTATGAAGGGTATAATCAACCAAAAAATGGAAGAAAGCAATAAAAATTGTACCGGCGAGGACTACTCCTCACCCACTTCAATCTCCAGAAATTCAGGTGAATCAAAAAAATCTTTCAGCGAAATACTAAGCCCGCCGCATAATTTGCAGATCGTAAAAATTCCCGGATTCTGTGTGGAACCATCAATAATATGCATCAGTGTCGTCATAGGAACTGCAGAACGGTAGGATAAAGTATAATAAGATATATCCTTTTTCTTACAAAGGGCCTTAATACGGTTCGCTAACTTTTCCTGCTCTGACATAGCCGGCCTCCTCTGCTTATAAATACATTTTATCTCATTTTTTTCCAAAATTGCACCCATATATGGTAGTAATTTTGTTAATTTATGTATTTATTCCCGAACAAGGCCGGAAAGTTACTTTATTTCGTGCACCTTTTTATATTACTTCCCACCCGTACTGCTCCAGTATTTTCCTCGGAAATTCCACACGTACGGTCATTTTGGGATCCACAATCTGGCATATGCTCATGTCCGCGGCAAGGGACATGAGCATTCCGGATTTCAGCTCACTGATTCCGGTGGCTTCCCTCACAAACGCCTCCATGCGCAAAACGGCTTTTCTGCCTGCTTCATCCGTCGTGGGGGCGGACTGGATGGTCATTACTTTATCTGCCGTCAGCAAAAAGGGAACGGGCAGGCGGCAGTTCTTCAGGACACGCACCCGGACCGTCACTTCCCCGGCTGTCTCCAGGCCGCAGATAAACACCTCACCGTCCCCCATAAGCGCATGGAGATCGCCAATGGACAGAAGCGCCCCCTGCACCGCTACCGGCAGATAAAGCGCCGTACCTTCCCCTATTTTCCGGCAGTCCATATTGCCGCCGTGGCCGCCTGGTGTTGCCGTGTCGATCCCCTCTCCGCCGGGAGCTGTGCCTATCACACCTATCATGGGACAGCAGTCCAGCGTCAGTTTTTCATCAAATCGTATTTGATCACCGCTGATAGCAAAGATTGCCGCTTTCGTCTCCGGGAACCTGCCGGCAAAGGCGCCATACGAAAAGGAGGAGCACATGGCTCCCCAGCTGCGCAGGTTTATTGTAAGAATCTCCACCTTCAGGATATCTCCCGGAAGGGCGCCGCGGATATACAAAGGCCCGGTCGCCGGATTTTCCAAGGTATCCCTGCGATCTCCCAAAGGCCTCTCTTCACAGGTGACGCTGTCATCATAGCAGTCCCTGGTCTGGAAAACCACCGTGTCCCCGCTGTCGCAGACGGCGGCAGGGGCAATTTCCTTATCGAGTCTGTCATGCACATGCTCTCTGCTGATGTACAACATGGCTATCCCTATTCCTTTCCGGCCGGTTCCGTTTTCTCCGCAGAATCCATTGTTTCTGCCGTCTCCGCGTTTTCCGCATGCTCCATTGTCTCTGCCGTCTCCGCGTTTTCCGCGTGCTCCATTGTCTCTGCGGTTCCTGCATCTTCCCCTGCAAGCCCGGTACCTTTCAGGATTCCCCATATATAGGGGGCGCCGAACATACTCAGCTTTTTGGGTCCGCGGATAGGTTCTCCCGCCTTCTGCGCTTCCAGGATTTTTCTGTACGCCCTCAGCACCGTAGCCTGGGTAATGGATTTTTCCTTCCGGTCACAAAAAAGCTCCCTGCCCTTTACCCGGTAGGTAAAGGGCAGCTTCTTGCTGGTATAAAAAGTACTGCCGGCATAAAGCTCCACCACATTCCACAGGGCTGTACCCAGAGCTTCCTCCGTTCCGCATTCCCTGACCGCTTTGATTGCCGCTTCACGTTCTGTTGCATTCATTTCTTCCATATGTAACCTGTTTCTTTCCTGCGGATACCGCATCAGCGGTATTTTCTATGCCTACGGGTAACTGTTCAGAATCTGCCCGGTTACGCCAACGGTTCCTTTTCCTGAAAAAGCAGGGGAAGGAAGTCCCGGATACACTGCCGCCAGACGTTCCAGTCATGGCCGCCTTCGTATTCCCTGCGGACACATGGTATTTTGTTTTCTTCACAGAAACCGTCATCCTCGGCAAATCGTTCCCAGAATTCATCCTGCCTTCCCATCCCGCGGAAAAACAGGCGCTGCCCTTTCTGAAAGCTTTCTTCCTTCATGACAGCCAGGAAACTGTTATCCGGATTATTTCCCATAAAATTATGCATGAAGCCGCTGAAAAGCCCTTCCCAGGCAAACAGCTCCGGATGGCTGCAGACAGTTACGCTGGTCTGCATGGAGCCCATGGAAAGGCCGGCCATAGCACGAAAATCCCTTCCCGCCTTTACCCGGTATTTCTTTTCGATAAAAGGAATGATATCCTCCACCAGTTCCTGCGGGAACAGATTATGCCGCAGGATAGATTCTCCTTCCGCCGTTTCATCCATTACCATGCCGTTTGCCATGACAATGAGCATAGGAACGGCTTTGTCCCCGGCAAGAAGGTTATCCATAATATGGTTCACCTTTCCCTGCCATACCCAGCCCCGTTCATTTTCCCCGAAGCCATGCTGCAGATACAGGACCGGATAGGAATCCCTGTTTTCTTCATATCCCGGCGGTACATAAACGATGCAGGTTTCCGTCCTTCCCGTCACGGCGGAGTTATAATATTCATGCCGGATATCTCCGTGGGGCACATCCTTCATCTGGAAAAACTCCGGTACCGGCCCGATTTCAATGTAGTTCACCGGCCTTGCAAATCCATATCCGACAGGAAGAAAAGGACTGAGTGCCAGACAATTGTCCACATACAGATGCACATAATAAAAACCGGGATCCAAAGGCAGATCCACTGTCCACACATCCTTTTCCGTTTCCAGGAAAGGATACATGATATCCCCGATCTGCAGCTGTACATTCATGGCATTGGGATAGTAAAGCCGTACATAAGGCCTTCCTTCCGCGCGGTACATAAGACCCTCCTGGGAATTGTGAGGAACCGGCTTTTCATCCGTTTCCACCATCACCGGCCTGCTGTATGCGCAGGACTGCTCCACCACGGCAGGATTGTCCATCCATTCCTTTCCTGCTTCGATCTGCTCCCGCACCTCAATCGTGAGGTTTTCCGTTACAGCCTCCGCGTCCCGCAGCGTTTTCAGCACCCCATCCAGATTACTTCCCAGGCGCTTCCGGCTTTTTGCAAGACCTTCCACAATTATATGTATTTTTCCGGAAGCCTCCGACAGCATGGCATAAATATTATCCAGATTATCTCCTTTTGATTCCGGAAGATTCAGCTTTCCCTGCAGATACCGGTACATTTCCTCCCTGGACCCGATACCTGCAAAGTTCAGTTTAATCATACCTTTCTCCTTTTCCCTCTCATTTTCCTTCATCCTTTGTACCTTCCTTCCGCACGTTTCCCGCGTAAGAACGCGTCTGTACAGACACTCTCTAATCTCCTGCAATCGCTTTACGGAGTTTGCTCTTTATTCTCTGAAGGGCATTATCCGTACTTTTGCCGTCCTTTCCCAGGACTCTGGCGATCTGGTTATAGCTCATACCGGTGATATAAAGATCCAGGACCTGTTTTTCAAAACTACTTAATTCCTTTTCAATGGCCTGTTCCAGCACCTCCACATTTTCCCGGTCGATAAACAGCTCCTCGGGGCTCATCTCCAGGGCTGCGGGTATGGCATTCATCAGGCTGGTTTCTTCATTTCCGTCACCATCCTGGCCGCCGTTTCCTCCATACAGGGAAATATAGGTGTTCAGGGGCATGTGCTTTTTCCGGGAGGATGCCTGCACGGCCGTATACATCTGCCGGGAGACGCACAGATCCGCAAAGGTGCTGAAGCTGGCATCCCTGCCGCTGTCATAATCCCGGATGGCCTTGAACAGACCTATCATACCTTCCTGAATCAGATCATTGCTGTCTCCGCCGAGAAGGTACATGGATTTGGCTTTTGTCTTTACCATTCCTTTATATTTTTCCATGATATAATCGGTAATATCGTTTTCTCCGTCCCTGAGAAGTACGATCAGCTCCTCATCGCTGTATTCCCCATAAGAATCTTTCATTGGGAATCCATTCCTTTCTGCTGCCTGTCCTGCTCTCTTGCCTGCAGGATACGGATTAAATCCGCCGCCACATGCTCACCCAGAATCTCATAGCCATCCGCATTGGGGTGGACGCCGTCCGGCATAAAATGCAGCACGTTATCTTTGTCATGGCCGTCCAGAATATTGGAATTATACAAATCAATCACTTCCATTCCATGCTCCGCGGCAAGCTCTCTGGTAACCTCCGCAAATTTATCCTGGGAAATCAAATACGGATGCTGGGTTTTCAGATAATCCTGGAGACTGTTGGGCAATGGTGTCATAAAAATTACCTCGGCATGCGGATAATCTTCTATAAGGCCATCCATGAGTTCGTCCAAATCCCCCCAGAAGGTACGTTTTTTCCGCTCCGCAGAGTTCCCGAACTCCACAAGGCTGGCACAAAAGCCGTCATTGGTTCCTCCCATCACAAGGATGATATCACTGTCCTCAGGGATATCCTGATATCGGTCCACAAAAGCATCGGCCCAATACCTGCCTATAGAGGATCCGCCGATTCCCAGATTATATACCTGACCGGCATCCAGGGCTTCCTGAAGTACATGGGGATATGCCAGTTCCTGATAATTCTCTATACTGTCCAGATTTACCGCCTGGGTAATGCTGTCCCCCAGACAAGTGATTTTGATATCGGAGAAATCAATGTTATTTTCAGATATAGTTCTTTTATCCTGTTCGCTCACCAGAAGCGTTTCCGTATGGGAACTGCGCACCTCCTGGCGCTGCTCCAGGGTATACTGCTTCTTTCCGAAGGGATCCGGCAGCCTGGACTCGTTTTTCCCTTTCCGGAGCACGATATCACTGCCGGATACGGTATTGCCGGAAGTAGTGTTACCGGATGTGGTGTTACCGGAAATATCATTGCCGGATATGCCGTCACCGGAAAGGCCGTTACCGGATTCATCGTTGGCGGATATGTCATGGCCCGCCTCATTCCCGGATACGTCGCGCTCGGCTCCGCGGCTGCCGGATGACTCTTTATCCGGTTCCTCCTGGTCAGACTTTCCGCTGCCGGATGGCTCTTTATCCGATCCGTCACGGTCAGACTTTCCGCCGCCGGGTTCATCGTTTCGGTCTTCCCCGTTAGTTTCTTCCCCGGCAGACGCATCATTGCCGGAAATACTGCTGCCGGATACGGTATTGCCCGAAACCGCGTTACCGGAAACCGAATTGCCCGACAGGGTATTGCCCGAAACACCGCCGCAGGGCCGAAGCAGCTGCCTTGCGGATATTTTATTGCCGGATACTGCCGGTCTGTCCTGTTCTTCACCGGGAATCCCGTCTTGTGACACCCCATTTCCGGATATCTGGCTGTCGTTCACCTGACTCTCCGAAAGCTGATTACCGGATACCCGGCCGTCATCCCCCTGCTCATCTGCCGTGTTTTGGGATACGCCGGACTCCTCATCCGAACCTTTTTCTCCGGTATAGGCGGAGTTCTCTTCTTCTGTTTCCGCTGCAAAAGAGCCGGATTCCGCTGGGCCGGTCGGCTCCACGGATCCGACATTCCGCACCAGATCGCTGTCCGCCCGGACGGCGGGTACGTCGGAAGGGTTTTGTTCTTCCCTTGGTGAACAGGCTGCCGCCAGCGATAACAGGAATACAGCCAGCAGACCGCATCCTGTTATTTTTAGAAAGTTGTATTTTTTCATTATAATTGACGCTGTCTTACGATTTCATATGCCAATACTCCTGCTGCCACAGAAGCGTTCAGGGAATCGATATTTCCTTTCATGGGAATAGCTGCGATAAAGTCACAGTTTTCTTTTACCAGGCGTCCTACGCCCTCTCCTTCATTTCCGATAACCAGGCCTATGGATCCTGTAAGATTCAGATCATACATTCTGGTTCCGTCCATGTCCGCACAGACAAACCACATCCCTTTCTTTTTCAGTTCCTCCATAGTCTTAACCAGATTGGTAACTTTGGCGACGGGTGTATAATTCAATGCGCCTGCGGAGGTACGGGCCACGGTGGCCGTAAGGCCTGCCGCCCGGTTTTTAGGAATAATCACACCGTGGGCCCCCGCCAGATTGGCAGTACGGATAATGGCACCCAGATTGTGCGGGTCTTCCATGTTATCCAGCAGTATCAGAAACGGAGGTTCCTGCTTTTCCTCCGCCAGCTTCAGGATATCCTCCACCTGCGCATACTCATAAGCTGCCGCATAGGCAATAACCCCCTGGTGCTTTCCGGTTTCGGACATCTGATCCAGCCGTTCCCTGGACACAAATTTGATGAGGCAGTCCGTCTTTTTGGCTTCCCTCTTAATGGTCATGATGGGACCGTCCTGGCAGTTGTCCAGGATAAATACCCTGTCGATGGTTTTTCCGGAACGGAATGCCTCGATCACCGCATTGCGTCCTTCTAATGTCAATTCTTCGTATCTCATAGCAGCTCCTTTTTTATAGGTGGATATCCAGTTCCCGCAGGGACAGCTTCAGCAGCTCCATAAGCCTGTCCATGCGGCCGTCCAGATAAAGATAACCGTACAGGGCTTCCAGACCGGTGGCCTTCCTGTAATCTCCCACAGTGGCGTTCTTGGCCGTGGTATAGGATTTGGCATTCCTGCCTCTCCGGTATACGGCCTGCTCCTGGGGAGTGAGAAAATCCTGGATCGCTTCTCCCATCAGGGCCTGGGTCTGGGCTTTGGCCAGACGGCTTTTTTCCTTATGAAGCCGGTTGGGAGAGGCATTGTGGCGTTCCACCACCACTGTCCGTATGATCAGATCATAAATGCAGTCTCCCACAAAGGCAAGAGTCAAGGGGGAGTAGGTCCTCAGATCTACTTCCCCCAACCCGAATTCTCTTTTTATCTGCGCCAGCAGGTTTATGCTCTCTTCCATTTCACTCCTTCGCGGGTGTCCTCCAGGATAATGCCCTTTGCCAGCAGCTCATCCCTGATTTCATCCGCCCTGGCAAAGTTCTTTTCTTTTCTGGCGGCCTGCCGTTCGGCGATTAAGGCTTCTATGGCCTCATCCAGCATTTCTTCTTTTTTCTCCACGATCAGCCCGCATACATCGGAAAGTTCCTTGATTTCATCCAGAAGCGCCTTGAGATAGGCTGCCGTATTCTCCGCACCGCTATTGGTATTGGCGAATTTGACCAGTTCAAAAATAGCGGCAATGGCATCGGCAGTGTTAAAATCATCCTCCATCGCTTCATCAAACTTGGCGGCAAAACCTGCCGCTTCCTCCAGAAGCGTCTTCTCTTCCAAAGTCATCTGACCGGCCTGCGCTTTTTCCAGAAGGAAATTCAGGTTGTCTGCGGCGGTGCAGATCCTGTCCAGGCCGTTCTTTGCCGCTTCCATCAGCTCGTCGCTGAAGTTCAGGGGGCTTCTGTAATGGGCGGAAAGCATGAAGAAACGGACTACCTGGGGATCGTATTTCGCCACAATGTCGCGCACGGTAAAAAAGTTTCCGGCCGACTTGCTCATTTTCTTATTATCAATGTTCAGGAAGGCATTATGCATCCAGTATCTGGCGAAGGGTTTGCCGTTAGCTGCTTCCGACTGGGCGATTTCGTTTTCATGATGGGGGAATACCAGATCCTCCCCGCCCGCATGGATATCGATTTCTTCCCCCAGATATTTCCTGCTCATAACGGAGCATTCAATATGCCAGCCGGGACGTCCGTTGCACCAGGGAGATTCCCAATAGGGTTCGCCGTCTTTTTTAGGCTTCCAGAGGACGAAATCCAACGGGTCTTCCTTCTGATCCTCTCCGGATACCAGAAGGGAACGCTTGCCGCCTTCCAGATCATCCAGGTTTTTATGGGAAAGCTTTCCGTATTCCTTAAAACTCCTCACGCGGAAATATACGGTCCCGTCCGCCGCCGCATAGGCATGGCCGTCCTCGATCAGCTTCCCTATCATTTCCAGCATACCGCAGATTTCCTGTGTTGCCTGGGGATGGGTGGTTGCAGGCTTCACATGAAGTGCCTCCATATCCTTTTTGCATTCCGCTATATAGCGTTCGGAAATAACGGAGGAATCCACGCCCTCCTCGATAGCCTTCTTAATAATTTTGTCATCCACATCGGTAAAGTTACTTACATAATTTACTTTTACGCCCTTGTATTCAAAATAGCGGCGCACCGTATCGAATACTATCATCGGGCGGGCATTGCCTATATGGATCAGATTATACACGGTGGGGCCGCAGACATACATCTTAACCTCGCCGGGCGTAAGGGGCACAAATTCTTCTTTTCTCTTTGTGAGGGTATTATAGATTTTCATCTTCTTAAGGTTCTCCTTTTTCTCTATATTCGTGAAGACTTACCGCTTCTGACAGCATTTTTCGGTTTCATGGCACCGCTCCTTCTGACAGCATTCCCGGCGGAAGCCGCATTCGCCTTCTTCACACTTTTTTTCTTCTGTCCTTTTAAGGTAACGCACTTGGGCTTCCAGGTCAAGCAGTCTGTTGATTAATTCGCTGTTTGCATGCTGTAAATTGGAAATATCCTCTTTTACGGGGTCCGGCAGGTTCACCTGATCCATGGTATCCCGGGGTATGGGCTGGTTCCCCCGCTTTACTACCCGTCCGGGAACACCCACCACGGTGGAGTTGGGCGGCACCTCGTCAAGTACCACGCTTCCTGCCCCGATTTTGGAATTCTCGCCGATGGTAAAGGAACCCAGGACCTTGGCTCCCGCGCTTATCATTACGTTATCCCCGACAGTTGGGTGGCGCTTGCCGTGCTCCTTGCCCGTACCTCCCAGTGTCACGCCCTGATAGAGAGTCACGTTATCCCCTATTATGGCTGTTTCTCCGATAATAACTCCATTTCCGTGGTCGATAAAAAACCCTTTTCCGATTTGCGCGCCGGGATGGATTTCTATCCCGGTTTTACGCACGCCTCTCTGGGAAATCCATCTCGCCAGAAAAAAGTGGCCTGACCGGTACAGCCTGTGGGCCAGCCGGTAATGGAGCATAGCCTTGAAGCTGGGATAAAGAAATACCTCCATGGAGGAGTGGATGGCAGGATCTCTCTCCCGTATTATCTGTATTTCTTCTTTGCATTTTCCGATTATGCCCATTGTTCTTCCTTCTTTCCTATGGGATTGACAGATGACACCAATCTGGCTGAGCACCGCTTTTACGGTTCCGATACCGTGAAACATGTGAACGGTACGTTTTGAACAGCAACAAAAAAACGCGCCTTCTTCCATACTCTGCTAAGAGACGGTTGAAGCCGCGGTTCCACTCTGCTTCAGGCAATAGCCTGCACTTATATCGCGTAACGTGCGTTAACGTATCCGGTTAAAGGGAATCCCTTCCTTTCACCGGATCAGCTCCCGGAGGCACTTTCAGCTGTCCTTGCCGGGAATGCTTGCAGCCGGTGACATTCCCTCTCTGCGGCAGAATACATACCTACTCTTTCCGTTCATCGCCTTTTTCCTATCGTTGGATCGATGTCTGTATATACAGGATATGCAAAATTACATTTTTTGTCAACTTTTTTGTTCGTTTTCCGGCTACACGATTTCATTGATGCATATATCCCGGAGCGTCTTAACCTGCTCCAGGCTGCGCAGCAGCCCCATCTTTTCCCAGAGATAGCTTCCTTTAAAAGTGAAGCATTTGTCCGCAGGCGCTCTTCCGAACAGAAATGCGCATAACCGTTCCGGGGAAGTTTCTGCATACAGCTTTCCGCAAACGTCCGCCTCCGGCAGCTTCTGTACCGTGCTTTTCTCCGGACCCGTTTTCCAGCAATAGAAGCCGTTGTTCATTTCTATCAGGGGATCCGTGTATTGCAGAAGGATTTCCATTCCCTGCCTGGATCGGATTAGGGAAAGCATTGCGGGAAGATGAACTATCCTGCCCATAATGGCGGGCCTGCATTCCGGGGCCTGTTCCATAAGAAGCTCTTCGTATTCGGGAAGAACCATGGCCTCCTGGATTTCCGCCTCTTTTTCTCGTCCATAGAAAAAATAACCCACAATCGTCCCTTCATCCAGTAAGAGGAAGATATCCCCCTGCTGGGCATACATTTCCTTCAGCGCCAGCCGGAAATAGTCCTCCGAACGCTGCGTGTACAGCTGGTACCTGCGTTCGAGCTGGGCGGAGGCAAAATCTGCCAGGCCGGGTATATCCTCTTCTTCCAGAGGGCGTATTTCCAGCGCCCCGGAGCCGCCCTGCAGTTTTTCCTCCCGTACATCCTCTGCCGCCTGCAGGATTTTGCGTTCATAACGGACGGCTGCCGCCTCTCTGGTCTCTCCCTCCACAAGAGAGTAAGCCTTCAGCACCAGATCCGTCTGCAGCCTCCACCGCGGCTTGTCGTAAATATAGGAAAACTGAAACGGCTCATAAATCGCCGGGGAAGCCGGCATCAGATACAGAAACGGACGTTCCCTCCCATACCGTTCCAGACAGGCTTCCTTCAAAAGCCTGCCCATATAACCTCTGTGCCGCCACTTCTCCCTTGTAGCCACTCCCACCACATAATCGGATTCCACCAACCGGCAGGAACCTCCGGTTTTCATGCACAACCTGTAGGGAGTCAGAAACAGCATCGCCAGATCCTGTCCGTCCTCCTCCAAAACCAGTGCTGTGTTTTTTTCCGCTTTGTTCTCAAAATAGTAATCATTAAAAAGCCTGGTGTCCTCAAAGAAAACTTCTTCCCACAGAGGACGCAGGCTGCAGCAGGCGCCGCCTTCTATTTTTTTTATCTGTTGCATATGCACATCCATTTTTCATCCAGCCTTTACTGTGTTCCGGCCTTCGGGCAGCCTCCGCAGCCTGCACATCCGGCATCGATATCTGAAGAATAAAGTCCATAGGGCGTGTTTAAAAGGCAGATCGCCTGGGATGAAATTCCTTCTCCCGTACCGGTAAAACCCAGCCCTTCTTCCGTAGTCGCCTTGACATTCACCTGGGAGACTTCGATCTGAAGAGCCCGGGCGATATTTTCTCTCATGGTATCAATAAAAGGCCGCATTTTCGGGGCCTGGGCGATAATCGTCGCATCGATATTTTCAATAAGGAAGCTGTTCTCCTCCAGAAGCTGTCCCACCTTCTTTAAAAGTTCCATACTGCTGATCCCCTTATAAGCAGGATCGGAATCCGGAAAATGCGTTCCGATATCCCCAAGGGCCGCCGCGCCAAGAAGGGCGTCCATTATGGCGTGGAGAAGTACGTCCGCATCCGAATGGCCAAGAAGCCCTTTTTCATAAGGGATGTCCACCCCGCCGATTATCAGCTTTCTTCCTTCGGTCAGACGGTGTACATCATATCCCATTCCTATTCTCATCTATAATTCTCCTTACATTCTTTGTAACAGTTCAGACAAGTCTGAGCGATGTCTGGTGAAAGTATACCACATTTCCGGAACAAATAACAGGCAGACCGTTCCTCATTTTTTCTCATGTTGCTGGTAACGGCCCTTTGCGCCTGCCGTCCAGTGGTTTTGCCTGCCCGTT
>URMK01000051.1 GCA_900548905.1 uncultured Lachnospiraceae bacterium | reverse complement strand
AGCGGTACTAAGGCTGCAAAGAACGCAGCCTAAGGACCGGCGTGCTTATAACGCCTCTTACAGGAATCCTTGCAGGGCAGCAAGCCGCACAGGGAAGCAGGACCGGGTGACGCCAAACTTTTTTATCTACACCCTTTTTCTTGTAATTCTCAATGGACTCTAGTAAAATAGGAAAGTGACAGTGATTGTAAACCAATATTTAAAAATAGGGTAACATATGGAAAAAGAGATGAAACAGGATATTATAAAAGCGCAGGATCTTACCTTTGATTATATCAGGCATGATGAAGAAGGGAACGAGGAAGGCGCTATACGGGCCGTGGACGGTGTGAACCTGGAGGTGAAGCAGGGGGATTTCATTGCGATCCTGGGCCATAACGGTTCCGGAAAATCCACGCTCGCCAAGCACATCAACGCACTTTTGGTTCCCACCTCCGGCACGATATGGGTGGACGGTAAAATCACCTCGGAAGAAAGCAATGTATGGGATATCAGGCAGACTGCGGGAATGGTGTTCCAGAATCCGGACAACCAGATTATCGGACAGGTAGTGGAAGAGGATGTGGGGTTTGGGCCGGAAAATATGGGGGTTCCCTCCGCGGAAATATGGGAACGTGTGGAAGAAAGCCTGAAAGCGGTGGGTATGTATGAATACCGGAAATATTCGCCCAATAAGCTTTCGGGAGGGCAGAAGCAGCGGGTCTCCATAGCCGGCGTGCTGGCGATGCATCCCAAATGCATCGTGCTGGACGAGCCTACGGCGATGCTGGATCCCAGCGGACGCAAGGAAGTTATCCGGGCGGCCAGGGCGCTTAATGATGTGGAGAATGTTACGGTTATCCTTATAACCCATTACATGGAAGAGGTGATCCATGCGGATCAGGTGGTGGTGATGGATGAAGGTAGAGTGGTTATGAAAGGAACGCCCAGAGAGGTTTTTTCCTGTGTGGATGAGCTGAAGGCCCTCCGGCTGGACGTACCCCAGGTGACCCTGCTCAGCTATGAGCTGAAGAAAGCGGGACTTCCTCTGCCTGACGGGATACTTACCACGGAAGAACTGAAAGAGGAGCTGCTGAAAGTCAGATACCCTGCAGCAATCAGGGATTCTGCGGATATAACAGGGAGTAAGGAAAATGGCAATTAAACTGGAGCATGTGAATTATATTTACGGTGCGGACACGGAATTGTCCGTGGCTGCTTTGAAGGATGTGAGCCTTTCTATTGATGACGGGCAGTTTGTCGGCCTTATCGGCCATACCGGTTCCGGGAAGTCCACCCTGGTACAGCATTTAAACGGCCTGCTGAAGGCTACGAGCGGTGCTATATACTATAATGGAAAGAATATTTATGAAAAAGATTATAATATGAAGGAACTGCGCAGCCGGGTTGGCCTTGTGTTCCAGTATCCGGAGCATCAGCTGTTTGAAATCGACGTTTTTTCCGACGTATGCTTCGGCCCGAAGAACCTGGGGCTGTCCGGGGATGATTTGGAAGCCCGTGCAGTGGAAGCCCTGGAACTGGTGGGGATTGGGGAGGACTATTACAGGCAGTCGCCTTTTGATCTGTCCGGGGGACAGAAAAGAAGGGTTGCCATTGCCGGTGTCCTGGCCATGAAGCCGGATATGCTGGTACTGGACGAGCCTACGGCCGGACTGGATCCCAAAGGCCGGGATGAAATACTGGGGGAAATTTCCCTGCTGCGTGAGAAAACCGGAATGACCATTGTACTGGTTTCCCACAGTATGGAGGATGTGGCTAACTATGTGAACCGCATTATTGTGATGAATAAGGGAAGCGTGATGTTTGATGAGGAACCGAAGAAGGTATTCGCACACGTGAAGGAGCTGGAAGAAGTGGGGCTGGCTGCTCCCCAGGTGACTTATATTATGCATACGCTTAAGGAAGCGGGATTTGCAGTGAGGACGGACGCCACAACTTTGACGGAAGCCAGAGAAGCTATTCTGGCAGCCTGCGGGCGCGGGAAGGAAAGAAGGCAATGTTAAGAGACATTACATTAGGACAATATTACCAGACGGAATCGGTAATCCACCGCCTGGATCCGAGAGTCAAGCTGATTGCAACGGTGGTATTTATTATTTCCCTGTTTGTTGTTACTAATTTCTGGGGATATCTGCTGGCGGCGTTGTTTCTGGCAGGAATGATCCGGCTATCCCATGTGCCTTTTAAATTTATGGTAAAAGGGATGAAGGCTATTTTGCTGCTTTTGATCCTCACGGTGGTATTCAACCTGTTTCTCACTCCCGGCGAACCTCTGCTTTCCCTGTGGAAGCTTACCATTACCAAAGAAGGCCTGCGTACGGCGGTGTTCATGGCGGTGCGTCTGAGCTTCCTGATTATCGGTTCTTCCGTAATGACGCTCACCACCACTCCCAATAATCTGACGGACGGCATGGAGAGCCTGCTGCGCCCTCTGAAAAAAATACATGTGCCGGTGCATGAAATATCCATGATGATGTCAATCGCCCTGCGTTTTATCCCTATCCTTCTGGAAGAGACGGATAAAATCATGAAGGCACAGATAGCAAGGGGAGCGGATTTTGAAAGCGGGAATCTCATCAATAAGGCGAAAAGTATGGTGCCGCTGCTGGTGCCGCTGTTTATTTCCGCATTCCGGCGGGCCAATGATCTGGCTATGGCGATGGAAGCACGCTGTTACCGGGGCGGGGAAGGCAGAACGAAGATGAAGCCCCTTGTATATAAAAAAAGGGATTATGCCGGCTTTGGAGTGCTGGGGCTGTATCTGGCTGCCGCTGTGCTGACCGTGCTGATCCCATAAGGGAACGGTTCGGACAGTTAGGAACGGTTATCCCATAGGGACAGGAAGGAAAGTTGTATGAAAAGAGTGATGCTGACAGTGGCCTATGACGGCACAAATTATCATGGCTGGCAGCTGCAGCCGAATGGAATCAGCATAGAAGAGGTCCTGAACGGATGCCTCACGGAGCTTTTGAAGGAACCGGTGCAGGTAATCGGAGCCAGCCGGACGGATTCCGGGGTGCATGCATACGGGAATATAGCTGTATTTGACACGCATGCCCGTATGCCGGGGGATAAATTTTCCTATGCCCTGAACCAGCGTCTGCCGGAGGATATCCGGATCCGGGCTTCCAGGGAGGTGCCCCTTTCCTTTCATCCCAGAAAGACGGAGAGCGTAAAGACGTATGAATACCGGATCTTAAATGAAGAATTTCCCAATCCGGTGAAACGGCTGTACAGTCATTTCACCTATCTTCCTCTGGATGAAAAGAAGATGAATGAAGGGGCAAAGTTCCTTATAGGAGAACATGACTTCAAAAGCTTTTGCAGTGTAAATGCTCAGGTGGAATCCACCGTGCGCACGATTTACAGTTGTGAGGTGCAAAGAGTAGGGACAGAGCTGGTCATCCAGATCAGCGGAGGAGGCTTTCTTTATAATATGGTACGTATTATCGCGGGGACTTTGATGGAGATGGGAAACGGAAAATATCCGCCCGAAGCAATGGCTGATATCCTGAAGGTGAAGGAACGCACGGCAGCAGGGCCTACCGCTCCGGCCAGAGGACTTACCTTGATTTCTTATGAATTCCCTGAACTGAAGGAATCACCTGAACAGCAGGAAATATTGTAAATGGAAACGTACGTATCTGTACTTCTGGCTATGAAAAGGAGCGGCCTATGAGGATAATGGTGGTAAACGATGATGGAATTGAGTCCGACGGGATCCGCAGGCTTGCCGGAATGGCGGCAGAGCTGGGTGAGGTATGGGTGGTGGCTCCTAGACATCAGTGCAGCGCCATGTCCCATTGTATAACCGTTCGGGGAAGCCTGCATGTGAAAGAAGAAAGCTTCCCTGTCCTCGGAGTGAAGGCATACAGTGTGGACGGAACTCCCGCCGATTGTGTGAAGGTGGGGATAAAGTATCTTCTGCCACAAAAGCCGGATATTGTATTTTCCGGGATAAACTGCGGCTATAATGTGGGAGCGGATATATTGTATTCCGGTACGGTGGGAGCCGCGATGGAAGCTTTGCTTAATGAAATTCCGGCAATTGCCTTTTCTGAGGAAAGAGGAGGAAGCGGCGCGGCTGCGGATACCCATCTGCTGCCGGTTGTCAGAAAGCTTTTGGCAAAGGAAATAGGAAAAGATGAAATATGGAATGTAAACTTCCCCGGCTGCCCTCCGGAAGAACTGCGGGGAATCTGTGAAAATCGTATTCCGGACAGGATCCCTTTTTTCCTGGATGATTACCGGGTGGAAGAGTGGGAAGATAAAAGCTTCTGCCTTTTTGTTTCCGGCAAAGCAGCACAGACGGCAGGAAAAGGAACGGATATGGAAGCGGTTCTGGAACGGTACATTTCCATTGGAAAAATCCGAAATGAGGTCCTCGGAAGCAGCAGGTTTCATGCAGCTTATTAGTGATTTCATCCCTCCAATATAAAGGCATATACCTCTGCTCCTCTACGGATGCAAAATTGACTCCCCTGAGGGTCTTTAGAATAAAGTGGGCTTTAATTTTTCTGTACCGGATAATAGTGGATGACTGCCTCTTCCCCGGAAAACTTTCTGCCTGCCATAATCCAGCGGTCTGTCTGCATGAAAAGGGATCTGGACAGGCTTACTTTCTTTTTCCTCTTTGTAAGCCAGGGTTTCTTATTTTAATTCTTCTTTTGCCCAGGCGATGACATGCCCGCAGGAGCGGCCATGCTCGGTTAATCAATCGGACAGAGTACCCGGTTTGCGTACAATAACGGAGGTACTGCCCCCCTTGTCAGTGATAAAGGATTTGGAGATGTAAAAGGTTTCTGCATTTTTTGATTCGGGGATGGTCAGCTCCTTAGGCATTACCGCCTGATCCTCGTTACACCAAATATTGCCATTAAATACTGTATAATAAAACAAAATATTTGACAAAAAAGACCGGCGTTATGCGGTCTGCCAGTGTTTTTTTAAATTTTAACGGTCAAACTCCCGGGCGGCACAGACGTTGAAATAAGGCGATACTGTTACAATTATCTAATTCTACAAATTTAGAGTAGAAACAAGTCAAAAAATAATGTATAATTAAAAAAATGTCTATATGAGGAAGGAAAAGAGTTATGCCATTAGTTAAATGCCCTAAATGTGGAAAAGAATTATCGGAAAAAGATGATTTATGTCCGGCCTGCGGTTATCCGATTAATGAGGAACCGCTTACAACCGATTCTCAGGAAACAAAGGTTACTGAAAGGAATGAACCACAAACGAAAACATTCAATAAAAAAAATAAGGCTAAGCTGATTATTCCGGTGGCTTTAGTTGTGGTGGTCATAGGTGTATTGGCGGGAGTTATTTATAACATTAAAGTATTGCAGCCAAGAAAAATAGAAGCGGAAAACAGAGCTATTTATGAAGAAGCAATGGAACTTCTTGAAAGCGGGAAATATAGTAAAAGTGCAGAATTATTTCAATATATAGCAGGGTATGAAGATGTTGATGAAATGCTTGAGAATATAGAGAATATATTGCATGTTGTTGGAAAGTGGACGGGTGTGGCAACATATATGAATGATCAAGTTGCTAAGATTGAAAATGGCTCTACAGAGGCCATCATTAATGAGGATAATACGTTTACGTTTACAGTTAATGAAGACACTGTTACGGGTGTATGGGTTGAAGTGGATTCCAGTAAGCTTGAGAACGGAGATAAGGCATATAATTTTATTACCGATGAGGCCGAAAAATTAGGTACGGGTATACTGCAAAATACCGAAGGCAATACCTTCCAATTATTAATAGCCTATGATGATGCAAACATATGGATAATATATGAAAAGTAGAAAATAATATAATGAAAAGGCTTCTCAACCGGGAAGCTTTTTTATTATGAAAATTGTATATGGATCTCCGTTCTGTCTTCTGTTGTTGCCGGCTGTCCTTAGATACCCCTGAGGTTACGTCCCTGCAGCCGGGCAGCGACAGAAGGCAGAACCGTTACGAATATCGGACTTAATACGATTGTACAAAAAAGGGGGTCTGGTTTATAATCCTGTCTTTGACAGCCGCTGAGACAATAAACCGCCGTAATCCCTGAATCTTCAAGGCTTACAGCGGTTTTGTTTGGTTTTACAAAGTATAGTAATTTATTCCCTTCCTTTGCTTTTTTCTGGATCGTCTTCATTAGACTTCTGGTCAGATATTGGAATTGAGTCCTCTGAGGAACGTTAGATTCTCTTCACAAGAATAATTCCCCCTAATTTTCGCTCCAACAGACGGTAGGAAAGAAGGCCCGGTAGTCATCATGAAGTTCATAGGAAGGCGGTTCGAGGAATTTCTGGGCGGCCAGAAAAGAAAAGTGTTTACTGGTAGCTTCCAGGATTATTTTAAAATTAAACTGTCAAACTCCCAGGGTCCTCGGAAGCCGTTCGGGGGGACAAATAATCTGATAGGCTGGGTTTCGGTGTGAAAAGGCCGATTTTATGCGAATTTTCTTGAGAAAAGATATTGACACGCGCGGATGCGTATAATATAATAACTCAATGTGACGATGTTGAAAAATGTCTTACCAAAGCCCCGGAAAGACATTTTGATATAAATAATATGTGGAAAACCCCAATTCCCAGGGTGAGTACATGTGAGCCAGTCATGCGGATCAGAGGATCCAAATCCGTACAAATCGATGGAGGTACACTATGAAGACATTTATGGCTAATCCGGCTAAGATTGATAGAAAATGGTATGTTGTTGATGCAGAAGGCCAGACACTGGGCCGCCTGGCATCCGAGATTGCCAAGGTTTTAAGAGGAAAGAACAAACCGGAGTTCACTCCTCATATTGACACAGGCGATTACGTAATCGTAATCAATGCAGAGAAGATTCAGGTAACCGGAAAGAAAATGGATCAGAAGATCTATTATCATCACTCCGATTACGTTGGAGGTATGAAAGAAGTTACCCTGAAAGAAAAAATGGCTAAGAAACCGGAACAGGTTATTGAACTGGCTGTTAAGGGTATGCTCCCCAAGGGACCTTTAGGAAGACAGATGTACACCAAGCTTCACGTGTATGCAGGACCGGAGCACAAGCATGAAGCTCAGAAACCTGAAGTACTGACATTTTAATCCAAAGGAATCTATTAAGGAGGAAATAGAAAATGGCTAACGCAGCAAAATATTACGGAACTGGCAGAAGAAAAAAATCTATCGCAAGAGTATATCTGGTACCTGGAAAAGGTGACATTACCATTAATAAAAGATCCATCGATGAGTACTTCGGACTGGAAACTCTGAAGGTTATCGTTCGTCAGCCTATGGCAGCGACCGACACAGACGGCAAGTTTGATGTTCTGGTTAATGTAAAGGGCGGCGGATATACAGGACAGGCAGGCGCTATCAGACATGGTATCGCAAGAGCCCTTCTGGAAGCAGACGCTGAGTTCAGACCCACCCTCAAAAAGGCTGGTTATCTGACACGTGACCCTCGTATGAAAGAAAGAAAGAAATACGGCCTCAAAGCAGCACGTCGTGCGCCTCAGTTCTCCAAGAGATAATCGAGCATATAGATATAATGCATGGAAACCCACAAACTCAATGTTTGTGGGTTTTTTTGAAGGAATAACTGTGGTATACTTACATTAACAATTAGATAGGAGGAAAATAAAATGCTGGAAATATCATTGTTTTATGGAATTAGAGTAACTATGTATTATGATGACCATAATCCTCCGCATTTTCATGCAGAATATAATGGAAATAAGGCAATTATTGAGATAGATGAGGCAAGAGTTATTAAGGGAGCTTTACCATCAAGACAGTTGAAGCTTATTTTAGCGTGGTGTGTCCTGCATCAGGATGAATTGATGCAAAACTGGGAATTATCAAAAGATGGAAAGCCAATGAACAGAATTAATCCTTTAGTCTAGGAGGTGGTAGTATGTTTCCAAAGGTGGTTCAGGTGATACCGATGAAAGATTATTCCGTCTTTGTATATTTTGAAGATGGAAAAATTGTATGTTATGATATGACTCAAATGATTGAAAAAGAAGCTTTTTATCCTTTGAAGGATATTAATGTTTTTATAGACACCTGCACGGTGATGAATGATACTCTTGCATGGGATGTTAGTAGGAATCGAGACAATACAATGTGTTTGGATATCGATCCGGAAACGCTATATGAGTTGCCATTTGTAAGGGAACGGATTGCATAATTTCTAGGAATAGGAAGCTTCAGGGATATACGGGAATATGCCGGTAACTGACACATAACTGACAAACAGCCCGAAAAGTCTTTATTTATGGCGTTTGGAACTATCCAAGAGATAATCAACCGTGTAGATACAATGCATGGAAACCCACAAACTTTATGTTTGTGGGTTTTTTTCAAATATAAATTATAGTATACTTACAATGATAAGTAACATGGGTAGGGATGATATTGTACAAGATAGAAAACATTAAGGAAATGAATGCATTTAAGAAAATAGCGGTTACCAAGCTGCTTGTTGGGAGAGTTGTCTGGTGATTGTCATAAATGTTTCCTGTTATAAATGCACGGAATGCAGTAATAAAAGGGGCTTTATCATCAAGAGAATTGGGAATTACCGAAAGACCGAAAGGCGGAAAACCAATAAATAGAATTAACCCATTAATTTAGTAAGATGTAGTAATCTGTTTCCCAAATAGGTACTCATTCGAATGTGCAGTCAACTTTACAAGAATGTGGTAAAATAAATTTGTTCAGATACGATTGTTGTTTGTTATGACAGTTATCTAATTTATATAATCGGAGGATCATTCACATGACCGAAAAACAACAAAATGCATTAAATACCATTCTAACGGCTTTGCCGGAAGATTGCCGAGAAAGTTATCAGGAGATTGCTGAGTATGCTATTTCATTAGGTTATATGCCTGTTCTTAAAGGTAGCCGCAGGGATTACGCGGATTTTATTAACTCTAAGTTAAAAAGAACAATATTAAAAATAAACACAAACCCGGATTACCGTTGGATAGCAATAAAGTTTTATGCTCTTTCAGAATATAAGGGCATTTTTCAAGATGCCGTTGATGAAAGACTTAGCTATTGGAACAAGTTGGGATATGAGGCTAAATGCTTTGGGTGCGGCAAATGTGATGGTACGCATGGCTATAAATGTATCACGCAAAGTGGTGCAGAAGGCTTTCTGTGCGGTTTTGGAGTGGTTCCAATTCCTACATTTAAAGCCGAAAACATAGAAGAAGTAAAAGAAGCCATTAAAATACAGGACGAGTTTTTTAATAGGTAAACAACCTCGCATCATGGGCAAATAGCGTAAGCAGGAGCGGCAGAGCCGGCCGGTTCTGTCAACGATAAAATAAACGGCTGCGGCTATGCGGCGTTCAGCGTGCGTTTTTATGTGGCTTGGGATTAATTATGTATACTGATAATATGCGTTTTGACAGCGTAACAAAGCATTTCGTTGTTTTTGAATTCAGACAAGGTGGAAACAAAAGGACAGAAAGGAAACAGGGTATGGATGTAAACAGTATCAATCAGGTAAAGCTGGAAATATATACACCTGCAGAATATATAGGAGAGCTGAGGGATTCCCTTACGGCACTGGGCGCTTGTAAAATCGGCAGCTATGATCACGTGATATCCTGGCAGGAAACAAAGGGCTGCTGGAGGCCGTTAGAGGACAGCAATCCGTTTCAGGGGGAAAAAGGCCGTGTTTGTACCGGGGAGGAAGTGAAGCTGGAAGTACTCTGCCCGATTGCACTTGTCCCCGGGGCGCTAAAAATTATCCGCTCTATCCATCCTTATGAGGAACCTGTTATACATATAATCCCTCTTATAAATGACTGGTTTGAGTGAAAGAGCGGGTAACGGTTCAGATTCGTCAGAACTGTTACAGGAACGGAATTTTATTCCTCGAGGAAGGATACCCAGTGTGTATCAATGCGTTTGGACACCCGGAGATTGGTATTGAACTTTGTCCGGGAACAGGCGTTGCGGTATTCGCTTGGTGTTATCCCCTCATTTTGTTTAAACAGCCTCATCAGGTACTTTTCGTCATCAAAGGAAACGTATCGGGCAATTTCTTTAATTGATTTATCGGACGATACAAGAACTTCTTTTACAATTTCCAATTTAACCTGAATAATATAGTGCTTCAGGGAGATACCCAGCTTTTCGTGAAAGAGATGGGAAAGATAATCCGGATTATAGTTAAAACGGTCTGCAATTTCTGATACCGTTATTTTCATGCAGGCATTTACCCGGATCCACTGGAGGATTTCCTGAAGGCGCTGGTGGTTTTTCCCTGCAGAAAAGGAGGAAAAATTATCTGCGGCCTGAGTGGACAGTTCAAGCAAAAGACAGCCCATCAGGTTATGCAGGATCGCTTTGGGGTATTCCGGGCAGCATCGGTAGTTGAGAAGCTGCTGGCTGAAAATAATGGCCCTGGAGGAATTCACAAGATGGAAAGCCTGTGGGATAAGCAGTGTGTCTGCCTCTGTCCCCGGCTGAAGCATCTGCTGATAACGGCTGAGAGCTTCGGGCTGCGAAAGCAGCCTGCAGGCACCGGTCATGTCAAAATGGCACCAGAAGTACGTCAGATTCCTGGAAGGGATAAGCCCGGATATGGGGACACCGGGAAGAATGAGCATGGTATCTCTGGGCTTTATGGTACATGCTGCTTCCCCCACCCTGATATGAAGGGAACCCTCCATTCCAATCAGAAGGAGATATTCCTCATTTGTACGGTTGGCATGCAGAAAAGGAAGGGTTGATACCAGTTTTCCGCAGTCTGTAAATTGCGGGACGCCATTCAATTCCAAAAACATAATATACCTCGGAAAAATCCACCTATTATAGGAATTTATTCGTTTGTTTTTTCTTCTTAATCTATTATATTGTAGATAGTATATAAAATATTTTATAGAAAACTGCAGCAACTGCGACATATCTATTGTACGTATTGCATGAAAATATGTCAATGGATTTTATCTGGCCAGGTGGATAAAAAAGTGTGTATAGTTTGTTTTATTAACAGAAGGGAAAAACAATGAACATTTTATATTTACTCACAGATCAAATGCGGTATGATGCATTGTCCTGCAATGGGGCGCCTGTATGCAGAACACCGGCAATTGACGGGCTGGCACGGAGGGGGACGAATTTTACCAGTGCCTATTCTGCAAATGCACTCTGCACGCCGGCAAGGGCCAGTATCCTGACAGGGGTATATCCACATATGCACGGCCAACTGGCTAATATGGGGAATTTTAACGGTGTGTTCGACCGCCAGGTATTGAACTGGAAGGGATATTCCTGTTATCTGAAAAGGAAAGGATATCGAACCGGATACATCGGAAAGTGGCATCTTCCGGAGGAAGGAAATAAGGAAATATGGAGCTTTGACGTATGGGATACGGAACGGGATTATGATCAGTACCTGCAGGGGAAAGGGATTTTCTATGATATGGGAATCAGCGAAGTGCAGCATCTGGAGTGGGGGGAGGATGCGCCTTTCTGCGGTCCCTCGGTGCTCAGTACACAGGATCATCACGACGGCTGGGTAGCGGACAGAGCCTGCCGGATGCTGGAAACATTTGCCGGGAAGCAGGAGCCTTTTATGTTGTGCGCTGCGTTTCATGGGCCGCATTTTCCTTATGCGGTTCCCGAACCCTTCTGCAGCATGTACCGGCGGGAAGATGTGCCAAGATGGGACAACTTTGGGGAGACATTCCGGGATAAGCCTGTTGTCCAGCAGAAAGAGCTGATGCGGTGGAATACGGCCCAGCTGACGTGGAAGGACTGGGCAGAAGGTTATCGCTGCCTATTGGGGCTATTGCAGCTATCTGGACAGCCTGACGGGACAGATACTGGGAAAACTGGAGGAACTGGGACTGACGGAGAACACTATGGTTGTTTTTTCCACCGATCACGGGGATATGCTGGGATCCCATCGGCTGTTTAATAAAGGGTTTAATATGTATGAAGAGGATCATCACATTCCGCTGATCATAGCCTGTCCGGGAAAAGCGGAAGGAATTTCTATGGATTCTTTTGTGAATACCGTGGATTTGATGCCTACGTTCCTGGATGCGGCTGGCTGTGAGACACCTGCCGGAGTGCAGGGAAAATCACTGATGCCTATGCTGGAAGGGAAGGTGCCGCAGGGCTGGAGACAGGAGTCCTTCAGTGAGTTCAACGGCTATGAATCCACCCTCCTCACAAGCAGAATGGTACGCACCAGAAAGTGGAAGTATGTGTATAATCCCTTCGGACAGGATGAGCTTTACGATATGGAAAGTGATCCGGGAGAACTGCATAATCTTGCGGAATTGCTGGGGTTTGTCCATGTGCTGCGCAGGATGCGGAAAAAAATGCTGGGCTGTCTGCGGGAATACGAAGACAGCATTGCAGAGGTTACTTCATGGCAGAGCAATTCCTACGGGCTGTTTTTATCGGACAGGGAGGAATAACAGAATAAGGGGAAAGCAAATGCTTCCGCAAAAGTGTATTGCATAAGGACAAAGAGGTGTGTTATGTTAGGAAAAGAAAATGGACAGGAGGTATAAGTTATGCTGGAAACAGGAAAGAAGGCGCCGGAGTTCACGTTGAAGAATCAGGAGGGGGAGGATGTGTCCCTGAAGGATTTTCTGGGGAAAAAGGTGATTCTCTATTTTTATCCGAAGGATAACACCCCGGGCTGTACCACCCAGGCCTGCTCGTTCGGGGATATGTATCCCCAGATACAGGAAAAAGGTGCGGTGGTGCTTGGGGTCAGTAAGGACAGTGTGGCATCCCATAAAAAATTTGCGTTGAAATACGGTCTTCCCTTTACGCTTCTTTCGGATCCGGAACTGGAGGTCATACAGAAATACGACGTATGGCAGGAGAAGAACATGTACGGTAAGAAGGTCATGGGGGTGGTGCGTACCACGTATCTGATTGATGAACAGGGGATTATCAGGGAAGCTTTTACGAAGGTTAAGGCCGGTGAAAATGCGGCCCAGATGTTGGGAACGCTGTAGAGAGTGTTTGAACATTTATTCCCGCAATCGGTATGTCCCGCTTCGCGCGGAAAGTGATTTTTAAACACATGCTGGTGCGGCGGGAAGGAAGAATTTGGCATACCGGACACCGCGAAGATTCTCGGGAAGATCTTTCAAGATCGGTAAGAACGGTAAAAAAGCCTTGTTCTTTACTCCATATATGTTAAAATATAACGAGAAGTAGTTTTGCCACGCAGCATATGGGAGGTAAGCATAATGGCTATTATTGATGTCGTAAAATTCGATGGTCTGCGTTCGAGAGACTGGCTTGTTTACAAGTTTCCGTCCGATACGTTGGTTTTTGGCACAAGGCTGATTGTTAATGAAGGGCAGGTTGCCGTATTCGTAAAGGGCGGCCAGGTCTGCGATTTGTTCTATCCGGGCTCTTATATTCTGGATACGGAAAATCTTCCTGTTCTATTTCATATTTTTAATCTTCCGTATGGAGGGAAAACACCCTTTACGGCAGAGGTCTATTTTATCAATACCAAGACCAAGCTGGATATCTCCTGGGGGACATCCGACCCGATCCAGCTGATTGATCCGAAATATTTTGTGAAGCTGCGGATCCGGGCTTTTGGGCAGATGGGCCTGAAGCTTATGGATTACAGTGTGTTTTTCCGGGAGCTGATCGGTTCCATGAACCAGAATGATATCGTCAGTTTTGACAAAATCAAGCTGTTTTACCGGGGTATGGTGGTAACCAAAGTGAAATCCATTATTTCGGAGATGATTCTGGCGGAGAAAATATCCGCTTTGGAGATATCCGCCCACCTGGATGATATTTCCGATAAATGCAAGGAAGAGATTTCCGAAGAATTCCTGAAATATGGGTTTAATGTGGTTAACTTTTTCGTGCAGTCCATTAATTTCCCGGACGATGATTTTGCCACAATCAATAAGATCTTAGAGGACAAGGCAGCCTTTGAAATTATGGGAGACGGCCGTTATGTGACAAAGAGAAGCTTTGATGTATATGAAGGCGCTGCCAATAACAATAACGGGGTGGCGGGTGCGTTTGCGGCCGGAGGAATCGGCGCAGGGGTAGGAATGAATGTGGCCCAGGCAGCAGGCGGCATGGCTCCTTCCATGAATGCGGGGCAGATGATGATCTGTCCGAAATGCGGGGATAAATCCGTGCTGGGGAGCAAGTTCTGCAATAGCTGCGGGGCGCCGCTTCAGGTGGAAAAAAAGCGCTGTCCCAGCTGCGGGAAAGAAAATGACGGAGATGCCAAGTTCTGTGATGAGTGCGGCTTCAGCCTGCAGGAAAGAATCTGTGAATGCGGGGCCAAGCTTCCTCCGGGAGCAAAATTCTGCAACGAATGCGGAAGGAAAATACAGTAAATAATTCCTGTAATTGGAATGGGAAAACAGGATAAAGCGTAGTAAAATAAGAATAACGGAGGATTTTATTATGAATGAGTTAAAATGTCCCCAATGCGGGGCACCCGTAGATCCGGGCGCAACAGAATGCAGATACTGCGGAGAAAGGCTTTCCCTGCAACAGTCGGAACAGCCTGATTTCGGGGCGCAGCAGGAAAATTACCAGTCAGGCCCCGCCTATGGCGATGGTTACCAGCAGGGACCGGCGTATGGAGATACTTTCCAGGGAGGACCCCAGCCGAATTCTTATCAGGGGCAGCCTCAGGTTTACCAGGTACCGCCCCAGTCCCAGGGCTATCAGCAGCCTATGCCGGGTTATTACAACAATCCGGCCATCGATCCGTCCTGGCCGGTAAAGAGTAAGGTATGTGCCGGACTTCTCGGGCTTTTTCTGGGAGGAATCGGAATACATAAGTTTTATTTGGGCAAGGTAGGAATGGGTATCCTGTATCTGTGCTTCTGCTGGACCTATATTCCTGCTATTGTGGGCTTTATTGAGGGGATTATTTATCTTTGCTCCTCTGACGAGAACTTTATGCTGAAGCACCGCGTAAGGGTAAAATAATGTGCGTAAGATAATGAAAAGAAGCTACCGCCTGCTTATGTCCGGGTTATTCCTTTTTGCCTTCATACGGGCGCATCGGTGGGAGCGGTATGTATCCGGGCTGCAAGAGTACCGGAAGGAATGAGACGGAACGGATAAACAGGGAGCATTCGTCAAGGAAAAGGGTTTTTACTCTTCGTTTGGCGGATGCTCTTTTCAGTTGGTTTTATTCCCGCGGGGTTATTGTTCACGGCCTTATGCCGGCGCGTCCATTTAGCCTTGGGGAGAGGAATGCTTATGGATGCCTGTAAAAGGGATTGACAGTTTGGCATTGATAAAGTATCATAATTATATTCTTATTATCAGAACACGGAAGAACTCTTTTGGGAAGGAATCTGTTACTTGAACTTTTTACAGATTTGGGATGAGTGGAATTGCCGGAGGTTCTGAATCAGATTTCTTTTTTTATTCAGGCTGTATCAGCCAACCATTCTATTTTTTATATCCAAAAGAATTGCATTTTAACCGGGATATCTCTATAATATTCTATATAAAGCACATATCTTTTGGATTTAACAACACACAAAAGGAGGACATGTGCTTATATGTCAAACGAAAAGGATCTGGCAGTAAAGAAATTTCTGGAAAGACCGGAGAATTTCAGTGATTTGTTTAATGGTTCCCTTTTTCAGGGGAAGCAGGTAATAAAAGCGGACAGGCTTGAGAACCTGCCGGGAGAGTCCGCCCTTTCTTTTGCGGATAAGAAGGGAAAAAAGGTATCGGTCAGAAGATACCGGGATGTGATCCGTAAAGCATCCGGCGACACCGCCTATGCTGTTTTTGCGGTGGAAGGGCAGGGGGAAACACATTATGCCATGCCGGTGCGGGAGATGCTTTATGATGCCATGAATTATGCAGGACAGGTAAAAGAGATTTCAGAGAGGCACCGCAGGGAAAAGGATTACCGGGACAGTGCGGAATTCCTGTCCGGCCTGCTGCGGGAAGACAGACTGATGCCGGTTATTACCATTTGTCTTTATTACGGGACGAAGGAATGGGAGGGGCCTCTGGATCTTTTTAATATGCTGAATATTCCGGAAGAATATGAAGATATGAAGCCGTTCATGACAAATTACAAGGTGAATTTGGTACAGGCCTCCAATGTGGACCCGGAAAATTTCAGGACGGATTTGAAAATTATTTTCACCCTTCTGTCGATGGCGGGAGATGGGAAGAAAATGAAAAAATATATCCGGGAGCGCCCGGAAGAGTTCGGGCATATACCGTATGAAACATATGATTGCCTGAGAGAGCTTCTGCACGTGGATAAGTGGCGGAAAGCGGATCAGGAAAACGGGAAAGGGGAAGTGGATATGTGTAAAGCATTGGAAGAGATTGCAGAGATGGCAAAGCAGGAAGGAATGGCAGAAGGTGTCCAGCAGGGGATCCTTCTGGCGAAAAAAGTAATCCATTATGCGCGGGATGGCAGGAGTGCGGAGGAAATAGCGGGAATCTGCGGGATTCCTGTTGATGAGGTGCGTGAAATTACAGAGGAGTGGTAACACATTTTCCCGGAAAACCGAAAGAGGGTTGACAAATCAAGAAAGAGGTGTACAATGAAGTGGCACAAATAAATAAGGCTGCTACCCGATAGGTGAGGCTACTACAGGGATACGGACTGCTGCCGCGAAATTGTGGAGACACAATGAGATGGTTTGAACAGGTCATATCGAACACAAGGTATGACATAACGCAGTTACATCGCCCTGTAAAGCTAAAGCTCAGGCGGTTATTTGGGAACACAATGTCCTCATCCGATCACCGGATTGCTTTATCACCTTGCAGGTGGATATCCGTGATTGGATGGGGATTTTTTAGCCTTAAGAAAAAATAAATGACAGGAAAGAGGTGAGAAAAATGGAACCCGGAGGTAGTAAGGGCATAAAACCGAAACGAAAAAAGGGAAGAGGCTTATGGACGGGTTCTGTTTTTTTCACCTGTTTAAAAGCGGCTATTCCCGCGGAAACCAGGCGGGGCACAGGCTGTGTCCCGGGTGGCCGCACAATATAAATACTATGCAGACATCTGCATGACATTTGAACTGGCGTCTAAACAACGTCTTTCGGTTTGTGTCTTACTTCCAGAAACAGTTGGGTGCAGCTACAGGCATCCGGACATTTGAGAAATGGAGGTACAGACCAATGAGAAGTATCAGAAAATTTGTTTTTTTACGTAATATCAAAGAAAAGAAAGATAACAGAAACATTGTAAGAGAACAATCCGCAGCGAGGCTGCTGTATGGCGCCGGCCATACGCAGGAGGAGATATGTTCCTTCCTGGAAAGCTCGGTAAACGGGATGGGAATCGGGAAGGTGGAAAATTCCCGCAGGAAATACGGCCGTAACGTGGTCTCCAGGGAAAAAGAAAATTCACTGGCATATCGCATGTTCCAGGCTTTTATAAATCCGTTTACTGCCATTCTTCTTGTCCTTGCGGGGGTATCCGCATATACGGATATTATTCTGGCGCAGCAGGGGGAAAAGAACGGGGTTACGGTAGGCATTATCGCCGCGATGGTATTGATTTCCGGACTGCTCCGTTTTGCGCAGGAAACAAAAAGCGGTAATGCTGCGGAAAAGTTATCGGAAATGATACGTTCCACTGCCACCGTAACGCGTATCGGAGAAGACGGAAGGTGTTTTACGGAGGAAATCCCCATGGAGGAACTGGTGACAGGGGATGTGGTACAGGTTTCGGCAGGGGATATGCTTCCTGCTGATATCATATTACTTACTGCCAAGGATTTATTTATCAGCCAGTCCGCGCTTACCGGAGAGAGCGAGCCGGTGGAAAAACAGGCAGGAGCGGACCGGACGGAACGGGCTTTGACGGAATATGCAAATCTGGCTTTTATGGGGAGTAACGTAATCAGCGGAAGCGGCAGAGGGATTGTCGCCGCAACAGGGGATGCTACCCTGCTGGGAGGTATGGCAGGGGCTCTGACGGAACAAAGCGGAAAAACTTCTTTTGAAAAAGGGGTGAATTCGGTATCTCTTATTTTAATCCGTTTTATGTTATGTATGGTTCCTGTTGTGCTTTTCCTGAATGGGTTTACAAAAGGAAACTGGATGAATGCGGCGTTATTCGCCATTTCCATCGCCGTAGGGCTTACCCCGGAAATGCTTCCTATGATAGTGACTACCTGTCTTGCCAAGGGCGCGGTGGCTATGTCATCCAAAAAAGTGATCATCCGTAATTTGAACGCCATTCAGAATATGGGGGCCATGGATATACTCTGCACGGATAAAACCGGTACGTTGACCCGGGATAAGGTGGTGCTGGAATATCACCGGAACCTTGCGGGGCAGGAGGACGAAAGAGTACTGCGTCATGCCTTTTTGAACAGCTATTACCAGACGGGCTTAAAAAACCTGATGGATATCGCAATTATGGAAAAAGCCGGGGAGCTGGCCGGGGAAAACGGCTCACCGGAAGAATTGGAAAAAGAGTATACCAAAACGGATGAGATTCCTTTTGATTTTGAACGCCGCAGGATGAGCGTGGTAGTCACGGATAAAAAGGGGAAAACCCAGATGATAACCAAGGGGGCGGTGGAAGAAATGCTGGAAATCTCTGCTTTTGTGGATTACCGGGGGAAAATCCTTCCTTTGACGGCACAGAGAAAGGCCGGGATCTTACGGCAGGCGGCGGAATATAATGCCAAAGGACTCCGGGTGATTGCTGTGGCACAGAAAACGAATCCGGCACCTGCAGGGGCTTTTTCCGTGCAGGATGAAGCGGATATGGTGTTGATGGGATATCTGGCGTTTCTGGATCCGCCCAAGGAAACAACGGCTGCCGCGCTGAAGGCGCTGCGTGACTGCGGCGTGGGGGTAAAAATCCTGACAGGGGATAACGAGAGGGTAACCTGTTCGGTATGCGCCCAGGTGGGGATGGATACGGCACATATTCTCACCGGTACGGATTTGGAGGCCATGACGGATGAGCAGCTGGCCGGGGAAGCTGAAAAAACAGCGGTATTTGCAAAGCTGGCTCCGGAGCAGAAGGCGAGGGTCGTGAAGGTACTCCGGGGAAACGGCCATGTAGTGGGATATATGGGGGACGGAATCAACGACGCAGCCGCCATGAAAGTGTCGGATGCGGGAATATCCGTGGATACGGCGGTGGATATTGCCAGGGAAAGTGCCGATGTGGTGCTTTTGAATAAAGATTTGCTTGTACTGGGGGACGGTATCCGGGAAGGCAGAAAAATCTATGGAAATATGATTAAGTATATCAAGATGACGGCATCTTCCAATTTTGGGAATATGTTTTCCGTTTTGGCGGCCAGTGCGTTTCTTCCGTTCCTTCCTATGGCTTCCATCCAGCTGATTCTGCTGAACCTGATTTATGATATCTCCTGTACTGCTATCCCCTGGGACAACGTGGATGAGGAATTCCTGAAAAGACCCCGCGCCTGGGATGCTTCTGATCTGGGGAGGTTCATGCTGATCATAGGGCCGGTGAGTTCCGTCTTTGATATTCTGACTTTCCTGCTGATGTATTTTGTTATCTGCCCGGCGGTGAGCGGCGGGCTGTATTATCATCAGATTACGGATCCCGCCGCACGGATGCTGTTTACCGCCGTATTCCAGGCGGGCTGGTTCGTGGAATCCATGTGGAGCCAGACGCTTGTAATTCATATGATACGGACGCAGAAAATTCCGTTCCTCCAGAGCCGGGCATCCCTGCCGGTTACGCTTCTTACTTTTGCGGGTATCGCAGGGCTTACGGCGATTCCGTTCACACCGTTCGGAAAAGCTATTGGGCTGGCGGCCCTGCCTGCCGTGTATTTCGTCTTGCTGGGAGCGATTGTGATATGCTATATGCTCCTGGCAACGGCGGCCAAGAAGTTCTATGTAAGACGGTATGGGGAACTTTTATGATACAGAGAAGTTGATCTATGGTATCATTGAGATGGGATTTCACTGCGTTGGCTCAACGTGGGCCGATGGGGAGTATTCGGGGGGGATATATATGGATACCAGACTTATTTGTTTTGATTTAGACGATACGTTAATCAGAGATATTCATTCTGTCATGCTGCCGTGTATATTGAACGGCAAAGAGAAAGAACACGCAGTTATCCAGAAACAAGAAGAAAGCGGACTGCTGGACTATAAAACGGCAGACTACCTGAGAGCAGAGCTTCTTTCGGGGCTGAATGAACAAGACATTAAATGTCACTTTTTAGAAATAGCCAAGCCCCTGGAAAACATAAGAGAGACAATAGATATTCTGCATAAGCATGGAATTAAATGCCTTTTAATCACGGTAGGCCCTGTTCAGGTAGCCGGTGTCGTCTCTGCTATTTATGGTTTTGACGGATTTTACGGAAGTAATTATGAAGTGATAAACGGTAAATTTACCGGTAAAATTGTGACCTACGTTGAGGCTGAAAACAAAGTGAATTGTTTGGAGGACTACTGTAGAAAGAACAATATCAATCCATCTGCATGTATTGCAGTTGGAGACGGCTCTACAGATATACCGGTTTTTAATTACTGTGGAAAATCGATTGCGCTTAATGCTTCTGACAGGGTAAAAAGAAAAGCTGTATATTCTGTTGATTCCAATAATCTTTTAGAGATACTCGATTATGTAATATAAGTAAGATGGGATCTATAGATTATTGATAGAATGGATATTCCTTCTTTCGGAATACCTGTTGACTCTGCCTTTGGGACATAGTTTATACTATTTTCAAAGGGAGATGGGCCAATGTATATACTCGCACAATTGTTAAAAAAACATTATCTTCTGACACTTACTGCAATCGCTGTAAGCGGATTAGCTGCGGCTGTTACATTAGGATGGAATTTACTGCTGGGTGATATTATAAACATAGTAAGCAAAGGGAAGAACGTATCGCCGGATGTTATTGTATGTGCAGTTGTTATTATGCTTGTACTGTGTGTTGCTGATTATATAAAAACATATGTTACCGGATTAACTTGTGAGATTCTGATCCATGATTTGCGGATGGGTTATGCCAGGTATTTTTCATCACTGCCTTTGTCTCAAATGGAATGCCTGAACACAGGGGAGCAGCTATCAAAACTGCAAAATGAGATTTCTGACGTTTCGGGATATATAAGCGGTAATTTATTTCGGTTAGTAAACGATGGCATAACTTTCCTTTTCTCGTTCGTGTGGCTGTTAATCCTAAACGTAAGACTGACATTGGCGGTAAATCTGCCGGTCATTGCCATTATGATTTATGTTTTTTATGCAAGCAGGATTATCAGCAATGCCGCCTTGCGCAGCCAACAGGCCAAAGGGAGGATGAATAAATACGCGGATACCTTATTAACGTTGTTTCCTGTAATACGTCTCTATGACGCAGCGGATATGATACTTGTAAAATACAACAGGGAAGTCCTGAAATGGGGACAGCAGACGGTAAAAGTTGAAAAATTACGGGCGCGTCTTATGTCATTATCCGGCCTGTTAAGCAGCATACCGCTTATGCTCATGTTATTTATCGGCGGCGGTATGGTGATAGAAGGCACATTGGCCCTTGGTACATTGTATGTGTTCCTGAACCTGTCAGGGAACGTGTCGGGCGTGATGATGAATATGCCGGGGATTATCGCATCATTTCGGCAATTTTCGGTTCATATGAAACTCCTTTCCCCGAAAATTCTTCTGGCCGGGAGGGAAGGTCGCCATGAAAATAGTGATAGATAATCTAAGGTTTGCATATGGTGGGAAACGAGTGCTTGACAACATAAACCTGACAATAAAATCCGGGGAAACCGTGGGTATTGTCGGCGTAAGCGGGGGCGGCAAAAGCACTTTGTTAAAACTAATAAGCGGACTGTATGAAGTACAAAATGGCAGTATTGACATTGGCGGCTTACAATCATCGGCCGGGCGGCGTAGAAATGTTGCCATGGTAATGCAGAATGCGATACTTTTTCCGGCCAGTATCCGGGATAATATCTCATGCGGCCATGCGATGGAGGATGCCGTATTATATCATGCCTGCGAATTGGCGCAGCTCTCCGGCTGGATTTCGGGTTTGCCGGAGGGGCTTGATACATTGGTGGGCGAACGGGGAAGTCAGGTATCCGGCGGTCAGGCGCAGCGTATTGCCATTGCCCGGGCCATTGCTAAAAATGCGCCTGTAGTTCTGCTGGATGAACCCACCTCCGCACTTGACGGGGGCACGGGCACAGCCGTGATGAATGCATTAACCGGCTTAACAAAGGGCAGAACCGTTCTGCACGTTTCCCACCAAATGGAGAGGCTTTCCGATTGCAGCCGTATTCTGCGGCTTGAAGGAGGGCATCTGCATGTGGTATGAAATGAAAAAGCTGCTGAAAATCACTGGCGGCGGTAAACAGTTTGCCATCCTGCTTATCCTGCGTTCACCGGTTGATTTATGTATGACCGTGATACAGGCGTCTTATTTGCAGAATGCATTCAATGCGGTTGAACAAAACGACGCAGGGCGATTGCATGTTGTATGCCTTACTTTTATGGCCGCCGGTCTTTGTATTTTTCTGTATAATGGAATTGTCTGGGGTATTTATTCGTCTTTTGTTGTACGGATGGAAAGCCGGTTAAGAGTTAAGTTATTTCAGAAAATTTCCAAACTTTCCTATGAGCGTATGGAAGAGGAAACGCAGGGGGAGTGGCTGACACGGCTGAACACTGATGTGCAAATGCCATTTTCCCAACCGATTCATCTGCCTCATGCAGTCAACGCGATTTTGCGGATATTGGTATCGGCTGTTATTCTGTGGATTATCAATCCCGGTGTGTTCGGATGGGTCCTTGTATTTGCAGTTCCTCACGTTTATATCAGCCAGCTTTTCGTTGCAAGTGCTATGACGGGACTTAACAAAAAGGCTCTGGAGGCTGCTGCCCGGAATACAGATGAACTGTCCGCCCTGATTACCTGCACTGCTATTGCCCTTATTTATGACGGACAGGATTACCTGATGAAAAGATTTGAAAAAAGCAGCCTGGAATTGCTGCGTACAAAAATGAAATTATGGAAACGGCACGCTTTGAATGCCGCCCTTCAATATCGTCTCGGTGTCATAACAGGGGCTAATATGCTGATAAATTGTCTGATTTCCATACAGACAAGCATGGCGGGCATACACCGTATCAATCAAACAATGTACGAAAAAACGGAGGATTCAGATGGATGACAATTTATTGCGTATTGGTGAAATTGCTGGATTTTTTAATGTGTCGGTAAAGGCCATACGCATATATGAAAAAATGGAAATTATCAAGCCTGTAAAAGTTGATCGAAAGACAAAATACCGTTATTATTCTGCCGATCAGGTACAGCAATTAGATGCAGTTATTGAACTTAAGCAACTTGGATTCTCATTGGCAGAGATTAAAAGGTTATTGGATGGCGGTATGGAGAATGATAAATTTATGGAAGCTCTTGTCCATAAAAAAATGTCATGGCAGAATATTGTTTTTTCTGCTGAAAATAAAATCAGTTCTATCGATACCATTATTACCCGTATGTCCGCTTCCCGGCCGGTAACCAAGCTTCACGAATTAAGCAGAGAGGAGCGTGCGTGGATGTTGGTAAAAATGGTATGCGTAGAAGATTTACAGGCACAAAGTATGCTTAGCGAAGCGGTCTGGTTATAAATGATCCAGGAATATTGTTATTTGGCAGAATTGCTGCAGGAAGCAGAGACCTGAAGTTTGTGGAAACGGTTCAATATATAGGCACAGACCGTGACCGGATAAGAGGGTTTATGGATAAAGTGAGAGGGGAGAAATGAATGGAGCTTACCACAGAACGGCTTTTGCTTAGAGAATACGCGGAGGAGGATTTGGATAATTATTTCTGCCTGAAATCTTGTGCTGCAGTATGGAGATTTTCGACCTTTGTTCCATTATTAGACAGAAATGACGCAGATAAGAGACTGAAGGATTTAATAGCCATGCATAAAAGTAACCATTCCGGGTTTATGGCTTTGTTTATACAACAAGGACAGCAGTTTATCGGAGAGGCCGGTATTATATCGGAGAATAAAAAGGCTGGCAGATGTGAGTTAGGGTATAATTTATTGCCGGAATATTGGAATAGGGGATATGCAACGGAAATAGCAGGAAGGCTCGTCCGTTATGCATTAGATGAACTGGGGTATGAACGTGTAGAAGCGCTGGTGCTTGCGGAAAACAAAGCTTCTTGTCGGGTACTTGAAAAAAACGGTTTCCAGTGTGAAGGAGTTTTGAGACATTTCAGCAGATATGACGGTAACTTCCATAATGTATGTTATTATGGTATTATATCCTCTGATTTACATTAATTTTTATAAAATTAATAAGAACTCAGAAATTTTACGCATATGTAAATGAAAGAAGGATAATTAAATGCTTTACCTGAAAAAAGTAAATGAACAGGATGCACAGGAAGAATACAATTTTATCACGGAACTTCCCGCTGACGAAAATGGTTTTACAAATAAGTATTATGGAATTTCAAGAGAAGAATTTATGCAAAAAGCTCTTCCGGAAATAGTAAACTTTTCAGAAGGGATCGGCTTGCCGGAGGGGTATGTGCCGGAAACGGATTTTTTCCTGTGGGACGATAATCATATTGCCGGGTTATTCCGGGTCCGTCATTACCTCAATGATTTCCTGAAAAAGGGAGCCGGCCACATCGGATATGGGATAAAAAAAGAAGATAGGGGAAAAGGATATGCATCCCATGGTCTTGCCATGGCGTTGGAAGAAGCGCGTGAATTGGTGAAAGAGGACGAGATCTACATGTCCGTAAATCGGGACAATCCGGCATCTTTGCGTGTACAGGAAAAAAACGGGGCGTATATCCACCATATGGATGACAAAGAATATTATACACGGATAAAACTGCAGCCAGGTATGCAGTAAAATAGATAGCTGGACGGAGTTCAAAGAAGAGGTACTGCTGTACTCCTCTTTGGGTGAAACAGTTACGTGCAATGTTGTTTAGAAGGATGCAGATAAAAGAGTGGGTGCTGCCAGGGTGGGAACCTTTGCCCCGGCGGCACCACTCTTCTTATCTGCACCCATTTAGGTATTATGCAGGAAAGCAACTCATCCTTTCCTGTTTGTTACCGGATTGTAAGAAGCATATGCTAAGGTATATCTGAGTAAGGCTACTTCTCTGCCGTTATCTGGTTTCAGCTGCGGCGGGGAAGCCGAAAAGAAAGGATACAGGACGAATGGAAATCGTAAGAGCGGAAAATCTGGTAAAATACTACGGCAGCGGTGACAATCTGGTAAAAGCGGTGGATCATGTAGAACTCTCGGTAAATAAGGGAGAGTTTGTAGCGGTGGTGGGGACCTCCGGTTCCGGCAAAACCACACTTCTCAACCTGCTTGGCGGTCTGGATTACGCCGATGAGGGGACGGTCATTGTGGACGGGCAGGATATTACCCGCATGAAGGATGAAGAACTGACAATATTCCGCAGAAGGAATATCGGTTTTGTCTTCCAAAATTATAATCTGGTGACGGTACTGAATGTGGAAAAAAACATTACTCTCCCCATACGGCTGGACGGAAACCGTGTGGATGAGGAATATATCAGGGGGATTACCTCGGCTCTGGGAATTGCTGACAAAAGAAAGGCATTCCCTAACCAGCTGTCCGGAGGACAGCAGCAGCGGGTTGCCATAGCCAGGGCGATTGCCAGCAAGCCGTCCGTGATTCTGGCCGATGAACCTACCGGCAACCTGGATTCCCGTACCAGCGCGGAGGTTATGGGACTTCTGAAAATGACAAGCACCAAATTCCATCAGACGATCCTTATGATTACCCATAATGAAACGGTGGCCCAGCTGGCGGACAGGACCATCCATATGGAAGACGGCAGAATTGTGGGAGGGACGGCTAATGTTTAAAAATTCCAACAAGGAAGTCGTAAAGGAAATTGCCAGGGAGAGTATGAAGGCCCATAAGCTCAGGAACCTGACAGCCGTTTTGGGCATCATGCTCACCACGCTTCTGATTACTATGGTATGTACAGTGGGAATCAGTTTTTACGATACAATAGACAGGGGCACGGATATTACCCCCGGCCCCCTTGCCGACGGGGAAATTAAAGCGGATCTGGATAAATATGGGGAAATCAGGGATATGCCCCAGGTGGATTGGGCGGCATATGTGATTTATTGTAATGTGGGAAGCCTGCATAACCGGGAAATGGCCGGTATTAAGACAGCCCTTCTGGCACCCCAGCAGGAATATTATGAAAGAAATAAAGTGGAACTTCTGGAAGGCCGCTTTCCGCAGGAAGCGGATGAAATCGTGATATCCGATACCATGGCAGAACGGCTGGGCCAGGCGGTGCATACCGGGGACAGTCTGGTGATTTATCCTGTCATTCGGGAAGACGGGGAGCAGGTAGAAAAGGAAATTCCGGTGACTATTACGGGAATTGTAACCTCTCCCATCAGAGGGCTGGCTCACACGTATGAAGAAATATATACTTCTGAGGCTTTTCCCGCAACGTATGCGCCCCAGATGCTGCAGGAGCCGGCCGGTATCTATGTGAAGTTCAAAGAGGGGGAAATCAGGGACACCGTTCCCGGGGAATTATATGATATTGCGGAAGAAGTGGGTGCTTCGGGCGTGCAGTACCGGATGGATAATGGTTTTACCGCACTTTATCTTCTGGTCGTGCTGTTGTTTGTCATTATGATCATGTTCTGCGGCTATTTGCTTATTTATAATATATTCTATATTTCAGTGGTAAATGACATCCGCTTTTTCGGGATGTTAAAGACAATCGGCACCACCGGAAAGCAAATCCGTTCCCTTCTCACCTGGCAGGTGGCGCAGCTGACAGCAGTGGGAATATCGGCAGGACTTATTATAGGTTATCTGGTGGGGCTGCTGGCTGCGCCGGCGGTTCTTGCCGGTACGAATTACAGAGATTTTTATCAGAATACGGCAAATCCTATGTTTTTTGTTTCCGCAGCCTTTTTCTCCCTGCTTACCGTGTACATCAGCGGGAGGAAAGCATACCGCCTTGCCATGCGGATTTCGCCGGTGGAGGCGGCTAAGTACCGGGAAAAAAGAGCGGGAAGGAAAAAGCTGTGGTCCGCCGTTTCCTTTGCCTTAAGCGGGATTATTTTCCTGGTTGCTTTTACCCTCCCTATGGGCTACAATGTGGAAAATATGGTGAAGCGTTACCACACCGCCGACATCCGGGTACGGCAGGACGCCATGATCTGGGGCAGTGAAGAGCCTTATCAGCCTGTGAAGCAGGAAATGATAGAGGAGCTGCAAAGCCTGCCGTTTATCAAAGAAACGGCGCTGTATTATCGGGCCAGGGACTGGGATATCAACGAACAGGGCGGCTGCAGTGCCGGGTATGGACAGATAAAAATGACGGAGGAACTGCGCGGGGAGTTTATTCGATGTCAAGATTTGGGGAACGGCTGGATGAGTGAAGCCGAAAATGGTGATATCCGACTTTCCATCTGGGGATTTCCTGCGGATAAGCTTCATCTGGAGGAGGAAAATATCCGTATCCTGGAAGGCAGCCTGGATGAGGAAAAATTTGCCACCGGAAGATATGTGATATATAACCAGGGAACGAACCAGAACCGGAGAGAACAAGGGATGATTCATGCAGGGCAGGTGCTGCATTTATCTGTATATGATCCGGACATGGAGCAGTATGTGGATAAAGAAGCCGAAGTCCTGGCGGTGGTGGAGCGGGTTAATCCGTTTCCTACGGGTCTGCTGGCAAGCGCTGCGCTGTCTTTTCCGGACATGGTATTTAAAGAAATATATTCCGGATATCCGGATATGGTGAGTGTTCTTGAAGCAAACGGGATACAGGAGCTGACAAAAGCAGAATATAAGCAGGTGGAGGAAGCGGTGCAGGGCAGCTTTAATTATCAGCTGACGATAGAATCCAAGGTCATAAGAAGAGAAGAGACAAAGTCGGAAAAGGCTTCCATGATCCTTCTGGGGCTGTTTTTATCAGGGGTGTTCGGCATGATCGGGATCTGCAACGTGGTTAATACCCTGGTAACCGGCGTGCTGTCGCGCAAAATTGAGTTTGCCGCCATGCAGTCTGTGGGAATGACCAGGAAGCAGATGAGGTGGATGCTGTGCAGGGAAGGGCTGCTGCTGAGCGGGGCCAGTGTGCTTGCGGCCATACCGCTTGGGGCTTTTTTCTGTTCGGCACTGGGAACGGCTATCCTGTTTGTTTCCGGTTTCTCAAAGGGGATTTTTGCCGCCGGCTGTATGATACTTCTGGCGGTCATGTGCCTGGTTTCCCTTGCGGTGGCGGTGCTGCTCACCCGATTCCTCACGCGCAGGCCGGTGGTGGAAAGGCTGCGGGAGGCAGAATAAGGAGGGATTATGTATGGCCCGGATACTTGTTGTGGAAGATGATGCTATATTACGGGACGGTATTGTGTTTGCCCTTACCAGAGAAGGCCATCAGGTCAGAGCGGCGGAAAGCCTTGCCGGAATGATGGAAAAGCTGGCGGAACCGGTGGAACTGATAATTCTGGATGTGAGCCTGCCCGACGGGGACAGCAGGGATTTTCTGCCCGGTTTTCGGAAAGGGAATGGGGTGCCTGTAATCTTTCTGACGGCAAGGAATACGGAAAAGGATATGATTGCGGGCTTCGATGCCGGGGCGGATGATTATATAACCAAGCCTTTCTCCGTCCCCCTTCTCCTGCGCAGAATACAGGCAGTGCTGAACAGAAGCCTTCGGCAGAACAGCTGTATGTATTACAGCGGTGAGCTGCGTTATGATTTTGAAGGGAAGGAACTGGTGATAGGGGAAAAACAGATTTTACTCACTCCTACGGAAATACGGCTGCTGGAGGTTTTTCTGAATAACCGCAGACAGGTCCTGACCCGGGAAATGCTTCTGGCCCGTGTATGGGATGACAGGGAAAGTTATGTGGACGAAAAAGCGCTGGCGGTAAACATCCGGCGTCTTCGGGAAAAAATAGAAGAGGATCCGGGGAATCCATCCCGGATCAGGACAGTATTCGGAATCGGCTATAAATGGGAGGAACTATGAATAAGAGTGCAGCTGGGAAAAGGGGTTCGGACGGAAAACGGCTGTGGGGAGGAAGCAGAACAGGAGGGAAAAACGGGCCGGAGGAAGGCATAAGGACAGAGGGGATTGATACGGTCATCCGGCTGATTCTGGCCGGACAGGTACTGTTATCCGCGCTGTTCCTGTTTCTTCTTTCCCTGTTTCCGGCAGGTGTATGGTGGCTGGCAGGCGGATTCGCCGTCCTGGAATGCATACTTGTATTCCGGGGCTTTTTATGGCTGTCCGGTTATGTGAATAAAAGCCTGTGTCTGGCGAATGATTGTGTACAGGAACTGATTGACGGGCATTGGGAGGAAGGGAGGCGCCGGATTTATTTTGATCCCCGGGAGGATACCCTGACCGGAAAGCTGCAAAACCAGATATATAAGCTGTATGAAATCATGAAAAGCCATGAGGAACAGGAACAGGAGCTTAAAATGAAGTTAAGCGGCCTGGTGGCGGATTTGGTGCATCAGATGAATACGCCTCTTACCAATATCCGGATGTATTGTGATTTTCTGCTGATGCCGGATCTGGAGGAATATAACAGAAAGCAGTTTCTTGACAATATAGCAAAGCAGGCGGAAAAACTGGGATGGTTTGGGGAAGGCTTTGAAAAGGCAGCCCGGCTGGAGACGGATATGATAACGGTTCAGCCCAGAAACCAGCCGCTTTTTCCGATTCTCCTGGAAGCGATAGGACAGGCGGCACCCAAAGCGGAACGGAGGGGGAAGGAAATCCGTCTGGAGGGGGAGCGGGATATCCGGGCCAGGGTGGATGGGAAATGGACGCTGGAGGCCGTGTTCAACCTGCTGGACAATGCCGTAAAGTACGGGGAAGAAGGCAGGGGAATCCTGCTTCGCATGAGCGTTTATGACTTGTATGCATGTATAGAGGTGTGCAGTGAAGGCAGCCGGATTCAGGAGGAAGAAAGAAATGCGGTATTCCAGAGGTTTTACAGAGGAAAGCAGGCCGCTATGCTTCAGGAAGGCGTCGGTCTGGGGCTTTTTCTTACGAGGAAAATCATAACGGACCAGGGGGGCTATGTATCCGTAAGCGATTACGGGGAAAACGGGAACTGCTTCCGGATTTATGTGAGACGGGAAGATGTCCCGTGAGAGGAAGCAGGGAGATCCGGTTCTTCTATAGATCACTTTGCTTCCATCTCCAGAGTTTTATATTCAATAGCAAGGGCATCATATATTTTGTCAAAGGTGGCAAAAAACTGTTCCAGCTCGTCATCCGCAATGCGGGATAAGGCGCGTTCCACAAAAGCGCTGAGTGTATGGAAGGCCTCTTCATATATTTGGGTTCCTCCGGGAGTCAGGCAGACGTACGTATTGCGGCGGTCGTTTGTCTGGCTGTTTTTTTGTATCAGCCCTTTGTCTTCCAGCTTGCGCAGACATCTGGACATGGTGGGCACGGATACATGGAGCTTTTCCGCCAGGCCGGAAACCAGGGTATTTTCCACGCCTTCCCAACGGTTGGATTCATAAATGGTGGACAGCGTGATAAGTTCGCTCTCAGGCAGGGGCATGGGAAAGGCACTCAGTTTGAAGCGGTGGAATTTGCTGATTAATTCAAAAGGTATTTTTTTCGGTTCTGACATATTTTCCTCTTTTCAACAGGGAACCGGCAGGCCTTGAAAACACTGCGGGCTGACGGCATGTAAACTGTAACAAGTATAGCACGTTTACCGCTGATTTTATAGTTTTTTAATTGACTTCTCTCAGTGAGGAAGCTAGAATGAGAAAGCAAATAGTTAGCAAGGCTAAGTAATCAGGATAAAGAGGTACAGTTATGAAAAGAAATTACCGGATGAGGAGTCTGGCGGTTCTGCTTACGGCAGCCCTGGTTTTGGGCGGCTGCCAGAGCAGCGCGGATACGGAGGAAACAGAAGCTGCGGATACATCTCTTGCTGTGGAGGCTGCAGCTGTGGAGGTGGGCGATCTTGCAGTATCCGGCACATTTATCGGTACGGTAAGCCCCCAGGAACAGGTCAGTATCATTCCCCTTGTTTCAGGGGAGGTATCGTCCGTCCATTTTGAAGTGGGGGATCAGGTCCGGGCCGGGGATGTGCTGCTTCAGATCGATGACGAAGCGGCCCGGCTGCAGCTGGAATCAGCCAGGCTTACCAAGGAGGGCGCGGAGCTTTCCGCCCAGAGGACCCTGGGATCCAGCCAGGTTATGAGCAATCTGTCCATGGAAAGCAATATTAAGAACATACAGTATCAGATTGATATGGCGAAAAAACAATATGATACGGCAGGGACATCGATTGACGATACCCGGCAGAAAAAAGAAGATATGAAAAGCGCCCTGGATAAAATCAACGACAGCATCGGCGATATGGAATCCAATTATAACAGTATGAAGAGTATGGCTGTTACCGCCAAGCAGTATGTCTATCAGGATGGAAATGGTGTCTGGAGGTGGATAACGGAGCCGGAACCCAATTGGAGTGAAGAGTATTATACAGAGCCGTCCACGCAAAGCCCATCCACAGGGGGCTCATCCCAGGGAAGTACACCTGCGGACAGTTCGTCGGACGGAAGCGGAGCCGGATCCGCAGGGACAAACGGCGGCCTGAATGGGCAGGGACCGGTCTCTTCTGATAACGGCAGCACCGATTCTTCCACGCAGAATCCGGGGGAAGAGAAGCCGGAAGAGGAGGAACGGGAAGAAGCAGGCAGTACAGGAGACGGCAATACCGATAGTACAGGACAGCCCGGAAGCGGTGATACCGGAAGCGGAACTGCCGGATCCGGAGAAAATGGAAGCCATGCGGGCAAACAGGAAAACGGGACAGCGGAGAGCACGGCAGTACAAGAGAACTTGTCGGTTTCCGAAAGCCCCTCTCTTCCGGAAGGGGCGTCCAGGGAGGCCCCGAAAGCCAGGGGAGTGGCTTTTTATACGGGAAAGGCAGTTTCTATAGGTAAAGGCGGAAGGCAGGAAGCGCCGGGGGAAGAACCTGAATTTATGCCGGCTGTTGCGGGCACAGACAGGACAGAGGAATACCGGGTAATCCTGGTAACCGCAGGAACGGACAGCGTAAAGCCCGACAAAGGCAGCTATGAAGATTATTTGAAGGAAAAAGAGAAATACCAGAGGAATCTGGCGGTGGTTTCCCAATTTAAATCCGCCGGCTATACGGCGGCGGACGTGGGAGAGGGCAGGCTTGACAGCAGCCTTGCCACGTATGCATCCCAGATTGCATCCATGAAATCCCAGGCATCCACGCTGGAAGGAAATATGTCATCTATAGACAGCAGTATTGATTCCGCAGAAACCTCGCGTTCCACAACAGGCGATACGATTGACTTCTATGAAGAAAACCTGAAGGATGCCCAGGTGCAGTATGGCATCCAGAACGGACAGGCCTATCAGGATACGGCGGCGGCTCTGCAGAACCAGATCGCATCCTCCGATGTGGGGATTAAGAGTGCCCAGATGCAGCTGGAGAATTACACGCTCACCGCCCCCATATCCGGTGTGATCGAACAGAAAAATGTGGATGACTTCGGTATGGTAAGCGCCGGGAATCCGGTCTATGTCATCTCCAACAAGGATTCCATGACGGTTACCTTTTATGTGAGCGAGGCGGTTAAAAACCAGTTTGTTACCGGGGAAAAAATTACCCTGGAGAGAAACGGGGAAACCTTTGAAGCTGTGATTACCCAAGTGGGGCAGTCTGTGGACTCCAGGACCGGCTTGTTTGAAATCAAGGCGGCAACAGAAAATACGGCTCTTTCCAATGGGGTAACGGTGAAAATCACCGCGGATACCTACCGAACCTCTTCAGCCATGCTGCTTCCCTACGATGCGGTTTATTATGAAGGGGAGCAGGCCTATGTATTTTGTGTGGAAGACGGGACCGCAAGAAAAACACCGGTGGAAACCGGACTTTACAATGAAGATAAAATAGAAATCCTGAACGGTCTGTCCTCTGACAGCATCGTGATACATACCTGGTCCTCCCAGCTGACGGATGGCGCGAAAGTGCGTCTGGTAGAAGGGGAGGCCGGAAAATGAACCTGACTAAATTAGCACTGAAGCGTCCGGTTTCCGTTATCCTCATCATTTTGTCCCTGGCGGTTTTCGGGCTGGGATCTATCCCGGGCTTCAAGATGCAGCTGACACCGGATATGGATATGCCCATGCTCATCGTTATGACCACCTATCCCGGCGCGGATCCGGAAAGTGTGGATGAGCTGGTGACCAAGGTGGTGGAGGATTCCGGTTCCACCCTGAACGGGATTGATTCCGTGACCTCCCAGTCCGCGGAGAATGTATCCATGGTTATGTTCAGCTATGAATACGGCGTGGATATTGACGACTGCTATGCGGATCTGCGGACGGCCCTGGATACGGCCAGCCTGCAGCTTCCCGAAGATGCCTCCTCTCCGGTGGTGATCGAGCTGAATATGTCCCAGTCCGCGGATATGATTCTGAATGTCCGGGCGGAAGGAAATATGGATCTGAAAAAGACGCTTGAGGAAACACTGGTTCCCGATATGGAATCCATAACGGATGTGGCGCAGGTGGATGTTTCCGGCGGAACCCAGGATTATATCCGGGTTCTTCTCCGGGAGGATATGCTAAAGCAGTACGGGCTGAACATGGCGGCGGTAGCCAATTATTTGGGTGCCGTTGATTTTACCGTCCCTGCAGGCAGTGTGAAGCAGGGCAGCCAGGATATATCCGTCAGCGCGGCCATGGAATTCAATACGGTGCAGAAGCTGGAACAGGTTCCGGTTATCACGGCTTCGGGCAGCGTTGTCCATTTGTCCGATATCGCGGAAGTATCCATGGCAAAGGAAAAGGCGGATACCATCAGCAAAAGCGACGGAATGGAAAATATCAGTATTTCCATCCAGAAAAAACAGAGCGCCAGCGTGGTGCAGGTGACGCAGAAGATTGAAAAACTGGTGTCTTCTTATATGGAAAAAAATCCCGGCATTGAGATAGGGATTGAATATAATTCCAGTGATATCATTACATCCTCCCTCTGGTCCGTGGGAAAGACGCTGATAGCTGGCGTGCTGATTTCCATGGCGGTCCTTTTCCTCTTTTTCGGGGATTTCAAGGCCAGTCTTATTGTGGGAAGCTCCATGCCGGTATCCATTCTGGCGACGTTAATCCTGATGAGTATGATGGGATATTCCATGAACATCGTTACTATGGGCTCTCTTGTTATCGCTATCGGTATGATCGTGGATAATTCCATTGTTGTTATCGAGAGCTGTTTCCGCAGGAAGGATAGTGAGGAAAGTTATTGGGAAGCGGCGCTGAAGGGGACCAAAACAGTAACCATGTCCATCATTGCCTCCACCATAACGACCATCGTGGTTTACCTGCCTCTGGCAACGGTGGACGATCTGGCCGGCCAGTTGTTCGGCCAGCTTGGATTTACCATAGTATTTGCCATGGTGTCATCCCTGATATCCGCCATGACCCTGGTTCCTTTATTTTACCTCTTGTTTAAGCCCAGGGAAAAGAAGGACATTCCGGCAAACCGTATCCTGGAGAAATTCACACGGTCTTATAAGGGCTTTCTGCGGAAGCTTCTCCATAAAAAATGGCTTGTCTTTGGAGTGACCGCTGTTCTGGTGGCTGCGGCAGGCCTTATGATGACCCAGGTTAATATGGAATTGATGCCGGCATCCGATGAAGGTATCGTGGAGGTGGCCGCGTCCTTCCGCCCGGGAACCACCCTGGAATCCAAAGAGTCCGCGATGGAGAAGCTGGAAGAGCTGGCTAAGGCGGAGCCTGATGTGCGTTCCTACAGCGTCACGATAGAAAGCGGATCCACCGCCAGCATGCGGGCCTATCTGAAAAGTGACAGGGAACTTACCACGGCTGATGTGATAGAGAAATGGAACCGGGATACCAGGGATTATACGGATATGGAACTGGAAATTGCCTCCGGCGGAAGCAGTATGGGAAGCGGTATGATGTCGTCCTCCGCCACAGAAGTCGATCTGCGGGGGGCCGATATGCAGGTGCTGAAGGCAGCTGCCTTACAGGCCCAGGCGGCGATGGAGCAAGTGGACGGGGTTATCAAGGTAACATCCTCCGCCCAGGATACCAGTACCGCGGCAAAGCTGGAAATCGATCCCATGATGGCTATGCATTACGGAATGACTCCGGTGCAGGTGGCAGGCAGCGTCCGCAGTATCCTTAGCGGGACGGATGTGCTTACCGTTACAAAAGACAGCACGGAATATGAGGTCAGGCTGGAATATCCGGAAGGTCTCTATGACAGTATGAACAGCCTTATGGATGCCACACTCACGAATAACCAGGGAATCCAGGTGCCCGTCAGGGAAATCGCCCGGGTGGTATATACGGATGCGCCCCAGACAATCATGAAGGTGGACGGGCTCTACCAGATCAGCCTTACAGCCGCCACCACCCAGGAGGCCAGGTTTACGGCACAGGATAAGCTGAATGAAACGGTGAGCTCCCTCTCGCTTCCCGGAGGCGTGGAGGTGGCCCAGGATATGGTGACGGAAATTATGAATGAAGAGTTCGGGGTTCTGTACCGTTCCATTCTGATAGCCGTATTCCTTGTATTTCTTGTTATGGCCATGCAGTTTGAATCCCCCCGGTTTTCCTTCATGGTTATGATGTGTATTCCTTTCAGCCTGGTAGGCTCTATTTTCCTGCTTTTTATTGTGGGAGCCACCATAAGTATGGTATCATTAATGGGATTCCTGATGCTTGTGGGAATCGTGGTAAATAACGGTATTCTTTATGTGGATACGGTAAACCAGCTGCGGCAGGAAATCCCTTTGGAGGACGCCCTGGTTGATGCCGGTGCCATCCGGATCCGCCCTATCCTTATGACCACGCTCACCACCATTCTTTCCATGGTGCCTATGGGAATAGGAATCGGAAGCAACGGGGAAATGATGCAGGGTATGGCTCTGGTTATTATCGGCGGACTGTTGGCGTCCACGCTGCTTACACTGCTGCTGATGCCAACCATTTACCTGATTATTGATAAGAAAAAGCGGAGAAAGCTGCATGTGGATGAAGCGCAATGATATCCTTATCATTCATGGTACGGACTATAAGAACATGACGATACGTCTGCTGGAACGGGCAGGGCTGGCGGAACTCATCGGGGACAGAAATAAAAAAATAGGTATGAAACCCAATCTGGTGGTGGCAAAAGAGCCCTCCCGGGGGGCAACAACACACGCGGAGCTTCTGGAGGGCGTCATTTGTTATCTGCACGATAACGGTTTCCGGAATATAACCATAATGGAAGGTTCCTGGGTGGGAGACAGTACGCCCGCCGCCTTCCGGGCGGCAGGCTATGACCGTATTTCCCAAACGTATGAGGTTGCGTTCAAAGATCTGCAGACGGATACCTGGAAAACCTACAACGCCGCCGGCATGGACATCCGGATCTGCGACAGTGCCATGGAGGTTGATTATATGATCAATATGCCGGTACTGAAGGGCCATTGCCAGACTACGGTGACCTGTGCGCTGAAGAACAACAAGGGGATAATTCCCAATTCGGAAAAGCGGCATTTTCATACCATGGGACTGCATAAGCCTATCGCCCATCTGAATACCATCGCCAGAAATGATTTTATTCTGGCGGATAATATCTGCGGGGATCTGGATTTTGAAGAAGGAGGGAACCCGGTGGTGATGAACCGCATCCTGGCCTTCCGGGATCCGGTGCTCTGTGATTCCTTTGTATGCGAAAGCATGGGGTATTCCCCGGAAGAGGTGGAATATATCATGCGGGCCGGACAGCTGGGTGTGGGCAGTACGGATACAGCCTCGGCCAATGTGGTGTATCTGAATGAGGATTTATCGGACAAGTCCAGGTTCCATATGACCGGCAGGGTGAAAAAACTCGCCTCCTATACGGACAGCAGGGATGCCTGCAGCGCCTGCTTTGGTTCCCTGATCTATGCGCTGGACCGCCTTCAGGAGCGGGGAGAACTGAAAAAAGGCCTGCCTCCGCTTGCTATCGGACAGGGATATAAAGGGAAAAAGGGGGAAATCGGCGTTGGCCGGTGTACCGCCTGTTTCGCAAAATCCCTGAAGGGATGTCCGCCGAAAGCGGTGGATATGGTGGAATTTCTGGAAAAAGAATGGATATAAGACACAGCCCGGAACGGCCGGTGTACTCCCGAATGGGGGAATACCCGCTGTCCCGGGTTCTTTATTCCCGCGGGCCACGAGCCAAACGGAGACACTTGCAGAGAACCGGAGGTTCTCTTGTCCCCCTGACGGAAAAAATCCGCCTTTGTTTTGCTGAAAAAAATTTTTATTTTGTGTAACGAAATTTTTTCTGCAGGCTCTAATAAGTAGAAAGGAGGTACCGGATATGCAGGAACAAAATGAGATAGAAGGTCTGTACCGGAAATATTACGGAGACGTTTACCGGTATCTGCTGTCCTTGTGCCGTAATTGCCATGCGGCGGAGGATCTCAGCCAGAATACCTTTCTCAAGGTGATATCGGGAATCCGGGGCTTCCGCGGAAGCTGCTCCGTCAAGACATGGATTTTTACCATTGCCCGGCATGAGTATTATCACTGGCTGCGGGCGAATCCGCCTACGGAGGAGCTGACGGAAACAGCGGCCGGCAACGGGGATATTCCGGAACAATGCGAGAACAGGGAACAGGCGGCGGCTATTTTCAGTTATATTGATTCTCTGGAAGAACCGCACCGTTCCCTGCTGATACTGCGGCTTGTGAATGAATTTTCCTTCCGGGAAATCGGGATGATGCTGGAAAAAACAGAAAACTGGGCCAGAGTAACCTTTATGCGTGATAAATGCAGGTTAATCCGGTATCTGGAGGAAATGGAAAACAGGAGTCAGGGAAAGGAGAACGGGAACGTATGAGTGAAATTACATGCAGTGTAATACAAGATTTACTGCCTAATTATGCAGAAGGCCTTATCTCGCCGGAAACGGCGGCCATAATCAGGGATCATCTGGAAAACTGCCCGGAATGCAGAAGGCTTTATGAGGACTGCCAAAAACCGGTGGACCTGCCCCGGCCGGAAGAAATCAAAGCGGATAAAAAAATCATCCGTAAGATATGGCTGCAGTCGCTGTGGTATCTGTTCTGGCCGTGCCTGTATGCCGTTTCCCTGAAGGCCGGGTGGGAAAAACAGATCCTGATTGCTTTCGGTATTTTTGCATCGGCCATATTTGCCGCGCTGTTTGAGTACCCGGCATATGATATCTATTTTGATGATGATAAGAAAAAAGAGTATTATGTTAAGGAAGGAAAGCAGCTGAAACAGGGAAACGGAAACTGGCTGGTAAGAAATCTCGTATGGCTTCTGCCCATTATCGTACCTATGCTGGTGGAATTGGTATCCAGGCTGTTTGCCGTCTGATCTATTCCGTAACCCAAACTTTGCAGGTGCCAAATGGCCCGCTGTCCATTTGGCACCTGCAAAGTTTGGGTTACAAAACAAAAAAGAAAATCCCGGAAAACAAGGAAATGTTCTTTCTTTTTCAGAAGGAGTAAAGTAAAATGGAAAGAAAGACGTAACTGTGTAACAGTTCTGGCAGGTCTGCGCATTTACTGCGCAGACCGTGAGAAAACGTGGTGGAAGCAGGCATCCGGCTCATCGCGAAGCGATTTCATTGGCCGGATGCGGTAACAGTTCAGACTTGTCTGAACTGTTACTAACTGTAAAGATATGGATCAGTTGCAGGAAAACAAACGGGAGGTATATTATGAAAAGGATCAATTTGGGACAGACCGGTTTACAGGTACCGGCGGTGGCGGTAGGATGTATGAGGCTGGGGGATTTGGAGCAGGCGGAAGCGGACAGATTCCTTGCGGCGGCTATAGATATGGATGCTGTTTTTTTCGACCATGCAGATATCTATGGGGCAGGTAAATGTGAGGAAATGTTCGGGAAATTCCTGCATGGGAATCCGGGCAAGAGGGATAAGCTTTTTTTGCAGTCCAAATGCAGCATTATTCCCGGCGTGATGTTTGATTGTTCCAAAAAACATATCCTGGAGGCGGCGGACGGTATTCTGAAACGCCTGCAGACCGATTATCTGGATGTGCTCCTTCTGCACCGGCCGGATGCGCTTGTGGAGCCGGAAGAGGTGGCTGAGGCTTTTGATACATTGGAGAAGTCAGGGAAAGTCCGCTATTTTGGTGTCTCCAACCATAAGCCTTCCCAGATCCGGCTTCTGAAAAAATATGTAAAACAGGAGATTGCGGTGGATCAGCTTCAGTTCAGCATCCCCAATTCCAATATGGTGGCAAATGGATTGGAAGTAAACATGCTTTCGGAAGGGGCTGTGGACCGGGACGGAAGTGTGCTGGATTACTGCCGCCTGAATGACATTACCATCCAGACCTGGTCTCCGTTCCAGTATGGATTTTTTGAAGGTGTATTTCTGGGGAGTGAAAAATATCCGGAGCTGAATAAGATCCTGACGGAGCTGGCTGAAAAATATAATACGACAGATACGGCTGTCGCAGCTGCCTGGATTATGCGTCATCCGGCAGGTATGCAGCTTGTGGCGGGGACTATGAAGACCTCCCGGCTTCAGGAAATCTGCCAGGCCTCCGAGATCGTGCTCACCAGGGAGGAATGGTATCGGCTCTATCTGGCAGGAGGACATATTCTGCCTTAAAAAACAGAAGGAAGTAAGCAGTGTAACCGGAAACAGACGTATTTATCCAGTTTATGCGCCCTGACGGGAATGTATGTCAAATTTCGGAGTCGGGAATATACTAAAATAAAAAGAGAAATCACTATGCTTCAGATTTTAGTATTATGTCTGGCTCTCTGCATGGATGAGTTTGTGGCCAGTATTGCCTATGGAGCGGGCGGTATAAGCATCAACTGGAAGGAAAACGGATGTCTTAACGGGATATGCAGCGCCTGCCTGGGCGCTGCCTTGTGTTTTGGAACCGTCCTTCAGGCCATGGTGCCTGAGGAGCTGACGAAAGCAGTATGCTTCACCAGCCTTTTTATTCTGGGGGCAATCCGGCTTGCGGATTCTTTAATTAAAAATTATATCAATCATCACTGTGAAGTGCGTAAGGATATTCATTTTTCTTTTTCGCAGTTAAAATTCATTATCAGCATTTATGGGAACCCCACGGCGGCAGACAGCGATCATTCCCATACGCTTTCCATGAGGGAAACGGTTTTTCTGGCGTTTGCCATGTCGATTGACAGCCTGGTGGCAGGAACCTTCGCCGCATTTCTGCGGCTCAATATTCTGCTCACAATGCTGTCCGTCTTTCTCATAGGCATGTGCGCCATGTCGGTGGGACAGATGTTCGGGCGGAAGGTTGTTTCACGTCTGCGGTGGGATTTATCCTGGCTGAGCGGCGTACTTTTTATTATACTCGCTTTTTCCAAACTGAAGGGATAAGCAGCCGGGGGAAACCATAGCGGTACCGACTTTTATCTATACCCAGTTGTACAGGAACACAGGAAAAGGATAATACTTCGGTAAGGCGGCAGATATGCCGCTTCACTGAAGTTATTTGTGTTATTTCGTAAATGTTTTGGCTTTCAGGCTGGATGGTACAAGTTCCCGTCTGGAACGGAAAGGCGGGAACTGTTGTGAAAATAATGATTACGGGGGCGGATGGCTTTGCCGCATCGAGAATGATAAGGGCATGGCAGGACAGGCATGAAATTACGGGCACGACACGCAGCATGCTGGATTTTACCGATCGGGACGGGACGTGCCGGAAGATAAGGGGACTATCGCCGGAACTTGTGATCCACTGCGGAGCGGTCTCCGATTTGGCGGTCTGCGACAGGGAGCCTGAAAGTTCCCGGAAGGTGAATGTGGAGGGTGCGGAGAATGTGGCGGCAGCCTGCCGGGAATCGGGCAGCCGTATGGTGCTTTTCAGCACCGATCAGGTATATTTCGGAGGCGGGGAACAGGGGCCGCACCGTGAGGAGGAGCCTCTGTCACCCCGGCGACTGTATGGAAAGCAGAAACTGGAGGCAGAGGAAAGGTGCCGGAAGGTGCTCCCGGATGTGGTGATACTCAGGATGAGCTGGATGTTTGATTATAATAAGAACCGTCCCGGGGAGCACGATACTCTGGTAACCAGCGTCAGACAGGCGCTGCGGGAGGGAAGCCGCCTACAGTATCCTGTTTATGATTTCCGAAGCATTACCTACGTGGGGGAAATGATCCGCCATCTGGAAAAAGCGATCCATCTTCCGGGCGGTATTTATAATTTCGGAAGCCCGAATGAAAAAAGTACCTATGAAGTGGCGGAGGAGCTTCTCCGGCTGCTGGGATATGATGCAGATCTGCTGGCACCCAATCAGGAGGCCTTCGCAGACAAACCCAGGGATCTGCGCCTGAGCCAGGATAAGCTGCTGTCCTACGGTATCCGGTTTGAGGATACACAAGAAGGGCTGAAGGAGTGCCTGCTGCATAAATCAAGTTTCGGTTCACTCCGTGATCAGTAATTAAATCGTAACGGTTCAGACGGCCCTTTGTGTCCTGCGGCATCCCCCCCTCCTTTTCCCTGGGGTGGCGGTGCTGCAAGGATTCCTGGAAGGGCCGTCTGAACCGTTACATTAAATCATACCGAAAAACAATTTATATGCGGATTTTTGTTGAAGCCGGGGGAAGAGTGTATTATACTGTGAATAGCGCTGTCCGGACCGGGCACTTGCCGGGCGGCATCCGTGGGGAACGAATTGTAACCGGTGTTTCACATAATACAGAAAATTATATGCATGAGTTCACGTTTGTTTCACAATTATCAGGTATAATACCTGACAGAGATAAAAGGAGGAATTCTTATCATGTCTAACAACAAGCAGACAGAAGAAAAGAACGAAAAGGTCATGACCAAATATGACCGGAAAATGGAAAAGAGGAGAATTGAGGAGGAAAAGGAGCGAAAAGCGCAGAAGCGTTTGAAGATAGGTAGTATTGCGATTCTCGCGGCAATTGCTGCGGCGATTGTAATCTCCATCGGTTTATCCGCCTATAATAAATACAGTGCCCTGCACAATGCTTATATTAAAATAGGCGATCATGAGATTACCAGGGTGGAATATGATTATTATTACAATAATTCGGTAAACAGCTACGTTTCCATGTATGGTTCCCTGCTGTCCTATATGGGGCTGGATACCACCTCTGATTTATCCAAGCAGCAGTATACCGACAATATGACCTGGAAGGATTATTTTGATCAAATGGCGGTTAGCCAGATAACCCAGGTTAAGGCGCTGGTGGATGATGCGGCGGCGCAGGGATTTACCTATGATGCGGCGGAAGATATGTCAGCATTTGATACCCAGATCGCGGCGCAGGCGGAAACCGAATCCATAAGCCAGGGTGAGGTTTATACCACTCTGTACGGCGAGTACGCAACGGAAGAAAGAATCCGGCCTTTTGCAGAAGAGAATATGCTTGCTACCGCTTACTTTGAACATCTGACGGAAATCAACAAGCCCGGGGATGATGAAGTGCAGGAATATTACGAAGCTAATAAGAACAGCTATGATAAAGTGGACTACAGAAGCTTCCCGTTCAGAGGGGAAGTTGCGGAGGATGCTTCGGAAGAAGATATCGCCAAGGTTATGGACGAGCTGAAGGGCAAAGCCGAGGCTATGGAAAAGGCGGTAAAGGCCGGTGATGATTTTGAAGCCCTTTGTGTGGAAAATGCTATTGAAGATCAGAAAGCTCTCTATGGCGGAGAGGACGGGGAAGGAAGCCTGACGGAGGGCGGATCCTACTCCGCAGCGCCGGCGGCTATTGCAGACTGGCTGTTTGAGGAAGCGCGTAAGGAAGGGGATACCACAATTCTTCCGGATGAAGCCAATAACAATTATTATGTGGTGGAATTCATCAAAAGAAGCAACGATGAAGCGACTACCAACAGCTCCATTTCCGGTACGCTTGCCAACGAGAAGGCCGGTGAATATATGAACGGGCTGACGGAGAAATACGAAGTGACGGATGTGGCAGGGGACCTGAAATATCTGACGATACCGGAAACCAGTACCGAGACGGCAGAGGGTACGGAAGAAGCCGGTGAAGAAACGGGTGCCGCGGCAGAAGAAAGCACGCAGACTACAGAGACGGAAAGCGGCACTGCGGCGGAATAAGCATCAGGACGGAATAGGAAGAAGAATAAAAACTGCGGCTGCGCCTTACATGGCGGAAACCGCAGTTTTTTTACGGGTTTATTCTTTATCCGGGACGAAGGATCCTCCATTCAGTACGGGATAAAGCGTACCCTGGCTTTCTGTAGCTACTTTTATGGTACCGTGGATAACCTTGTTGTTTGTGATATCGTATAAGGTGCAGCCAATTTCCTGCCCTTTCATGGATTCCGTAATTTTTGTGGAATCGGTAAGGAAAAGATTGTAGGTGCCGCCTTTTTTGTCAAGTCTCCAGCTGCGGCCCGACATATTGATGCCCTGTTCTTTCAGCTTTGCTTCAATCACTTTGGCAAAGGAACCATACTCACCATAACCTCCTGTTGAAATCGCTTCCGAATTAATGGAGGTTCTGCTGCCGTTAAAATACTCGTCGAGACTTTTATAGTTGCAGCCGCTGATATCATCAAAGGAGAGATTGCCCAAAACATCCGCAAGCTTCTTCACCTCTATCTGTTCTTCGTCATGTTCGCTGCAGGTTACGGTAACGGTTTTATAATTTTGATCAAAGGTACAGGTATAAAATCCTTTAGAGGTGCACACACCGGAATAAACGCCGCCGTTAAAAATATCGGCCTGTTTATCCAGAGTTCCATTATGTTCCTTTATAATAGCCTCCAGAAGCTCACGGGCTTCCTCCGCATTACCGGGATCCTTTTCCATCGCTTCTATCTGGTATTCCTTCATAATATAGCTTACATCCACCCGGCACTGGACTGCCTTGGCTTTATAAATATATTTCGTCACCTGGGGAACTATGATTGCCAGCAGAATTCCAAGGATTACAATCACCACAATCATTTCCACCAGGGTAAAGCCCAACTTATTTCCGAAAGCTTTTCTTTTGTCCATTGTTACACCCTCTCATTATTTCCACCATTATAATTCATTATTGAAACTTTTCCTGGTTTTGTCAAGGAAGGAAAGGGATTTTGTCTTAAAGAAAAAATAAGAAATCTATTCCGTCTCTTCCCTGTTCCGGATAAGAAGGAAATAGTATAATAAAAGAAATGACATATCCGGGAGGTTCCAATGGAGAGAAAAGAAAAGTGCATTAAGAAAATACCCGATTCGTTTTCAGACCCGGACCATGCGCAACGCTGGCTGGAAGAAAATGCGGCACAAGGATATCTGCTTACACGGATACGGGGAAGAAAAGCGGTTTTTATAAAAGAAAAACCGGTAAAAACATCATATATGCTGGTCCCTATGGATCCGGACGGCGTAAAGGGGCCTGCAGATCAGGGCGAAGAATATAAAGAATTCGGCTGGGAATACGTGACACAGCTCGGACGTATGGTGCTGGTGCTGCAGGGTATGCCGGGAACGTGCGAGCGGGTGCAGCTGTTTGCAGGGGAAACGATGTTCCGGAAACTGAAAAAGAGGCAGCGCGGCAGGTTATGGGGAGCTTTTTCGCCCTTCCTGTTCTGGCTTGTCTGGTTCCTGTTTTCGTATTATATCCAGGGATATGGGTTCCTTCTGCTCTTTGTAAAAGGGGCCGCCTGGGTGATTTTTCTGGCAATGGGTCTATGCGGCCTTCTGCAGCTGCAAAGCGGAGAGGAAGCCCGGATAGCAGAACAGCTTCTGGAAGGGATACGAGGCCGATCCGGTACCGGAGCGAAATCGCGCAGGACGGTATACAAAGTCCTTCTGACGGTCTTTTCTGTCAGCCTGGTGCTTGGGATTGCAGGAGGTATCCATTACTGGGGCGGCCGGATGAAAACCGTTTATACCGGCAGGGTATCGGAGAGCGCATGGGAGGAAGACGCCCCCCGGACGCAGGCCTTTCTGAAAAAGAATCCGTCCTGGAAGGAACTGTCACCTATGCTGCTGCCACTTTCCCTGCTGGAAAGGGAATCGGATATGGAATACCAGACCCGGGATTATAAAGGGGAGGAGCTGGAAAGCTACTCTTGCGTCAACCGCTTCCTTTTAGCGCCGGTACAGGCGGAGACAATGCAGTATGGCGTGTGGGAGCCGCAGGGGGGTACCCGGGAGAGTTCCCTGAAGCTGGAGTATTACCGTCTGGCTTCCCCAAAGATGGCCGCACCTCTGATGCGGGAGCTGGGACGGTATTATATGAACTGGAATAAAGGCTGGGTGCCCGAAAGGGTGGAGAGCGGTTATTTTGATGAATTGGTTATCCATGACAGAGGCCTGCATTATCTGTTTGCCCGGAAAGGAAACCAGGTGATTATGGCTTATTATATCGGCGAAGAGAACCTGGCGGATCATCTGCCGGAATTGGAACAGCTGGCGGAGAAGCTCGCCGGCGGATGAGGAAACCATTCTTTTTGCCCTGCATTCGGGGTTTTTTCGGGAGGGCTATGATATTCTGACGGCATGGTATAAGCGCCCGCTTTTTCAGCAGGCGCCTGTGTATTATAAATTATTCCGCGGCTGTCTGCGCCTGTGTATTGGATTCGGCGCTCAGTTCACTCTCCAGATCCGACAGCATGATATCCAGGGCCTGGATTCCTCCTTCTGCGGTATACCATACCGCAGGGTGGGCCAGGTATACTACATTACCGTTTTTATAAGCATCGGTTCCCATAACCAGTTCGTTTTCCATGATTTCTTCCGCAAGCTTAGCGCCATCCGTACCGATTGCGGCATCCCGATCCATTACAAAGATATAATCGGGATTCATTTCCACAATCAGCTCAAAGGAGGCTTCGTTTCCATGTGTGGAGGTGACATCCCCGTTTCCCAGATTTTCGAAGCCGATTTCCCTGCCTATGATGGAACAGCGACCATCGTCTCCTAAGACATTAAAGCTGCCGCTGGTGCACATGCCTATAATAGCTGTTTTTCCTTTTGCAACGGCGGCAAGGGCATCAATCCGTTCCCCGAAGCCAGCCATTTTTTCTTCCACCTGTTCCTCCAGACCAAAGAGGGCTGCAATGGTGGCGGCATTGTTGCGTACACTTTCCGCAATACCGGTTTCCGCGTCTGTGGAAAGGTAGATAACAGGAGCAATCTCACTGAGCGCGTCGTAGGAGGCACTGAGACGCCCGCCTATAAAAATAACGTCAGGTTCACAGGCCATAACCGCTTCCATGTCCGCTTCTTTTATGGTTCCCAGGTTTGCTACGTTTTCATCTTCTATATAAGACTGTAAATAGTCCAGTGAGGTGCCCGCGGATCCCACTACCCGGCCGCCAAGGCCGAGGCTGTCCAGAATATCCAGAGAAGCCATATCCAGGATGGCAATACGCTGGGGATCATAGGGGATTTCCAGCTCCACGGACTCTTTGTTTCCGTTCAGGCTGGTGATTGTCACACTTTCAGGAGTCTGGGTTTCGGGAGTCTGCGTCCGGGTTTCTTCAGATACGGTTTCCGCTGCAGAGGAAGTACTTTCCGTTCCGGAAGGGGCCGGAGCAGAGGAAGTACTGTCAGCAGAAGTGCTTGTACAGGCGGTAAGGCTTAAGGCCGTTACGGCGGTGATAGTAAGTAATATAAGTTTGTTTTTTTTCATAATAATCTCCTCATAAATATGTTAGGTTAGTAGTAAATGGACAGGGGGTTTCCCTGGATTTCCATGATTTCAAAATCCACCTTGTAGATTTGGGATAGAGTTTCTTTTGTCATCACCTCCTTTACTGTACCGAATTTTGCGATCCTGCCGTCTGTAAAAGCACAGATATAATCGGAATAAAAAGCGGCATAATTTATTTCATGGAGTACCAGGACGACTGTTTTATTCAGTTCACTGCAAAGACGGCGGACAATCTTCATCATATTGGTGGCATGATAAATATCCAGATTGTTTGTGGGCTCGTCCAACAGGATATACTCGGTATCCTGGGCGATGACCATGGCGATATAAGCTCTCTGGCGCTGGCCTCCCGACAGTTCGTCGATGAACTTGTCCTGGAAATCCTCCAGTTCCATATAGCTGACGGCCCGGTCAATAATATCCTGATCCTCTGAAGTGAGCCGGCTGCCGGAGTATGGAAAACGCCCGAAGGATACCAGTTCCCTGACCGTGAGTTTCATCTGGATGTTGTTATGCTGGGTGAGTATGGCAAGGTGGCGGGCCAGTTCCTTGTTTTTCCAGCGGGTAATATCCTTTCCTTCGAAATCAACCAGACCGCTGTCGCGGGCTATAAGGCGGGAAAGGATATTCAGCACGGTTGATTTCCCGGCGCCGTTAGGACCGATCATGGATATTACGGATCCTTTGGGAATATGAAAGCTAACGGAATCCACAACCGTTTTTCCATCGTATTTTTTAGTAAGATCTTTAACAAACATGTTTATGCCCTCCTGTTGGTCAAAAGCAGATAAAGGAAATAGATTCCCCCTCCTACCGTAATAAAGACACTGACGGGAACGGTATAGGTAAAGACATGCTCCACAAGGAGCTGGCCGCCTGCCAGCACCGTCATGCCGATCAGGGCGGACCCCAGCACCAGCTGCGTGTGACGGTAGGTCTTAAGCAGCTGCCGGGAGAGATTGGCGATGATAAGCCCCAGAAAGGAGACAGGGCCTACCATGGCGGTGGCTACGGCGATACATAATGTAACGCCCAGCAGCAGCCGGCGGATACAGCGGTCATAATCCACTCCCAGATTAACCGCCTGATCTTTTCCCAGGGTAATAACATCCAGCAGTGCGAGATCCTTCCGGAGAACCAGGATAATACATGCCAGCAACAGCAGGGAAAAAACAATAATTTCCGAATTAATATTACTGAAGCTTGCTACCAGAGTAGCAAGTAAGCTGTCATATTCATTGGGATCCATGATCCGGGTCATGGTTGTCTGCATACTGGAAAAAAAGGAAGTTAAAACCGTTCCGATAAGCAGTACGTACAGGATGTTATGGTTTGTTTTTTTAAATAAGTAACTGTAGATGGCGGTGGCCGCTATTCCCATCAAAATCACATCCACACCAAAGGAAAGATTGGCGTTTACCGCGAGGAGGCTGCCGGAGCCTGCGCAGAACACAACCGCCGTATGTATCAGTGTGTAAAGGGAATTCATGCCAAGAAGGCATGGAGTTACGATGGTATTGTTAATGATAGACTGAAAAACGATGGAAGCCCCGCCGATGGCAAAAGCAGTAATGAGCATTACGATCAGCTTTGGCGTACGTATTTTCAAGGCATACTGCAGCAGCCTTGTGTTGGTAAAATTCAAATCGATCAGCAGATAGGCCGCCGAAGCGAACAGCACCAGTACCACCAGCCCTAACAGCTTCTTTTTGTTTTTTCGTAACGCAATTGTATTCATGAATCCATCTCCTCTTTCAGAAGGGAAGGCCGGGAACAGCTGCAGGAGCTTCCCGCACCCGCCAGATGTATAGCCTTGCGTCCATGACGCAGCCGGTAGAACAGCAGGGCAACAAAGAGAATGCTTCCCAGGATTCCTATAATTAGTTCAATAGGCAGTTCATAAGGCGCAATAACCACCCGTCCGGCCATATCACAAATCAAGACAAAAACAGCGCCGAACAAAGCGGTGTCCACCAAAGTCCCCCGTATCTTATCTCCTTTAAACATAGCGACCACATTAGGCACAATCAGGCCGATATAAGAAATCGATCCAACCACCACCACCACACTGGCAGTTATGAGGGCCGCTATCGTTAAACCTGAAAATAGGACCAGATTATAAGGCACGCCCAGATTTTTGGAAAAATCCCTTCCCATACCAACAATATTAAAATGATTGGCAAACAGAAAAGCCAGAATGACCATAGGGACAACCAGATATACCAGCTCATACCGTCCCCGCAGCACCAGGGAAAAATGACCTACCAGCCAGGAGGAGAGAGCCTGGGTCATTTCGTATTTATAGGCAAGGTAGTTCGTGATGCCTCCGATAACATTTCCGAACATAATGCCCACCAAAGGAACCATGATAACATCTTTGAATTGGATTCTTTGGATGAACCATACAAATATCCAGGTTCCTGCTATAGAGGCTGCAAAGGCAAAAACGGCTCTGCCCCACAGCGTGGAACCGGGCATAAACAGAAACGCCAGCAGGATACCCAGCTGTGCGGAGGAAATCGTCGCCCCTGTTGTGGGAGAAACAAATTTATTCATACACAGCTGCTGCATAATCAGCCCGGACACACTCATTCCCACGCCTGTACACAAAATAGCCAGAAGACGAGGCAGACGGGAAATCAGAAAGATTTCCCACACTTCCAGATCACCGGACAGCAGGGAGGTAAGATTGATATCGATAACTCCAATAAAGAGGGAAACGACGGATAAGCCTGCCAAAAGGATTACAAGAATCAAAGTAAGACGATATTTTTTAACCATAAGCTTCTCCTTTTAGAAATAAAAAAAGTTAGTGACTGCTAACTTTGCGTGCGTAAAAAACAGCTTTACGCAGGAAAATAGTTAGCGTTGGCTAACTGCATGGGCAGTATAGCATTATGAAAAAACAAAAGTCAATCATTTTTTATTTTGTTGGAAAAAATTATCTGTTTGATATTAAAAACGTTATGCTCACTATATGACCCGTAACATAAGAACAGCATATTTTCCCTGGTTTTTCCCGGTTTTCCCGGCTTTTGAGAAAAAGGTGCTTTTTCCCGGAAAGTGTGTTATAATACTTTTATAACTGCTGCATCGGTAACTGACCTGTGTTTTCGTTGCAGTTTTTTCCGTTGTAAAGGAATAGGTGTAAAATGTATAATGTGAATGACGTGGTAGTGCATGAAAACGGTGGTGTGTACAGGATTGCAGCGATTGGAAAGCCTGATTTTGTTAACGGGCCGGAGACGTATTATACTTTGCGTTCCGTAGGGAATGAGGAAAGTACGATATATGTGAAGCTGAATAATGACAAGGTATACATGCGGCCGGTCATGTCCCGGAAGGAAGCGAAGGAATATCTGGAACAGCTTCCGGAAATGACGGCTGAGTACGAAGCAAATAACAAGGAACGGGAACGGCTGAGCAGACAGATACTCAAATCCTGCGAAGTCTGCCAGTATCTGAAACTGATGAAAGCAATTCTTCTGGAGCAGGACAGAAAAAAGAAAAGCGGCAAAAAGCTGAATTGTTCCGATGAAAAGAATCTGCAGAGAGCGGAAAAAATGCTTATTTCCGAATTTGCCGTAGTTTTCAACATCACGGTGGAAAAAGCAAGAAGCTCCGTATTTGAGGCGGTCTTTGACAAGGAAAATGATGCGTGACCGCACAAAAAGCAATGCGCAGAGACAGCAGAATAATACGACAGAGTAAAATATATCAAAAAAATATATATCAAAAAAATAAAAAATGTTTGACATTTTTTCAAATGCATGTTATAGTCAAACAGTAATCAATTTGAATTTAGAGCTGGCCTTCGTTATGAGTCATTCCTTTTTTCTTAATGACTGATACGCAGGCCGGCTTTTTTGTAAGGAAAATTCTGCAGGGATTCGTGAAAAACAGACATCAGGAATTCTTCCTGCCGGTTTAAATTGATATAAATATTATAATGGAGGTACTGAAAATGAATAACGGTACAGTGAAATGGTTCAACGCAGAAAAAGGATATGGATTTATTACTAATGACGCAAGTGGTGAGGATGTGTTCGTACACTATTCTTCCATCGTTTCCGAAGGCTATAAGAGCCTGAACGAAGGCCAGAAGGTTACTTTCGATATGGAAAGTGATCCCAGAGACAGCAGAAAACTGAGAGCGGTTAACGTCTGCGCAGCATAAGCAGAAGAAGAAGTATTCTGTCGTCCGTAGTACCATCGCATTTTGGGTTCGGCCATTAGAATATTTATATCGTACTTGGGAAACGGGGGAGAAGAGATTCTCCTCTGTTTTTTTGGCGTGAGGGCGCCGTCTGCCCATTGGTTCGTCCTGCCAAGGCCATTGCCTGCCGCCCGGCCCCATGTCCCTGCGCCTCCGGATCCCCCGTATGTTGGCTCCCTGCCCTGCCGGCTCCGGTCCGCCCCGGGGCTATGATGTCC